>CAZHEH010000002.1:163781-239545 GCA_964531695.1 uncultured Planctomycetaceae bacterium | reverse complement strand
TTCCCGTCGAACCCCACCGAGATTCCCCTGTCCTGAGGGAGAGGGCTGAGGGCTGAGGCCTGAGGGAGAGGGATTCATCCGGCGTTCCCTCCGCGGCCGCTACCCCACAGCCAGCAGGACACCCCACGTCACGGCCAGCGCGTAGACGCCGCTGACGAGGTCGTCGGCGAGGATGCCCCATCCCCGCGGGAGCTTCTCGCACTGCCGGGCGGGCTGGAGCTTGACGATGTCGAACGCCCGGAACGCGACGAAGCCCACGCCCGCGGCGACCAGCCAATCCGTCATCGCGGCACCGCCCGGCAGGGGCAGCCAGATCAGCGTCAGCGCCTGGCCGGCCCATTCGTCCAGCGTCACGTGCCCCGGATCCTTCCGGCCCCACGCGCGCTCGGCGAACGGCCCCAGCGCCACGCACGCCGCCGAAGCGGCCGCCAGCGTCGCCGCCATCGCGACGGAGACCCACGGCGAATCGCCGCCGGTCGCCCACGCCACGAGCAGGTACACGCCGACCGTCCCGGCCGAGCCCCACGTGCCCGGCGCCACGGGCAGGTAGCCCGTGCCCAATCCGCTCGCGATGGCCTTGCTGAGCTTACTCACTGGACCGGAACAGCGCCCCCGCCCTTCGTACGTACACGAGACCGCTGAGGACCGTCACGGCCACGGCCAGCCACACGGCCGCGATCTTGAGCCAGATCGCCCACTGCGCCTCGGGCAGGTTGGCAAGCTGAAACAGGACCGTGCAGATGGCGAACGACTGCAGGAACATCTTGAGCTTGCCCGCCCACGTCGCGGGGAACTCGATGTTCCGGGACTCGCTGTAGCCCCGCAGCCCGGAGACGATGAACTCGCGCCCCGCCACGAGAACGACCATCCAGCCCTGCACGGCCGAGAGCATGCCGCCGGTCAGGACCGCCGGAATGCCGGCGGCCGCCGCTCCGCCCGCCGTGTCACCGAAGTTCGCCCCCGCCAGCATGGCGAACGCGCCGACGACGAGGATTTTGTCCACGATCGGGTCGATCATCCGCCCGAACGCGCTGGTGATGCGGTACTTGCGTGCGATCCAACCGTCGAGCACGTCGGAGAGGCCCGCCACAATGTAGATGATGAAGGCGGCGTTCAGCAGCCACGGCCCCTGCGCCCGGCCGGGCTGATAGAGCCCGAGCAGTACGAAGAACCCGGCCGCGAGAAACACGCGGCCGACGGTGATCTGGTTGGGGAGGTTGCGGTTCACGACAGCATTTTCACGACGTGACGCGGCGATGTCGATGGGTTTCGCCGCATCAGTCGACGGGCGTGCAGATCAGGTTGGCCCCGTCAGCGCGGATCACGCGGGCGTCGATGAACGTCCCCTCCGGGCGCTCGGCGTCGAGCAGGCACAGCGAGTCCACCTCCGGCGCCTGTCCGGCGTGTCGGCCGACGCACTTGCCGCCGCGGGTCATGCCGTCCACCAGCACGCGCAGCTCGCGCCCGGCCATGGCCGCGGCTTGCTCGTACGCGATGCCGTCGACGACGTCGATCAGCGCCTCGGCACGCCGCGCCGCGTCGTCGATGTCAATCGGGTCGGGCATCTCGGCCGCGGGGGTGCCGCGCTCGGCGTAGAAGCCGAACACGCCGACCTCGGGGAAGCGCTGCTCGCGGGCGAAGGCGAGCAACTCCTCGAACTCCTCTTCCGTCTCGCCGGGGAAGCCCACGATGAACGTCGTGCGTACCGTCAGGTCCGGGATGCGGTCCCGCAGGCGCCCCAGCAGCCGCTCGATGTCCGCGCGGGTGACGCCGCGGCCCATGCGCTTCAGCACGCCGTCGGCAATGTGCTGGAGCGGCATGTCCAGGTACGGCACCACGCGCTCGCACGCCGCCATCGCGTCGATCAGCTCGTCCGTGACGCTGCGCGGGTAGGTGTAGTGCAGGCGGATCCACCCGGCGTCGTCGAGCCCGTCGAGCGCCCGCAGCAGGCGGGCGAGGTTCCAGCCGCCGTCGAGGTCGCTGCCGTACGCCGTCGTGTCCTGGGCGATCAGGTTCAGCTCGACGGTCCCGTCGGAGATCAGCTCGCGGGCCTCGGCGAGCACCTGCTCGGGCGGTTTGGAGCGGAACGGGCCGCGAATAGCGGGAATCGTGCAGAACGTGCAGCCGTGCGAGCATCCCTCGGCGATGCGCAGGTAGGCCGTGTGTCGGGGCGTCAGGCGGAAACGGCCGGCGTCGGAGTGAATCTCCCCCTCGCACGGCGAGAGCAGCGTGACCGGCCCGGCCCCGGTGACGGCCCGCACGATCTCGTCCCGGTCGTCCACGCCGACGAGGGCATCGATGCCCGGCACGGCATCCCACAGCGATTCCCCGTCTCGATTCGCCAGGCAGCCGGCGACGACGACGCGCCCCACCGCGCCGCGCCGCTTTCGCCCGATCGCCTGGCGAATCTCGTCCAGCGACTCCGACCGCGCCTCCTCGATGAACCCGCACGTGTTGAGGATGATCACGTCCGCCTCCTCCGGCGGCGCGTTGACGGCACAGCCCGCCTCCCCCAGCAGGCCGAGCATCCTTTCGCTGTCCACGAGGTTCTTCGGGCAGCCGAGGGAGACGATCGCGACGGATGGCGGCTCGCGTGTGTCCATGCTTGGATCATAGGCAAGGCGTAGGCCGCACGGCAAGCGGGACCGCCGCACGACTGGTATACTGCCGACGATGCATCCCGTGCTGGAACCATTCCGCATCGGCGACATCGAGGTCGGCATGCGTGTCGTCCTGGCCCCGCTCGCCGGGTACACCGACATGGCCTTCCGGCGGATCTGCCGCCGCCTCGGCGCGCCGTACGTCGCCACCGAGATGCTGCTGGACACCTCGGTGCTGGCCCGCGGCAAGCTCCGCCGGCGGCTGATGAGCGTCGCCGAGGACGAGCACCCCGTCGCCGCACAACTCATCGGGAACGATCCGGAGACGATGGCGGCCGCGGCGGCCGTGGCTTGCGAAGCCGGCTTCGACGCGATCGACCTGAACTTCGCCTGCCCGGTCCGCAAGGCGCTGCGCCGGCGACGCGGCGGGTACCTGATGCGCGAGCCCGACCGGGCCGTGGAGATCGTCCGGGCCGTGGTCGGCGCCGTCGACCGGCCGGTGACCCTCAAGCTCCGCCGCCGCTTCGGCAACGACGACACCGATCACGCCTTCCACCGCATCGCCGAGCGCGCCTTCGACGCCGGCGCGGCGGCCGTGTGCGCCCACGCGCGGAGCGTCGAGCAGAGGTACGCCGGCCCGGCCGACTGGGGCTTCCTGCGTGGCGTTCGCCGACGGTACCCGGACCGGACGATCCTCGGCTCCGGCGACGTGAACGCCCCGCGGGACGCCCTGAGGATGCTGGACGAGACGGGCGTGGACGCCGTTTCGGCCGCTCGAGGCGCGCTGGGGAACCCGTGGTTCTTCCGGCAGGTGCGGGCGCTCGCGGCCGGGCGCGAGCCGAGCCGACCCTCGCTCGCCGAGCAGCGCGCGGTGCTGGCCGAGCACTTCGACGCCGCCTGCGCCCTGTACGGCCCGAGGCGCGGGCCGAGAATGATGCGCAAGTTCGGCATCAAATATGCAAAGATGCACCCAAGCGCGCGGCGGGTGCGCATGGCCTTCGTGGACGTCCGCCGCCCGGAGCAATGGCACGAGGCGCTGGACCGGCTGTACCCGCCCGGCTCGAGCAACCCGACGACAACCGAGGAGCGCGATCCATGAACAAGCGGAACGATCGAATCGCCGGCCCGGTGCCGGCGATCGTGGCGGCCCTGGCGCTGCTGGCGCCGGCGGCCGCCGCGTTCGGGGCGGATTCGGAGACGACCTGGTACACGGTGCACATGGGCGAGGACAAATCCGGGCACGCCAAGCACACGCGGACCGTCAAGGAGGACAAGGTCGTCACCGAGTTGGAGCTGTCGTTCTCGATCGCGCGGGGCGCGACGCCCCTGAGCGTGACGATCGTGCAGACCAGCTACGAGACGCCCGAGGGCGAGCCGCTGGGCTACGAACTCGAGAACGACATGGGCCTCATGGCCCAGACCGTGGAGGCGACGATCGAGGACGGCACGCTGACCACCGTCACCACCACCGGCGAGCGCCGCCAGACGCGGACGCAGGAATGGCCCGAGGGCGCCCTGCTCAGCGAGGGGCTCCGCCTGCTGGCCTTGCGCAAGGGCCTCGAGCCGGGCACCGAGTACACCGCCCGCACGTTCGAGATCACCTCCGGCGAGGCGCTCGACACCGAGATCCGCGTCAACGAGCGGAAGAAGCTCGACCTGTACGGCCGCGTGGTCATGGCGACCGAACTCGATTCGACTTTCGCCACCACCCTCGGCGAGATCACGACCACCTCCTACGTGAGCGACGACTTCCGCCTGCTGCGCAGCGACACGCCGATGCTCGGCATGTCGCTCCGGATGACCTCGTGCCCCAGGGCCGTCGCCCTGGCCGAGGTCGAGCCCGCCGAGCTGATGGACAGAATCTGCGTCGCCTGCCCCGAGCCCGACGGCGACCCGCACGAGGCCGGGGCCGTTGTCTTCCGGCTGCGCCCGACGGAGGACCGCGAGCTGAAGATCCCCGAGACGGACAACCAGACCGTCGCCAAGACGGCCGGCGGCGATCTGCTCATCACGATCCGGCCGTCGGAGGCGCCGCGCTCCGCGGCCCTGCCGTACGACGGCGAGGACAAGGCGGCCGGGGCCGCGCTGAAGCCCTCCCGCTACGTCGAATCGGACGACGAGCGCGTGGTCGCACTGGCCCGCGAGGCCGTCGGGGACGCCGACGACGCCGCCACGGCCGCCTATCGCATCGAGGCGTTCGTCCGCGACTACATCGACGACAAGCACCTCGGCGTGGGCTACGGCAGCGCCGCGGAGGTCGCCGAGAGCCGCGAGGGCGACTGCACGGAGCACGCCGTGCTGACCGCGGCCATGTGCCGGGCGGCGGGCATCCCCGCGCAGGTCGCCAGCGGCGTGGCCTACATCGACCGCTTCGCCGGGCGAGAGCACGTCCTCGGCCCGCACGCGTGGGTCCGGGCGTACGTCGGCGACCGGTGGATCTGGCTCGACGCGGCCCTGCCCGGCGGCCACGGACCGGCCCGCATCCTGCTGACCGAGGACATGGACGACTTCGGCGGATGGATCGCCGAAGCCACGACCATGGGCTACTTCGAGATCGTCGAGATGACGCTGGAGCCGTAGCCGGCCATCGGTGTGCGGCACGGGCGTCTCGCCCGTGTATGGCATGGCCATTCCGGACTTGGCCGAATCATGGATGCCCCTGCCACTGCGCCCGGCCGCTTGTGGCGCGCGGACGCGGGTGGCACAATGGCCCCGATGGACGCGGCGGCCCTTCTCGAACGGATTCTCGGCGGCGAGGCCCCGGCGGTCCTGCTGCACGGCCCCGCCGCGTGCGGCAAGACGGCCGGGGCGCTGGCACTGCACGCCCGTTTCGCCCGCCCCACCGGCGGCGGCTGCCTGCTGATCGCCCCGAACTACCCGGCCGCGTCGAACCTCCGCCGGCGGATCGTCCGCGCCGCGCCGACGGGCGCCGTGGCGGCTCCGCGCGTGACGACCTTCGCCGCGCTGGCCGCGGGCATCCTTGCGGATGCCGGCGACGGCGGGCGCATGCTCTCGCCCGTCGCGCGGCAACGGCTGCTGCGGCGGATCGTCCGGGAGCTGGCGGAAGCCGGGGAGTTGAGGGCCCTCGCCGCGTCGGCGGACACTCCGGGGCTGATCCTCTCGCTGGACCGATCCATCGCGGAGCTGAAGCGTGCGGCCGTGGAGCCCGAGGACCTCGCGCGGGCGCTGGCCCCGGGCGACGCCAAGGGCCGCGACCTGGCGACGGTGTACGCGCGCTACCAGGAGCGAATGCGGGCGGCGGAGACGTACGACGTCGAGGGCCAGATGTGGCGGGCCCGCGAGCATCTGGAGAACGACGAGGGGCTGGCGGCGCTGGCGGACGTCGAGGCCGTCGCGGTGGACGGCTTCACGGACTTCACGCCGACGCAGCTCGCGATCCTCGCCGGGCTGGCGCCGCGGCTGACGTGCCTGCTGATCACGCTGCCGCTGGCGGCCGACGGACGCGGGCGGCTGTGGCACTGGACCGCCCGGACGCGGGAGCGCATCCGCGACGCGTTCGGGGGCGACCTGCACGAGATCGCCCTGGACCGCGACCGCGCGGGGCCCGCCGGCGCGCCGTTGGTCGATCGCGTGTTCGACTTCGACGCGGCGCCCTGCGCGCCGCCCGACGCGCTGCGGCTGATCTCCGCCGCGGGCGTCGACGCCGAGGTCGCGGCCGTCGCGACGCGCATCAAGCGGCTGCTTCTCGCCGAGCCCGCCGGCCTTCGCGTGGCCATGCTCGCCCGCTCGCTGGACGCCTACCGAGAGCCGATCGAGCGGATCTTCGCCGAGTGCGACGTTCCCGTCGCCGCCGCGCCGCGCCCGCTGACGGCCGAGCCCGTCGTGCGCTTCGCCCTCGATGCCGCCGCCCTCGCGCCGGACTACCCCTCGCCCGACGTGCTGAGAGTCATCAAGAGCAGCTACTTCCGGCCGGGCGCGATCGGCGAGTTCACCGAGGGCGACGCCGTCGTCGCCGAGATGGTCATCCGTCACGGCAACGTGCTGGACGGGCGGGAGAGCTACCTCGCCGCGGCCGAGCGGCTCGCCCGCCGCGCGACTTCCGCGAGCGGTCCGCCCGAGCCGGACGAAGACGAGCCGGCCGACGCGGCGCCCGCGCTGGGCCCGCTCCGCCCGACCGACGCCGCCATCCGCCGCGCGGGCGACATGCTCGCCGCGCTGTTCGACCTCGTCGACCGGGCCGCGTCGGAAGGCGTGCCCGCGCTCGTCGAGGGCCTCCGGCTGCACGAAGCCGCCGAGGCGCACGCCGCGCCCGAAACGGCCGCACGCGACCTGCGGGCGCTGGCGGCGCTGACCTCCGCGCTGGACTCGGCGGGAGAGGTCATCCCGCCCGGCGAGCTGCGGGACGCGCTGGACGGCGTGGCCATCGCCGGCGAGCGGCGCGAGGCGATGGTCGACGTGCTCGACGTGCTCGACGCCCGCCCGCTCCGCTACGACCACGTCTTCCTGCTCGGGCTGGGCGAGGGGCAGTTCCCGCGGCAGTTCGCGGAGGGCTCCCTGCTGAGCGAGCCCCAGCGCGAGGACCTCGCCGCCCGCGGCATCGACCTGGACACCCGAGGCGACCTCACCGCACGCGAGATGCTGCTGTTCTACCTGGCGGCCTCGCGGAGCGACGGCGCGCTTACGCTGAGCTGGCTCGCCAGTGACGCCGCCGGGCGGCCGGGAGCGCCGGGCAGCTTCCTGCAGCGGCTGCTCGACCCGATCGGCGGCATCGACGGCGAGGCGGCCCGCGAGCGCACCGCGCATCTGCCGCCGGGACGGTTCATCCCGCCCGCCGACGAGCTGGCCAGCCGCCGGGACGCCCTCGTGGCCGCCGCGGCCGGGGCGTTCCTGGACGGCGGCGAGACGGGCCCGCCCGCGCTGGCCTGGGCCGGCGCCGCGGCGCCGCGCGTGCTGGCGCGTGCCGCGCGCGGGCTGTGGAGCTTGCACCAGCGCGAGCGCCGAGGGCCGTGCGACGCCCACGACGGGCGGATCGAGTCCCCCGAGCTTCAGGCCGTGCTCGCCGAGCGATTCGGCGAGGGCGCGGTCTTCTCCGCCGCACAGCTCAACGCCTACGGCGGCTGTCCGTGGCAGTTCTTCGCGGCGTACGTGCTGCGGCTGGAGCCCCTGCCCGAGCCGACGCGCCGCCTGGAGGCGCTCGACCGGGGAACCTTCTGCCACAACGTGCTGTTCCGCGCGATGCGCCGACTGGCCGACGAGTCCGGCGGGCCGGTCCGCCTGCGGGATCTGCCTGAGGAGCGAATCGACGCGGCGCTCGCCGCGGCCGTGGCGGCCGAGTCCGAGCAGGTCGAGCTTCGCCGCCCGGCCTACCCGGGCCTGTGGCGGGTCCAGCGAGACGCGATGGCGACCGAACTGGCGGCGTACCTGCGCACGTCCGGGCAGGCGGGCGAACTCGCCGCCGCGAGCACGCACTTCGAGCTGGGCTTCGGCCTGCCGGCGCCCGCGCGGGAGGAGCAACGCGACCCGCACAGCCGGGCCGAGCCCGTGACGCTCGCGACGCCGGCCGGTGCGCTACGGCTGCGCGGCAAGATCGACCGCGTCGACCGCGTCCGCTTCGGCGACGCCGACGGGTCGCTCGTGGTCGACTACAAGACGGGCGGGCTGCCGCCGGCGAAGGACGTTGCCGCGGGACGGAACCTCCAGCTCCCCCTGTACGCCGCGGCCGTCGAGGCGATGCTCGGCGAGCCATCGCTCGGCGGCGCGTTCCACCGCGTCCTCGGCGATCCATCCCAGCAGCGGACCTTCGCGGCCTTCAAGCTGTATGGCGGCACGTACCGGCCGAACGACGGCTACGCCGACCAGCTCGATACCGCGCTCACCGCGGCCGCGGGGTTCATCGAGCGAATCCGCGCCGGACAGTTCGACGCGCTGCCGACGCATGACTGCCCCTCGTGGTGTCCGTATCGTCAGATCTGTCACTTCGCGGAGTGGCGGGCGGAGCGCAAGGAGCGCCCCGAGCCCGTGGGCGAGCCCGGCAAGGAGGCGGAACAATGAGCGAACCGTTCCGCCTGACGGACGCCCAGCGTGCGGCCGCCCAGGAGCGAATCGCCGAGAACCTCGCGCTGCGCAGCGGCGCCGGCTGCGGCAAGACGTATGTGCTGGCGCGTCGCTTCACGGAGCTTCTGCTGGCCCGCCCGCATGAGGAGGAGGTGCTGCGGCGGCTGGTGGCGCTGACCTTCACCGACAAAGCCGCAATGGAAATGCGGGACCGCGTGCGGCGGTTCCTCGCGGAGCGGGCGGCCGGGGCGAAGCGTGACGACCGGCTGCGCCTGCTCGGCTGGCTCGACGAGCTGACCGACGCCCGCATCTCGACGATTCACAGTTTCTGTGCGGCCGTGCTGCGGAGCCGCGCGATCGAGGCGGGGCTCGACCCGAGCTTCAGCGTCTGCGCGGACAAGCTGCTGACCGACCGGCTGGCGGAGGAGGCGGCGGACCGGGCGGTGCTGGAGGCCGTCGAGGGTGAGCGGCCGGATGTGCTGGCGCTGCTGGCGCGGCTGCGATACGACGAACTGCTCGGGCACGTCCGCACCTGGCTCGACCACCGCGCGGGCTGGCCGACAGCGGAGTACCTCGACCCCGACGCCACCCTCGACCGCTGGCAGAGCGTGCTGGCCGAGGAGCGGTGGCGGCGATTCGACGAGTTGGTCGAGGACGCCGACCTGCGGGCGCGCCTGGCCGCGCTGGCGGCCGAGCCGTGCGGCGACCCGAACGACAAGCTCGAGCGGGTCCGGACCCCGGCCGTGGCGGCGATGCGGCACTTGCTGTCGGACCTCGACCACTGGACGCCCGAGGCGTTCGCCGCGGTCGCGCCGGCCGAGAAGCCCGGACGCGTCGGCAGCAAGAGGAACTGGTCCCGCGACCTGAAGGAGATCCGGGCCGAGCTGAAGGACCTGGCGGCGCGCTTCGCCGAGGTCGCGTATCTGGCCGAGGAACTGGGCGAGCCGGACCGGGCCGCGGCCGAGGCGCTGGCGGCGGTCGCGCGGCGGGCCGAGCGGGCCGAGGTGCTCTACACGGCCGACAAACGCGCGCGGGGCCTGCTGGACTTCACGGACCTGCTGGCCCACACCGCGCGGCTGGTCGAGCGCAGCCCGGCCGTGCGGAGGGCGCTGGCCGAGGGCATCGACCAGTTGCTCATCGACGAATGCCAGGACACGGACGCGGTCCAGCTCGGCCTGCTCACGCGCCTGCTTGGCGAAGAGGGCCGCCTCGACGACGGACGGCTGTTCCTCGTCGGCGACAAGAAACAGAGCATCTACCGCTTCCGCGGGGCGCAGGTCGAGGTCTTCGAGGACCTGTGCGAGCGGCTCGGGCCGCGCAACCAGGAGACGCTCGACCTGTCCTTCCGCTCGCACGCGGCGGGCGTGGCGTTCGTCAACGAGTTGTTCGCCCCGCTGATGGGCGACGACTACGAGCCGCTGAACGCCCACCGCCGGGAGCTGCCGCCGGACCCGTCCGTCGAGGTCGTCCTCGCCCGCCCGGACGACGGCGACGTGAGCGATGCCGGCCAGGCCGCCCGGCTCCAGGCCGCCGCCACGGCCGAGCGAATCGCAGAAATGCTCGACGGGCCCGAGCGGATCGTCTGGGACGGCGCCGCCGAGAACTGGCGCCCCGCTCGGGCGGGCGACGTGGCGATCCTCTTCGGACGGATGACCTCCAGCTTGGCCTACGAGCGGGAGCTGGCCGCCCGGGGCGTGCCGTACTACGTCGTCGGCGGCACCGGCTTCTTCCGGCAGCAGGAGGTCTTCGACGTCCTCAACGCTCTGCGGGCGATCGACAACCCGTACGACGACGTCGCCTTCGTCGGCTCGCTCCGCTCGGCGCTGTTCGGGCTCGACGACGAGGCGCTGCTGCGGCTGTCGGAGGCGGTCCGGCCGCCCTACCTGCCGGCGCTGGGTTCGGCCGCGGAGATCGGCCGCGACGCCGCGCAGGTCGTGCCCGGGTTGCCGGCGCCGGCGGCGCGGGCGCTGGACTTCGCGGTCGAGTTGCTCGGGCGGCTGACCCGGCAGAAGGACGCACTGGGCCCCGACGGTCTCATCGATGCCCTCATGGCTGAGACCGGCTACGAGGGCGCGCTGCGGGCGCAGTTCCAGGGCCGGCAGAAGCTCGGCAACGTTCGGCGGCTGGCGGAGCTGGCCCGCACGGCCGCGGCGGACGGGACCTCGCCGGCTGACCTGCTGACGGCGATGAACGAGCGGACCATCGACGAGTCGCGGGAGGAGCAGGCAGCCGTCGCCGGCGAGGCGGAGGATGTCGTCCGGCTGATGACGATCCACAAGGCCAAGGGGCTGGAGTTCCCCGTCGTGTTCGTGCCGGACCTGAACGCGGGCCGCCGGCCGGTCCAAGACCGGCTGCTCGGCCGGCTCGATACCGGCGTGACGCTCAAGCTCGAAACCGAGGACGACGGCGAGGACGGCGACGGCGATACGGCGCCGCTGTCCTACCGCGTCGCCAAGGCCCGCGAGGAGGCGGACGCCGCGGCCGAGGACATCCGCCGGCTGTACGTCGCGGCCACGCGGCACGAGGACCGGCTCGTGTTCGTCGGTGCCGACTGGCGCCGGAAGGACGGCCGCTTCCGGGCCGGGCAGGGCTCGACCTGCCCGCTCCGGCAGCTCGACGAAGTCCTAGACATTCGGAGCGCCGCCGACGCGGGGACGGACCTCCCGTACGCCGGCGGGCGGTTCGCCGTGCGTGTCCAGTGCCGAACCCCTCAGCCCGGCCGGGCGCAAGGCAGGCAGGAGCATCCCCCCGGCCGGCGGTGGCTCGCCGAAGCCGCCTCCGCCGACGACCTCGCCGAGCGGATGCAGCGAGCTGCCGCACCCGAGCCGCCGCCGCTGCTCGGTCCGATTCCGCCCGAGGTCGGGGAGGTCGAGCTGGCCGTCACCGCCCTCGGCGAGTTCGAGCAATGCCCGATGCTCTACCGTTGGCGGCACGAGCTTCGCGCGCCGGTGCGCCCGGCGGCGGAAGCCGGCGCCGGCCCCGACCGGGCCGAATCGCTCGACGCCGCGACGCTCGGCACGCTTTACCACCGCTGCATGGAGCTGCTGGACTTCGCCGACCCCCAGCCGGCCGGGGCGCTGGTGTCGCGCACTCTGGCCGAGATGGAACTGGCCGAGGTCACGGACCCCGAGCCCCTCGCGGCCGAGCTGGCGCGGATGATGGACCTCCTCCGCGGCGGGCCGCTCTGGAGCGAGCTGTCCGACGCGCCGCGCGCGTATCGCGAGCTGGACTTCGTGCTCGACTCGCGCCCGGCCGTGCTGCGCGGGCAGATCGACCTGCTCTACCGGTCCGCGGACGGCCGCTGGCACATCCTCGACTACAAGTCCGACCGGCTCCACGACGGCGAGACGCCGGCCGGGCACGCCGCACGCTACGAGGTGCAGATGCTCGCCTACGCCGACGCGGCCGGGCGCTTCCTCGCCGCCGGGCCGGACGATGACGCCGCCGTGGCCGACGCCTCGCTGTATTTCCTCCGCTCGGGTCAGACGCACACGTTCGAGCTGACGCCGGCCGCGCTCACGGCCGGGCGCGAGCGAATCGCCGCGCTCGCCCGTCGGCTGATCGCCTCGCGCCGCTCCGGCCGCTTCGAACGGTGCGAGTCGGGCGCCTGCCGGTTCTGCCCCTACGGCCGCCTTTGCCGCAACGCGCGTGCAGACTAGAATGGCCCTACGATGACGCCGAGCCCCCCCGACCCCCAACGCGGCACCAGCGACCACAGACGCCAGTGGCGGGAGTGTCGCTACGTCTACCCCGTCATCGCCCGCCGCAGCAAGGGGCTGAGCATCGGCGTGAACCTGAACCCCGAGAAGGTCTGCAACTTCGGCTGCGTCTACTGCCAGATCGACCGCCGCACGCCGCGCGACCTCTCCGGCGTCGACATCGCCGTGCTCCGCCGCGAGCTGCGCTACGCCCTGCTCGAGGCCCTCAGCGGCAATCTCTGGGAGGAGGACCGCTTCGCCGACGTCCCCGACGAGCTGCGCCGCGTCAACGACATCGCCTTCAGCGGCGACGGCGAGCCGACCTGCCTGCCGAACTTCGACGCGGCCGTCCGCGCGGCCGTGTCCGCCAAGGAGGAGTTCGGCCGCGAGGACATCAAGCTGGTGCTCATCACGAACGCCTCGCGGCTGGACGCCCCTCAGGTCCGCCGCATCCTGCCGCAGTTCGACCGGCACAACGGCGAGATCTGGGCCAAGCTCGACGCCGGCACGGATGAGTTCTTCCAGCGGGTCAACCGGCCGTACCCGGTCATCACGCTCCGACACGTGCTGGAGAACATCCGCGGCGTCGCCCGCGAGCGGCCGGTCGTCATCCAGTCGATGTTCTTCCGGCTGGAGGGGGCGGAACCGCCCGACAGCGAGATCGACGCCTACACCCGGCACCTCCGCGAGATCGTCGACTCGGGCGGACGGATCAAGCTCATTCAGCTCTACACCATCGCCCGGCCGCCGGCCTCGGCCACCGCGGCCGCGCTGCCCGACGACCGCCTCGACGCCCTCGCCGACCGCGTCCGCGCTGCCCTGCCCGACGTGCCCGTCGAGGTCTACTACGGCGCCGACGTCCCGCCGCAGCGGTGAACGGCGGGCCTCGGTACACGAAGGCGGCGCGAGAATTGCTCGGCGGCCTGGCCCGTCACGGGCGCGGGCTGCCTGCGTTACGGGCGGATTCAGCGGCGGCGGCGCAGCACGGCCGTGGCGCCGAGCGCCAGCAGGGACATCGACATCGGCTCGGGCACCGTGCCGGTGATCCAGGTGTTGTAGGCGGCCAGCTCGGCGGCGCCGGTACTCGTTCTGGACCCCTCTTCGCCGAAGACCACCGTGATCGTGCCGCCGAGCTTCCACGTGTCGCCGTCGGCGGCGTCCCGGACGAACACACCGCCGCCGGAGTCACACCCGTCCGCACCGGCCTCATACGCGGTGTCCCCCTCGCTGAAGTCCATCTTGATGGCTTCGTACGTGTAGCCGGCTTCGCTCAGCGTGGGGTCGATGCCGTCGATCACGTTCGTGCCCCAGCGCTTGGTGCCTTCGGTGCCGGCCGTGCCGGAGTAGAACTCCCCGCCCGACGCGACCGTTCCGGACCGGCCATGTGCGACCAATACGGCCTCCAGCCGCTCGGAAGCCGGCGAGAGCGGGTAGCTCCCCGTGTAGATCTCGTAGTGGCCGGGCAGCGCCTTGTCGAGCCGCACGAGTGCCAGGTCGGCATCGGTCGCGTGCTCCGGGTCGTCCCCCGCGCTGTGATAGACCACTTCCTGCTCCGTGTAGGTCGTCCCGCCGATGTCGCGGCTCCAGCCCGGTTCATCGTCGGCGACGTGAGCCGTCGTCACCAGCCAGTGCGTGTCCACCGCCACGGCGGAACAGCCCTTGTAGTTGTAGACGTAGTCCCAGTTCAGGCCGACCGTGCCGGCCGGGTCGACCTCGCTCCCGGCCGTGTCGTCGGTGACCAGGGCCACGGCGGGTGTCGCGAACAGCGCACTGGTGAATACAATCACAATAGACAGACGTGTGGTGAGCATCTCCTGACTCCTTGAAGGCCTCCGAGCTGGCCGTGCAACGACACAAATACCGGCCATGAATAATTATACAACGAGGGTGCGATCTGTCAAGCGGATCGCGGGCGATGGCATCGCTTCCCTCCGCCACGGCCGGGGCGCGCTGCCGACCGCACGACCTTGAGTTGGATCGGACCGATCCGGCCTTCCCCCGGCCTCCCCGCCGCCCCCCTGCGCCAGGCGATTCAGGCCCGCTTCTTCCTGCGGAAGTAGGCGTTGCGGACCCAGCTCCAGTTCAGCAGCAGGTGCAGCGCGGCCGCGACGACCAGCACACTGCCGCCGCCCTTGTGCACGACCTCGAAAAGCTCGTCGGACAGATGACCGTGCAGCATGCCGGTAAGGAGCTGGCTCAGCACGAGCAGGCCCAGGATCGGGTTCAGAATCTTCAACGCGGCGTTCTTCATGATCCGCGGCGCTCCTTTCCCGCTACTCGCCGTCGACCGGGATAAGCGTGCGGACGTCGTACGCGCCGAGCTTCTCGCGGCCGTCGAGGAAGCCCAGCTCGATGACGAACGAGATGCCGACGATGTCGCCGCCGAGCTGCTCGACCAGTTCGCAGGCGGCCTCCATCGTGCCGCCGGTGGCCAGCAGATCATCGACCATCAGCACCTTTTGCCCGCGGGCGATGGCGTCGATGTGGATCTCGATCCCGGCCGTGCCGTACTCCAGGCCGTAGGTCCGGCCGATCTTCTTGTGCGGCAGCTTGCCCGGCTTGCGGATCGGCACGAAGCCGGCGCCGAGCCGCTCGGCAATCATCGTGCCGAAGATGAACCCGCGGCTCTCAATGCCGGTGACCAGTTCCACGCCCTTGTCCCGGAACGGCTCGGCCATGCGGTCGGCCGTCTCCCGCAGCGCACCCGGGTGGGCCAGCAGCGGCGTGATGTCCTTGAACACGATCCCCCGCTTGGGGAAGTCCTTCACGTCGCGGATGTACTGTTCCAGCTCCATGGCGGCCTTTCCGTTTCCGAGGGCGGAGACAGATACCCAGGAAAGTACCGGAAGCCCGCGGACAGGGCAAGCGCCGAGGTGGTGCGGGAGGCCGGCGCGCATCCGCGCGCCCGGCAGAGCATTCAGGCGAAGGCATGCGCCGCGCTGCGGGCCGGCGGCGGCCTTACAGCGCTTCGTCGGCGAGTTCCTTCAGCTCGGACAGGGCCTTGTGGGCGAGCTGGCGAACCCGCTCGCGGGTGAGGCCGACGATCTCGCCGATCTCCTTGAAGGTCCGCTGCGGGCCCTCGTGCCCGTCAAGGCCGAAGCGAAGCTCGAGAATCTGCTGCTCGCGCGGCTCGAGGTTGGCCAGCAGTGAGTGAATCAGCGGCGCCGTCGAGGCGTCCAGAAGCCCCTGGTCGGGCGACGGGCCCTGCTCGTCCTCAACCATCTCGGCCAGGGCCTGCGTTTCCTCGGCGCCCATTTGGCTGGGCGCGTTCACGGCCGTGAGGCCCTGCCGCACGATGTCCGCCTTCTTGCGCGAGATCTTGAGCTTCTTGGCCATCTCATCCGTGGTCGGCGGACGGCCGAGCTTGTTCTCCAGCTCCGCCGCGGCGCGCCGCCATTTCGTGATGAGCTTGGCCAGGTACGCCGGGATGTGGATCGGCTGGCCGGAGTTGATCAGCGCCCGCTTGATCGACTGCTTGATCCACCATGCCGCGTAGGTGCTGAAGCGGACGCCCGCGCCGGGGTCGAACTCCTCCACGGCCCGCATGAGTCCGAGGTTGCCCTCGGCCACGAGGTCGCCGAGCGTCATGCCTGCGTTCGAGTAGTCCTTGGCGATCTTGACGACCAGCCGCAGGTTCGCGTTGATCATCCGCTCCCGCGCGAGGATGTCCGAGTGCTCCCGCACCCGTCGGGAGAGCTGCCTCTCTTCGTCGGCCGTCAGGAGCGGCGTGGCCTTGATGCGGTCGAGATACCAACCGAGCCCCGCCTGCGATGTCCGGCTTGCCATTTCCGCGCCTCCCTCTGTTGTGCGGTGTGTCCTCGCTTGCCCGCGGCGAGCGATACGGATCGCGGCGCTGTATTCGTTTCGGCCCGATCCGGACCCCACTTAAGGAAGCGCCGCCCGGCCGCTCCCGCGCACGAAAAAGCGCGGCGGAGTCGAAACTCCGTCGCGCTTTCGTAGCGGTGAATCGGCCCGAATCAGGGCCTATTCGCTCTTGTCCTCGCCCTCGTTGAGGGCGTCCATGGCCGCGTCCTCCGAGGCCTGCTGCTCGCCCTCGCCCATCTCGCTCTCGACGTCCCGCTTGGGCCGCTCGGGCTCGGACGGCGCCTCGCCCTGCTGCTCGGCCTGCCGGACCGTGTCGATGTACTGCTCGCCGAGCAGCCCGGCCGTCTCGCCTTCGAGGCCGCCCCGGCGCTTGACCGGCTCGCCGCCCGCCTCCGCGCCTTCGCCGGCCTCCTCGGCCGCCCACTGGGCCCGCTTCAAGCTCAGGCCGATCTTGCGCTCCTCGCTGTCGACGCGCAGGATCTTGACCTCCAGCTCGTCGCCCGGGTTGACCACGTCCTGCGGGTTCTCCACCTTGTGGTCCGCCAACTCGGAGATATGCAGCAGCCCCTCGAGCCCGTCCTCCAGCTCGACGAAGACGCCGAAGTTCGTGATCTTCGAGACGCCGCCCTTGACGATCTGACCCGGAAGGTAGTGCTCGGGAATCTGCCGCAGCCACGGATCCTCGGTGAGCTGCTTGAGGCCGAGGCCGACGCGCATCTTCTCCTCGTCCACGGCCAGCACGACGCACTGAAGCTCCTGGCCCTTCTGGAGCATCTCGGAGGGGTGCCCGATTTTCTTCGTCCAGGACATGTCCGAGATGTGCAGCAGCCCGTCGATGCCTTCCTCGATCTCGACGAACGCGCCGTAATTGGTCATGTTCCGCACGGTGCCCGTGATGACGGTCCCCGGCGGGTACTTCTCCTTGACCAGCGTCCAGGGGTTCGTCTCGGCCTGCTTCATGCCGAGGGAGATCTCCTGCTTGTCCTTGTCGATGTCGAGCACGACGACCTCGACCTCGTCCCCGGCGCTGACCAGCTCGGAGGGGTTGTTGATCCGCCGCGTCCAGCTCATCTCGGAGATGTGCACCAGACCCTCCAGCCCCTCCTCCAGCTTCACGAAGGCGCCGTAGGACATGATGCTCACCACCTCGCCCTTCATGCGGGTGCCGACCGGGTACCTCTCGCTCACCTTCTCCCACGGGCTCGGGGTCTTCTGCTTGAGCCCCAGCGCGACCTTCTCCTTCTGGCGGTCGACGTTGAGGATGACGACTTCCACTTCCTGGTCCACGCTGAGCATCTCGCTCGGATGGCCCACCCGGCCCCAGCTCATGTCCGTGATGTGCAGCAGGCCGTCGAGCCCGCCGAGGTCCACGAACGCGCCGAAGTCGGCCAGGTTCTTCACGATGCCCTTGCGAAGCTGGCCCTCCTCCAGCTCGGTCATGAGCTTCTTCTTCGCCTCGGCGCGGCGCTCCTCGATGAGCTTCCGCCGCGAGACGACGATGTTGTGCCGGTCCTCGTCGATCTTGAGGATCTTCGCGTCGATGTCCTTGCCGATGTACTCGCCGATGTCGCGCGGCCGGCGGACGTCCACCTGGCTGGCCGGCAGGAACGCCGGAACGCCGATGTCCACCAGCAGCCCGCCCTTGATCTTCCGCGACACGCGCCCGCTGACCACGTCGCCCTCGGCCTTGTTGGCCCGGATGCTCTCCCAGCCCCGGATGCGGTCGGCCTTGCGCTTCGACAGCACGATCAGTTCGCTGTCCGACTCGACCTCCTCGAGATATACCTCGACTTCCTGCCCGGGCTCGACGTCATCGCCCTCGAACTCGTTCAGCGGAACCGCCCCCTCGCTCTTGAGCCCGACCTCAACGATCACGTCGTTCCCGTACACGCTGACCACGTGACCCGTGAGGATCGTCCCCGCCTGCGGAGTGGGCTTCTGCTCGAGTACCTCCCCCAGTGCGTCGAAATCGCCGAGCGAACTGCTGAGCTCCTGCTCCAGATCGTCGTCCGAAACGCCCAGCGAGTGAATGAGATTGCGGTCTACCATCTGATTTCCTGCTGTTGCTCGTTGCGCCTGTCGCGACGTGGGCCCTGATCCCCGGCGGACCAGGCGCCGCGCCCGCCTGAACTCGCCCGGCGGACGGCCGGCCGGACCACCCGGCCGAAATCGCCCCGCTCGCTTCATCGGCTCGCGCGGGCGAATGTGTCAACATACCAGACCCGGCCGCGAACGGGCAACGCGAAAATGCCGCGTTCCGGAAGGGTCGCGCGCCGCATTCGTGGCGTCGGCGTCCGGCCCATGGGCGGCACGGGTGTGCTGCCCGCGCCCTCACGGCCGAGAGGACCGGGGGACGCATCTCCAGGATGGCCATGCCGCAATGCGAGCGTGCCCACGCTCAAGGGAAGCTCAAGTCGGCTTGGCGGCGAAAAGAAAAGGTTTTTGCGCGTTTTCAAGCACCTCTCCCTCTCGTGCCCTCAGCGGGTATCGCCCGCCCGTTCGCATCTGCGCCGGACGGTGCCGTCTCCGTCTGCTCATCAGAGTCTCCTCGCCCATCCAGGCCCCCTGAGACTCTCATACCATCTGGGTCAGCTTCTGGAGGAGCAGGCCACTCGCACATGTTGGGGACACGATGCGTAACAGGCATTGACACGGCAGGTCGAGGCGAAGTAGTCTTGTGGCGCCTGACGGATCGCGTTCAGGAAGCGCGGCCGGAAGCCGAAACGCAAGCCGCCCAATGTGAATCGACCACGGAGTGAAGTATCCTGTTCCCGGATCCCCGGAACCGTCTTGCCGGGGCGATTCGCGAGTACTGAACGGACGCTTTGAGAACTTCCGAACAAGAAGTCGACGGGAGCAAGCAATGAGCCATGTGAAGATTCTGCCAGCATTTACGGCGATCCTGGTCAGCGTCGCATTGGTGCAGGGATGCGGCAAACAGGGCGAGGATGAGAAGCGCGCCGAGGCGATGGCCGACGAGAAGCTCTATCCTCAAGTGGTCGGTGAGGTCCTCACCGACGCCCAGCGGGAGAAGCTCGAAGTCAGCAGCGGCCTGATTTTGAAGCCGTGCACGATTGAGCTGGTGGACGGAAGGACGGTCACGGGGCAGCTTGCCGTGCAGTTCGACATGCCGGACCGATACATCGTCTACTCACCGCGTCTGGCGACGGTCCGGTCGTTCCTGAAAGACCACATGCACGCGCTGACGGTGGAAGGCAAGCGGAAGGTCCTGAACGCGAAGCGCGAGCTGACGGACGAGGAGGCCAAGCTTCTCGGCCGGGTCGAATGGCCCGATGAGCCGCCGGCAGAGGGTTCCAAGCCGGCCTACACGACCGAGACGTGGGAGAAACCGGAGCAATTGCTGGTCTGGGCCCGGCCCGGCCGGAGCGGGCGGGTGGAGGATGCGGGCAACTGGCTGGTCAACGGCCGGCCGGTGTCGCAGTTGCCCAAGGACAGCGTGGGCGTATTCCAACCCGCCGGCGGCAAGGTGGACTGGAGCACCGAGGGGGCGGTCGAAGGCACGGATGTGCTGTTTGGGCGGAAGGCGGATCTGCTGTTTCCGGCTTCGGCACGTGAATACAATGCGCGTGTCGAACCTATTTTTTCCGCCCGGCACATCACGACGGAGAACAACGCCCGATTCCACGGGCGAAACACTCCGGGCGTATGGGGCAACGTGTGGATCACCGCCGGCGGGGAGCATCGGGTTTCACACGGTTACTTTCCGGCGGGCCCCAGACACACGTTTTTCTTCAACGACAAGCCGGGATTGGATTGGGGCCAAGGCGAGGACGACGGTATCCGGCGGCGCGTGGCCCGATACATTCAGATCAACAAGGACGACGGGGTCTCCGTCGAGTTCTTGGGCGCGACCTCGACGACGGATGAGTTCCATATCCACCGGGGTGTGATGATCCTGGGAGAGGATGCTCAGATGCTGATCGGGAACCGCACCACGCAGAGCGTTCGCGAGGGCGCGGTGCTTCAGCTCCAATCCGGGTCGTTTTTCGGCAAGCATACCAACATGGGCGGCAGTTGCATGGTAGTCATGGGGACGCTTCGTGCCGGTTCGCCGGACCGTCCGATCACGCGCGATTGCTATATCGGCGTCGGCTACAACGACAGGGAGGGCCATATCCGCGCGATGAAGGCGGAATCGGGCCATCTGTCCGGCCCATGGCTGGGTTGGCGGGCTCAGCCCGGCGGCGACCCCGGCCGCACCGATTGGTATGACTTTTTCAGTCTCACAACCATGCCGACCTCGCGCGTTCGCGTCCACAGCGCGGATCCGTCCAAGGCGCGGCTTGTCATCAAATGGCACGAGCGGGATGGATGGGGCGGGGCCGGCGCCGGGCGCGGCGACGACCCGGTAACACCGGAGCAGCAGAAGTTCTTTGAAGAACACCTTCATGGCAGGATAAGCGCGATATTCGCGGGCGACGTTCAGTTCGACGGCGTGCTGTTCGACAATTTCCACAAAGGCGGCATCGTCCTTTGCGATGCGGACATGCGGCGGAGATGGAAGAACGTGTACTTCGGACCCGACAACGAGGCGAGTCCCGACGATCTGTTCGCCGCGATGCCCCAGACCCTCACGCTTGGTTTCGTCAGGGGCGGATTCCGGGGCGCCTTGTGGGATTACGGCGACAATGAGATCATACCGCTCATCGACCCGCCGGCGGGCCGCTACGCCAAGGGCACGAAGGTCGAGGCGAGGGTGATTGTTCCGCCGCAGACGGAGCGTTGGCCGAACCCGCTGGAAGGTGGCAGATTGGTGGAGAGCCCGACGGAGCGATTGCCGGACGGACGGGAACTCCGCATCCACTATACGGTGGATCATGCGATAGTGCTTGCCGACTCGCCGCGTTACATGGGCGAGCCGATTACAATCCGCGACAGCCGGACGCTCAAGGTTCGGGCGTTCGGTGCCGACGGCGTTCGTCTGGGCCGCGAGGCCCGCGCGCCGTATCGGTTCGAGTCTATGTCCATCCGTGCGGCGGATGATCCCGAGGCGACGAAGCCAGGCCTGAAGTACGCCTATTACCACAGCGACCGCGGCGACCTGGCCGAGCGCACGCCGGAAGCAACGGGCGTGGTCGAGGTACCTACCCTGTCCGTGCGGACACGGGGTCACGAGGACGCGGTGGTTTTCAGCGGCTACGTTGCCATTGACGAGCCGGGCCTCTGGACCTTCTACCTGACCAGCGACTACACCAGCCGTCTGTACATCGGGGATGAGCTGGTCGTGGACAACAGCGAGCGCGGTCCGCGTCAGCACTGGAAGGTGATGACTCGTGCCGGGCAGGCGAAGCTGACGGCGGGGCATCACACCATCCGCATCGAGGCGCGCGATTGCCGGGAGGTCTTCGAGACAGCGTGGCGCGGTCCGGGCAGGGACCGGCAGCCGATCCCGGCGGCCGCTTTGAGCCATGCCGTTGCGGTGAACCTGGACGACCCGTTTCCGTTGCGTCCGCCATGGGGTGAATGGGCGGTCCGGAGGGGAGATGATCCCATAAGTCGAAAGGGGTACAAGCATCGTTTCCTCGATTGGCGCGAACTTGCTGAAGTGACGGGCATGACCGAGGAGCAGCGGGCGCAGGCGGAACGTCTCTTTGCGAGATTTGCGGAATATGAGGCCGCGAGGAGAAGGGACACCGGCCCCGCGCTTGACGCTTTGCGAAAGATGGCCAAGGATGCCGGAGAAGCCGGCGATACGGCTCGGGCGAAGGAATTGGAAAAACTCACGGCCGTCGAAATCGAACAGAAGCTTTGGGTATTCCAAAACCGGGGTGCTGAGCTGCTTAAGCTGCTCACTCCGGAACAGCTTCGCAAGTTTACTGAAACGAACAGCACCCGACTGGCCGTCGCTGGGATTGCCAGGATGATCGCGCCGACCGACCGGGATACCAATCGGCGTCTTATTGAGGGGACCGTGGAGCTAAGCGAAGAACAGGAGGAGGCGCTGCTTGAACTGGTGCGGGCCGTGGTGCGCTCCGAATACCTGCCGAAGATCGATCCCATGGAAGACGGCGCCACCCGCCCCACCGGGAGACACCGGGAAATGTGGCCGGCTCTGGCGAACAGCACTATGCCTCTCGTGATCGAGAAGATTCTGACTGATGAACAGCGCGCACTTCTTGCCTCTGCCGAGGCCGCCGACCCGGCAGCAGGCGAAGACAAATAGGGCTCTTCGCTGTTTCGTGTGGGTAGGTTCGGGCAGCAGTCCCCCAAGCCCCCTGGCCCAATGAAAGAGGCAAGCTCTCAGCCCCCAATTCCGCTGTTTACAACATGCATGAAGCGTCAACGCCCCAAATCAGCCCGCATACCGTCCGACCAGCCCCCGGCCGGTCAGGACGGGCAAGGTCTTCTCGAAGGTACGGCGCTCGGAGCGGTAGTACACGCCGATCGGTATCTCGTCGCCCCACTTGAGGGCCAGCTCCAGAGCGGCCGTGCGGTCGGTCGGGTCGTGCTCGTCGGCGATGGGCTTGACGCGGTCCTTGTACCACTTGTTCGTGTTGACCCGGTTGAAGGTCACGCACGGCTGGAGGATGTCCAGCAGGCAGAAGCCCTCGGCCGCAAGGGCCGCCAGCATCATCTGCCGCAGGTGGTCCCGGTCGCCGGAAAAGCTTCGCGCGACGAAGGAGGCGCCCTCGACGATGGCGATGGCCAGCGGGTTCATCGGGGCGGCCGTGACGCCGTGGGTCTGAATCTTCGTCACGAAGCCCGCATCGGAGGTCGGCGATGCCTGGCCCTTGGTCAGCCCGTAGACCTGGTTGTTGTGGACGAACGCCTTCACCCCGATATTGCGCCTCACCGCATGCAGAAAATGGTTGCCGCCTTCGCCATACATGTCGCCGTCGCCGCTGGTGATGACGACGGTGAGGTCGTGGTTGGCGAGCTTGATGCCCGTCGCGGCCGGGAGAGCCCGCCCGTGCAGCCCGTTGAAGACGTTGACGGGCTCGTCCGGGTAGTGCGGCAGCTTGGCCGCCTGCCCGATGCCCGAGACGAGCACGAGCTTGCGGCGATCGAGCCCGGACTGTTCCAGCGCCTCGTTGAAGGTCTTGAGGATCGGGAAGTTCCCGCACCCCGGGCACCAGGCCGGGGCGGTGTCGGCTGCGGCAATGTCGTAGAGCATGCTTCTCTCCGTTGACTCGCTAACTCGTTAACTCGTTGACTCGCGGACCGCGTCTATGCCATGACCGACGAAACGGTCACGGCGGACAGCTCTCTCGTTGCCGGTTACTCCTTGCGCGTTCAACACATTGCACGCGCTATGCCTACTCCGTTAACGAGTCAACGGCCTTCGTCTATTCCCTGGAGGCGCCGCCTACAGCGCCTCAAGGATATACCCGCAGGTAAACGGCATTCCGTCGTATCGCGTCAGCAGCTTCGCGTCGCCCAGCGCGCCCTGCTCTCGGAGCAGGTCCGCGAACTGCCCGGTCTGGTTGCCCTCGACGCAGTACACCTCGTCCCGCTTTCCAATCGTCTTCCGCACCGCGTCGGCGTCGATCGGGTAGACCTGCGCGAAGTGCAGCATGGCGGCCGTCTTGCGGCGGTCGTCGGCGTTGTTGGCGTCCACGGCCTCGCGGCAGGCGCCGTACGTCGAGCCCCAGCAGATCATCAGCCGCTCGGCGTTCTTCGGGCCGTACCACTCCGGCGGCAGGGCCTCGGAGCGCATGCCGTCGAGCTTGCGCATCCGCTTGTCCTGCTGGGCCATGTGGCCGATCAGGTCCTCGCTGATCTTTCCGGCGTCCGTGTGCTCGTCGGAGTCCATCACCACGAAGGCGTCCCCGCCGGGGATGGCCCGCGGCGAGACGCCGCTTTCCGTCACGGCGTACCGCTTGTAATCGGCCCCGGCCTCGACGAGACACCGGTCGATCGGGCCGTATTCCGTGTCGAGCGGCTCGACGTTCGTCTGGAAGTCCTGCAGGAACTGGTCTGTCAGAAGGATCGCCGGCGTCTGCCACTTGTGGGCCGACTCCAGGGCTCGCCGCATAAGCGTGTAGCACTGCTCGACCGTGCCGGGAGCATAGATCGCCCGGGCGAACTCGCCGTGGCCGGCGCGGATCGCGAACTGGAGGTCCTGCTGGCCGGTACGGGTCGGCAGGCCCGTCGCCGGGCCCGGGCGCTGGGCGATCAGGATGCAGATCGGCAACTCCATGATGCCCGCCAGCGAGAGTCCCTCGGCCATCAGGGCGAACCCGCCGCCGCTGGTCGTCGCCAGGGCGGGCGCGCCGGCGTAGGTCGCACCGCAGAGCATGTTGACCGCGGCGATCTCGTCCTCCGCCTGCTCGACGACGATGCCGTAGTCGTCCGCCACCGACGCAAGCAGGGTGAATGTGGCCGTGCCCGGCGTCATAGGGTAGGCGGTGACGACCTTGACGCCGCCCGTAGCGGCCGCCAGACCCGTCGCCTCGGCCCCGTTGGCCAGCGTCGCGTGGGCCTCCGCCGGCGCCGGGCCCGTCACCGTGCCGGCACAGGCCGAGGCCAGCTCGGCGCCCTTGCGGGCGCAGTTGACGTTCTGCTGAACGACCTCGGCACCCTTCTTGCCGAACTGCTCGTCCAGGTAGTCGCACAGCGGGTCCACGTCGTAGCCGAGGGCCGCGAAGACCGCCCCGGCCGCGACGGTATTGGCCATCACCTTCGAGGCGCCCACGTCCTTGGCGGCCTGTGTGAAGTCGATGGCCACCGCCCCGTCGGCCTTCTCGCCGTCGTAGAGGACGAGCCCGCCGTCCGTCACGCCGGGCCGGAGGGCCTCGAGCGCTTCATCGGTGAGCGCCACGAGCAGGTCGGCGTCCTCCCGACCGGCCCAGAGCGGCTCGTCGCCGACCCGGATGTCGAACCAGTTGAGCCCGCCCCGGATGCGGCTCATGTAGCTCTTGGCGGCCGCGACGTGCAGCCCCATGTTCGCGAGGGCCCCCACGAGCAGATTGCCCGTGGTCTGCACGCCCTGCCCGGCCTCGCCGGCCACGCGGATGTTGATGTCCATAGCTGCCTCTTCAGTCGGTGGTTACGCCGGTGCCCGCACACGCGTCTCTACGTTGGGGCATTATAGCGGCCCCGACACCCGGCCTCACGCCGCGATCCGGTCTGAGTCGCCGGCCCGGCCCGAAAGCGGTTATCATGGTCGGGATGAGGGTGTATCTGGAAACGATGGGCTGCCAGATGAACCGTCTGGACAGCGAGCTGCTCATGGGGCTGCTCACCCGAGCCGGCCACGAGATGACCGATGACCGCAAGCGGGCGGACGCGGTCCTCTACAACACCTGTTCCGTGCGACGGCACGCTGAGGACAAGGTCCACTCGCGAATCGGCGCCGACGCTCAGCGCAAGCGGAACCACCGTCCGCGGCTGGTTCTCGGCGTGCTGGGCTGCATGGCCCAGCGGCTCGGCGAAGGCCTGAGAAGCAAGTACCCCGAGCTGGACATCGTCTGCGGGCCCAGCCGGCTGGCGGAGTTGCCCGAACTGCTGGCCGACGCGGCCGAGGGTCGCGGCGGCGTGCGCGTGGCGCCGGACCGCCCGGAATGCCCCGAGCGCCCCGCGCCCGAGGAAATCGACGCGTTGGAGGCGCACCGCGACCTGCCGGCCGGGCAAGGTGGGGCTCAGGCGTTCGTCCGCGTCATGGTCGGCTGCGACAACTTCTGCACGTACTGCATCGTGCCGTACGTCCGCGGGCCGGAGGTCTCCCGTCGCCCGGATCGGATCGTCGAGGAAGTGCGGCGGCTGGCGGAGGCCGGGCGCAGCGAAATCACGCTGCTCGGGCAAGCGGTGAACCGCTACGAGTGGCGCGGGGGCGAAGCGTCCGTCCGCTTCAGCGACCTTCTGGAGCGCGTCTCGGCCGTTGGCGGGGTGCGGCGGCTGCGTTTCGTCACCAGCCACCCGAAGCAGTTCGGCGACGACGTGCTGGCCGCGATGCGCGACCTGCCGAGCGTGTGCCCCTATATGCACTGCCCCGCTCAAAGCGGCTCGGACGCCGTCCTGCGGCGCATGAACCGCGGCTACACGCGGGCCGAATACGACGACCTCGTCGACCGAGCCCGGGCCACGGTGCCGGACCTCGCGCTGGCCGGCGACTTCATCGTCGGCTTTCCGGGCGAGACGGAAGCCGACCACGAGGCGTCGACCGAGCTGATCCGCCGAAGCGGCTACAAAAACAGCTTCGTGTTCAAGTACTCGCCCCGGCCGGGGACGACCGGGGCCCGGAACCTGCCGGACAACGTCCCTGATGAGATCAAGCGGCGGCGGAACCACGAGTTGCTGGCCGTGCAGGCCGAGGTCGGCCGGGCGCACCACGAGGCGCTGATCGGACGGACGATGGAAGTGCTCGTCGAGGGGCCCTCCCGCCGTGCGGACCGCCAACCCACGCCCGCCGGGCCCGGCCGGACGCAACTCACCGGGCGGACGCGCGGCGACCACATCGTCGTCTTCGATGGGCCGGAGTCGCTGGCCGGGCGATACGTGCCCGCTCGCATCACCGGCGCGACCTCGCTGACGCTGTTCGGCGCGCTGGACGGCAACCCGGAGTAGGCCCCGCCGGCCGTGCAGCGGCCTTTTCATCCGGCGGGGAAACGCTACACTCGGGCCATGGTTATCACGATCGACGGTCCAGCCGGCTCCGGCAAGAGCACGGCCGCCCGCAACCTCGCCCGCGAGCTGGACATCGCCTACCTGGACACGGGGGCGACGTATCGCGCCGTGACGCTCAAGGCGCTGCGCGAAGGCGTGGACCTGGCGGACGAGCACGCCCTGTCAGACGCGGCGCGGCGGGCGGCGATCCACCCAGTGCCCGGACCGGACGGCATCCGCGTGCTGCTGGACGGCGAGGACGTGTCCGCGGAAATCCGCACGGAGCGCGTAAGCGAGAAGTCGTACTACGCGGCCCGCTCGCCGCTCGTGCGGGAGGTGCTGGTGAAGCTTCAGCGTCAGATCGGGGCGGAGTTGGGAAGCTTCGCGGCCGAGGGGCGGGACCAGGGCACCGTCGTCTTCCCCGACGCGGACGTGAAGTTCTACCTGACGGCCGACGTGGCCGAGCGGGCGCGGCGCCGCTGCGCGGAGCTGGAGACGCGCGGCGAAACCTGCGACCCGGCGCGTGTGCGCGAGGCGCTGCGCCGGCGGGATCGGCGCGACCGCGGCCGAAGCGTCGGGCCGCTGGTCAAGCCCGACGACGCCGTCGAAATCGACACCACCGGGCTGAGCATCGAACAGACCACCCAAGCGCTGCTGGAGCACGTGCGGGCCCGGCTCGGGGCGGGAGGCGCCGGCCTGTGAACGGCCCGCGGAGCCACCCGAACCCGTTGCTTCGGGGCCTGCGGTTCGGCAGCGGCGCCCCGACGCCCAACCTGTGGTACCGGCTGGCGCGACGGATCTTCCAAGTCACGATGTGCGCGATGTGGCGCGTCCGCGTGTTCAACCGGCACCTCGAACCGGCCTCGGGCGGCGCCCTGTACATCTGCAACCACCAGAGCTACCTCGACCCGATGCTGATGAGCTTCGCCCTGCGCCGCCCGATGAGCTACATGGCCCGGGCGTCTCTCTTTCGCATGCCGGGCTTCCGGCATGTCATCGAGTCGCTCAACGCATTCCCGGTGAAGCGCGGTGCCGCCGACACGGCCGCGCTGAAGGAGGCGACGCGGCGGCTCAAGGCCGACGGGCAACTCGTCGTGTTCGCCGAGGGGACGCGGACGACCGACGGGCGGATCGGGCCCTTTCTGCCGGGCGTGGCCATGCTGGCCCGCCGGGCGGCGGAGTGGACGGTCCCCGTCGTCATCGACGGGGCCTTCGAGGCCTGGCCGCGGAGCCGCGCCCTGCCCGGTCCGGGCAGTGTGGCCGTGCAGTATGCCCGGCCGATCCCGCGCGACGAGGCCCGCTCGGCAGAGCCGGCGGCCCTGCTGGAGCGGGTCCGCCGCGAGATGATCGCGATGCAGGCCGACATCCGCCGCCGCGTCAGCCGGCCGGCATTGGCCTACGACTGACGCCGAATCCGACGGATTCGGCCGCTGTACGGGTGGGCGCCTGTCCTGGGCGCGGTACAATGAGGTAGAGACGCCACGAGCGTCCCGCACGGAACCGCGGAGGGAGCCGCCGGATTCCACGCTTCGCACGGATGCAAACCCTAATTGCCTTTACGGCAATTGCTTAGGTGTATAGCGCCGCAGCGAGGCGCGGACGTGAAGAAGGCCATCGCCATTCCGGTTCCCTCCGACCGCGGGCGGACGCTCCGCGCGCCGGCCGGCCGGGAAGCCGCCCGCCGGACACTCGCCCGTGCCCGCGCGATCGTCGCCTCGCTCAACGCCCCTCGTGCCGTGCGCGTGGACGTTCGCCGCCGCGTCGGGCCGGCCGACCCGCGTGTGACGGCCGCCCTGGGCCGCTACGAATCGGCCACAAGTCCGCCCATCGGCAAGGCGCCGCTGATCACCGACGCTTGAGCCCCGCAAGGCCCTTCGCGGCTCTTCCGCTCCGTTCCGGCGAAACGCCGTGGACGCTCACGGCCGGAATCCGCTACATTTAGAGACGATCTCAGCGGTTGACTCGCGCGGACCTGGGGAGCGACGGGCTTGCTTAAGACGCTTTACTCATACATCGCACGGGACCTGGTGCGGGTAACGCTGCTGGCGCTGACGGCGCTGACGCTGCTGTTCACGGTCGTGATGATCATGAAGCCGCTGCGCCAGAAGGGTCTGTCGCCGGAGCAGGTGGCCCAGCTCTTCGTCTACATGCTCCCGTGGACCGTGACCTTCACGCTGCCGATCGCGGCGCTGTTCGCCTCAACGGTCATCTACGGGCGGTTCAGCCAGGACCGGGAGCTTCTGGCCTGTCGCGCCAGCGGGGTATCGACGCTGTCGCTTCTGACGCCGGGGCTTCTGCTGGCGACGGTCGCGACCTGCATCTCGCTGGTGCTGACCAACTTCGTCGCCCCGGACATGGCCGCCCGCGCCGAGCGGGCCGTGCACCAGAATATCCGCGGGCTCACCTACAACCAGTTCCGCAGCCGCGGCTACATCGAGGGCAGCCCCGGCGCGGGCGAGAAGCTGCTGGTCCGGGCCCGCCCCGACGAAAGCGAGGAGACGCTCCGCGACGTCGTCGTCGTGTACATGCGTGGGCCGGGCGAACCGCCCTTCGTCAGCGCGGTGGCCAGCGCGAGGCCGAGCTTCTTCCGCACGGAACACGGCGAGCACTACCTGTCGGTCGATGTCGTGGACGCCACCGGGGACATGGCATCCCAGCGCGTCACCGCCGGACACCAGCCCATTCCGCCGGTCAAGCTGCCGAATCCGTTGGAGCACAAACCGGAGTGGTACGGATGGGGCAAGCTGCTCCGCGCGATCCGCGACCCGAGCGCCCTGCCGCAAATCGGCCTGCGGGTTGCCGACATCCGGCGGCACATCGCCCACGACCTGATCTGTCAGGAAGTGGCCGAGTCTCTCTCCGGCCCGTCGAGCGAATGGCGGTTCGAGGCACAGGGCCGCACGTTCCTGCTGCGAGCCGGCCGCGCGAACGCCAACAACAGCGGCGGCGTGCGGCTGCGGGCCGATGGCGGCAAGCCCGTCTCCGCCACATACTGCCGGGACGGCGTGGAAGTGCCCTCCTGGCGGGAGCAGTTGCACCTGGCCCTGGCGGCCGGGCCCGGCGGGGCCGTCGGCGCGCCGGTGCACTGGCAGCCGGTGCTGCCGGCGACCGTCACGGCGGACGACGGCGCGATCGAGACGGACTACGACCCCCGCGCCGAGAGATCGCGCGCGGAGCTGATCCTGACCGAAAGAGTACAGGTCACCCCGCCGGGCGGGGGCGAGCCGACCGGTCGCGAGGAGTGGCGCATCACGGCGCCGCTGCCCGTGCGGTACTCCGATCAGGTCAAGGGCGTGACACTGGCCGACCTGGCCGCCGACAAGGGCTTCAGCCGGAATCCCAGGATCCGCAATCCGATCGACAACCTGCTGAACGAAGTGCTGCCGCGGGAGCGGAGCAAGCTGATCGCCGAGATGCACTTCCGTGTCGCCTTCGGGGCAAGCTGCTTCCTGTTGGTCGCGATCGGCGGCGGGTTGGGGATCCTCCTGAAGGGCGGCCAGTTGCTCAGCGGGTTCGCCGTGTCGCTGCTGCCCTCCTTGCCCGTCGTGGTGCTGATCCTGACGGGCAAGGAAATGGCCCGGAACATCGACGTGCCGCTCGTGGTGGGGATCGGGGTCATGTGGTCCGGCGTGGCCGCGCTGTTTCTGGGCGGCGTGTGGCTCTACGCCCACCTGGCACGGAAGTGACGAATCCTCCATGAAGATGCTGGACCGGTACATCGTCCGCAGTTTTCTGCTCTCCACGGCCCTGTGCTTCGTGGCGATGATGGCCATCCGCATTGTGGCCGACCTGTTCGTGAACATGGACGAGTTCGCCGAGCACGGGATGCCCTTCGGCGAACTCGTGGCGTACATCACCCGGTACTACGGGTACAACTCGTTCGCGTATATCATCGAGCTGAGCGGCGTGATCGTCGTGGCCGGGGCGGTGTTCACGATCTGGCGCATGAATCATACCAACGAGTTGACGGCCATGCTGGCCTCCGGCGTCAGCTTGCACCGCGTGGTCTGGCCGATCATCCTCTGCTCGATGGGGCTTTCCGTCCTGGTCGTGCTCGACCGCGAAGTCGTCATCCCCCGCGTGGCCTCCGAGTTGGTGCGCAAGCACGACGAGGTCCCCGGCAGCCGGGAATTCGACGTCCGAATGGCCACCGACGCCCAGAATCACGTCTGGTACGCCCCGAACTTCCGCGTCGCCGATGCCGTGATGACCGAGCCGGTCGTTGTCATTCACGACGGGCAGCACCGGCACCTGGCCCATGTCCGCAGCCGCCCCGAAGGCACGGCCGTGCCGCAGCAGCTCGGGACCGAGTCGGGATGGGGCTTGGACGATGCCGAGGTCACCCGGGCCAAGGGCACGTGGCGCCTCGCGCCCTCGACGCGCCGCATCTACTCGCGGCTCGGCCCGGAGGATCTGGAACGGCTTCGCGGGCGTGTGGCGGCCAACGGCGGCCGGCTGGAGGTCACGCTTGACGAGCCGCAATACGAGGACATGCGGATCGAGGCCACCGCCCGCGTCGTCGCCGGGGTCCACCCCGACCGGCCGCCGCGCGTGCAACTGCTCCGACCGCGCTTCCGGCTCCGCATCGAAGAGACGGACATCGCCACATTCACCGCTCGCTCGGCCACGTTCAGCGCCCCCGCCGGCGAGCCGCCGTACTGGCAACTGCGGGAAGGCCGGATCTTCATCCGCTCCGGCCTGACACCGGACGATCTGGTCCTGCGACGCTCGAGCCGATGGCTGGACTACCTCTCCGTCGGCCAACTCCGGCGGCTGCTCGACACCGACACCGTCTCCGACCGGAATGCCGCCCGGCTGATGATCCATGCCCGCGTGACCGAACCCATCAACAACCTTGTGATGCTGCTGCTCGGGCTGCCGTTCATCCTGTCCCGCGAGCGGAACCTCAAGGCGTCCGCGACAATGTGCCTCGGCATCGTGGCGGTGTTCTTCGTCTGCATCCATCTGTGCCGCTACGTGGCCCTGCCCCCCGAAGTGCAGGCCTGGTTGCCGCTGCTGATCTTCGGACCCATCGCGGCCGTGATGATCGATTCCGTCAAGACATGAGCCCGCCGGCGGCGATGCCCCTCACGCCAGGTGGTTGACCCCCCGGCCGTACATCGGCGGATTCGCGCGGTTGATCGTCGCGCGCAGATCCGTCGCCGCTCCCTTGATCCGGTAGATGTCCTTCCGGCGCGCACGCGTCTCGCGGAGCGCCTTCTGCGTCTGCGCCCGGATGTGGGCCCGCCAGTACTTCAGCGGGTTGCGCTGCATGACCGACCCTACCGCCATGCCCCCTGCTCCTTTTCCGGCTTCGCGAGCGATTCGACACCGAGACCCCGGACAGGATGGACCGCTCCCCATCCGCCTGCCCGTGTCAGTTATCGGCACCACCCGTTGGACCCATCACTAACGACCGAGATTTCTTGGCAAAAAATGACTTATCAGAAACAACCCACACAGACGCTTCTGGGGTGATTCCCCTATCCCCCTCGTCCTCCCACCGGCTCGAGGTCGGCCAGGCCGATGGTCATCTCGAACACGCCGCTCTGAACCACCGCCTGGTCCCTTTCCGCGTCCACGCGGATCAGCGTCGCGCGCTTGCCGAACGGCACGACGTACACCTCGCTGCCGGGCTCGGCCTCCGTCAGGGCCTTGCGGCTGGCGCGGGCGGCCTTGCCGCCCGGGTCTCGGCGTCGGATGGGCCGGTTAGAGCGCGCCTGCTTCCCGCTCGGCTTGCCGGGCTTGCCGCCGCCCTTGTGCCGCCGACCCCCGTGCTGGGCATCCGAGAACGGCCCGGTCTGCGGGAAGAGATCCTGCAGGGACAGCTCGATCCGTCCCTTGTCGGTCTCCACCATCGCCTTGAGCCCCGGCAGATCCGCCGACACGAGCCGGCCTTTGCCGGGCGCGTGGGAGATGGGGACTTCATCGCCGACCTTCATCCGCGCCACCGCCCCGAGCCAGGCGTCGAACCGCCGGGCCCGCTCCTGATGCCGCGCAAGAGACTCGTGGTACTCCTTGCGGGCCCGCTCGGCCTCGGCGCGGGCCTGCTCGCTTTGGCGGGCCTGTTCCACAATCTGCCGGCGTAGCGAAGCGATGTCCTCTCGCACCTCGGCCTGGCCGAAGTCGGGCATCAGCTCATGGAGCGGCACCTCGATCCGGGTGTTGCCGGAGTCGATCACCGCGACCTGCCGGTGCAGCTCCAGGCGAACCAGCCGCCCGGTCCGCCCCAGCGACGGCACGTGAATCTCGTCGCCGGGCTGCCACTCGGGCAGCCCCGCCAGCCATTCGCCGAACTCCTCCTGTAGCCGGTGCAGGCCCGCCAGTTTCGCTTGGTACGCCTCCTGGTCCTGCTCCGCGGCGAGCCGGGCCTGCTTGGCCTCGGCACGGGCCTTCTCGGCGCCCTGCCGGGCCTTGCTGGTGGCCCGAATGGCCTTGATGAACCGCCGCCCTTGGGCGTTCCGGTGCTGCCGGGCTGCCTGGACGATCCGCTCCCCGATGCCGAGGCGCTCGGCCACGGTGATGGCGTGACTCTCGCCGGGCGAACCGATGTGCAGATGGTAGGTCGGCCGGAGCGTCTTGGTGTCGAACTCGACGGAGGCGTTGTCCACGCGATCGTGCGTCATGGCGTAGGCCTTCAGCACGCTCAGGTGCGTGGTGACCATGCCGAGGCAACCGATGCGCCGCAGCTCGTCGAGAATGGCCTGACCGATGGCCCCGCCCTCGTCGGGGTCCGTGCCCGCGCCCAGTTCGTCGAGCAGCACGAGCGAGGACTTGGCCGTCTTGCGGAGGATATGCCGAATCCGCTTGATGTGCCCGCCGAACGTGCTGAGCGATTGCTGAAGCGACTGCTCGTCGCCGATGTCGATGAAGACGTCGCGGAAGGCGGGCAGACGCGCGCCGCGCCGCGCCGGGATGTGCAGCCCGCTCTGGGCCATGACGACCATCAGCGCCACCGACTTCAGCGTCACCGTCTTGCCGCCCGTGTTCGGGCCGGTGATCAGCAGCAGGTCGAAGTCTTCCCCCAGGCGCACGTGGATCGGCACGACGTCGTCCAGCCCGTCGTCGGCGGGCTCGCCGCCCTCCGTGCGGGTCCGCTCCCGCTGACGCACCTGCTCCAGCAGCAGCGGGTGACGGACCTCGGCCAACTCGAGCGGGCCGTGCTCGCGGATCTCCGGGCAGACCATGTCGTGCTGGTAGGCGTACTGGGCCTTGGCCGCCAGCAGGTCGACGCGGGCCAACGCCCGCATGGTCTCGGCGATGTCCTTGTGCCTCGGCAGCAGCCGCACCGCCAGATGGTGCAGCAATCGCTCCACCTCCCGCCGCTCGTCGTCGCGAAGGTCGGCCAGCCGGTTATTCAACTCGACGCTCGCGTTGGGCTCGACGAACACCGTGGCCCCCGTCTTCGACTCCCGATGGACCACGCCCGGCAGCCGGCCGCGGTTGTCGGCGCGCACCGGCAGCACGTAGCGGTCCCCGTGCAGCGTGACGGTCGCCTCCTGAAGCAGCTTGGTCACCTCCGGCTTGTGCAGGTAGCCGTAGATGACGTCGTGCACTTCCCGCGTCGTGCGCTCGATGCCGCGGCGAAGCTCGAGCAACCGCGGCGAGGCGTCGTCGCGCACCTCCCCCGACGGGCCGATGATCTCGCCGATCCACTCCACCTCGCGGGCAAACTCGCCGATCTCCGCGGCCAGGGAATGCAGCTCGCCGAGCGCCTCGGGCATGCCCGCCAGATAGGCCCGCACGTTCCCCGCCGCCACCAGCGCAGCGGCGATGACGGCGAAGTCCTCCGCATCCGCCCCACCGCCGGGGGCCGCCCGGCGCAGCGCCGGGGAGATATCCGTCACGCCGGCCATCGGAGGCAGCCCGATATCCCGCACGGCCGCCACCATCTCACCGGTCTGCCGCAGCCAGTGCCGGATCGTATCCGGGTTTCGCGAAGGGCGGATGCGCAGCGCGAGTTCGCGACCCGGTCCCGTCGCGGCGAACCGAGACAGGATGTGACGGACCCCGTCGAATTCGATCTTGTCCAGTGTGAAGGTATCCACGGCGGCTTCGGCCCACGCCGCAACGGCGACGGCCGGGGCTCCGATTATACTACGCATCGGCCGGCGCGGCGCGCACGGACCCCAACCTCTTCGGCGGAAGGGGTTTTGGCTTGTCGCGGGGCCGGCAACGGGCATACATTGGGCGGCTGAACGGCGGGGCCGGCCGCCAAGCGGCCCGACCCCGCGCGGACTTTGCGATGATACACTTCAAGTGCGAGCATTGCGGCTGCGCGGTGCGGGTACCCAGCGCGTACGCGGGACGAAGGGGACGCTGCCCGACCTGCAAGGCGGTGACCGCGATTCCCGAGGCCGGAGCTGCTTCCGACGTGCCGCCGCCCCCGAGCCAGAGCGAATCCCCCCCGGACGGGCTCGACCTCGAACTGGAGCCCGCGCCCGATTCCGAGGAGACACACGTTCTGCCCGCGCAGGAGCCGACGCCCGGATCCGGCTCGGCCGCCCGGCAGAAGCCCGAGAACATGCCCGAGCCCGAACCGGCGGGCGCCTCGGACGTGCGGCGGGAGAAGGACCTCGGAAAGACTCGATCCCTTCCTGTCTTCGTGATCCTGGCCGTGGTGGCGGTCATCCTCGCGGCGCTGGCGGCGGCGCTGATCAAGATGCTGTGAGGCGGGCTCACCTCGCCGGGCCGAGGAGATCCGCGATCGCCCGCGGGATGTCGCCCGAGCGCATGAGCGTCTCGCCGACGAGGATACCCCTCGCCCCCGCCCGGCGCAGCGTTCGCACGTCGTCGCGTGTCCGAATGCCCGACTCACTGATGACCGGCGCGCCCTCGGCCAGCTCCGCCAGCCGGGCCGTAGTCCGGATGTCCACCTCGAACGTCGTCAGGTCCCGGTTGTTGATCCCCAGCAGCCCCCGACGCGGATGCGGAAAGCCGACCATCGACCGAATGCGCAGCAACTCATCGGCCCCGTGAACCTCGACCAGCGTGGTCATGCCCAACTCGGCCGCCAGGATCATCAGGTCGGCCAGATGCCCCGTCGGCAGCGCCGCCGCGATCAGCAGGATCGCATCCGCCCCCGCGGCCCGGCTTTCGTACACCTGGAGGGGGTCGATGATGAAGTCCTTGCGAAGGACGGGCAGCCGCACCGCCTCGCGCACGGCCGCCAGGTAGTCGAGCCGCCCCTGGAAGTACGGCTCGTCTGTCAAGACGCTGATTGCGTCCGCCCCGCCCGCCTCATACCGGCGGGCGATCTCGACGGGGTCGAAGTCTTCGCGGATCACGCCGGCCGAGGGAGAGGCCTTCTTGACCTCCGCGATCAGGTTCAGCTCCCGGCGCGGCCGGCGCGTCAGAGCGGCGTAGAAGTTGCGCGCGGGCGCCGCCTCGGCGGCCCGGCGCCGAAGCTCCTCCCCGGACTCGCGAAGCCGCGCGACCTGCGTTCGCTTGGTTTCCAGTATGGTGTCCAGTATATTCCGCGGCATTGCGGGTCCCGCCCGGCGGCACCGTGTAGAACGCGCCACGTTATCCCTGTGAGCCGAATGATGTCAAACGCTTTGTCCGCCTTCGCGCTTCGGACGGAACCCCCGAGCCGTGCGGTCCGCGCCCTGGCCGAGGCGGCGTCCCACGGTCGATCCGACGTGGGGAAGATCCATCTCGTGGTGCTCGCCCTGGGGTGCTGCGCGCTGGTCTTCTGGGTGATCCGCCGGGCGGCGCATCCCCGCAAGCTCGCGCTCGTCCGTTCCCCGGGAAGGCCGAACCGAATCACCCCCGCCCACATCCTGCTGCCCTTCCTCGCGTGGCAGGGGCTCGCCCTGGCCGTCCACCGCTGGCTGACCGGCGCGTTCGGCGCGGACTCGATGTCGCTGCGTCTGCTGAGTCACGCGGCCGGGCAAATGGGCTGGCTGGTCCTGACGATCGCCATGGCCGTGCTGGCGTTCCGCCACGGGCTGCGGAGGGGCATGGGCCTGTCGCTGCGTCACTGGCCGTGGGACGCCGTGCGAGGCGTTCTGGCCTATCTCACCGTCTTCCCCATCTGCGTGGGGCTGCTCTACCTGACCCGATGGATCCTGCCGGGCAGATGGCTGCGGGAGCACGAGATCCTGCAGGCGATGCGGCAATTGGACGTGGGCTGGCGCGTGCTGGCGGCCGTCTCGGCCGTCGTGCTGGCCCCCCTGGCCGAGGAGATCTTCTTCCGCGGTCTGCTGCAATCCATGTTTCGGCGGTACACGCGCCGCCCCTGGGCGGCGGTGCTGGTGACGGCATCGCTGTTTGCCGCCGTACACTGGCCCAACCCGGACAGCGTGCCCGCCTTGTTCGCCCTGGGCGTGGTCCTCGGCTACAACTACGAGCGGACCGGACGGCTCACCGCCCCCATCCTGATCCACGCCTTGTTCAACGGGGTCACGATGCTCCAGTTCGTGACGCAAGGGGACTGAGGCGGTCCCGCCCCAGGCACGGACGGTTCCCGGCTTGGCGCACAAAAAAAAGACCGGGCTCGGCCGCCTCGCGCCTCCTAAAACACGAGACGACCCACTCGGTCTTGAATTCCCTCACGACGTCAGCTGCTCCGTCGCGATGCCGCCCGTACCCTTCCACGGGCGCTACAACCAGGCAAAGAGCGATGAACCTCAAGGCCGTGAAGCATGAGCTGTAGCCGCACGACCCACCTCATATGAATACTATACCCGGCAATTCCGGATTCGTCAAGTAGCCAGTTGACTCTTTTGCAGTTCCCTCAGGCGACGAAACACGCAAGGCCTTTCTCTGCAATGCCTTACTCGGAGAGATTCGCCATGCTCACCGTATGGTGCGGGCCCTGTTTGAGCTTGCGGAAGCTGCCGAAGACCTGCTCCAGATTGCGCCGGATGAACTTCCGCAGCCCGTTCACCGTTACCACGGTGATCCGCCCGCCGGGCCGGAGCCGTGACCGGGCGTCATACAGGATGATCGACAGCAGCTCCTTGCCCACCTTGGCCGGCAGATTCGCCGCCACGTGATCGAATCGGACATCCGCCGGAACCGCGCTGAAGGCGTTGGACAGGTACACGTGGCAGTTGGCCAGGCCGTTGGCCTCCGTGTTCCGCCGGGCGTACTCGACCGCCACGTAGTCCTTATCCACCAGGTGGACACGGCTCTCCGGGCTCTGGGCGGCGATGGCCAGGCCGACCACCCGTACCCGCAGCCCAGATCGAGCGCCACCTCGCCGGGACGGATGTCCGCATGCCGCAGGAGCATCGCGGTCCCGTCGTCGATGCCGCGGGGGCTGAACAGGCCCCAGGTGCTGCGGAAGGTCAGCGACCGGCCCAGCGGCGCGGCGGTGAACACGATGTCCTCCTTGAGCTTGCGGAGATCCGGCTCGGCCGCCGAGGCGCTCGCGCTAGCGGAGTCTGACCGCATTGGCCAGGACCTGCTTGGTGCCATCGTTGTGCGCGTAGTAGTCCATGCCCATCAGGATGACCCAGCCCCTGCTCGCGCGGCGTCCGATAATCGCGGCGCCGCGGTCGTCCGTCGCCAGCACCTTCGAAGGGATCGCATCGCCGGAGCGGTAGCGCATCGTCGAGTTCGTGCTGGTGAAGGTGCCGCCCACACCGCGCCCCAGCGCCTCGCCCGCTTCCGTGAAGCTGATGGCCATGTTGTCCCCGGCGTTGACCTTCTGGTAGTCGATGAGGCCCGCCTCCCGGCAGAAGCCCGTCTCTCGCTCGACCATGCCCAGCAGCACGATGTTGCCCCCGCTCTGCAGGAACCGCTTGGCGAGCGGCCCGAGCTGGCGGGCAAGCTCGTCGTGGCCGCCGCCCCACGATTCCTGCTCGGCGATGACCAGGGCCCGGCAGCGCATCAGCTTGCGGGCGAATTCGTTGTCGAACTCCCGCGACACGTTCCGCTCGATCTCCCAGCCGGGAAGCTTCTCCTGCAGGGCCGCGATCGTCCGCGCCAGCTCCTCGTCCTGGTCGGCCATGCCGCCCCACACCAGCACCCGCCGCAGGTGCGACCGCCCCGCCACCACCGGGCCTCGCACCACCGAGATCTCCGCGACCTTCGCCATCGGCACGGACACCGAGCCGGCCTTATGCAGCTCGACGCTCAACTTTTCGTCTTCCATCGCCAGTCGCCGCCCTGTCAGCACGGCCCCGCTTGTGAGCTGCACGAGTCGGAACGTCGCGTCCTCGAGCTCATCCTTGTCGTCCGGCGCGGGGAAGTACATCGCGGAGATCTCGTCGGACTCGATGGCGAGTTCCACTTCCTCCCCCTTGACCTGGATCGTCTTCGGCCCGGCCGTTCGGGGCTTGCCGACCAGCACGTCCCCGGACGCCGACTGAATGACATGCTTGGTGAAATCGATTTCCTCGGTCAGCGGCACGGACGCGCCGCTCTCATACGCCGCAACGGTCTCCATCGGAATCGTCAACTCGCCGACGTCGTCGTCCGCGAACACCAGCCCGCCGTCCTCAAAGCCGACCAGCGCGCCGAAGAGCGTCGTCCCCGTGTGCAGCATCAGCCGGGCCTTCTCCGGCGGCACGCCCACCTTCCGGTCGGCCGCGATGCGGTTGACCCGATCCATGTCGGCCCGCAGGGGCTGTTCCGGTGCGACGACCAGCGCGAAGACCAACTCGCCCTCTTCGATGCCCAGGATACGGGCATGGACCTGGTCCTCGTTCTCGAACACGATCATCACGGATCCGTCGTCGGCAGACGCTTCGGCCTCGCCGTCCGTCGCGCCTCCCTCGGCCCCGGCCGGCGACACTGCCGCCACCAGCACACACACTACCCATAACCCGCGTGTCATCCTCGATCTCCTTGACTCGTATCCGCCCGCACGCCGGGCGCCCAAGCATAACCGGCCCATGCCTCTGAGTCTATCGCGTCGGGCGGCCTTCCGCGCAGCAGCGGGCACCCGGAAGGGCTCACCGGTCCGTTCACATCGACGGCAAAGCGGGCGGCACGAACTCCCGCACTCCCTTGGACGCACGGGGAGCCGAATGTCTCCAACGAAACCGACCGTGCCCGCGACCGCCCGCAGAATGCCTGCCATGCGGGAGGGGAAGCGCCAGGAGCTCCGTGCGCTCCGCCGCCACGGCTCGGGTCGGCGCATCGCTTGTCGGCTTGTTTGCCGGCTCCCGGCGGGATAGGATAACTTCCTGGCTTGGCGGCGGCGGCCGCCGCGATGAATCCAGACCGGAAGCGACTCATGCGTGTCCTGCTCATCCAACCGGACTATCTCATTGATAACTTCGGGTTCCGCCTGGCAGCGATGCCCGAGCCGCTGGCGCTGGAGATTCTGGCGGCCACGATCCCGGAACACGACGTGCGGATTCTGGACACGCGCATCGACCCGGACGTGGCCCGCACGGTACGCGCCTTCCAGCCGGAGCTGGTCGCGGTCACGGCACTGACGACCGAGTACTACGCGGCCGTGGATATCCTCCGAGCCGTCAAGGGCGTTTCAAGCGACATCTTCACCGTCGTGGGCGGCCACCACTGCACGCTCCGGCCGGATGATTTCTGCATTCCGGAGGTGGACGCCATCACGCTGGGCGAGGGCGAGTACGTCTTCCCGCAGCTCGTGGAAGCGGTTGCCGCCGGCCGGGGCCTGTCGGACGTTCCCAACGTGTCGTACCGAGGCCCCGATGGCGAGTTCGTCCGTAACGACCGGCACGTTCCCCGGGGGCGCGCCATGGACGACATGCCGCTGCCCCGCCGGGAGCTGACCGACGAGTATCGGGAGCACTACTTCTGGCTGTTCGACCGCCCGGACAGCGTCGTGGCCACCAGCCGGGGCTGCCCGTTCCGTTGTAACTTCTGTAGCGTGCACGAGTTCTACGGCGGATTGACCCGACAGATGTCGGCCGACCGCGTGCTGGAGGACATTCACCGGGTCAACACCGGCCACATCACGTTCGTCGACGACAACTTCCTGATGAACCACAAGCGCGAGGCCGAGATCGCCGACCGCATCAAGGCCGAGGGGTTGAACATGACCTGGTCGATGGAGGCCCGTACCGACTCCATCGCCAAGCACCCGGAACTGGTCGAGAAATGGGCGGACATCGGCCTCTACGCCGTGCTGCTCGGGCTGGAGGGCGCTTCGGACGACACGCTGGCCAGCGTGAACAAGTCCAACCGTGTGGCGGTCAACGACGAGGCGATCCGCATCCTCAAGGCCAACGGCGCGATCATCTGGGGCGCGTTCATCGTGGACCCGAACTGGACGGCCGACGAATTCCGCCGCCTGCGGGACTACGTGAACGAGCGGGAGATCACCCACACGCAGTTCACCGTGCTGACCCCGCTCGTGGGCACCGAGCTGTACCGGCAGAAGTACGACGAGCTGCTCACACACGATTACCGCTGCTACGACACGCTGCATTCGGTCCTGCCGACCCGCCTGCCGCGCATGGAGTTCTACAAGCACTTCGCGGAGCTCTACAAGCAGACGGACCTGGGGCCCTACTACGACCTGGTGCGTGCGGGAAAACTCAGCATCGAGGATTGCCGCCGCGGCAAGGAAATGCTCGACGCGATGAGCCACTGGGAGCGGTACCTGCCGAACGACCCCGTCCTCGGCAAGGACCGCTCGACGGATACGTCCATCCCGGCGACGCTGGCCCGCGGCGCGTGAGAAACGCCGCAAGACGTATGCGGCGCTTCCCGGCCTGTCGTGATTTCCGAGGGCCGCGAGCATCCGCGGCCGCGTCTTGCGGCGAGCCGCACCGCCGCGTCAACCGGCCCGGCCGGAGACGCCCTTCGTGGCCTTGGTGACCTTGCGGGCCCGCTCCTTCGGCCTCAGGTCCCGCGTGGCCTGCCCGGCCTGCCACATCTCGCTGTTGCGCAGCTCGGCCAGCTCCTTGGCGACCCGCTCGGGGTAGTCCTTCCGCCCGCAGAGCGACAGAACCCGCTTGGTCTCCTCGCCGCCGGCGACGCGCTTGTACAGCTCCTTGAAAACGGGCATCACGGCCTTCTTGAACTTCGGCTTCCAGTCGAGCGCGCCGCGCTGCGCCGTGGCCGAGCAGTTCGAGTACATCCAGTCCATGCCGTTCTCGTCGACCAGCCGGATCAAGCTCTGCGTCAGCTCTTCGACCGTCTCGTTGAACGCCTCGGACGGCGAGTGCCCGTGCTTGCGAAGCGTCTCGTACTGGGCCTCCATCACGCCGGCCAGAGCCCCCATCAGCACGCCGCGCTCACCCACGAGGTCGCTGTAGACCTCCTTCTCGAAGGTCGTCGGGAAGAGGTACCCGCTGCCGATGGCGATGCCGACGGCCAGGCATCGCTCCTCCGCGTTGCCGGTGTAGTCCTGGTGGACGGCGTAGCTGGAGTTGATGCCGGCGCCGGACAGGAAGTTCCGCCGGACCGACGTGCCCGAGCCCTTCGGGGCGACGAGGATCACGTCGACGTCCTCGGGCGGGACGATCTTCGTCTGATCGCGGTAGACGATCGAGAAGCCGTGCGAGAAGTACAGCGCGTCGCCCTCGTTGAGCTGCTTCTTGACCGCCGGCCAGATCTTCTTCTGGGCCGCGTCGGAGACGAGCATCTGGATGATCGTGCCGCGCTGGGCCGCCTCGTCGATGTCGAACAGCGTCTTGCCGGGCTTCCATCCGTCCGCCACGGCGCGGTCCCAGTCCTTCTTGAACCGCTTGGCCTGTCCGATGATGACGTTGAAGCCGTTGTCGGCCATGTTCAGCGCCTGGGCCGGGCCCTGCACGCCGTAGCCGAGCACCGCGATGGTCTCGTTCTTAAGCACGCGGCGGGCCTTGGCCAGCGTGAATTCCTTGCGGGTGACAACATCCTCTTTGACGCCGCCGAAGTTGATCTTCGCCATGGTGGGCTCCTGTCTCTAAGCGTCTTGCGAAGCGGTGATTCTTGCACGGCCGGGCCGATACGTCAAGCTCGGTGCTTCGTCGGCAGCTTTGGGGTGGCCACGGGCGGGCCGTCCGCGATATAGTCCCGCGTACACGGAGCCGAAAAGCGAAAGCGATTGAGGGAGTACGGGATGCGTTATGCGGTCATCATGGCGGGTGGCTCGGGCAAGCGGCTCTGGCCGTTGAGCCGGCAGAGCCGGCCGAAGCAGCTTCTGCCCATCATCAACGGCAAGAACCTTCTGACGCTCGCCGTCGAGCGGCTCGAGGGCGTCTTCGAGCACGAGAACATCCTCATCATCACCAACGCGGCCTACGCCGGGCAGATCGCCGACGCCCTGCCGCAAATCCCCCGGCGCAACGTCATCGGCGAGCCCGAGGGCCGCGACACCGCCAACGCCGTCGCCCTCGGAGCGCAGGTGCTCGCGGGGCGCGACGACGAAGCCGTCATGGCCGTCTTCACGGCGGACCACGTCATCCGCCCGGCCGACTGCTTCAGCAAGGCCGTCCGCACGGCCTGCGACGCGGCCCGGCAGAACTCCGACGCCCTGCTGACCTTCGGCGTGCGGCCCACCTGGCCGCACACCGGCCTCGGCTACATCCACGCGGGCGAGAAATGGCGCGAGGGGGTGTATCAGGTCGAGGCCTTCCGCGAGAAGCCGGACCGTCAGACCGCGCGGCGGTACGTGGAGTCCGGCCACCACTTCTGGAACAGCGGCATGTTCGTCTGGACGCTCGGAGCGATCCGCTCGGCGCTGGAGCAGTTCCTGCCCGATTCGCTGGCCAAGCTCGCGCCCGTCACGGAGGCCGAGCGCGCGGGGCAGGACCTCGCCCCGGTGCTGGACGAGGTCTACCCGAAACTGGCGAAGATCAGCATCGACTACGCGGTGATGGAGAAGGCCGCCCACGTGATGATGGTGGAACTGGGCTGCGAATGGCTGGACGTGGGCTCCTGGCCGGCGCTCGAGAGCGTCATGGACCCGGACCCGTCGGGCAATGTGGTGGTGGCCGAGAACGTCAAGATGAAGGACGCGTTCCGCAACGTGGTCGTCACGGAGGACGGGCATCTTCTGGCCGTTCTCGGGTTGGACGACTGCGTCATCGTGCACTCGCCCGACGCCACGCTCGTGTGCAAGAAGTCCGACGCCCAGCGGATCAAGGAGCTGGTCGGAGACCTGGGCGAGGAGTTCGGGGACAAGTACCTCTAGGAAACCCGCAGCTCGAAGTTCGAAACACGAAACAGACGGCGTACAGCGGCCACGGCAGGCGGACGGATGGGCCGGCCGCTTGGCCAAGCTGCTGTTTGTCTTTGTCTACCCGGCTCGGATCGCGGGTTCCGGGTTTCCCGTACCGAGGGCGAGGGCCATGCGCTGGTTGGGCATTGATCACGGGACCAAGCGGATCGGCGTGGCCGCGGGCAGCACCGCGGACGGCATCGCCACGCCGGTGACCGTCCTGCCCGCCGCGCCGTTCAACGATGCCCTCGCCCGCATCGCGGAGTTGGCGGCCGAGTACGAGGCCGAGGGCATCGTCGTCGGCTTGCCCCTGAACATGGACGACACCGAGGGCCCGCAGGCCCGCCTGGCCCGCGATGCCGCGCGCAGCATCGCCGAAGCGACCGGGCGAGACGTGCGCATGTGGGATGAGCGGCTCAGCAGCTTCGAGGCGGACCAGGCCCTCGCCGGCACGATGACCCGCCGGCAGCGCAAGGCCCGCCAGGACGCCGTCGCAGCGGCCGCGATGCTGCAAGACTTCTTGTCCTCCGGCGGCCCCGACGCCGCGCCCGATGCGCCATAGGCGGCGCATGATAAAGGCCGGGCACGCGCTCGATGCATCGAGCATGCGCCCGGCCTTTGTCGCCTGGGGACCGGCGTTACTCCTGCTTCTTCTTCTCGCTCTTGGAGGCGAGCTGTTCGAGGGCGGCGATCGGGTCGACATCCTCGCCTTCCTCGGTAAAAGCGTCCAGCTCGGGCTCGCCGCCGCCGGCGACGATATCGGCCTCCAGGTCCACGATGCCCGACTCGCCCGCCTCGGCCATCTTCTGGCCGCGCGTCTTGACCGGCTTGATGTCCTCGGGCTCCCCGTCGATCTGGATGGTGAAGGCCACCGGGCCCACCACCACACGATCCCCGGCCGAGAGGACCTGCTCGTTCACCTGTTCGTTGTTGACGAACGTGCCGTTGGAAGAGCCCAGGTCGGTGACCCTCAACTCATCGCCCTCGAGGGTCAACTCGCAGTGGCGGCGGGAGACGTTGGCCAGGGGAACCTGCAATTCGCAGTCCTCCCCTCGACCGATCACGGTGCGCTCGCTGGGCAGGGGGAAGTCCTTCCGCTGCCCACTGGGCTTGAAGACGACAAGTTTCACGTCCATGGCGTTGCCCCTGCTGGTATCGCAGCTTCAGCGCGGCGAGTCCGCGCTGCGTCTGACTACACGTATCACCGGACTACTTCCGTATTCTAAAATGCCCCGCGTGCCCTGCAAGGAAAATCACGACCGCCCCGGCCGCCCCGGCGCCCTCTACGTCCATGTGCCCTTCTGCGTACGGAAATGCGCGTACTGCTCCTTCTACTCCCGCCCGACCGACCCGGTACGGATCGCCCGCTACGTGGACGCGGTGCGAGCCGAGCTGGACCTCAGCGGCGGCGTGCTGAGCCGCCCGCCGGCCAGCATCTTTGTCGGCGGCGGGACGCCCACGTCTCTCGACGGCGCCCGGCTGAGCGAGCTGTTGGCGCCTCTGGCCGCACTCGCCGGGCCGCAGACCGAGTTTACCGTTGAATCCAACCCCGGGACGGTGACGGAGCAGACGGCGGCCGTGCTCGCCGAAGCAGGCGTCAACCGGGCGACCGTGGGGGCGCAGTCCTTCGACGACGAGGAGCTGCGCCGGCTCGGGCGGATCCACACGGCCGCGGACATCGCCCCGGCAGTGGAGCGGCTGCGGGCGGCGGGCATCGACAACGTCGCTCTGGACCTGATCTACGGGGCCCCCGGGCAGGATCTCGTTTCGTGGCGGGAATCCGTCCGGCGCGCGCTGGACCTGCGTCCCGACCACCTGAGCTGCTACGCGCTGAGCTACGAGCCGGGCACGCCGCTGGCGGCAGACCTCGGGGCGGGTCGTGTCCGGGCCGTCGACGACGACCTTCAGCACCGCTCCTACTACCTTGCCGTTGAAATGGCTCTCGATGCGGGCCTGGAACACTACGAGCTGTCCAACTTCGCCCGGCCGGGGCGGCGGTGCCGGCACAACCTGACGTATTGGCACAACCGGCCCTATCTCGGTCTCGGCCCGGCCGCCGCCAGCTACGTCGACGGCACCCGGCGTACCAACGACCCGGACGCCGACGCCTACGCCGCCGCCCTGGCCGACGGACGCGAGCCGCCGCACACGCGCGAGCGTCTCACCGGCCGCCAGGCGATGGCCGAGGCGCTCATGCTGGGGCTCCGCCTCGCCGAGGGCGTGGACCGTGCGCAAATGGCGCGGGAGTACGGGGAAGACCCTATGGACGCCTTCCCCCATAGCTTCGCCCGGCACATCGCGGCCGGAGCGCTCATCCCTGAGCACAGCCGTGTGCGGATCGCGCCGGAGTTCCTGTTCGTCTCGGACGCGATCCTCGCGGACATCCTCGCCGAGGCCGTCTGAAGGGCGGACCGCTCGACCCGCCCAAGAGACCGTTGCGCCAAGCCGCAACGCGCGCCACTTTCAATGGACCGGCCCTCGCGGCTGGATTCTGCACGGCCGCCTACACATGCACATCGTTAGTTAACACGACCGGTCGGAGGCCCGATAAACACTCCGGAACCGGTCTCCGGACGCCCGGTCCCTCGGGACACGCCTGTAACGTATGTTTGCTAGTAGCACGAGGCACAACTTCCGACGCCCGCGCGAGCGGGGGTCGGATCGGGACCGCAGGCATGCGACCGGACACGCCGCCGCTGACGGAAACAGGGCGGAATCCGGCCGGGCGCGTGCCTCCGGTCATGCGCCCGGACCGGCATGCGGCGCCACCGGGCCCCCGTCGGCCTCGGACGCCTCGCGGAGCGATTCATGGCGTTGAAGATCGTTAAGGGAAGGACGCTGCCCATCGGGGTGGACTTGGGCACAAGCTCGGTCAAGCTGGCCCAGCTTCGCCGGGCGGACGGGGAGGTTGAGCTCGCGGCCGCCGCCTCGGCGGACATTCCGCGCGACAGCCAGGACAAATTCTCCCGCCGGCTGGACGCGGCCTGCAAGAGCATCCGCATCGCGCTCAAGGACCAACCCTTCCGCGGACGGCAAGCGATCATCGCCGTCCCGGCCGAGCAGACCTTCGTCCAGCACGTGAAGATCCCGAAGGTCGCCCCCGGCGAGGTGGCCGAGGCCGTGCGGAATGAGCTGAGCGGCAAGCTGCCGTTCCCCGCAGAGACGGCCGTGATCCGCCATGTCATCGCCGGAGACGTGCAGTCGGACACCGAGCCGCGGCAGGAAGTCATCGCCGTGGCCGCCGCCCGCAAGACGTTGGATGCGTACCTGGACATGGCCCGCAAGGCGAAACTGGACGTGGTGGCGATCAACATCGAGCCCTGCGCGATTGTGGAGTGCTTCGGGCGTCTGTTCCGCCGTGCGGCGGATGCCGAGCGGACGACGCTGTTCATCGACATGGGCACCTCGAGCACCCAGGTCGTGCTGGCCCACGGCAATCGCATCGCCTTCGCGAGGAATCTGTCGCACGGCAGCCGGGCGATCGAGCAGGCCCTGGCGCAAGCCCAGCAATGCGACGACAAGGCGGCCCACGAGCTGCGCGGGCAGATGCTGTCGGGCGCATTGGACGACGAGCAGGTGGAGCAGGTGTACACGGCCTGCGAATCGCCGCTGGATGCCCTGGCCGCGGAGATGACCCAGTGCATGCGGTATTACGAATCGGTCTTCCACGGACGGCGGGTGGACCGGGCGATCTTCGTGGGCGGGCTGGCCTACGACAAGCGGCTGTGCCAGTCTCTGGCCCGACGGCTGGACCTGCCGGCGCAGATCGGCGACCCGCTGGTGCGGGTCAAGTCCGCCTCGGGCCTTGAGACCGCCATCGACCGAGCCGGCCCACAACCCGGCTGGGCGGTAGCCGTCGGGCTCAGCTTGGGCGGGAGCCAGGCCGCGTAAGGAAACAACATGCCGACCATCAACCTACTGCCCGACGATTACCATCAGCGCCGACAGCGGCGCCGCGCGAACGGCATGTGTCTCGTGCTGTTCGCCGTCGTCATGGCGGGCGTGGTGGGCGCCGTGTTCGTCTCGGAGCAACGGGTCGCTCGGGCCGAGGCCGTCGCCGAGCAGGTCGAGAGCGACTATCAGCAAGCGACCGGACGCATCGCCGAGATGCAGCGACTCGAAGCGGAGAGCGAGCGGCTCCAGAAGAAGGCGGAGGACACGGCCGCGCTCGTCGAGCGCCTCCCTCGCAGCACGCTGCTGGCCGTCATCACGAACTGGCTGCCGGAGCATTCCTCGCTGCGGGAGGTGGTGCTGGAGGCCAAGAAGGTCCGCGTGCCCTCGGGCAAGAGCAAGGACAAGAAGAAGTCCAAGTACGACCGCGTCGCCAGCGAGCGGGTGGCCGGGCTCGAGCCGGAGATCATCACGGTTCGGATCACCGGCTTGGCGCGCACGGACGTGGACGTGGGCCAGCTCCTGGCCCACCTGAACCGAAGCCCGCTGTTTGTCTCGGCTCGGTTCATCTACAGCGAGGAGACCGAGGTCGAAGGCGTGGTGCTCCGCGAGTTTCAGTTGGAGGCCGTGCTGAACCAATCGATCGACGCCATCGACGTGATCGGCCCGCAGCTCGACGAGGCCGAACCGTTCGGCCGAGACGCCCCCGAAGGAGATCCGGCATGAAGCTCGGCATCCGAGAGGGCATCTTCGCGGCGCTGCTGGGGGCGATTCCACTGGCGGCGTTGTTCTTCGCGTTCCGCCCGCACGACGCGCGGTGCGAGGAGCTGGCCGAGCAGGTCGAGCAGCGCAAGGCCAAGCTGCAGAAGCTGAACCGCCTGACCGGGCGGATCAGCAACCTGCAGGACGAGATCGCCGCCCGCCGCGAAGCGCTGGAGTACTTCCAGGCCCGGCTGCCCGGCGAGAGGGAGATCGACAAGGTCATCCAGGAGATCTGGCGGCTGGCGCAGGCCAACGGCCTGAACACCAAAGGCATCCGTACGCCCCGCAGCAGCCGGAACGATGATGACGAGGGCGGCGGCCCGAAGGCCCACGCCATCACCGCCGAGCTCCAGGGCGACTTCATGGGCTTCTACACGTTCCTTCAGGAACTGGAGCGCCAGCCCCGGATCGCCCGCATCCGTGAGATGGAACTGGCGGAACCCGACGACAAGGAGGCACCCAACGGACAGGTGGAGGTGACCTTCGAGATCACCGTGTTCTTCGATTCCGGCGACGCGCCATGACCAACATCTACTCCGAAGTCAACCAGGCCGAAGATGCCCCGCAACCGCCCCCTGCCGCCTCCGGCGGCGGCAACGAGAAGGGCGGCGCGCTGAACGCCGCCGGTAAGGGCAACATCCTGCTGGCCGGCCTCCTGGTGGCCGGGCTGGCCGGAGTGTGGCTGCTCGGCGCGCGCACCGGGCCCGAGGAGGCCGCCGGCGACGAAGCCGAGGACGCCAAGACCGACGCTCTCGTATCGCACCTGGCCGAGTCGACCAGCGCCAGCGGCGCCTTGGCCGCCGACACGGAGAAGATGGTCGACCGGCTCTTCTTCGAGGCCGACCGGCGGCAGATCCCCAAGGACCGGCTCCAGCGGAACCCGTTCCGCACCGCCGTCCCGCGCCCGGCCGAGCCGGAGGAACCGCCGGCCGCCGAGGCGAAGCCCGACAGCCCGGAGACGGAACACGATCCCGAGCCGGTCGAGCCGCCCGTCGACGGCTATACGATCGCTCTGGAGAAGGCCGAGGAGCTCGAGCTGCAAATGGTCATGGCCGACCCCGGCGGGCGCTCCATGGCGATGATCTCGAACAACCTGCTCACCCGAGGCCAGACCATCTCCGGCTGGACCATCGAGGAGATCCACCCGGAGGACGTGGTCCTCCGGTGGCAGGACAAGACCTACGTGCTGCGGCTGCGGTAGCTCCGCGGCCGGGCGGAGGGAGCCCCCCGATCGTGCCGGACACGCCGCGTCAACCCAATCCCGTCGCGGACGGCGACGTCGTACGCATCGAACAGGAGGAGTTCGACGAGCTGTGGCGTCCCGAGGCGGGGACCGCGCGCCCGCGCGGCCCGGAGCGGGTGCTGCTCGAGTCCGGCCGGATCACGCGCTCGCAGTTCGACCAGGCGCTGGAGCTTCAGCGCAAGATGCCGCAGCTCACGGTCCTCGAAGCGCTCGTTCAGGCCAGCGCCATCGACGAGACCGAGGCCCTCCAGGCCGTGGCCGAGTATTTCATGCTGCCCTTCGAGCGGGTCGCACCCGCCGACGTGGACCCGGCCACCTTCGACCTGCTGCCGCCGGAGTACATCAAGTCCAAGCTCGCCCTGCCGATCCGCCGGGAGGACGAGGACATCGTCGTCGGCATCTTCGATCCGGCGGACATCTTCCTGATCGACGACGTGAAGCGTCGCATCCGCGCCACCGTCCAGCTCGTGGTCATCCCCCGCGGCGACGTGATCCAGTGCGTGGAGGAACTCTCCTCCGGCCCGGCCGAGGGCGTCGAGGAGATCATCAAGGACATCGCCGAGGACGCCGTCGAGGTCGTCGACAAGGAGACGGAGGACGTAGCCGACCTCGAGGAGATCGCCGGGGCCAGCCCGGTCATCCGGTACGTGAACTACCTGATCTCCTCGGCCGTGCGGGACGGGGCCAGCGACATCCACCTCGAGCCGCGCGAGCGCAAGCTCCGTGTGCGGCTGCGGATCGACGGCGTGCTGTTCGAGCAGCAGGGCCCGCCGCTGACGATGCACGCGGCGATCATCTCGCGGCTCAAGATCATGGCGAACCTCGACATCGCGGAGCGCCGCCTGCCGCAGGACGGGCGGATCCGGGCGACGGTACACGGGCGCACGGTCGACCTTCGCGTGAGCATGCTTCCGACGACGCACGGCGAGAAGTGCGTCATCCGAATCCTGGACAACCGTTCGATCATGGTCGGCCTGGAGCATCTGGGCATGGTCCCGGACACGCTGGAGGCGTTCCGCCGGCAGATCAGCCAGCCGCACGGCATCGTGCTGGTCACCGGGCCGACCGGCAGCGGGAAGTCCACGACGCTCTACTCGGCCCTGCAGGTCATGGACGCCGACACGCAGAACATCTCGACGGTCGAGGATCCGGTCGAGTACGAGCTCGATACGGTCAACCAGATCAACGTCCACGACGCGATCGGCATGAGCTTCTCGGCCGCGCTGCGGTCGCTGCTGCGGCAGGACCCGGACGTGATCATGGTCGGCGAGATTCGCGACGACGAGACGGCCCGCATCGCCGTGCAGGCGTCGCTGACCGGCCACCTGGTGCTCTCGACGCTGCACACGAACGACGCGCCGAGCAGCATCACGCGGCTGATCAACATCGGCATCGAGCCGTTCCTGATCAGCGCCTCGGTCAATGCCGTCATCGCGCAGCGGCTCGTGCGGCGGGTGTGCGAGAACTGCAAGCAGCCGGTCACGCAGATCAAGGAGGTCCACGCGGCCTACCTGGAGCGCTGCGGGGTCGAGATCGACACCCTCTATCAGGGCGCCGGTTGCGGCCGGTGCCGGCAGACGGGCTACAAGGGCCGGCTCGGCCTCTATGAGCTGCTGGAGGTGGACGAGCACATTCGCGACGTGATCACCGGCAACCCCTCGCTCACGGAACTCCGCCGGGAGGCCCGCGGGCACAACATGCGCACCCTCCGCGAGGACGGGCTCCTGAAGGTCAAGCAGGGGCTGACGACCGTCGAGGAGTTGATGCGCGTCACGGAGACGTAGAAGTGGTCGAGATTCAGGAACTGCTCAAGAAGGCGCTGACCAGCGAGGCCAGCGACGTGCACCTCGTGGCGGGCATGCCCCCGCTGTTTCGCATTCACACGGTGCTGGAGCCCGCCCATGGCTACCCCGCGATGCCCGCGGACGAGATCGAGGTGTTCTGCAAGGGCGTGCTGGGCGAGCGGCGCTTCGCCTCGCTGGCCGACAAGCGCGACCACGACTTCTCCCTCCAGGTCGAGGGGCTGGGGCGCTTCCGCGTCAACGCCCACTACCAGCGCGACTCGCTGGCCGTGGCCTTCCGGGCCATCCCCAACAAGGTGCCCGAGCTGCACGAGCTGAACCTGCCGCCCGTGATCACGCGCTTCGTCGACCTGCCGCGCGGGCTGGTGCTCGTCACCGGGCAGACCGGCAGCGGCAAGAGCACCACGCTGGCCTCGCTCATCGACGCGATGAACCACAAGTACCAGTACCACGTCATCACGCTCGAGGACCCGATGGAGTACGAGCTGCGCAACGACCTGTGCGTCATCGAGCAGCGAGAGGTCGGCAGCGACGTGCCCACCTTCGCCAGCGGCCTGCGGCATGCCCTCCGGCAGGACCCGGACATCATCCTCGTCGGCGAGATGCGCGACCTGGAGACGACCTCGGCAGCCATCACCGCCGCCGAGACGGGCCACCTGGTGCTCTCCACGCTGCACACCCAGAACGCCTCGCAGACCATCGAACGGATCATCGACATCTACCCGGCCGAGCAGCAAAACCAGATCCGCTCCATGCTCTCGAACACCCTGCAGGCCGTCGTGTCGATGACGCTGTTCAAGCGTCAGGACGTGGCCGGCATGGTCCCCGGCTGCGAGGTGATGCTGTGCAACCCGGCCGTGCGAAGCTGCGTCCGCGAGAACCGGATTCACGAAATCCCCAACATCATCGCCACGAATCGGCGCGTAGGGATGCAGACGCTCGACGAGTCCATCAAGGCGCTCTACCTCAACGGGCTCATCACGCAGGAACAGGCGATCGCCCGGGCCGTGCACCCCGAGTCCCTCGGGCGGGCGATCCAGGCGGCGTAGACGGGATCGGAACCATGGGAAGCTTCAAGTACGAACTGAGAGAGGCAAGCGGGGCCGTCAGCACCGGCACGGTTCAGGCGCGATCGGTGAACGAGGCCACCGCGATGCTCCGCAACCGCAGCGGCTACCTGCTCAGCGTCAGCCCCGCCGGCGGCGCGCAGAGCGTCCTCGGCGCCCTGCGCAGCGTGAACATCCAGACCGGTCCGGGGCTCAAGGACGTTCACGGCTTCACCAACCAGCTCGCCGTGATGATCAAGGCCGGCATCAACATCCGCACGGCCCTGGAGGGTGTGGCCGACCAGGTCGAGAACGTCAAGTTCCAGAAGATGCTTCATCAGATCAAGTCGGACGTCGAGTCCGGACGGAGCTTCTCCGACGCCCTGGCGCGCTACCCGAAGGTCTTCGGCCCGCTGTACATCAACATGGTCCGGGCCTCCGAGCTGTCCGGCAACTTCGGCGACATGCTGGAGCGCATCGCCGACTACCTCGACCAGCAGATGGAGACCCGCCGCATGGTCCGCGGGGCGATGATCTACCCCGCCATCATCGCCATCATGGCCGTCGGGACCACGATCTTCCTGCTGACCTTCGTGCTGCCGAAGTTCACCGAGCTGTTCTCCTCCAAGGAGGCCCTGCTGCCGACGCCGACGCTTGCGCTGATGAAAATCAGCGAGTTCATGCGGACGAGCTGGCACTTCCTGGTCGGCGCCGTCGTCGTCCTGGGCGTCGGGTTCGTCTGGGGCATCCGCACGCCCATCGGACGCGAATACTGGGACCGCGCGAAGCTGAAGTTCCCGCTGTTCAGCCGCATGTTCCGGGCGCTGTACATCACGCGCGGGCTGCACACGATGGGCGAGCTGATCACCGCCGGCGTGCCCATGCTCGAGACGCTGGGCATCACCGCCAAGGTCTCCGGAAACACCGTCCACAGCCGCATGTGGATGTCCGTACACGAGTCCGTCAAGGAGGGCAGCAAGATCGCCGAGCCGCTCTCCCGACAGCCGCTGCTGCCCCTGAACGTCATCCAGATGATCGCCGCGGGCGAGGACTCCGGCAAGCTCGGCGAGGTGCTCCAGGACGTCTCCGAATTCTACTCCAAGGAGCTGCGGAGCACGATCAAGGCCGTCACGGCCATGATCGAGCCGCTGATGATCGTCATCATGGGTGCCCTCGTCGGCTTCATCGCGATGAGCATCATCCTGCCGATCTTCAAACTGTCCAGTCTCGTCAAGGAATAAGGCGCGATTCCCACAGCCGATGAGGGTCCGTGAATCGTATATTCCACGATGGGAGGGAGCTGAGGTGAGGTTATGTACCAGTGGCACGCATGCAGCATTCGCGGCCGCTCGCGTCACGCCGCTCGTCGCCGGGGGATGACACTTGTCGAGGTGTCCGTCGCCGTCGCGGTGATCGGCATCGGCGTAACGGCCCTGGTGGTGGCGGCCGGCTCTTCCGCGCGCGTCAACGACACGAGCCGCGAGATCACGCAGGCGACCCTCCTGGTTCAGGAGGCCCGGGAATGGACGCTGGACCTGCCCTTCCAGGATCAGGACGACGGGGACATGGGCAACCCTCCGGGCCCGGACGGCTCCGATCCGCAGGACTTCGTGGACGACCTCGACGACCTGATCGGGGAAGACGGCGAAGGCGTCACGTACAGCCCGCCGCACGACGGCCAGGGCTACGACATCTACCTGATGAGCGACTGGTCGCAGGAATTCCAGCTCGACTGGAGGGATCCCGCGGACCTCGACCAGTCGGTCTCTGCGGGGGGCAGCGACGTGGTGTACGTGACCGTCACGATCCGCCACGGCGACAAGGCCGTGATGACCTCCGGGTGGCTCGTGACGCGCGGCAGCGACGAATGATGTGCACAGGCCCGGCACGGCAGCCCCGCCGGGCAGGAGGTGGACCATGACAGCACGGCCGAACCCGAGATCGCGGAGGCGAAGAGGCATCGCGTCGGTTCTGTCGGTGATCCTGCTGACGGTGCTGACGACGCTGGCCGTCGGCATGATGGCCGTCAGCGACATGCGCGCCCAGCAGGGCACGAACTGGCGGCACAGCATCCAGGCCCGCATGGCGGCCGAGAGCGGCTTGTCCTACGCCGTGCTGATCCTGCGCGACTGCCGAAGCGAGCCGACCCTGACCGAGCTGCCCGACATGCTCGACACGGTGTACGAGCATTTCGTCGCAGAGCTGCCCGACAACATCGTCGTGAACACGGGACAGGAGGTGACCGTCACGGCCGTGGACCTGCCGGATGAGCAGACGTGCGACTTCCTCGTCTACGTCTCGGCCACCGACGAGGACGACAAGCCGACCGAACTGCAACTCAAGGTGACCGGGCACTCGGGCGGCCTGGAGCGGACGGTGGGCATGCGGTTCGACGTGCAGGTGGACAAGAGCTTGCTGCACTACGCCTGCGCCAGCTCGGTGCGCATCATCGCCCGCGGCGACGTCAACATCAACGGCCCGATGCAGAGCACGTGGGGCCGGCAGCTCATCCCCATCGAGAACGACCCGAACGAGCGCTACCGCAACCACGGCACCATGCCGCTGGACATCGACCTCGGCTCCGACGGCTGGGTCAACGGCACCCTCGGCACGTCGCTGAGTTCCACCGACTTCGAGGGCGACCCCGGCAAGGGCGATTCCGACTTCACCAACGGGATCGATTCGGACAACCCCTCGCAGCAGAACCTCGCCGATTCGGTCTCCTACGACGAGCCGGACATGGCGGGCCTGAACACCGAGGACTTCGACACCTCGCCGCTCAGGGACATGACCAGCGCCGACGCCCTCCCCGACCCCGACGCCACCAACGTGAGCTTGGGCATGTGGGGCCTCAGCGGCGACAAGTGGGAGGGCCACGACGGCACCACCAAGCCGGCGCTTCACAACATCCGCGTCGCGCCGGGCACGAACCCGCACTTCAAGAACTGCACCTTCACGGGCATCACCTACATCGAGGTCGATGAATCCACGGACAACCCGACCTCGAGCAACCAGAACGGCGTGGTCTTCGAGAACTGCACCTTCGAGGGCCCCATCATCACCGGCGTGCCCAAGAAGATGCGGTGGGACTACAACTCCATGGAGTTCCGGGGGAACACGGAGTTCAAGACCAGCATGATCCAGGAGGCCCTCGGCGGCGTGACGCTGATGGCCCCCAACTACAACGTGAATATCGGCGGCTCCGAGGGCGGCGGCGGCGAAGGTGATTCCGACGTCTGCGGGCTCGTCGTCGGCGGCGTCGTCGACCTCTATAACGACATCTCCGTCCACGGGACCGTGATCTCCATGGCCGAGATCGTCGACGAGGAGGGCAACATCATCATGGGCCAGGGCGTGAACTGGCTCACCGGCGGCGGCGTCTGCGGGTCCAACATCGGCAACCTCAATGGCAGCAGCGACAACGTCCACCTGACCCCCGACCCCGACAACGTGATCCCGCTGGGGGTCAAGAAGAAGTACCTCGTCGACCCGCAGCCCAATACCTACGAGGAGTTCTAGGCGAGAAGGATTTGCATGGCACGCAGGCATGAACAACCCGGCTTCACCCTCGTGGAGGTGCTGCTCTCCCTGGCCATCATGGCATTGCTCCTGACGGCCGCGGGGGTCGCCGTGCATGCGTCCATGATGAACCACGAAGAAAGCGGCGAGCTGGCCACGGCCGCCCAGGCCACGCGTGTGCTCTGCGAGCGGATGGCACGGGATTGCCGGACCGCCTCGGCCATCGACTTCAGCGCCCCCGACGATACGCTGCGCCTGGTCCCCCCGACCGGCGACCACGGCATCACGCAGATCGAGTACGCCTTCGACGCGGATCAGAGCGCCCTGCTCTACCGCCTCACCACCGGCGAGGGCACCGAGGAGCACGTGCTCATCGGCGGCGAGGACGACATCGAGGTCTCCGCCTTCTACGTGATGCACCAGACCGAGTGGGACGCCGAGGCGGAGGAATGGTACGTCCGCAACGTCACGATGGAACTGACCTTCAGCGTGGACAACCAGACCTTCACCGTCACCGCCTCGGCCGTGCCGAGACGCAGCCAGTCCTACTGACCGGCCGTCCCCGGCCCGCGGGGCCTTCCAAGCGGCCGCGGGAATCCGTGCATTTCCCCCCCGTCGTCATCTATGCTGGTTTTAGCGCTAGGATGACGTAGACCTCTAACGGGAGAAGACCTGCATGAAATCGCTCCGAAATCTATTGACACTGATTGCTTGCTTCACGCTGATCGTGGCCGGGCCGGTATGGGCCGAGGATCCGCGGCCCGCCGACGCGACCGAGGACGACGACGCCGAAAAGAAGGCGCCGCCCGTGCCCAAGGAGGTGATCGAACAGGTCACATCGCAAATGCGCCCGCCCGATGGGGCCGCGCGCATGTCCCCGGCAGAAAAGGCGGCCTTCTTCTCCGAGGCGGCCGGCAAGACGCTCGAGTTGGGACGTGCGGCCGTCGAGGAGTACCCGAATGCCGAGAACCTCTACTTGGTTCAGGGCCGGATGCTCGAGGCGGCGGCGATCCTGATTCAACTGGAGCGGACCGAGGAGGCCCAGGCCCGCTTCGCGTCCATCGCGGAGGACGTGGCCGAGAGCGAGCACGCCCCCGTGGAGCTTCGCTTCGCGGCGGACCAGAACGCTACGGCCATGCGTATCTTGAAGCTTTCCGCGACGACCCGTCCGGCCGACGCCAAGCGGCAAGCCGCCCACGAAATCCGCGAGTTGGTCGCCCGGTTCAAGGAGACCGACTTCGCCGCCCAGGCGATGGTCACCGGCGCCATGTTGGCCCAGCGGCTCGAGCTGAGCAGTCTCAAGGATGAGTACCTCAACACGCTGGAGAACGATTACGCCGACGAGGAGGGCGTATCCCAGTTCCTGCTCCAGCAGGGGCGCGCGCCCTTCACGGCCGAGCTGACCAAGCTGGACGGCAGCACGCTGACGCTGCCGGACGACATGGAAGGCCAAGTCGTGGTCATCGACTTCTGGGCCACTTGGTGCGATCCGTGCGTGCGGTCCCTGCCGCACCTCAAGGAGGTCTACGAGGAGTACCGGGACAAGGGCGTCGAGATCGTCGGAATCAGCTTGGACAAGAGCCGCGAGAAGCTCGAGGGCTTCGTCGAGGATCGGAAGCTTCCTTGGACGATCACCTTCACCGGCAAGGGCTGGGAGGACCCGACCGTCCGCAAGTACGGGATCTCCGGCATCCCGGCAGTGTGGGTCATCGGCAAGGATGGCAAGGTCGTCTCCACTAACGCCCGCGGGAACCTCGAGGAGACGCTCGACAAGGCCCTCGAGGCCGAGTAGCGGCACACCGCACAGCGGCGGATGGGCCCGACACGCTGTTGTCGCGACGCCGCGGCGCCGCTACATTGCCGCTCCCATGCGAATTGTCGTCACCGGACAAGTCGGGCTGGACAAGAAGGCGTTCCTGGAGCGAGCCGCCGAGATCGCCCGCGAGGACGGCCGGGAGCTGTCCCTCTGCAACGTGGGTGACATGATGTACGCCGAGGCCCCCGACGTGGCGGCCGGGCGGATCCTGGACCTGCCGCTGTCCCGCCTGACCTCGCTCCGCCGCAGCGTGTTCAAGGACATCCTGGCCGCCTGTCGCGAGCAACGGGACGTGATCGTGAACACCCACGCCACCTTCCGCTGGCGTCACGGGCTGTTCTACGCCTTCGACTACGATCACATGCAGCAGCTCGACGCCGACCTGTACCTCGTGCTGGTGGACAACATCGACCGGGTCCACTACCGCATGACCCGCGACGGCCACACCGACCACACGCTCAAGGACCTTATGGTCTGGCGGGAAGAGGAGACGCTGGCCACGGAGCTGCTCAGCCAGCTCATCCTCTCGGGGAACGAGGCCCCCCGGCAGGGCCACAGCGGCTTTTACATCCTCGCGCGCGGCTTCGACGACAGCACCGCACGCACCCTCGTGCAGCTCGCGTGCAGCCCCCAGCGGCGAAAGGTCTACCTCAGCTTCCCGATGTCGCACGTGCAGGACCTGCCCGACCAGCTCGCGGAGATCGCCGCGTTCCGGCAGGAACTCAAGCGGCACTTCATCTGCTTCGACCCGGCCGACATGGAAGAGAAGTACCTCGGCCCCATGGCCCTGCAGGCCGCCGAGGAAGGCCACCGCACCCTGGAGGTCGGCCCCGAGGACGCCCGCGTCCGCATGGAGACGAACCAGGTGCTCGAGATTCTGCCCGACATCGACGGGCAGATCTACGCCCGTGACTTCAAGCTGATCGACCAGTCGGACATGATCATCTCGCTGATCCCGAAGCTCGCCGACGGGCGCCCGGGCCTATCCAGCGGCGTCGAGCGCGAGCTGCAGCACGCACACGAGGCCACCCGCGAGGTCTACGTCGTCTGGCGTCCGGAGGCGGAGCCCTCCCCCTTCGTCACGGAGACCGCCACGGCCGTGTTCCGAACCGTCCAGGACGCCGTCGCCCACTTCCGCAAACGCGGGTACATCCCCGGAACCGCGGCCGGGACGCTGTTCGGGTAGTCTTGGCCAAACGGCGGCCGGATTCCGACTATTCCCAAAACGCCGCATCCCGGCTACGATCAATGCATGGCGCGGTTTCCCACAATGCGGATGCGGCGGCTGCGAGCGAGCGCCACGCTCCGCGACATGCTTGCCACGGTCCGGCTGTCGCGGGAGGACCTGATCGCCCCGCTGTTCGTCCGTCCGGGCGAGGGGGTGCGGCGGGAGATCGGCGCCATGCCGGGCCAGCACCAGCACTCGGTCGACACGGCCGTGGAGACGGCCCGCCGGTGGGCCGATAAGGGCATCCGGGCGGTTCTGCTGTTCGGCATACCGGAGCGGAAGGACGCGATCGGTTCGGAGGCCTGGAGCGAGGAGGCGCCGGTGCAGCGGCTCGTCCGCGAGCTGAAGGCCGCCTGGCCCGACCTGCTGGTGGTCACCGACGTGTGCCTGTGCGAGTACACGGACCACGGACACTGCGGAACGCTGACCGAAAGACCGGACGGCCGCCGAGACGTGGACAACGACGCCACGCTGGAGCTGCTCGCCCGCACGGCCGTGTCGCACGCAAAGGCCGGCGCGGACGTCGTCGCCCCTTCGGCTATGATGGACGGGCAGGTCGGCGCGATCCGCGCGGCGCTGGATGCCGAACGGCTGACGCGGACCTGCGTGCTGTCCTACGCCGTGAAGTTCGACTCGGCGCTGTACGGCCCGTTCCGCGACGCGGCCGAGAGCCCCCCCGCCTTCGGCGATCGGCGTACCTACCAGATGGACCCCCGCACCCCCGCCCAGACCGTACCCGAGGCGTCGGCGGACCTGGACGAAGGCGCGGACATGCTGATGGTCAAACCGGCCGGGGCCTACCTCGACGTGATCGCGGAGGTGCGTCGCCGGCTCGACGCGCCGCTGGCGGCGTACCACGTCAGCGGCGAATACGCCATGCTGAAGGCCGCGGCCGCCGCCGGGGCGACCGACGAGCGGGCGGCCGTGCTGGAGATCCTAGGCGGCGTCAAGCGCGCCGGGGCCGACCTGATCGTGACCTACTACGCCGAGCAGCTCGCGGAGTGGCTGTGAGGGATTGCTTCAGGACTGGATGATGGCGGCTTCGTTCGACGACACGGGTCAGGGCCCGCGAGACTGCGGGACGTTCTTTCTCGATCTCGTCTGCGCGTACGCGCCCGAGCAGGTCGAGGTGGAATGGGTCCGCCGCCCGCGCGAGACGAACGACGAGGTCGAGCGGCTCATCGACGAGACGTGGCGAAAGCGAACCCGCCTGGCCGAGGCGCAGGGCCGAGTGCTCTTCAACGGCCCGATCTGCCGGCTCGCCGGCTGGTCCACCGAGGCCGGGCGGCTGACCCTCACGCTGGCGCCCGGCGACTTCCGCGAGTACTTCGGCACGAACGCCACGCATGCCCATATCCGCTACCTTCACGGCCCGGAGGTGCTGGCCGACCCGCTCGGCGTCTCGGCGGCGCTGGTCAGCGCGGATGGCTTCCTGCTGCTGGGCCGCCGCAGCCGGAGCGTGATCCAGTATCCCGAGCGCATCCACCCCGTCGGCGGGCTCATGGAACCGCCCGCCTCCCCCGACGGTCCGCCGGACCCCTTCGCCACGCTTCGCGCGGAAGTGGGCGAGGAACTCGCCCTGCCGCCCGAGCAACTCGGCGAGCCCGTCCTGCTCGGCATCGTGCGCGACAAGCACACCGTTCAGCCCGAGTTGATCATCGGCGTCAGGGCCTCGATGGACTTCGAGAGCATCCGCGCAGAAATGAGCCGGGCCGAGGATGCCCACGAGCACTCCGAGCTGGTCTCCGTGCGGAACGACCCGGCCTCGGTCGTGACCTTCCTGGAACAGCGCTACACGGAGTTCACGCCCATCTCGCTGGCAACGCTTCTGCTCCACGGCCAGCGAAGCTGGGGCAGCGGATGGTTCGCCAACGCGCGCGGGTACCTCCGCAGCGTCATCTGACGCCCTCCTTGTCGAGTCCGGCGGCAGGCGAGTATAATCAAGGCGGCGGCAGCGGGAATCATCCATACCTACAACCGGTTTCCCACACACCGCGAGTAGAGGCAGTCTTGGGAGAGCAGCCATGAGACGAGCCGCCCTGTCGGTATGTGTCGTTCTGTTGGTCACGTGTTCGGGGGCATATGCCGGACCCGACCCGTCCGAGCGGGTCAAGCACGTCGCGCCCGAGTTCACCTTCGCCGGCCCGCTCGCCGAGGCGCTGTATGAATGCGAGGATGCCGCCGGCGTGGACCTGCGCGTGGACTGGACGGGCCTTGCCGCCAGCGGCGTCCGGCCGTCCACGAACGTCGAGGTCTCCGTGGAAGATGCGACCGTGGGCGAGATGCTGGACGCGACGCTCGCCGCGGCCGAGGCGGAGGTCGAGCCCCTCGGCTGGTACGCCGGGCGTATGCGCATCTACGTCGCCACGCGGGCCGCACTGCTGACCGGCGCCCCGGCCATCGCGGCGGCCGAGCGGCGCGAGGCCGAAGACGACGAAGAGGACAAGCGTGACCGGCATGAGGGCGAAGCGGGGCCTGACGATGAGGAGGACGACCAGGTCGTCGACCGACGCGAGACAAGGCCCATCGGCGGCCGGTTCGACATGGACAGCGTCGCCTTCGCCGACGTGATCGAGTTCTTACGCGAGCTCAGCGACGTGAACATTCACGTGAACTGGCAATCGCTGGAGCCGTACGGCATCGGCCGCGACACACCGGTGACGCTCAAGGCCAGCGGCATCACGATCGCGCGGGCGCTCGACCTGGTGATGGCACAGGTCAGCGGGACCCGCGACAAGTTCGACCGCGTCTACTGGGTCATCGACGAGGACGTGGTGGAAATCGCCAGCGGCGCGGCGCTCAACGTCGAGCTGGAGACCCGCGTGTACGACGTGCGACACCTCCTTTACACCGTGCCGAACTTCGTGGGGCCGCGCGTCGACCTCGGCGGCGGGGACGCGGACACGGACGGAGACGATGACGACGGCCCGGCCCTCCCCGATCCGTGGGGCGAAGACGACGCGGAGGACGCCGACTCCGGTAACGAGAAGGCCGAACTCCGCACCACGCTGATCGAGATCGTCCGGGACAGCATCGGCCGGGACATGTGGATCGAGGGCGGAGGCAAGGGCTCCGTGAAGATGCTTCGGGGGCAGTTGATCGTCACGCAGACCCCGCTGGGCTTCAAGCTCTTCGAGCAGGTTATGCGGCTGCACTAGCGGCATCCGCACAAAATCCGAACGACACGCCCTGCCGGCTCGCATCGACGGGGCGTTTGTCGTATGCTGTCCGGCGGCGGCGGAGGGATCCGTCGCCGGGATCGCGCGGATGATTGCACGGATCGCGGGCACACTCAAGGCGGCGGCCGACGGCACGGTGCAGGTCGACGCGGGCGCGGGGATCTGGTACGAGTTGCTCGTGCCCGCCTGCGACCTCGACCGGCTCGCGCGCCGCGTCGGTCAGGATGTGGTCTTGCACACGCTGCACTTCGTCGAGGGCGATCCCACCCGCGGCATGCAGCAGCCCCGGCTGATCGGCTTCGCCTCGGAGGACGACCGCGAGTTCTTTCGCGTGTTCACCACCGTCAAGGGCGTCGGGGTCCGCAAGGCGCTGCGGGCGATGGTCCGCCCCGTCGGCGAGGTCGCCGCGGCCATCCAGGGCAAGGACACGGCCTTCCTGGTTTCCCTGCCGGAGATCGGCAAGCGCACGGCCGAGCAGATCATCGTCGAGCTGGACGGCAAGCTCGATGCCTTCGCCGGCCCCGCCCCGGAGCCGGAGCCCGAGCTGTCCGAGCCCGCGGCCGAGGCCGTGGCCGTGCTCGTGCAGCTCGGTGAGCGCAAGCCGGAGGCCCAGGCACTGATCGAGCGCGTCATGGCCGTCTCGCCCGAGCTGGACGCGCCCGAGGCGATCCTGCAGGCGGCGTATCGAGTGAAGGCGGGCAGCAGATGAGATTCGAAGCTCGAAATACGAAGCTCGAAACAGACAGCAAACGGCAAACCGCAAGGGCGAAGCGGGAAGTCGGCCCACGGCCGCACCGGTCCCGTCTGCCGTCGTGTCGTTTGTCGTCTGCTCCGAGTCTCGTATTTCGTGCTTCGACTTAGGAGGGCAGCGACCGTGTCACGTGAGAAGATCATCTCGGCCGAGAGCACCGGCGGCGAGGACGAGCAGTTCAACGTCTCGCTCCGCCCGACGCGGCTGGACGAATGCATCGGCGGCGACGAGCTGCTCGAGAAGCTCCGGATCTCCATCACGGCCGCCCGGCAGCGGGAAGAGCCCATGGAGCACGTGCTGCTGCACGGCCCGCCGGGGCTGGGCAAGACGACGCTGGCGTACGTGATCGCCACCGAGATGCACAGCAGCATCAAGGTGACCTCCGGCCCGGCGCTGACCCGCCCGAGCGACCTGATCGGCATCCTGACGAACCTCGAGCCGTCCGACGTGCTGTTCATCGACGAGATCCACCGCCTCGCTCCCGCCGTCGAGGAGTACATCTACCCGGCCATGGAAGACTACAAGGTCGACTTCGTCGTCGACTCGGGCATGCACAGCCGGACGATCAACCTGCCGCTCCAGCCGTTCACGCTGATCGGCGCGACGACCCGGGCGGGGCTGCTCAGCCCGCCGCTGCGAACCCGCTTCGGCATCTCGCACCACCTCGAGTTCTGGTCCGCCGACGACCTGTACCTCCGCTGCCGCATGAGCGCCGAGATGCTCAAGCTCCCACACGACGAGGACGCGCTGCATATGCTGGCCGGCCGGGCCCGCGGCACGCCGCGGATCGCCAACCGCCTGCTCCGCCGCTGCCGGGACTTCGCGCAGGTCAAGGGCTCCGGGCGGCTCGATCCGCCGACGGTCGAGGCGGCCCTGAAGCTCGAGGGCATCGATGAACTGGGGCTCGACGAGCTGGACCGGTCCTTCCTGCGACGGATCATCGACGTGTATAAGGGCGGGCCGGTCGGCATCGAGGCCGTCGCCGCCACGCTCGGCGAGGAGACCGACACGCTCGTCGACGTCGTCGAGCCGTTCCTGCTTCAACTCGGCCTGCTCGCCCGCACCCGCCGCGGCCGTGTGGCCACACTCAAGGCCTACGAGCACCTCGGCCTGCCCGGCGCCCCGCCTGAGACGAACGGGACCCTGTTCAACGGCCCCGAGGCCTGAAAGCTCAGAGCCCCCACGCCTGGGCAAAGGCGGCGAAGCTGCGGTCGTAGGTCTTCTCGACATCATCCGGGAAGCAGCACGCGGGCAGTTGCTTGCTCTTCAGGTGATACTGCAGGCAATCGCAGCAGATGCCCTTCCGGCCGCAGCCGGGATAGGAGCAATTGCAGTTGGACAGATTCGCGTTCTTCTTGCATTCCATCGTGTAGTCCTCCGCCATCGGGCTGGGTTCGCAAGGACCCGATTCTAGCGAACGCGCTTGGCCCAGGCAACTTTGGCCGGTTTTGGCTTGCCGTGACGGCGCGCCCGGCGTAGCTTGGACTGCCAGAAAGGCATGCCGGCGCATTCCGCGGCGGCGGGGAGGCAAGTGGCCAAAAGGGAGCGACAGAACATCGTGCAGCGCTAGGACGCCTCGGTCGAGACCGGCCGCCAGCGCGCGGCCAACGCCGGGGAGGACGAGCGTGCACGGCTCGAGCTTCTGGAGAAGATGCGCCCGCGATGCGACGGGGCGGCGATTCGCATAGAGGCCCGCTTCGACCCGGCCGAGTATGAGGAGCACATTCCGGCGCCCGATTGGCTGCTCGGCATGGTGCGCGGGTCGCTGCGGGGCAGTCTGGGGCCGGGTTGAAGCGCAACGGCGCTGGATTGACGGCAGCGGCCGTGGTAAGAGATGGACAATGGAATGTGGGCGCGGGCCGTAGCGGCCTGGCCCATTTGATCTGAAAGGAACCGCCATGTTCACAGTGCAATGCCCCTCGTGCGGAACCGCGTATCAGCTTCAGCAGTGGCCGCCGAACAACCAGATCCAGTGCTCGGCCTGCGGCACGGCCTTCATGCTCCAGCAGCCGCAGCAGCAAGCGCCCCAGCAGCCGCAACCGCAACCCCAGCAGCAGCCCGCGCCGCAACCGGCGCCGCAACCGGGCCAGCCCGGGGCGCCCATGCCGCAGCAGCCGGGTATGCCGGCCCCCGGCGGGCCGCAGAAGTCCCTCGCCAAGCCGCTGATCTTCGGCGGCGTCGGCCTGGTGGGCGTGGCGGGACTCGTCCTGCTGTTCCTGTTCGTCATCATGCCGATGATCGGCGGCGGCCTGCCGGGCTGGGCCAAGGCCTACATCCCCGACGACTGCACGAACCTCAGGTACATGGACGTCGCCGCCCTGCGAGAGAGCGAACTGGGCAGCGACGTGGACGATTATGTGGAAAGGACCGGACTGAACGTGGACGCGGACGACGTGTCGGCCATCTTCCGTGCCGGCACGGAGGACGGCGGATTCACCATCTACCGGACCGAGGAGGACATAGACCTCGACAAGTTCGTCGAGGACGGCGAGGAAGGCGACGACCACAAGGACGTCGAGACCATGGAAGTCGGCTTCGGCACGCACGTGGCGAAGCTCGACAAGAAGACGTTCTGCGTCTGCGGCAGCCGAGACATGCTCGAGGAAGTCATCGAGCAGGCCGACGAGGGCGAAAAGTACGACCTCGACGAGGACATGCAGAAGGCCCTCGGCGTCGTGTCGGGCCACCATGTGTTCTTCGTTGGCAGCGTGGACAGCGACGAGGATGATGATCCTGAAGTAATGGCGACCGGCGTGTCCATCTCCTCGAGGATAAAGGTGGACGGCTACGGGCTGTTCAAGAACGAGGACGCGGTCGAGGAAACCCTGGACGAATTGGACGAGGAGCGCAAGAAAGCCAAGGAAGCCGCCGAACGCGAGGAGACCGACGAAGCCGAGGCGAGGGCCGAATTCTGGGAGCAGATCGAGGCGGAGGCCGACGGCGAGGTCCTGCGGTTGCGCGTCAACTATAAGCCCGACGAGGACATGTGGGAGGACGTCGCCAAGGCGGCGCTCCGGATGCTCTGAGGCAACATCGTCCCGCGCCTATGCCGCAACCTACGTATCGGAGGTTCCTGCCGATGAGAAACGGCTCTGGAGTGCCGCTATGCGCCGTGCTTGCGGCGCTGACAACGTGCATCAACGCCGCCGAGCCGGTCGGCTGGCGTGCCGACGGCCACGGCCGTTTCACGGATGCCAGTCCGCCACTCGAATGGTCGAACGTCAAGAACGTGGCGTGGAAGTGCCCGACCGATAAGGGGTCGAATGCCTCGCCCGTCCTCGTCGGAGAGCGAATCTTCATCTGCGCTGAGCCGAACCGGCTCGTCTGCGTCGCGGCCGAGACGGGTGAGATCCTCTGGGAGCGGGCCAATCCGTTGGCCGACGTCGCGGCCGGCGAACCGGACGCCGAGGCCAAGGCGGCCGAGGCCCGCGAACTCGAGAAGCAGCTCGCCGACCTCCGCAAGCAGCACAAGGACGTCGGCAAGCAACTCAAGAAGGCCGAGAAGGACGAGGCGCCCGCGGCGGAGCGAAAGGAACTGGAGGCGAGGAAGGCGGAACTCGACGCGAGCATCCGGCAGGTCCGGGAGCGGCTCGAGCCGCTGGCCCTGTTCCGCTCGCCGCCGAACGTCCACAACGTCAACGGCTACAGCTCACCCACGCCGGTCAGCGACGGCGATCGCGTCTACGTGGTGTTCGCCACGGGCGTCGCGGCCGCGTACGACCTGGAAGGCGAGCGGCAATGGATCCGCTTCCTCCGCCGGCCGACCCTCGGCTGGGGGCACTGCTCCTCGCCGATCCTCGTCGGCGGCGTGTTCGTGGTCCACATGGGCGACGTGTTCGGCCTGGACCCCGACAGCGGCGAGACCGTGTGGCGGGCCGAGTCGGGCGGCCGTTTCGGCACGCCGGCCGGGGCGCGGATCGGCGAGACGGACGTGGTCGTCACCGCGGGCGGAGACGTCTTCCGCGCTGACGACGGCGCCCACCTGGTCACGGGCATGAAGCGGCTGACCTACAACGGTCCGATCGTCCAGGACGGCGTGGCGTACTTCATCGAGCACGGCGGCGGGGCCTACCGACTGCCGGAGGATGTGCCGGAAGAGACGATCGAGGCCGAGCGCATCTGGGAAACCAAGCCGAGCAAGGAGCGTTACTACGCCTCGCCGCTGCTGGACGGCGACGTGATCTACGCCGTGCAGCAGAAGGGCGTGCTCAGCGCGATCAGCGTCGAGGACGGCTCGGTCCTCGAGGAGCGCAAGCTCGACCTGAAGGGAACCATGTACTCCAGCCCGACGCTGGCCGGGCGGCACATCTTCGTCTTCGCCGAGAGCGGCCGGGCGGCCGTGCTGAAGCTCGGGCCCGAGCTGGAAGTCGTCGGCACGGCCGAGCTGCGCGGGGAGAAGGTCCGCGCCTGCCCCCTCTTCGACGGCCGGCGGATGTACGTCCGCGGCACGAAGCACCTGTGGTGCTTCGAGAAGCCGGGCGGCGAGGAGGTGGCCGGGCTGCCGGAGTGGGCCGCGACCTGCCTCCCCAATGCGCCCACGCGGATCGCCTATGTAGATGTCACCGAACAGCGACAGGGCGAGCTGGGCGCGGCCGCCACGGCCGTGATGGAAACCCCCGGCGGGGTCGAGCTTCGCGCGGAGGACGTTGCGGCGATGCTCGGGGTAAGCGGCGAGGATGGGGACTTCGTTCTGATCCGGACGGAGGAGGACATCCCCCTGGCGAAGCTGGTCGGCGAGGAGGAGGGCGGCGAGGCGGAGGTCTTCGATATCGTGGCGGCCGGCGAGGCCCACGCCGCCGCGCTGGCCAAGAGGACCGTCTGCATCTCGGCGGACCGGGACTGCATCAAGGGCGTCATCGCGCGAGCCAAGGCACAACGGCGTCCGGAACTGACGGACGAGATGCAGGCCCTATTGGCTGTCGTCGCCGAACACGATTCGTACGCGGCCGTGTCGGCCGACGAACCGGGACTTCGCGTTCGTGCCGCGGGCGTGACGATCGGTCCGCGCATCAGACTTGATGCCCGGCATGTCTTCGCCGACAAGGACGCGGCAGAGGAATCGCTGGACGCGTTCCGCGACGAGGTCGAGCTGGCGAAGCAGATGATGGCCAGGCATGCCGCCGAGGACGGGCAGAAGATACAGGCAATGCTCTCTCTCATGGAGGAACTGACGCCGCAACGCAACGGACGCGAGCTCACCATAGGGGCCGACTTCGGGTTAGAGACTTGCCGGTCTGTCTCCGAAGGCGACCATTGGATCACGCGCATGACCGCCGAGGTACTGAAGGGCCTGCCGCTGCCGGATTAGCCCCCGGTCGGACATGGGCGGGACGCCCATGCCACGAACGTCGCGGCCCGCTCTTCGACCTCCGACCTTCGATCTTTGACCTTCCGTCAGAACGGCGCCCCGCTGGTCTGCACGTGATCAGGGGCGAGTTGCTCGAAGCGCGTGCACTCGGGCAGGAAGGTCAGCTTGACGATGCCGGTCGGGCCGTTGCGCTGCTTCTCGACGATCAGCTCCGTCACGTTGGTCGGCATGTAGCCCTCCTCGCCCTTGTGGTAGTAGTCCTCGTTGTGCAGGAGCATCACCACGTCCGCGTCCTGCTCGATGGAGCCGGATTCGCGCAGGTCGCTCATGCGCGGGCGGTGCGAGGGCCGGTCGGCCGGGCTGCGGTTGAGCTGCGCGGCCGCGATGATCGGGATGTTCAACTCGCGCCCCAGGGCCTTGAGCCCGCGGGAGATCTCGCTGATCTGCTGCTGGCGGCTGTCGGCCCGGCCGGCGTAGCTCATGAGCTGGAGGTAGTCCAGGTAGATCGCCTGGATGTCATACTGGCTCTTGAGCCGTCGGGCCTTGGCCCGCAGGTCGAGGATCGTCAGCAGGGCCGTGTCGTCCACGTAGATCGGCGCCTCGTAGAGCGGCCCGGCGCTGTTCTGGAGGTGCGTCCAGGCGTCGTCGCCGATCATGCCCCGGCGGAGTCGCCGCAGGTCGAACCGGGAGTGAGAGGCCAGAAGCCGCTGGGCCACCTGGGTTTGCGACATTTCCAGCGAGAAGAACGCCACCGGCTTGCCGTCCGCCAGGGCCGCGTGCTCGACCATGTTCAGCAGGATGCTCGTCTTGCCCATCGACGGGCGGGCGGCGAGGATGACCATATCGCCGGGCTGGAAGCCGCCCGTCAGCTCGTCGAGCTGCGGGTAGCCGCTGGCCAGGCCGGTGATGAGCTGGCCCTCGGTCTGCTCGAGGGTCTCGAACACGGCCGTGATGAGCGAATCGAGCGTCGCCACGTGGTCGCTGACGTTCTGCGAGCGGATGTCGAACACGCGCTGCTCGGCCCGGTCGATGACATCGGTGGCGACCTCGCGGGACTCGTGGGCCTCGCGGATCATCTCGTTGCCCGCGACGATCAGCTCGCGCAGCAGCGACTTGTCCCGGACGATGCCGGAGTAATACTCGGCGTTCGCGGCGTTGGGCACGCCCTCGACGAGCTGCTTGAGATACTCCACGCCCCCGACCGGCTCGAGCTGCTTGCGTCGGACCAATTCGTCCCGCACGGTGACCAGGTCGATCGGCCGCCGGGAGTCGTGCATCTCGACGAGGACGCCGTACAGCATTTCGTGCGCCGGGCGGTAGAAGTTCTCGGGCGTGACGATCTGGAGCACGCTGTCGATGCACGGGGCGTGCAGGATCATCGACCCGAGCACGCACGCCTCCGCCTGGATGTCGCTGGGGGGCACCCGTCCCGGCGCGTCAGCCGCGCCGGTGCCGGCGCCGCCCGGATGAGCCGGTGAATTGTCCGTCTTGGCCACGTCCGTGCCCTCCCTGGCAAGCGTCAAGCGGCCGGCCGGGCCGCCCGCGGGCGGGTCGCCGGGGCACCCGCCGCGACGCCCATGGTACTATACTTCCTCACTCGTTTCAGCTCCCGATTCCTCGGCCTCGCCCGCTTCCTCGACCGGCTCGGGGGCCGGCTCGCCGGGCTCGCCCTCGGCCGGCTCACCGGGCATCTCCATGCCCTCCCCGTGCACGGGTACGACCCACACGTGGATCGTGGCGGTCACCTCGTGGCCGTAGTTCACGGTCACGTCGTACTTGTCGAGCTGGCGGATGGGCTGGCCGAGCAGGATGTTCTGCGGCTCGACCTCGAATCCCTCGCCGACGAGGGCCTCGACGATCTGCGCCGGGCCGACTGAGCCGTACAGGTGCCCTTCCTCGTTCGCGCGGGCGGCGATGGTCACTTCCTTGCCTTCCATCCGCGCGGCGCGGGCCTCGAGGGCGGCCTTCTCCTCGGCCAGCTTGGCGAGGTAGGCCTCCTTCTCGGCCTCGACGGCCTTGACGTTGGCCTCGGTCGGCTGCACGGCATGGCCGTACGGGACGAGGTAATTCCGCGCGTAGCCGGGCTTGACGTCGACGACGTCGCCGATCTGCCCGAGATTGGCGATGTTGCATCGCAGGAGAACTTTCATGCCTGTGATCCTTCCCTCTATCTCGCCGTCAGGCCACGTAGGGCATCAAGGCCATGTAGCGGGCCCGCTTGATGGCCCGCTTGCACGCCCGCTGATGCGCCGCGCAGTTGCCGTTCCGCTTGCGTGAGAACATCTTGCCCTGCTGCGTGGTCAGCTTGCTGAGCGTGTCGATGTCCTTGTAGTCCACATCGGGTGCGTCGGATCGGCAGAAGCGGCACTTGGCCGCCTCGCGGAACCGCGACTTCTTCCGACGTCGTCTCTTCTTCGCCGTAGAGCCGAATCTGGCCATCTTGATCCTCTTCTCCGCCGTCCGGCACTCGGCCGGGCCGGCTCATGCCGTCTGTCAGAACGGGATGTCGTCGCCCCCGGCGCCCATGTCGTCGGGCGGGGGCGGCTCGTCGTCGCTCCAGGAATCCTGCTGCTGCTGTTGCTGCGGGGCGCCGCGCCCGGCCGGCTGCTGCTGCCGACGGCCGCCGCCTCCGCCCCCCTGCCGCGAGCCGCCCGACGAGCCGAGCATCTGGAACCGCTCGATCGTCACGCGGTGCTTGCTGCGCTTCTGACCGTCCTTGCCTTCCCAGGTGTCCAGGTCCAGCCGGCCCTCGATGAAGATCGGCTCACCCTTGTTCATGTACTGATTCAGCACCTCGGCCTGCCGCCCGTACGCCCGGCAGTCGACGAAGCACGTGTCCTCGCGCTGCTCGCCGTCCTGGCCCCGCCAGCGGCGGTTCACCGCCAACCCGACCTCCACCACCGGAGTCTGCGACGGCAGGTAGCTGAGCTGCGGGTCGCGCGTGAGGTTGCCGATCAGAAGCACCTTGTTGTAATTCGCCATGGTTCCGTTCCCTTCGGCCGTTTGCCCGCACCGGCGGCTCTACTGCCGCGATTCGTCCTCGCCCCCGGCACCTTCCTTGCTCTGGCCGGACGTCTCCGCCCGGCTCCCCGCGGCTTGCTCACCCGCTTCGGCCCCGTCGGCAGGGGCCGAAGACGGCTCGGCCGGCTTCTCCGGCGTTGCCGGCTCGGCCGACTTCTCCGCCGGGGCCGGCTCGGCGGGCTTCTCAGCCGGCTTCTCGGCCGGCTTGGCCTCGGCCTTCTCCGACGGCGCGTCGGACTTCCCGGATGAGGATCCGCCCTTGTCTTCCTTGCCGTCCCCGCCGCGCTCCTTCTCGGCCTCGGCCCGCCTGGCGGCACTGGCCGTCGCCGGAGTGTCAGCGTTGATCTCCTCCTCGGTCAGCCGCTCCTTCCGGAGGATCAGCAGCCGGAGGATGTTTTCGTTGAGCTCGGCGTCGTGCTCGACCTCAACGACGCGGGCAGGATCGACCTTGAAGTAGGTCAGCACGTAGAGTCCGCGGTTGCGACCGGCGATGGGGTACGCCAGCCGCCGCTCATCCCACGGCTTACAGGCCAGGATCTCCGCCTCGTGGCGCGTCAGGACGGTTCGGACCGGCTCGGAGGCCTGCTCGAAGCCCTGCCCGCCGTCCAACAGGAACATGCCTTCGTACGTCTGTGTGTCTGCCATATCGCTCTTCCATTGCCCGGCGGCGTCGGCCGGGAGGCCGTCACGACGCCGGCACGTCGGGCTCTTCCGCCCGGTTGTACGCGTCCATCACGTACGTCGTCCCGTGTACGAGCCAATCGCCGACGGCGTCCGCCGCCGTCCGCACGGCTCGCTCCACCGTAGCCAACTCCTCCCGCGCGAAGCGCTGGAGGACGTAATCCACTGCGTCCATCGGCGGCGGCGGGGCGCCCACCCCCACCCGCAGCCGCGCCACGTCCTCGGCGTCCAACTCCGACATCACGTCCGCCAGGCCCTTGTGCCCGCCGGACGAGCCCCGGGCCCGCGCCCGGATCCGCCCCAAGGGCAAGGCGATGTCGTCCATCACCACCAGCACGTCCTCGCTCCGGCCGCGATGAAAGGCCGTCAGGTCCCGCACGGCCCGCCCGGAGCGGTTCATGTACGTATGCGGCTTCAGCAGCAGCACCCGCGGACCCGCCGTGCCGGGTGGCCCGACGCGCCCGTCGTACAGCCGCCCGCCGAAGGCCTTCTTTCCACGCCCGAGGTCCCACCGCCGCACCAGCTCGTCGATCACCATGAAGCCGACGTTGTGCCGCGTGCCCGCATACTCGCGCCCGGGGTTGCCCAGCCCGATCACGAACCTCGGCTTGTCGGCGGACTCGCTGCCCACGGGAACTCGGCTCCATCGGGCGAGCCGCGGCTACTCCTCGGCCTCGGCGGCCTCGCCTTCGCCTTCCTCGGCCGTCTCGCCGATGACCTCGGGCTCGGCGGCGACCTCTTCGGCGGCTTCCTCTTCCTCGGCCGGCAGCTCCTCGGTCACGTAGGTGACGGAGCAAATCGCCGTTTCCGGGTCGTCCAGCAGCTTGGCGCCCTTGGGCAGCTCCATGTCGCCGGCATGGAGGGTGTCGCCGATGTTCATCTCGCCGACGCGGATGGAGATATCGTCGGGAATCGCCGTCACGAGGCACTCGATCGTCACCTCGGCCGTGTATTGCTGCAGCGTGCCGCCTTCCTCGATGCCCGCCGGCGTGCCGTGCAAGCTCACCGGCACCGAGACCTCGACGCGCTCGTCCAGGTTCACCCGCGTCAGGTCCACGTGGAGCACGACGTGCCCGAACGTGTCCCACTGGATCTCCTTGATCAGCGCGTGCTCCCGCTTGCCCTCGATGTCCACCTCGAGCAGCCGCTCGCCGTGCAGGACCGCCAGCTCCATGTCATGCTCGCTGATCGCTATGGGCGTGTTCTCCTTGCCGTGCCCGTACAGAATGCCGGGGACGTCGCCCTTGTCCCGCAAGCGCCGGACCTGCCGAGAGCCGAACTCGGTGCGGCGCGTCGCCTTCATCAATGCCATCGCGATGCTCCCAGGCGGCCGGGCGGGCTATTGCCCGCGGCCGCTTTCCCGTGTGAACAGACTGCTCACGGATTCGTCGTTGTGGATTCGGTGGATCGCCTCGCCGATCAGCTCGGCGACGCTCAGGACCTTCAGCTTGCCGACCGCGTCGATCTTCTCGCGCGACACCGGGATCGTGTCCGTGACGACGACCTCGTCGATCGGCGCTTCCCGCAGCCGCTCCAGCGCCGGACCGCACAGCACGCCGTGCGTCGCGCCGACGAAGACCTTGTCCGCGCCTTCGTCCCTGCACAGCTTGGCGGCCTTGGCCACCGTGCCGGCGGTCGAGATCATGTCGTCCATCATCAGCACGGTCTTGCCCTTGACCTCGCCGATGATCCGGCCGGTCTCCACGTCCCGCCCGCTGACGCGGCGCTTGCCGATGATCGCCAGTTCGCCCCCCAGCCGGTCGGCGTAGACGCGGGCGCACTTCGTGTTGCCCACGTCCGGGCTCACCAGGACGAAATCCTCCACGTCCAAGTGCGAGAAGAACTTGCTCAGCACCGGCTCCGCTTGGAGGTTATCGGCGGGAATGTCGAAGAAGCCCTGAATCTGGGCCGCGTGCAGGTCCATGGTCAGCACGCGGTCCGCCCCGGCCTTGGTGATCAGGTTCGCCGCCAGCTTCGCCGTGATCGGCACCCGCCCCACATCCTTGCGGTCCTGCCGGGCGTAGCCGAAGTACGGAATGACGGCCGTGATCCGCTCCGCAGAGGCCCGACGAGCGCAATCCAGCCAGATCAGCAACTCCATCAGCGTGTCGTTCACCGGGGAGCACGTCGGCTGCACGACGAACACGTCCCGCCCGCGCACGTCCTCGTCGATCCGCACGAGCAACTCGCCGTCCGGAAACGGCGAGATCTCGCACGAGCCGAGCGGCAGGCCCAGGTAGTCGCTGATGCGCCGCGCCAGCTCCGGGTTCGCCCGCCCGGCGAAGATCTTGAGGTTCGGTGTCATGCCTGCGCCTCCGCGGCCTGCCGCGTCCGCATGACCCGCTCGACCTCGGCCAGTTGATCGACCGTGTTGATGCTCAACACGTCCTCGGGCGGCACGGCCGCCACGGCCGAGAGCTTCGCGCCGTCGGCCTTGAGGATGCCCAGCGTGTCGGTCAGGTAATACTCGCCCTTTGCGTTGTCGTTCGTGAGCCGCCCGAGCGCGCCGCGCAGCGCCTCCGCGTCGAAGCAGTACAGCGACACGTTCACCTCGCGGATCGCCCGCTGCTCGGGGTCGGCGTCCAGGAACTCGACGATGCCCTCGAGCTCGCCCCGCTCGTCCCGCACGATCCGCCCGTAGCGGGCGGGATCGTCCAGGATGCTCGTGGCCAGCGTGCAGGCGGCGCCGTCGGCCTGGTGCCTGGCCAGCAGCGCTTCGAGCGTCTCGGCGCGGATCAGCGGGCCGTCGCCGGCCAGCACCAGCACCGGGCCCGAGAGCCCCGCCAACGGGTCGCGGCACATCATCACCGCGTGGCCCGTGCCGTGCTGCTCCCGCTGCTCGACCCACTCGATGTCGGCGTCGTCACCCGAGAAGGCGGCCCGGACCCGATCGGCCTGGTGCCCCACGACGACCAGCAGCTTCCCGCAGCCGGCCTCCCGGCAGGCGTCGATCACGTACGCCAGCATCGGACGGCCGCAGACCTCGTGCAGGACCTTGGCCTTGTCCGACTGCATCCGCGTGCCCTTGCCCGCGGCCAGTATGATCGCCGTCGTTGCCATGCTCTCCGTTCGGTGCGGGTGCCGCCGTCCGGACCCGCCGGGCCGCCGTCGTCAAGCCAAATCAACGGCCCCGAATTCGCATTCCTCTATCCGCAATCCGCAGTTTGGACGCTACCCGGCCAGGACTTGAACCTGGAATACGAGGACCAAAACCTCGTGTGTTACCAATTACACCACCGGGTATGATGGCTCATCGCTCGGCCGGCATGCGTGGCGTCTCGGACGCCGGCCCAGGTGTCGCGGCACGCCCCATCGCCCCGGAGCCCGAACGAACGGCCGCAACCTCGCTCGCCCGCTCCCTCCGGTCCGCTCGACCCGAGGGGCGCTCCGTGGGGACGACTGACGCCAACGGCTAGACGGAAGAATGTACGGCCTGCGGCAGACCCTGTCAAGCGCGTGTGGGCGGAATATCGCGGGGCCAACCGCCGCCTGCCAACGCACAACGCCGCAGGTCCAACGGCCGGCACGGACAGTCTGACGCTCCCACACGCCCCGAGGGCCGAGGCCATGGCCAAGCCGGGGCGGAAGCCCCGGCAACATCGCAACACCCGATTCCACAAGCCCGGAGGGCTGAGGCCATTCCAGGCCGGGGCGGAAGCCCCGGCAACGTCGCAACACCCGATTCCACAAGCCCGGAGGGCTGAGGCCATTCCAGGCCGGGGCG
>CAZHEH010000002.1:156526-163681 GCA_964531695.1 uncultured Planctomycetaceae bacterium | reverse complement strand
GAAGCCCCGGCAACGCGGCCACACCCGAACCGCGAACCCCGGCAGGGGTGAGCCGATCAACCGAGAACGAACCGCGGGTCATAGTCGACGCCGTGGCGCTGCAGCAATGCCAGCAGCTCCTCCTCGAAACTCATCTTACGATGATGCTCGACCTGTTCGTCAATGTAACGCTCGACGCGCCGTTCGGCCGATCGACTGACGGCGAATGCCGCGTAGCCCGTCTGCCAGGCGAAGCTGTGCATCTCACTGAACGTCTCCCGAAGCCACCGGGACGAATACGCCTTCAGAATCCGCATCCCCTCGGCCGTGCTGATGGCCGGACGAAACTGCACCAAAAGGTGCCTATGATCCGCCGTCCCACCCGCTCGGAGCAGATGCATGTCGTGATTGCGTGCGATGCCGGCCAGGTACGTGTTCAGCTTGTCCGAGACCTCATCCGCCAGAACGGGACGCCGTTCCTTCGTGCCGAATACACAATGCAAGGCGATCCGCGTCAACGTGTGGGCCATATGGCCGTCCCCTTTCTTTCGCGTCACCCCTGCCGGGGTTCCGCCCGATTATGCCGCCCTGTTGCCGGGGTTGCCACCCCGGCCTGGAATCGTCGCATCCCTCCGGGATTCTGGAACCACCGCCCGTCGTGCGCCGGGGCTTCCACCCCGGCCTGGAATCGTCGCATCCCTCCGGGATTCTGGAACCACCGCCCGTCGTGCGCCGGGGCTTCCACCCCGGCCTGGAATCGTAGCATCCCTCCGGGATTATGGAACCACCGTCCGTCGTGCGCCGGGGTTGCGGTTCGGGTTACGGCTCCCGCGGAACATAGTCGGTCACGGCCCGGAGAATCTCATCCGGCTCGACGCCGTCGGCCTGACCCTCGAAGGACAGAATCAGCCGGTGTCGCAACGCCGCACCCACGGCCGGGACGATATCCTCAAACGCGACGTTCGCCCGCCCGGCCCGCAGGGCGCGGACCTTCGCCGCCAGCAGCACCGCCTGGGCCCCGCGCGGCGAGGCGCCGTAGCGGACGTACTTCCGCACGGGCTCCGGCGCATCCGGCGCGCCGGGGTGCGTCGCGCGGATCAGCCGGGCGATGTAGACCATCACGTGCGACGCCGCCAGAACCTCCCGCACCAGCCGCCGCATGGCCTGGATCCGCTCTGCGTCCGCCGCCGGCTCGGCCGCAGGGTCGTCCGCGCCGGTCGTGCGACTCATCACGTCGACCAGCTCCTCGGCGCTGGGCGAGTCCACCGTGATCTTCAGCAGGAAGCGGTCCACCTGCGCCTCGGGCAGCGGGTAGGTCCCTTCCATCTCCAGCGGGTTCTGCGTGGCGAGCACCAGGAACGGCTCGGGCAGCTCGTGCGTGGTGCGCGCGACGGAGACGGTCCGCTCCTGCATCGCCTCCAGCACGGCCGACTGGGTCTTGGGCGTGGCGCGGTTGATCTCGTCGGCCAGCACGAGGTGGGCGAAAATCGGCCCCGGGCGGAACCGGAAGCTCTTGGAGCCCGCCTCATCCGCCACGACGATGTCCGTGCCGGTGATGTCCGCGGGCATGAGGTCCGGCGTGAACTGGATACGGCTGGACGAAAGCGACAGCGCGTCGGCGAGCGTGCGGACCAACAGCGTCTTGCCGAGTCCGGGGACGCCCTCGATCAGGCCGTGACCGCCGCAGAGCAGGCAGGTGAGAACCTCGTCGATCGCCCGCTCGTGCCCGACGATCACCCGCCGGACCTGGTCGACCACGGCCCCGTACGTGCGCTGGAACGCGTCGATCCGCTCCCCGAACTCGGCCGCCTGCGTGTCCTGAGCCATGGCTTGATTCTACGACGGGGCCCCGTGCGCGGCAATTCTTGTGTAGGCCCAACCGTGTTCGACGTTCGGGGCTCCACGTTCAACGTGCGGCCGGGGGCGTCGAACTCCGAACGCCGAACGTCGAGCCCTGACCTCATCTCGCCTCGATGCCGAAACGCCGCACGGCGTTCGCCGTGGTCATATCCGCCAGCGATTCGACCGTCACGCCGCGGACCTCGGCCAGGCAGCGCGCGACGTGTGCGACGTTCGCCGGCTCATTCGTCCGCATCTTGCGGACCGGCTCCGGCGACAGGAACGGGGCATCCGTCTCGACCAGCAGTTTGTCGTCGGGGACGATCGCGGCCGCATCGCGCAGGGCGGCCGTGCGCTTGAACGTGACGATGCCCGAGTAGCTGACCATCGCCCCGAGGTCGAGCACCCGCCGCGTCGGGCCGGCCTCCCCGGTGAACGAGTGGAACACCAGGTCCTCCCCCGCCACGCCGGACTCGGCCAGAATCGCCAGCGTATCCCCGAACGCCTCGCGCGTATGGATCACCACGGGCTTGCCGAGCCGCCGGGCCAGCGCGAGCTGCTCGGCAAACACCCGCTGCTGCTCCGCGCGGGGGGAGTACTCGTAGTGGTAGTCCAGGCCGATCTCCCCGATCGCCACGTTCCGCTCGTGGGCCGCGAGCCGCTCCAGCCGGTTGAGGTAGTCTCCGGGCACGTCCTTGGCGTCGTGCGGGTGAACGCCGGCCATGGCCCAGACGTTCGGGTGCTTCCCGGTCAGGCCCAGCGCCGCCCTGCCCTCCGTCAGGTCTCCCACGGCGCAGAGGCACGCGACCACCCCCGCAGCGCGGGCCCGTGCGAGCACGTCGTCCACCTGATCTCTCAGCCGGCCGTGGATCAGGTGGCAATGGGTGTCGATGAGTCGCAGGTCCGCCATGCCGCCAGCGTAGGCGGCCCGGCGGCAAGCGGCAAGGGCCCGAGCCGCCGGCGCGAAGTGCCGGGAACTCCGGGCCGCCCCGAGCGTCTACAGTATACGTGGACCGTGTGCGCCCCGTACGCAGAGACAAGGAGACCGACATGAGCTTACGCATGCTGCTGCCGATTCTCGCCTGGGCCCCCGTGTTCGTAGGCTGCACGCCCGCACAGGCGAAGGAGCCCCGACCCGACGACCCGGCCGAGGGGGTTGCCCGATCCGGCAACGCCTTCGCCGTGGACATGTACAAGCGACTGGCCGGCGAGGAAGGGAACCTGTTTTTCTCGCCGACGAGCATCCAGACGGCCCTGGCGATGACCTACGCCGGCGCCCGGGGCGACACGGCCGGGCAGATGGAGACGGCCCTTCATCTCCCGGACGATCCGGCAAAGATCCACGACGGCTTCGCCCGGCTCATCGCCGATCTCAACGAGCCGCGGATGGTAACGGTATGGACCGACCAGGACGGCGAGGCGAAGCGTGGCGAGAAGCCCGCCTATGAGCTGCACGTGGCCAACGCCCTGTGGGGCCAGCGGGGCTACCCGTTCAAAGAGGATTTCCTGACGCTCACGGGCGAGTGCTACGACGCCGGGCTCAGCAAGGTGGACTTCAAGCGGACGGAAGAAGCGCGCGACACGATCAACACGTGGGTCGAGAAGCAGACGAACGACAAGATTACGGACCTCATCCCGGAAGGCGTGCTCTATGAGTTGACGCGGCTGGTGCTGACCAACGCCGTGTACTTCAAGAGCGACTGGGCCGAGCAGTTCGACGAACACGCCACGGAGGACAGCGACTGGCACGCCGGCGAGGAGGAGTCCTACGAGACCCCCATGATGCATCAGCAGGAGCGGTTCGGCTACATGGAGAACGACACGCTCCAGGCCCTGAGCATGCCCTACAAGGCGAACGAGCTGGACATGGTCGTCCTCCTGCCGCGAGAGCGCGACGGGCTGGGGGAGTTGGAGAAGGGTCTCACCGGCGAGAAGCTCGCCGGCTGGCTCGACGCGATCGGAACACAGGAAGTCCGGGTGACGATGCCCAAGTGGAAGTTCACCAGCCGGTTCGGGCTCAAGGACGTGCTCAGTTCCATGGGCATGCCGGCCGCGTTCAACCCGGCCAAGGCGGATTTCACCGGAATCGCCGACGTCGAGAAGCTGTGGATCGACGCCGTGCTGCACAAGGCCTATGTGGCGGTGGACGAGGACGGCACCGAGGCGGCGGCCGCCACGGCCGTGGTGATGGAGGCCGAAGCCATAACGCTGGAACCGCCGAAGGTAGCGGTCTTCACGGCCGACCACCCGTTCCTGTTCCTCATCCGCCACAAGGACACGGGCGCGATCCTGTTCATGGGCCGCGTGGCCAGGCCGGAATGGCCGGACGAGGACGACGGGTAGGTCCGTGGGTGCCGCGCGGCGGGACAGGGGAGCGGAGATCAGCGGAAACGGCTGGGAACGCTGACTCCTGGAACCGGTGGCTCAACTCCCGCTCCGGTTCGGCCGATCTGCTTAACGGGCCGAGGCCGGTACGAGGGCGATATGAGCGACTTCTTCCACAAGATCGCGGACGGCGTGCTCGAGCGGGAGCGCGAGTCGGACCTGGAGGCCATCCGCACGCGGGTGACGCACCTGCTGGCGGAGGCCCGCCAACCGGGGCTCAGCGAAGAGCGAAAGAGGGCGATCCTCGCAGAGGCCAACACCCTGTGGACCCGCCTGGTCGCGAGCGGACACCACAACCCCGGAACCGAGGCCGAATACGCCAACCATCTCGCGCGCCTCACCGGAACGCATCCGGCAAATGCCTGATGGTCGGCTCCTCGCCCGGCCGGAGGACGACCGCGACGATGTCGAATCGGATATTGAGCCCTTCCGACGCCGGGTGGCTGACGAGGTAGTAGTCGGCCGCCTTCTTGATTCGGCGCTGCTTGTCGGCATTCACCGCCGACTCGGGAGATGTGTACTCGTCCGATGACCGCGTCTTGACCTCGACGAAGCAGAGCGTGTCGGCCCCCGTCTCGGCGCGCCGGGAGCGGTCCAGGGCGATCAGGTCGATCTCCCCCCGCGGGCAGCGGTAGTTGACCGCAAGGATCTTCATCCCCTTCCCGCGAAGATGCCTGCGCGCGAGGCGCTCGCCTCGGCGTCCCTTGTCATCGTCCTTGCGGCGCGAAAAGGGCCACACGCGGGCGTGCTCCTGTCCGGCCGGGCGCGGCCGCGGCCTACTTCTGCGCTTCGGCCTCGGGCTTCTCTTCAGCCGCGGGCTCGCCGGTATCAAACTTCTGCGGCCGGTTGCGTCGGGACGCGCCCTTGCGCTCGGTGATCCGCGTGGCCTTGCCGACCCGGTCCCGCAGGTAGTACAGCTTCGCGCGACGGACGTCGCCCTCGCGCACGACCTGGATGTCCGCGACCTTCGGGCTGTGGATCGGGAAGACGCGCTCGACGCCCTCGTTGCCGACCATCCGACGCACCGTGATCGTCTCGGACACGCCGCTGCCCCGCCGCGCGATCAGCACACCCTTGAAGACCTGGATGCGCTCCTTGTCGCCCTCGACGATCCGGACGGACACGTTCACCGTGTCGCCGATGCCGAAATCGGGCACCTCGCTCTTCATGCTCGACTGGGCGGCTTTTCTCAGCAATTCCTGGCTCACGGTCGGTCTCCCGTCTCGCTCGTCTCGCGGCCGTCGCCGCGGCGGCGCTCGTGGCTCTGCCACAACTCCGGGCGGCGCTGCATCGTTCGCAACTGCGACTGCTCCGCCCGCCATTCGGCGATTCGCTTGTGATCGCCGGACAGCAGCACGTCCGGCACCCGCATGCCGCGGAACTCCCGCGGACGCGTGTATTGCGGATACTCCAGCAGGCCTTCGCTGAAGGACTCCTCGACGGGCGACTCGTCCTTGCCCAGCGCGCCGGGCAGCAGCCGCGTCACCGCGTCGATGACCGCCATGGCCGCCACCTCGCCGCCCGAGAGGACGAAATCGCCGATGCTCACCTCGACGTCGGCCAGCCCGGTTCGGATTCGCTCGTCGAAGCCCTCGTAGTGCCCGGCCACGAGAATCAGCCGCTGCCGACGCGAGAGATCCTGCACGAGCGGCTGGCTCAGCGGCCGGCCCTGCGGCGTCAGCAAGACGACCGTTCCCGGGTCCTCATGCCGCGGCCGGACGGCCTCGACGGCGTCGTACACCGGCCCGCACATCAGCACCATGCCCACGCCGCCGCCGAAGGGCTTGTCGTCCACCGTGCCGTAGGAATCCCGCGCGAAGTCCCGGATGTTCGTCCGATGAACCTCGACGAGCCCGTTGCGGATCGCACGCCCCACGATGCTCGCGGCCAGAAAGCCGTCGAACATCTCGCAGAACAGCGTGAGGATGTCGATCCGCAGCGGCATCCGGACCCCGCGGGGCCTACCGGCCGGCGGAGATCCCGTGCCGACGGAGCAGGTCGCTGACCGTCTGGGTCGGAACGGCGCCGACGCTCAGCCAGTGCTCGATCCGCTCGCGGTTCAGCGAGCTGCGGTTCTCCGCGTCCCGGGCCTCCGGGTCGTACCAGCCCAGTTCCTCGATGACGCGCCCGTCGCGCGGGCTACGCCCGTCGATGGCGTTCAGGCGGTAGAAGCTCCGGTGTCGCCGGCCGAATCTCTTCAGTCTCAGCTTAACTGCCACGTATCACGTCTCCGTCGCCCCCACCGCGGGGGCGCATGCTAGCCGTCTTCGCATCAGGCGAGCCGATTATTCTATCACGGCCTCTCGGGCCTGCAAGGGTTTTTGCGACGGCGGTCCGCCGGGCTGGGCCGGATTGCCATGCGTTCCGAACGATTCGATGGTATAATACCGACGTAGTACATGCGGCGTCTCACGCCGGAATCGGGGCCGAAATGGACTCGACCGGACGAGCTGAGGTGCCGGTTGCGTGCCGAGGTTCCAAGGAGGCCTCGTTAAACCCCTTGGGCTAACTTTACTTGCCGACAATCAGTTGGCAATGGCTGCGTAAATAGCGCAGACCCGTCCTCCGTGACCTCGCCCGTGGGTCGCGGAAGGGCGTCAAACAGCGGGCTTGCCGACCGGAAGTCGCCCGGTTCCCCGGTCGGGACTACCGTCGGGCTGGTCGCAGGCGGATCGTGTCGCTCCGAGCCGCCCGCGACGAGAGCAAACGAGCGAATACGCACGTAGACGCCGGTGCTGAAACGTCACGGGACGCGGGTTCGATTCCCGCCGGCTCCAGTCTTCGTTCGCCGCGAGCTTGTCTCGCGGCGAACGAAGACTGCCACGTCGTAGCCGAAGGCGAAGACGGGCATCTGCTCCGCCAAACGCGGCGAACTACGTCTCGGCAAGCCATCGTCGCGTCGTAGCCGAAGGCGAAGACGGGCATCTGCTCCGCCAAACGCGGCGAACTACG
>CAZHEH010000002.1:0-156426 GCA_964531695.1 uncultured Planctomycetaceae bacterium | reverse complement strand
TCTCGGCAAGCCATCGTCGCGTCGAAGCCGCAGGCGAAGACGGAAGGCAGCCATGGAAGGCCAATTCTGGTACGTCTACATGCTTCAGAGCATCGATCCGCCCGGCCACTGGTACGTAGGCATGACCGAGGACTTGACCGCACGCGTCAAGGCCCACAACGGCGGCAAAGTCCCTCACACGTCGAAGTTTGCGCCCTGGCGGATCGAAACGGCCGTGGCCTTCAGAGACAAGACCAAGGCCGCTGCTTTTGAAAAGTACCTCAAGACTCAGTCGGGCCGGGCGTTCGCAAAGAAGCACTTCTGAGCCCGTTGCCCACCGGTGGAGGACTCGTCGCGTCGAAGCCGTAGGCGAAGACGGATCTCCTGCTCTCCTCTCTGCCGTTTGCCCGCCCAACCACGTGACGGGGTACGCCCCCGGAACGCCCGAAAGCGGGCCGAGACCGTCTCAAAGTCTCTGAATCGCGTGACGGGGCTTGTCCCGCCATAGCCGTGGCGACGGCGGATCCACCCCGTCCCGTGAGATACACGCCGTGTCATTACAGCCACTTACGCCGAATCGGGGTAGGTGCGAGTTGCACCCGCCTTTGCCTGCATGCGAAGGGACCACAAGCCCGTCACTGCTCGGCACGCCGTAGCCCTTCGTAGCCCTGGCGGAGTAGGGGCGAAGGCGGGTGACGTTTGCCGCCTGCCTTCCGAAGCTCCGGGCGAAGGGAGGTGCCAAAAGACCGTCATGTGACCTGCCTGCCGGCAGGCAGGGCGCGACGTGAGCGCCCCGTGGCACTGCAATGGCACTGCTTGGCACTGCAACGGGGACGTGAGCGCGAGCGACGGCAAGGGGCCGCGCGGGGCGTGTCACCGGTGACAGCGTCGAACGAGAAAAAGTTGCGACTTGGCCAATGTTGCTCCACATTCTTGGTATCGAAAAAACCGGAACTATCGCGTAGGTTGGGCGTCTGAATGGACATGGAAGATTCTGGCCCACAAGCTGCGGCGGATATCACCAGCGTGGGCGCTGGCATGGCGCTCACGTTCGCGCTGATCCTCGTGGGGTGTCAGGCAGAGGCCCCCGAACGTGAGACCACGGCCAAAGATGAGATCGTGGTTCGCTATATCCTGCCCGTTTCCAGAATACATGCGGCGGACGGAGCGACGCACCCCGACCACGTCGGTGGACGCATCGTCTCAGATCCGACCATATTGCTCTATAGCCAGCAGCGCGTGCGGGAACACCTTCACTGGCTTCTTGATGGGGATGCCGTAGACGGGGTGGCCGTCTACACGGTCTTAACATCTGATGGGCCGGTCGAATTCACGACCGGGCTCGACGAGCACTACTTGGGCGACGTGTTCCGGGCCGCCGATCTGCTCGCCTTTCTCAAGGAACGCATGAACACCAAGACGGCGGAGAAGGAGTTCCACATCGTGGAGCCGGAACTGGTGAAGCTCTACCGCGAGCGGATGGCCCGGGACGCAGCGGCGACAGCACGCCGGCTTGCCTTCTCTCCCTGGGACCGAGACACGGTTGCGGTCATCAGCCTCCTTTCGCATGCTGGCTATGTGGAGGCCGAGTCATTGTTCATGCAGCTTACGCGGGATAACAACCAAGCCGTGCGGCATGCGGCCGTGTTGGCCCTTGGCCGAATCGCCCCGTCCAACCCCGACGCTATGGCGGACCTGAAGAGGCTGCTATCTGACCCTGGGCTCCAGGGCGAAGCGATCAGAGCGATGGCGTCGGTTTGCAGCACTGCTGGCAAACCGTCCGATCTTGGCGCTGCAAAGAAGTCGCTCGAAGCCCAAATCGGTGGAACGTGGGAGACTGAACCGACAAATCCTGACATTGGCCCAATGCTCACACCCAAGACGCTGCCTGCGTCACTCACCGCCGGTTTCTTTGGCGTCCTTCCATTCGGCCAAGATGAGGCCGGGAAGAAGAAAGTTGATCTCTACATGTCCACATGCAGTGCTCCTTTGTACGTCCTGGGGTTCAACGACAATTGTACCGTGATCACATGGTTGCCCAGGGAGAATGCGGTTGCCCAGAAGGTATTCGATGCGCTGGGGCTGAGACGCCCGGCAAGAGTGTCAGGCGCGGAGGCGATGGTGAACAGACAGAGGACAGAGAAGCCAGCCGAACCAGCGGCTGGTGGCGACGGCAAACCCGCGCCACCAAAGGCCAACCTTTTGAGCCTCGTGATCGAGGGCAAGACGGGACGGTGGACGCCTGCCCCCATACCGCGTGCTGAAGCGGAGCTTCTCCGGCGGGTTGTCTCCGCCCCCCCCGACGAAGTGTTGTCAGATCCACTGCCGCTTGAAGCAGTCTACATGGTTGACATCGACGGTACACGATACACCCTCGAACCGAACGAAGTCATCCAGGGGAACACTCGACGATGGAAGTCTGAGGGGATTCAGAAGAGGATTCTGGAGGCAGTGAAGAAGAAGTAGATCGTCCAACAACACCCTCGACACGTACGCAGTAAGGCCGCGCGGACGCGGCCTCACTGCGCCGGTCAGGGTGGGCGTTCATTCTCGCCACTTCCTCTGCTCCTCCCACCGCACCGGCAGGCCTGTCTGCCGTAGCCTTGGCGAAGGCAGATTCTTCCGCAGCTTCTCCAGGCTCAGGCCGTCGGGTTCGTCGCCGCGGAGGATCGCCTCGATGATGTCGGGTGCGAGGCTGGTCAGCCGGAGCATGCGGCCGACGTAGGTGCGGTCACAGCCGACGTCCTTGGCCAGGTCTTCGAGGCTCGCGTACTCGCCCGATTCGAGCTGGGCCCGCCAGCGGTGCCCCTTGGCGATGGCTTCGATCAACGTCCGGTTGGCACCGTTGGTGTCTTCAAGGTGCTGGGCGGCGGAGACGGGCGATCAGCGTCCGGTTGGCCCCGTTGGCGTCTTCGATGTGCTGAGCGGCCAAGACGGGCGCGGCTTCCCCCTTCGGTCAGCACCATGCACCGGCCGTTGCGCCGGCGCAGCCGCATGGGAATGTGATCGCCTGCCCTGCATAGCCGACAGGCGACGCAGGGTCTCAACGTCTCTGACTCGCGTGACGGGCTCAGTGGCCAGGCGTACAGTCAGCACACAGCCCGTAGAGGAACACGTCGTGATCCTCCAGAGAGAAACCGCGCGGGACCAACTGGTCGACAAGCCCATCGCAGCCGGTGACCTCGTACATCTGTTCGCATCGCCGGCAGCGGAAGAAGTGATGGTGCCCCTTGCCCGACAACTCGTACAGCGGCGTCCGGCCGGGCAACTGGACCGTCACAACATCGCCCCGACTCTGCAGCCGCTTCAGGATGCGATAGACCGTGGCCTGGCTGAGCGTGGGCACGGTCTGCTGGCCCCTGGCGAGAATCTGCTCGATGCTCAGCGGGGCCTCGGCGCCGGTGAGCACGTCCAGTATGGCCGCCCTTTGGGCGGTATTCCGTTGCGACATTGTGCGTTGGCCTCGGATTTCGAGCTTGATTATCGAGAATGCATTCTTATTATCAAAAGCGTTCTCGTCAACGGCGTGCTCGGCCCTTGACGGGAAAGGCCGGAATGCAACCGTGAGGAACCGCTCGCCCATCTTGCTCATGCTGGCCGGGATTGCCCTCCAGGGCACGGGCCTTCTGCAAGCGCTTCACCTGGCGGCCGAGCACAGCCATGCCGCGCCGCATGACTGCCCCGCCTGCGGCCACGGCACCGATCACTGTCACGGATCCTCGCACGGGCATACGAGCGGTGAGCCGGGCGTAAGCATCCGCTCGGGCGCGTCGCACGCCCACGCGCACGACCCCGCCACCTGCCCGATATGCCAGACCCTTGCCGTTGTCAAGGCGATAGAAAACATTCCCCCGGCCGTCCCGGCCGTGCGAACCCCGCGCGCCGTCGCGAGCCCGATGCCTCGATGCGTGGGGTATCATCAGCCGCACCTGCGTGCCCGCTCTCCCCGCGCCCCTCCCATCTGTTGAGTCCCGCTCATTCTGAATCGTTCCGTTTCACACAGAATCCTGCTCTTTCAGACACCTGAAGTGCACTGACCGTGCGCTTCCGGCGGCGCGGCAAGTCGCCTTGGAAGGCGACTGCGCGCCAACATGGCAGGAAAACGTATCCCAGATGACTCAACACACTCGATAGGAGCTTTTTGACATGATCTACAACCGTACCGTCTTGACGATCCTCTGCGCCGTGGCGATTCCCGCCTCGATGGCGTTTGCCCATGCCCACACCCACATCGGCCGAAACCAGGACCAGACCTGGGGAACGGCTGACGATGACAAGCTCTGGTTCTTCTCCGTTCCCGGCACGCCCGGCTTCCCGAACTGGGGTGAGCCGCTCGAACTGCTCTATCAGGAGTCCGGTCCGCTGGCCGGCAAGTACGCCTGCGAGTACCTGTATTGCTGGCACTCGGGGCATCCCCCGCACGGCAACTGGCAGTTGGGCGGCACCGACGCAGGCACGACACCTGATTGGCGAATTGCCGTCGAGCGTGTGGCCTTCGACGAAGGATTCTCCATGGCGGAGTACGACACCTTCGCGCCGGTGCTGACAGCCAACGGGGCCACGTACGAGCTCCCGAAGATCTTCATGGACACCAAGTACAACGAGAACGGCGAACTCGGCGCGTGGGGCTTCCATCACCACCAGTGGTTCATTGCGGAAGCGGCCGGTCCGGGCGAGACCTTCGACGCCACGTTCAAGGCCATTGACCTCGGCACGACCGGCTTCGCTCCGTCCGACGAGTACACGATCTCGTTCGTGACGGTGCCCGAGCCGACCACGATGGGGCTGCTGGGCCTCTGCGGCCTGGCGCTGATCCGCCGCCGCAGGAAGTAGAGAATCCCGGATCGCCGGGCGGGTCGTTACGGGCCCGCCCGGCTCATCCAGGCGAGGTCGCCATGCGCAACAAGGCCTTCACATTGATCGAGCTACTGGTGGTGATCGCCATCATCGCCTTGCTGGTGTCCATACTCCTGCCCTCGCTGAGCAGGGCCAAGGAACTGGCTCGCGGAACGGTCTGCCTGTCGAACATGCGCAGTACGGGCCTGGCGATCCAGATGTACGCCACCGAGAACGGTGAACACTACCCGCCAAGCTCGTGCGCGCTGCACGAGAACCCCGCCGAGTCCTGGTGGATCAACGCCCTCCAGCCGTATTCGGGCACCCGGCTGCTTTACCGCTGTCCGAGCGACCGGGCCGACACGTTTCTGGACTGGGACAACCCGCCGCCGCAGGCGCAGTGGGGCCAGTATCGGTGGGCGAGCTACTCGACCAACGCCCGGTTCGACAACAGGGACTTCTCTCGCTTGAGCGGCGTCCCTCGCCCCATGGAGACGATCTACGCCTGCGAAACCCCCGAAAGTGTCGTCGGCGCGGATCACGTACACCCCGAGATGTGGTTCGGTCCAGCCGACCCGCAGAATCACGTGGCGCATGAGCGCCACCTGGACAAGGCCAGCTATCTCTTTGCCGATGGGCACGCCGCCCAGATGACGCTGGAGGAGACCTGGAAGCCCGGCACCCGAAACCTCTGGAACCCCAAGAAGGCCCCGGAATGGTCTGGGCCTCTGGACTACTGAAAGACTTCAAGGAGAAAACGATATGCGATATGGACGAACGCTCTGCATGGCGGTTCTGGCGATCGGCGCGGCCGCGTCTGTTGCCGTCGCGGATTGCCCATACGACCACCTGCTGGTCGGACAGGACGAAGGAACGCTGTTTCTGGACACATCCCAGCTCTATCGGCATTGTAACGCCGACTGGAGCACCAACCCGAATCCCTACGGCCAGGAGTACTACGAGTTCACCGAGATGTATGGCGGCGGGTACATCCGCGTCGAACCTGGCTTTGGTCAGAACACTGCCCCGACATATGCCCTGGAGGGCACGCGAGGAGTGGACTACAACATCCTCGTCGAACGGGTCTTCGCCACACCCGATTTGCTGTTCTTCGACGATCTGATGGCACCGATCCTGACCGCCGATGGGTCCACGTTCACGCTGAGTGATTACGCGAACCATCACGTACACATGCGTTACCACCTGCCCGACGGACTGGACCCGACGCTTCCCTACACGGTGTCGTATCGCCTCACGGACACGACCGGGACGTACGCGGACTCCGAGGTGTACACGTTCAATCTCGGCGCTGTCCCCGAGCCGGCCAGCCTGTCCCTGCTGGCGATAGGCGGCGTGGGGCTCTTGAGACGGCGAAGCCGAAAGGCGTAGACACTTCTCCGCCGCAAGAGAACCGTGCAATCCTGCTGATTGGATCGCTCGCGAAGATCGCTTTGCCGGTCGGGAGTGCGAACGTCACTCCCGGCCGGCTGAGCATTGGTTAAGGGACGAGGCGAAGTGGGTAAGCTATGGCGAATCCTGGTTCGATTCGGCCTGTGGTGGGCCGGACTGTTCGGGCTGATCGGTACAGGCAACTGCCCCTGCTGCGGCCAGCCGGGCTGTCCCGGCGCCGTTGCCGGCGGGGGGGTGCTGGCCGGCGTCGTTGCCGGCCTTCTGGCCCTTGTCCCATGGGCGAAGAAGAAGCGTTCGGCAGGCGCCCCGGCAACTCCCCCGAGGGAGCGGCGCTAGCCGACCTCCCCGTTGCGCCCGCGACTGGCGGAAGCACGCCTTCGCCCACGCGCGGGCGCTGCCCGGCGCCGCGCGTTGAGACACATGCCACCTGCCGTATTGTCCAGCGCCTGTCCTGACCGTAGAATTCCGACCCGTGAACGCCATCGGGGCATATGTTCTGGCCGTGCGAGAGGGGCCGTTCGAACCGAAGGACATGATCGCGCCGATCATCGTTGGCGTGATCGTGATCATCATCACGGCCTTGCTGGTGCGGCTGCTGCTCCGCACGGGCAGCATGTGCCAGTTCTGCCAGGCCAAGGGCGTCAAGGTCTGGCGAAAGCTCACGCCGGAACAGCAGTCGGCCATCCGCGAGTACTTCCTCTCCTATGAAAACCGTGACCCGGAGACCGGCGCCATCTTCGTCTGTGACAACTGCAAGACGGTCTTCGACGACTTCTCGGGCGAGAAGGCCAGCCGCGACGTCGATTACGTCGCCTCGCGCGACGGCAAGGTGAACCTCGTCTTCTCGTGCCGCACCTGGTGCAAGGTCTGTAACGAACTCGTTCTCGAATGCGACCCGGAGAACGACGACATCCACTGCACCGACTGCGGCACGCGGTACGCGTGGCGCGTTCACGAACCGTCCGGATACCGCTTCCTCATGCCGGAGGCGGGCACCCGTATCCTGCGCCGGTGCGATGATCGCCTGGGCATGGGCTGAGTCGACTACCGTCCGAGGGGGACGCATCCGCATCGCCGCCGAGCGGCGGATCATTGCATCGCTTCGTTTGCCGCCCGCACCCCCGTGCCCGTACCATGCGGCCACGCCGAGACGGCCCGGCCGACACGACAGTGAAGGTGCCCGCGTTGCCCCACCCCTCGACCGACCATTCCGCCCGGCTCCGCCGCTTCGTCCTCTGCCGCGGACGCGGCGCCGTCATCCATTGGACGGCAGTGCTTGTGGCGCTGGGCCTGCTGTGGCGCGGCGTGCGGTACGCCCTGTCCTTTCCCTACTTCAACGACGAGGCGTTCCTGCTCCAGAACCTGCTGATGCGGGGCTACCTGGGGCTGATGGGCGAACTCGAGTACGAGCAATTCGCCCCGCCGGCGTTCCTGTGGGCCGAGCTGGCGCTGGCGCGGGCGTTCGGGTACGACGAGTGGGTGCTGCGAATCGTGCCGCTGCTGGCCGGGGCGGCCGGGCTGGTCCTGTTCGCGCGTTTCGCACGGCGGGTGCTCTCGGGTCGGGCCGCCATGCTGGCCACGGGTGCGATGGCGGCGTCGTTCTACGCGGTCCGGCACGGCTGCGAGGTGAAGCCGTACACGGTCGACCTGCTGCTGTCGGTCGCGCTGATGCTGCTGACCTGGCGCGTGTTGGAGCGGCCCGGCCGGGCCGGGCGATGGGCCGCCCTGACTACGACGGCCGTCGTAGGCGTATGGCTTTCCTTCCCCTGCGTCTTCGTCGCCGCCGGCATGGGGCTCGTACTGCTGTGGGACGCCGCACGCCGGCGGAATCGGCGGGCCCTGCTCGCCTGTGCCGCCTGTGCGGCCGCGCTGACGGCGAGCTTCGGCGTGATGGCCTGGCTGGCGATCCTGCCGAAGCAGGCCGTGGCGCGGGAGGTGTCCGGCTGGGTGATGTGGGACTTCACCTGGCCGCCGATATCGCGGCCGTGGCGGCTGCCGTGGTGGTTCCTGCGGATCCACACGGGGCGCATGATGGCGTTCCCGGTCGGCGACCGCGGCGGCGGGTCGTCGCTGACGTTCCTGCTGGTCCTGGTCGGGGCCGCCGGCATGTGGCGCGGGCGGCGCCGGCTTCTGGGGCTCCTGCTGGCCCCGGCCGTGCCCGCGTTCGTCGCGGCGGCGCTGCGGGCGTATCCCTACGGCGGCTCGGCCCGGACGATGCTGTACATGGCGCCGGCCATCTGCCTGCTGTCCGGGCACGGGGTGCTCACGATCGCCGTCCGGTTGGCACGGTCGCGGCGCTGGGCGGTTCACATCCCGCGGGTCACGGCGTATCTGCTGGCGTTTCTGTGCCTGGCCGGCACGGTTCGCGACATCTTCCGGCCGTACAAGGTCGGCTCCGACTTGCAGTGCCGGGCGGCCCTCCGCGACGTGGCCGCCGACACGGACGCGGGGCGCGACCGATGGGTGGTCTACAACGCCGTCGGCGAGGTTGCGCACGCGCCGAACCTGATCGACGACGGGGGCGACGGGGCGCGTTTCCGCTTCTACGTGAACCACCATGCCCCGCCGGACCTGCAATGGGCGCCGAAGCCGATTGAGGTCGATCCCGACGATGGGCGGACCTGGTTGCTGGTCCACCGACGGTGGCGCGGCGATTTCGACGAGGGCCGGTTGCGTGCGTACGTGTCCGAGCTGGAGCGCCGTCTGGGCACGCCCGAGCAGCGCAGGTTCCGGCTGGACTACCCGAAGCGCGACCCGGGCTTCATCGACGTGTACGTCTTCCCGTCGCCGGACGGAGGGCCGGACCCGTGACTCAACCGCCGCGACGCGATTCTGCGCGCAAGCGCTTCCGCCGGCCTCGTCAAAAGGGAGCACGCGCCGCTGGAAGCACAAAACCCTCACCTACAAGCACTTGTACATGCGCGGGGCGGGGCGAACAACGGGGTTCTGCGCAGAATCGCGGAGCGCAACGGGTGTTCCACGTGGAACAATGCGTCTCCGCGGTTCGGCTTGCCCGGCGCGGCCGCGTCGCCGGAGGCCGGCTCCGGCTGCCTGATGTCCGGGCTCAGCAGCCCTCCAGGTACCGCCCGCCAAGAATCAGCCCCTGCCGCTCGCCGTCCTCGGTGCCGTTGAAGCCGGCGTCCTCCAGCTCGACCGACACGCAGCCGTCGTAGCCGGCCTCGACAAGGATCTCAAACGCGGCCCGCCAGCGGATGCAGCCGTGGCCGGGGATGCAGTACCGCCAGTGGTTGCCGCCGTAGGCGATCCCCTCCGCGAACGTTGCCGGCTGCTCGGCGCCCAGCTCGTAGCGGCGCTCGTCGAGCCGCTCGGTGTCCTTGGCGTGAACGTGCCCGACCCGTCCGGCGAACTCCCGCAGGAACCTCAGCGGGTCGATGCCCAGCCGCACCAGGTGGGACGGATCGTAGTTGATGCCCATCGAGTCGCTCGGCAGCTCCGCGAAGAGCTTGCGGCACTCGGACGGGTTGCAGCACAGCGCCCCCGGGCCGGGCCAGCCCTCGATGACCACGCGCGCTCCGGCCGCCTCCAGCGCCGGCACGAGAGCCCCGAAGCCCTCGACCATGAAGCCGAAGTTCTCCTTCCGCTCGCGCGACGGATCCTCCGGCAGCATGACGATGAAGAAGTTGCCAACGCCCGCGGCCGCGCAGGCCTTGACGTACTCGGCGTTCCTCGCCACGGCCTCGTCGCGCCTGGCCTTGTCCGGCGAGATCATGCCCTTCCACTCGGCCAGGTCCGCCGAGCCGACCCGCAGCCCGGCGTCGGTGACGGCCTTCGCCGACGCGTCGCCGTCTCGGCCGACGTCGATCACCTCGAAGCCCTGATCCTTCGACCACGCGATCAGCGCGTCGATGTCCTTCTGCCACTCGGCGCCGCTGCGCCGGAATCCGATCGGAAGACCGCCCGTCCGCGTCTTCATGCGTCACTCCCTTGGCATAGCGCTTTCTTTCGTCCCGCGGAGCCCCGCGGCCGGAACCGGCACCATAGCAGCCGACGCGGTCGCAGACAACCGCCACCCCTGTCGATCAGGCGCGGGACCTCTGCCTGGACTGTGCCGGTACCAGCCGTTGCGTCACCTGCCGCAGCAGCCCCGCCGCGATTACGAAGCCGGACGAGACGAGCACGATCACCGCGCCGCTGGGCAGGTCCGTGGCGGCTGAGAGGAGGAAGCCGCCCAAGCCGCTGGCGGCGCCGAATGCCACGGCCAGCAGCATGGCCCGATTATGCCCGCGCACGAGCAGGAAGGCAGCGGCCGCGGGATTCGTGATGAGTGAGTAGATCATCAGCCCGCCGACGGTCTGGAAGTTCACGGTCATCACGGCCGCCGTGAGGATCAGGAAGCCCGTCCACACCCCCGTAGCGCGGATGCCCGCCGCCTGGGCGTCGGCCCGGCTGAACAGGATCGCCCGCATCTCCTTGGCGAACCCGAGCACGAACATCGCCAGCGCCCCGGCCGCGGCGAGCATGAGCCACACGTCGGACCAGCGGCAGTACAGCAAGCTGCCCCACAGCAAGGACCGCACGTCGTTGTCGCTGACCCCCAGCTTGGCGAACAGCCCGAAGCCGACGAACGCCAGGCCCATCGTGAGAGAGAACAGCAGGCCCATCACCACGTTCGAGTCCATCCGCACACTGCGCGGGTCGGCATAGCCCAGCGCCAGCGCCACAAGCACCGAACCGCCCAGGGCCGGCAGGAGCAGCGTCGCGCCCGTGAGCCCCGCCAGCGAGCCGTACACGGCGCCCGCCAAGGCGGCGTGGGCCACGCAGACGCCGAGGAACGGAATCCGCATGCCAACGATATAGACGCTCAGCAAGCCGCTCGATCCGCCGGCCACCAGCCCCCCGACGATCACGGAACCCCAGAGTGCCAGGTCAATCATCCGGCGCCCCCTTCGGCGTGACCGCCCATCTGCCGCCCGCGCGCACGACGCACAGGCCCGAACCGTAGAGCTCGGAGATCAGCTCGGCCGTCAGGATCTCCTCCGGGGCCCCGTCGCCGACCGCGCGTCCGTCGTCGAGCACGACGACTCGCCGGCAACCCGACGGCAGTACCTCCAGTTCGTGACACACCAGGACAACGGTGAGCCCTTCGCTCGCGTACAGCTCGTCAATCAGCCCGACGATCCGCTCCCTCCAGCCGAGGTCAAGGTTTGCGGTGGGCTCATCCAGCAGCAGAAGTTCCGGCCGTTGCACCATCGCGCGGGCGATGAGCGTCTTGCGCTGCTCGCCGCCGGAGATCTCGCCGAAGCCGCGCCCGGCCAGCGAGGCCAGCCCCAGCCGTTCCACCCATTCGTCCACGATCCGCCAGTCCTCGCGCCGAAACGGACGCAGCAACCCCGCCAGGGACGTCCGTCCGATGGCGACGACCTCGCGCACGGTCAACGGCATCTCGCTGGTGGAAGGTAAGAGCTGCGGCACGTATCCGATACGGCGGCGAAGGCCGGCCAGCGCCCCCGGCCGGAGTCCGAAGATTGACTGTCCGAGCACCTCCATGCGCCCCCGCGCTCGAGACTGCAGGCCGAGCAGGCAGCGCAGCAGAGTGCTCTTGCCGGCGCCGTTCGGGCCCAGCAGGCCGACGAGCTCGCCCCGCTCGACGGACAGCGCGCCCAGGTGGAGGATCTCTCGCCGGGCGGCACGGACGCTCAGCCCGCGGCATACCACGGCCGGGACGCTCACTGCCCGGCCGCCCCGATCAGGCGAGCGAAGTTCTGCTCGACCAGGTCATCGAAGCGCTCCTGGCCGGCGTCCAGCGCGGGGAAGTTCCCCAGGACAACGACGTCCGCCCCAAGCTTGCCCGCCAGGAAATCGGCGGCCCGTCGTCCCTCCGGGCGGTTGGCGACGACGAGCCGCACGCCCGCGGCCTTCCCGCGATCGTGCGCTTCCTGGAGCGCGCCCGAGCCCTCCGTGTCCGCCCCGCGGAACGTCCCCACGACCCGCAGCCCCAGCCATTCGCAGAACGCCCGCTGGTGCGCACTGGCCAGGACGGGCACCCCGCTCAGCGGCTCAGCCCGCTCGCGGCATCGATGCGCCAGTCCGTCCATGCGCGCGGCGATCTCCTCGAGGCGGGCATCAGCCGACGTGCGATCCAGCAGACCGGCCCCCACCAGCGCGTCGGCCGTCTGGCGGCACGCGTCCAGGTACGTCGCCGGCACACACAGTCCCCCCGAGACGCGAACCGGCGCGATCTGCAGCCCGTCATCCGTCGCGCGGCGCAGCTTCATGTCCAGCGAGTCCTGGAAGCCCATCCGCAGCAGCACGCGGCACGAGCGAAGCCGCCGAACCTGGCTGGGGCGGAGATCGAAGTGCCCCGGGCACATGCCCGGCTCGGCCAGGCGCAGAATCGGGACGCCGTCGCCGAGCAGGTCCCGCGCCGCCGCCTCCAGGAGCGAATTCGACGCGGCCGCCGGGGCCTCGTCGTCAGACTGACTTTGGCATCCGGCCACGCAGGCAACTACTGTCACAACGCAGATCTTCAAAACAGGCAGTCGCAGCATAGCCATTCCAACCTACGGGCTTATGTGTATGTGACCGTTGTTATCTTCGTAGTGAACGATAACGCCGGTGTCTGAGGCGCTCTTTAGCCAGTACTTGCTCGGGAGCGGCAATCGGCCGGGAATGTCAAATTTCGCGCTTTGCGGGTCCGGGCCCATGCTGTAAACGGCATAGCGGACAGGGCTCGTCTTGGGATCGCTGTAGTACTGCCCGGTCTCCGCGTCTCCACCGGGGAACCCATCTGGAATCCACAGGCTGGCCGCATTGGGAATGATGGTGGACTCATTCACGATGGCCGGGCCGACCGCGCGGTACTTGTAGCACTCGGTCGGCGTGAACGGGTCGGGCATCTGCACGATGTCCAAGTCGTTCTTCCGGCCGCCGGGCAGGTATGGCGTCAACTCCACCGGCAGGTCGTAGGCCGTCCGGCTGCTGCACGAGAACCGTGTTGGCGGAATTTGCTCGTCGTTCTCATGCTTGTACATCTCCACCGCCAGCGTGATGCCGCGAAGCTCCGCATGGGCCTTCGTGATTCTGGCCAGAGTCCTTGCCATGGCCAGAGACGGCAGAAGGATGCTTACCAGCAACGCGATGATGGCGATGACCACCAGTAGCTCAATGAGCGTGAAGCCCGTTCTGTGCGTACGATCTCTCACTCTTGTCGCCGAATAACACCAGCGGCGGCGCTCCTGAGCATTGAGCGCCGCCGTCGATGAATAACTGATTCACACGCTCAACTATGCCCTGCGGCGGCGGATCACAGCCAGTCCGCCCAGTGTCAGCATCGCCAGCGTCGCCGGTTCCGGCACAGCCACCACGTCGCCGGTGATGAGGTTGCCGTCCGTGCCGGCGTAGAGGAACTGGAAGTCCATCGTCCCGCCGACATTGAAGGCCGAGTCCAGCAGCAAATCACCGTCCACGTTCACGAATGAGCCGATGCCCGTGTAGGCCGCAATCTCAGACGTGTTGTTGATGAGGTAGCCTGCCCACGGACCAGCGTTGCCGTCCGCATCGGCCATCAGCGAACCGGAGGGAGACCAGATGTCCCAGTTGTTTACTTGAGCGGCGTTGCCGACGAACTTCATCTGCCCGGTGACGATGTCCACCACGAGCTGCATCTCGCCGCTGGATAGGCTACCGCCACTGCCGTCGCTTGTGAGCATCATCTCGCCGGAATCCATCGACATGGCCAGCATGGTCGTGCCACTGCTGGGGCCATAGGCCGTGTTGCCCGTGAAGTTGGCGATGGTCGCGTTGAAGTCATAGGTATCCACCGAGCCATTCTCGGCTTCGTTGAAGTTGCCTTGCGCCCAAGTTCTGTCCGTACCGGCAAAGCCTGTGTAGTTCTGAAGGACGCCGTTGAAGTCCTGAATACTGACCTTGTGATCCCTGTCGATGTCACCGTGCCGGATGACGCCGCTGGGGTCCAGCGCCAACAGACTATAGCCGTCCATCCCGGACGATGATGATTGCTGGACGATGCCTTCGGCGTTGAAGTAGCTCGGGGGAGCTTGCGTCGAATCGAAGCCGGTGTTCAGGCCTAGGTACAGGTCAAGCGTTCGTCCGGATTGGTCCTGCACCGTGACGGTCCTGTTACGGCCCCACGTCCCCGACAAGACCTTCACATTCTTGAGGTCCACGAGCGTGGCCTGGTGGTGCTCGCCGCCGGTTGCTCGCGTCGGATCAAAGATGGCGGTGTTGCTGGCGTCCTTGATAAGGTTCAGCGGCAGCGCCGTCGGCGTCGGGAGGCCGTAGTTCTCCTGCAAGACGACGATCTCAAAGTCGTTGGCCGGGGCGTTGCTATGGGCCTCGTTGACGTTCCTCTTGCCTTGGTAGTGCAGCCCGATGCGGGCACGGATTTCGACAAGGTCGCCAGAGCGGATCGGATCGGTTACGGTATCACCGCCGTAGAGGTTCAGCCGGCCCAACTCCGCCGTCCACTCAGTGTCGGTGTAGCTGAATGAAGGGTCCTGCCTAGCGATGTGGTTGCCGTAGTTCTGACCCATCCAGCAGAACACGCCGCCAAAGTCGCCGGGCTCGACCGCCTGGATGATCAGCTCGGACTGCCCGCCCATCTGCCAGAGATGTACGCCGGGGTCGTATGCCGGGGTTGGGTCGAGCCAGTCTTCGGTGTTGTTGATCACGACGCCGTACATCTTTACGGGGAATCCGCCCGAGTAGGCGCTGCCACCGCTTGCTGTGACGGACTCATAGGTCGAGATCGGGGTGTACGGCAGCGACGACCAATCCTGTGCGAACGCAGCCGACGTCGTCAGGACGGTTACGATTACCATGAGCGAGCCAAATCTGAGCATTTCCATCTCCTCTCTCCTCGGCCAAGCTGAGCGTTCCGCCCGCGGACCGCTTGACCGCAAGCCCGGGCGGTATTACGATTTTTGGGATGATATTACCCAAGGAATCAAAACGCAAAGGAAATCCGCGTATGAATGCTTCGGACCCCCGAATCGCACACTTCGACGCGATGGCCGCCGGCTGGGACGACGAGCCCCCCTCCGCAGAGGAGATGACCGCCGGCATGGCCGAGCAGGCCGAACTGCTGGCCCTGACGCCGGGGCAGAACCTGTTGGAGGTCGGCTGCGGCACCGGCAAGACGACCGGCTGGCTGTCGCGGCAGGTGGCGCCCGGCCGCGTCACGGCCGTGGATTTCTCCGAGCAGATGATCCGCCAAGCCGAGGAGAAGGGCATCGACGCGGAGTTCGCCTGCCTCGACGTATGTGGCGAGGAACTGCGGCGGAATCGCTACGACGTGGTGCTGTGCTTCCACAGCTTCCCGCACTTCCGTGACCAGCCCCGAGCACTTCGAAACATGGCGGCGGCGCTCAAGCCCGACGGCCGGTTGATCGTGATGCACCTCTCGGGCAGCGCGCAGCTCAACGACTTCCACGCGGGGCTCGACGGGCCGGTGCGTGGGGACGTGCTCCCGGCCGGAGACGCTTGGGCCCCTCTCCTGGCCGGAGCCGGGTTGAGGCACAAGCGTCTGATCGATCTGGAGAACCTGTTCTTCCTCGACGCCGTTCGCGACGTGTGAGCTTGCACGCTCCGCCGGGCGGGCTACCATGGGGGCCGGCCCAGAGGATGCGCCATGTCCGACCTTGTACGGTTTACGGTATCCATCGAGAATTCGCTGTTCGAGCGGTTCGAGCGACAGGTGGCCGACAGCCAATACGCCAACCGCTCGGAGTTCATCCGGGATCTCATTCGCAACCACATGGTCGAGCGGGAGTGGGAAACGGACGAGGAACTGCTCGGGACGATCTCGCTGCTCTACGACCACCACGTGCACGGGCTGGGCGAGCGGCTGACGCACGAGCAGCATCACTTCATGGGCCGGGTGCTGGCGACCACTCACGTGCATCTGGATGAGCACCTCTGCGCCGAGATGATCATGGTACGGGGAACGGGCGAGGACATCCGGATCCTCGCCGACCGCCTCCGCCGGGAGAAGGGCGTCCTGCACGCCAAGCTCGCCACCGGCACGACGGGCAAGGGCCTCGCCTGAGGCCCCGGGGAACTACTTCTGTATCAGCGTCCCGACGCCCCTGTCGGAGAAGATCTCCAGCAGCAGGGAATGGCTGAAGCGCCCATCGATGATGTGGGCGCGGCTCACACCGGCGTTGAGGGCCCGCAGGCACGCGTCGACCTTCGGCAACATGCCGCCGGCGATCGTGCCGTCGGCGATCATCGCGCGGATATCGTCCTCCGTCGCAGCGGTCACGACGCTCTCCGGGTCGTCCACGGAGCGCCGGATGCCGTGCGTGTCCGAGACCATCACGAGCTTCTCGGCCGCCAGCGCCGCGGCCACCTCCCCCACGGCCGTGTCGGCGTTGCAGTTGAGCTTCGCGCCGGTCCGGTCGCGCGCCAGCGGCGCGATGACGGGAATCGTCCCGGCCGCGCAGAGCAGCTCGATCAGGTGCTGGTTGACGCTCGTCACCCGGCCCACCCGGCCGAGGTCGATCTTCCGTCCGTCCCGCTCCAGGAAGAGCTGCTCGCCGAACAGCACGCAGCTCGCCAGCGTGTGCAAGCCCATCGCCGAAGCCCCGAGCGACTCGATGCTCTGGACGATGCGGGCGTTGATCTCCGTGCACAGGACGTGCTCGACGACGGTAAGCGTCCGCTGGTCGGTGTACCGGCGGCCCTGGACGAACTGGACCTCGAGCCCGCGGTCGGCCATCGCCTGAGAGATCGCCTTGCCGCCGCCGTGGACGATGACCGGCCGCATACCGACGCTCGACATGAACACCACGTCGACGAGCAGGTTGGACAGCGCATCGGCGTCGTCCATGACCGAGCCGCCCATCTTGATGACCACCAGCTTGCCGCGGAAGCGCTGGATGTAGCCCATCGCCTCGATCAGCGTGTGGGCCTTGTCGATCGCCTGTTCCATGGAGGGGTTGCTCATGGCGGCATTGGACCCGCGCGGCGCGCGGGCGTCAAGCGCTCGGCTCGCGCAAGGTGATGCGCCTGGAATCTTCGCCCGTATGCTCGATCCGGATCCGCCAGCGACGCGCCGGCAAAGCCGCCCCGGCGCGGTCGGCCCATTCGATCAGCACGACGCCGTCGGCGAGCATCTCGTCGAGGCCGAGGTCGGCCAGCTCCTCGGCCGCGTGGCCCAGGCGGTACAGGTCCACGTGATACACGGGCACCCCGGCCGGATATTCGTGCACGAGCACGTACGTGGGACTCGCCACAAGCCGCTCGTCTTCCAGGCCCAGCCCGGCCGCGATACCCCGGACCAGCAGCGTCTTGCCCGCCCCCAGCGGGCCGTCGAGCGCAACGCAGTCCCCGCGCGAGAGCCGCTGAGCCAGCTCGCGCCCGAGGGCGAGCGTCTCGTCGGGGCTTCGCGTCTGGTGGGTCTCGGCGTCGGGCATGGTCAGCTCCCGTGTTCCCAGCCCGCCGGCTCGAGCGGCTCGCGCGTGCCGTCCGGCCGGAGGAGCGCCATGCCCTCTCCGGCTGTGACGGTACCGATCCGCGTCAGCGAGCACTCGCACGGCGGATCGGCCAGCAGCGCGTCCGCTTGGTCCGGGGCAATGCAGAAGATCAGCTCGTAGTCCTCGCCGTCGCCGAGGGCGGCCTGGAGCGGGTCGATGTCTCGCCCCGCTGCGGCGTCCGGCGCGACCGGCACGGCCGCGGCCACGACCTCCGCCGCCACGCCGGAGGCCCGGCACACACGCGACAGGTCCAGCGCCAGCCCGTCCGACACGTCGATCATCGCGTGCAGTTCGGCCCGTGCCGCCAAGGCCCGCGCCTCGTCGATCCGCGGGGTGAACATCAGGTGCCGGTCGGTCCGCCACGCCCCGCCGAACGTGCCCGTCACCAGGATCGCGTCTCCGACCCGAGCTCCGCTCCGCAGCACGGGCTCGACGCCCCCCGGCCGGCCGAGCACGGTCACACTCAGCGACGCCGGACCGGGCGCCGTCGCCACATCCCCGCCGACCATCGGGCAGCCGAACGCGTCGCTGACCGCCCGCCGTCCGCGGTGCATGCGCTCTGCGTCCTCGCGCGAGAACCCCGGCGGCAGGGACACGCTCGCCACGGCCGCCAGGGGCTCGCCTGCCATCGCGGCGACGTCCGACAGCGATCGGGCCATCGCCTTGCGGCCGAACGCCTCCGCGCCGTCGCGGGCAAGGTCGAAGTGAACGCCGTCGATGAGCTGGTCGACCGTCACGAGCAGCCGCTCGCCGCCGACCGCCACCACCGCGCAGTCGTCGCCCGGCCCGACCGGAACCCCGTCCGGATCGATTTCCGCGCCCGCCTGCAAGCGGAGCCAGTCGATGTAGGCGTTCTCACGCATGGCCCAGATGCTCAGCCCAGCTTCCGCCGCCAGTAGCCGAGCTGCTTGCGGAGCTGCTTCGCCCCGCCCGCCCCGTCGGGTCGGTAGCGCTTCACGACGTTCTCGGCGCCGAGGTGCTTGTAGACATCCTCCGCCACCGCCTCGCTCGCCTCCCGCAGCGTTTCCAGCGGCAGCTCGGCCAGCGGCTTGCCCTGCTCGTCCGCCCGAACCACCAGCCGACCCACCACGCCGTGGGCCGTGCGGAACGGCACGCCCTTGCCGACCAGGTACTCGGCAAGCGACGTCGCGTCGAGGTAACCGGCGTCCAGCCCGGCCGCGATCCGCTCGGCGTCGAACCGGGCCGTGCCGGCTACGCCCGCGGCCACCGCCAGCGCCTGGCGCATCCCCTCCACGGCCGGGATGGCGAACCGCTTGTCGTCCTGCAGGTCCCGCCCGTACGCCAGCGGCAGGCCCTTGAGCAGCGCGAGCATGCCGGTCAGGTGCGCCATGGCCGACGCCGCCTGCCCGCGGATCAGCTCGAGCGTGTCGGCGTTCTTCTTCTGCGGCATCATCGAGCTGGACGTGCAGTAGGCGTCGTCGAGCGCGATCAGCCCGAACTCGTTCGACGAGTAGACGATCCAGTCCTCCGCCCAGCGCGACAGGTGCACGCCCAGCAGCGCGCAGCAGAAGCACAGCTCCGCGAGGAAGTCCCGGTCGCTCGTGGCGTCGATCCCGTTTCGCGCGATGCGGCTGAAGCCCAGCAGCTCGGCCGTGCGGGCGCGATCCAGCGGCAGGGACGTGCCCGCCACCGCCCCGCAGCCGAGGGGGCAGACGTCGATCCGCCTGCGGCAGTCGGCCAGGCGCTTCGCGTCCCGCTCTAGCATCTCGGCGTAGGCCAGCACGGCGTGTCCGGCCAGCACCGGCTGGGCCCGCTGGAGATGCGTGTACGCCGGCACGACGAGCTTGCCCCCCTCACCGCCCGCCAGCGACACGAACGCGCGCTGGAGCCGCTCGATGCCCTCGACCAGCGCGTCGCACGCGTCCCGCGCCCACAGGCGCAGGTCGGTGGCGACTTGGTCGTTGCGGCTGCGCCCGGTGTGAAGCTTCCGGCCGGGCTCGCCGACGCGGTCGATCAGCGCCGACTCGATCACCATGTGGATGTCTTCCAGCTCGACGGGCATGTCGAGCCGGCCTTGCTCGATCTCCTCGCCGACCGCGAGCAACCCGTCGCGGATCGCGCGGAACTCGGCCTTTGTGATCAGCCCGACCTCGCCGAGCATCTGCGCGTGCGCGACCGACCCGGCGATGTCATACCGCCACAACGCCTGATCCACGTCAAGCGACGCCAGAAACGCGGCCGTGACGTCATCCGCCTCGCCCGCCAGCCGCCCGTGCCACGACTTGCTCGCCTTGCCGGCCATGTTCGGCTCCTTCCGCGCTGTCCGTAGCTGCGCCGCAAGCAACATAGCGCCGCGCGGGCGGATCGGCAACGGCAATGTCTGATGCCGGACGGCCGCGGCGCGGCAGCTTGGGGGCCGGGCCGTTCCCTCGCCGCTGCCGCGGCCCTATTGCATTGCACTCCGGCTCCCCGCCCTCCGGCCTTTGCGTGTGCTCCGGCCTTCGGACGGGGCTGCCTTCCTGCGGCCTTGCCCGTCTCCCGGTCGCCGCATTACGATTGCGGCATGCCCTCCTCTCACGCATCCCGTGGCGTCTTCCCCGCGCGGGTCGTCGCGAATGAGGCGATCTGCGCCGAGCACTTCCGGCTCCGGCTGGCGGTGCCCGGCTTGCCGCCCTCCCGGCCGGGACAATTCGTGCAGCTTCTGTGCCGGGCGCCCGGCGAGCGCGGCGAGCTGCACGAGGTGGCGTGGGGCCCGGGCGAGCGCCCGGAGTTCACCGGCCCGGAGCTGACCCTCGGCGAGCCGCTGCTGCGCCGGCCCATCTCGCTGGCCGGGCGCCGCGACGGAGCCGACGGACCCGAGATCGAGCTGATCTGCCGTCTGGTCGGCACGGGCACGGCCCTGCTGGCCGAGGCGGCAGAGGGCGACGAGTTGAGCGTGCTCGGGCCGCTGGGCAACGGGTTCCCGCGGCCCGAACGGCCGCCGGCCGTGCTGGTCGGCGGCGGCGTGGGCATTCCGCCCATGCTCTACCTGGCCGAGGCGCTGGCCGCCGACGGCCGGGAGGTCGTCGCCATCTTCGGCGCGCGGAGCGAGGGGCTGATGCCCGTGCAGCGCAGCGCCGACCCGCCCCAGGAGCCCGAGCCGGCGCCGTGCGTGGCCGACCTGCCCGCCGGCCACAGCGCGATCCTGACCACGGACGACGGCACGCTCGGCGTGCCCGGCACGGCCAGCGACGCGCTGCTGGAGTGGCTGCGCCGCCGCGGCCGGGCGCACGACCTGACGTGCTACTGCTGCGGTCCGGAGCCGCTCATGCGGGCCGTGGGCGACATCTGCATCGAGCGTGACGTTCCCTGCTGGCTCGCTCTGGAGCGCCACATGGCCTGCGGCATGGGCACGTGCCAGAGCTGCGTGGTCAAAATCCGCGACGCGCAGGCCGAGCCCGGCTGGACCTACAAGCTCTGCTGCACGGACGGACCCGTCTTCGCCGCGCGGGAGGTGCTGTGGTAGCAGCCGCAGAGGGAACATCGGGTGCAGAGAAAAAAGGGGCAAACGGCTTCTGGACGCAAGATCGCCATGATGGGGGCTGCACATGACGGCACAATGTACGAACGGGCCTCACAGCGAATGGACCGGGCGGATCATCATCGCGGCCATGCGGGTTCACACCGCCTTGGGGCCCGGATATCGCGAACGGATCTGCGAAAACGCGCTGATATGTGAGTTGACGAAGGCCGGAACGGCGGCCCGACAACAGGTCCGGTACACGGTGGTGTGCGACGCAGCCGCCATCGGCGAGCATGTACCGGACATCGTTGTCGAGGACGAGGAATACATGGAACTCAAGTGCCAGAAGCCCTGCGGCCTGGAAACCGCGCAAGTCCTTTCCGGACTGAAGGCCAGCGGGCTCAGGACCGACCTGCTGATCAACTCCAACTGCGTCCACCTGCGCAACGGCATACAGGGAATTGGCCTGCCGGATCACTACCTTCAGGACTCCGGCAAGTAGCCGCATAGGCAGCGGAGCCAACACAGGATCTGCAGAACCGATCCCGCCGTTCGCGAAATCAACGGGCGAGCTCAAGAAGGAACGGACAGGGCCATGGACTCGCACTCGGACGCAGTGGCGGCGGGCAAGAGCGCCGGATCCCTCTGCTTCCGCTACTACCTCTGCTGCCCACCCCCTAGTGCCTCCAGGTAGCGGGACCGTTCCCGAACGAGAAACGCCTCCTCCGAGCAACACCGAATGTGCGACCACGGCAGCGGCGCATCGGTCGGCAGCTCGCGCTCGGCGATCGCGGCCGGGTCTACGCCCGTCTCGCGGAACGCCGCCGCCCACTGGCCGTAATCGAAGTGCTCGCTCCACGAATCCATCCGCGCCCCGGCGCGCCAGGCCGCCTCGATGACATCCGCCACCCGGCGGTCCCCCCGCGCGATCACGCCCTCCAGCATGCTCCGCTCGATGAAGTGGAACTTCACGCTCACGGCCGAGCGCTTGACCAACTCCTGCAAGCGCCGCCGTACGGACCAGAAGTAGTCCGCGCCGCGCATCGCGTCCCACTGCATCGGCGTGTGCGGCTTCGGCACGAACCAGGACACGCTCGCATGGATCGACCCGGGCGTGCCCCGGACCTCCTTGCCCGTGCGGCTCAGCCGCCGGCACAATTCGGCGATGGCGGCGATGTCCTCGTCCGTCTCGCCCGGCAACCCGGCCATGAAGTACACCTTCACCTTGCCCCAGCCCGCCTCGTACGCCGACCGCACGCCCGAGAGCATGTCCTCTTCCGTGATCCGCTTGCGGATCGCCCGTCGCAGCCGCTCGCTGCCGGCTTCTGCCGCGATGGTCAGCCCGCCCTTGCGGACGTCCGCCGCGAGCTTCGGCAGGTGCTTGAGCTGGCCGTCCACACGCAGAGACGGCAGCGAGATCGACACGTGCTCGCCGGCGAACTCGGCCTGGATTCGCCCGATCAGCTCGTCAAGTTGCGGGTGGTCGCTCGTGGACAAGCTCAGCAGCGAGATCTCGTCGTAACCCGTCGCGTCGATCGCCGACCGCGCGATCCGGACGATCTCGTCCACGCTCCGCCACCGGAGCGGCCGGCGCACGTGCCCCGCCTGGCAGAACCGGCAGCCGTTCGGACAGCCGCGCATGACCTCGATCATCACGCGCTCGTGCACGCCCTCCGCAACGGGCACCAGCGGCGCGGCCATGTCCGGCGAGTCGGCGAGCTCCGCCAGATGCGCCCGCTCAATGACCTCCGGCACGTCCTGGCGGATCGGCCGGGGCACGTCCAGCCCGGTCGCGGTCGGCTCCGGCCGGTAGAACCGCGGCACGTACGCGCCGGGGATTGTCCGGGCCGCCTCCAGCAGCAGCTCCTCCCGCGTGGCGCCGTCGCGCTTGGCCCGGCGAACCAACTCAGCCAGAGCAGGCAGGCCGACCTCGCCGTCGCCCGCCAGGAACAGGTCCACGAACGGGGCCACCGGCTCCGGACTGTCGGCCAGGGCATCTCCCGCGACGACCAGCGGCGTGCCCTCCCCGCGCCGCTCGGCCCGCAGCGCCAGCCCCGCCAGGTCGAGCATCGTCAGCACGTTCGTCGCGCACAGCTCGTAGCTCAGCGAGAAGCCCAGGATGTCGAACATCCGGACCGGCAGGCGGCTCTCCCAGCCGAACAGCTCGACCCCCTCAGCCCGCATGACCGGCTCGGCGTCGAGCGCGGGGCAGTACGTCCGGTCGCACGCGACGCCCGGCAGGTCGTTCAGCGCGTGGTACAGCACGTGGCTGCCCAGGTGGCTGATGCCGATGGCGTAATTGTCCGGAAACGCCAGCGCGACGGAGACCTCCGCGCCGGCCGGGTCGGCGCAGCGACGGTTCACCTCCAGACCGATGTACTGATCGGGCTGCGATACGCGGGAAAGGAGCTTGTCAGCGATCGGGTCGGGCATGAAGACGGCCGGCCGGGGCCCGCAAACCGCGGGCTCGCGCCTGGAAGCGTGCGGCACAGGTGCTATCATACGGGCACGAAGGGCGGTGCGGAATGAAATCGACGACGGAGTACCTCACGTTCAACATCCCCCGGCGGATGGACTTCGTGAACATCACCGGCGACGTGGAACAGGTCGTCCGCGCCAGCGGCGTGCGGGAGGGCCTGTGCTTGGTCAACGCCATGCACATCACCGCCAGCGTGTTCATCAACGACGACGAGCCCGGCCTGCACGAGGACTACAAGCACTGGCTGGAGGAGCTGGCGCCGTTCGATCCCTCGCCGGAGCGCTACCGCCACAACCGCACCGGCGAGGACAACGGCGACGCCCACCACAAGCGCCAGATCATGGGCCGCGAGGTCGTCGTCGCCATCACCGGCGGCAAGCTGGACTTCGGGCCGTGGGAGCGGATCTTCTACGGGGAGTTCGACGGCCGTCGGCCCAAGCGAGTCCTCGTCAAGGTCATCGGCGAGTAGCGCAAAGCCACAGGAGAACGAGGTCATGACGATCACGTTTCAGTGCGAGCACTGCCGAAAGGAAGTGAAGGCCCCCGACGACGCCGCCGGCCGGCGGGGCAAGTGCCCCTTCTGCGGGGAGACGAGCTACATCCCGACCGAGGTCTCCGAGGACGACGTGCTCCCGCTGGCCGAGGTCGACGAGCAGGAGGAGCGCGAACGCGAACGGAAGATGCAGCAGCTCGTCGAGGACGAGCAGGCGCGCCTCAGCGAGGAGGACCTCAAACAGGAAATCCCCCTCGACCAGCGAGACAACGTCTCCAGCCACGACCTGCACCACTTCGTCGTGAACTACTGCCTCGACATGGCCGAGGGCAAGATGGAACGCGCCGCCCAGCACGCGGCCAAGCTCAAGAACTACGGCCACACGGGCTCGCAGGCCGTCGAGGATTTCCTCACAGGCAATGCCCTCGAGCCGGCGCTCGACAAGCTCCCGGCCAAGGTCCGCAACGGGTACCTCAACCAACTCGCCGAGACGCTGCGGAAGTAGCGGCAGGTCCGCCGACTCGTTGATCCGTTGACTCGCTGACTCATGGCCCGGCGCGAGCGGCAGCTTGTGTGGCGAAGGCGTCCCGCCTTCGTGTCGCTTGGCCGTCTCGGCCTCGCAGATGCGCGGACGGGTGCCCTTCGGCCCGCTCAGGACTTGGCGCCGCCACATGCGGGCGGCGCTTCCCGTTGTAGCGAAGGCGTCCCGGCCCTGCCGGGGCGGCAGCCGGCGCAGTTCCGAATGCCCCTCCCGGCCGGGCCCTCACAACACGTACTTGAACACGGCGAAGCCGCCGATGATGAGAGCCACGAACAGCAAAGCCAGCCAGTTCAGGTACTTGTCAATGAAGGGCGTGATCTTCGCCCCGAAGGCCCGCATGAGCCCCGCCACGAGGAAGAACCGCGCCGAGCGGCTCACCGCGGCCGCGAGGAGGAACACCAGGAAGAACAGCACCGGGCTCGCCACGGATGCCCCGGTGCCGAACACCCCGGCCGTGACGGTGATGACCTTGAACGGGATCGGCGTGAACCCGGCCGTGAAGACAATCCAGAAGTTGTACTGGTTATACAGGCCGCTGACGCGCTGGTAGACCTCCGGCGTGAAGCCCGGCACGTAGTCGTAGAACAGGTGGTTGACGCCGGCGTCCCAAGCGAGCCAGCCGATCAGGAATCCCGCGACGGCCCCGAGCACACTGGCGATGCTGCACGTCAGGGCGTAGCGGATCCACCGACGGCGGTTGCCGAGCACCAGCGGCATGAGCAGCACGTCCGGCGGAATCGGGAAGAAGCTGCTCTCGGCGAAGCTCAGCACGAACAGCGCGATGCCGGCCGAGGGTCGGTACGCCCAAGCGAGCGTCCAGTTGTACAGCCGCCGGTGCGGATGCCACCACGGCACGGGCTTGGTCTCGCCCAGTGCGGCCCCGCAGTGCTCGCAGTAGGCGGACTCGGGCGAGACCTCCATCGCGCAGCGCGGGCACTCGCGCGGCTCCTCGCGGGGGTCGGCGGCTTCGGCGGCGGTGTCGATGGCGGGCTCCTCGCTGGGCGGCGGGCTGGCGGATCCGGCGGCGAACAGTAAAGCCGCCGAGGCCCCTCTTGTCAAACGCCGGCGGCGCCCGCGGGTTCGCGCCGGCCCGCGCTGCCCGCGGATTCCGCTACAATGCCGGGCATGGAGCGCGAGCGGAACAAGGCGGTCGTCGGGCTCAGCGGCGGCGTGGACTCGGCCGTGGCGGCGGCAATGCTGCGCGACGCGGGCTACGACGTGCTCGGCCTGTTCCTGCGGCTGGGCTGCGGTGACGCCGGCCCGGACCAGCACGCCGAGGACGCGCAGGCCGTGACCGACGCGCTGGGCATCCCGCTGGAGGTGCGGGACGCGCAGGTCGAGTTCGCGCCCGTCATCGAGGACTTCGTCCGCGAGTACGCGGCCGGGCGCACGCCGAACCCGTGCGCCCGCTGCAACGTGTGGGTCAAGCTGCCCGGGCTGCTGGCGGCGGCAGATGAGCTCAATGCCGCGTACGTCGCGACCGGCCACTACGCGCGGGTCGTGCGGCGAGACGGCCGGGCGGCACTGGCGCGGGCCGCGGCCGGCGGGAAGGACCAATCCTACGCCCTTTTCTCGTTGTCGAACGCGATGCTGGAGCGGCTCCTGCTGCCGCTCGGGGAGTTGCCGGGCAAGGAGGCGACCCGAGCGCGGGCCCGCCGGCTCGGCCTGCCCGTGCACGAGAAAAGCGAGAGCCAGGAGATCTGCTTTGTGCCGGGGGACGACTACCGGGCATTCCTGGCGGGTCGCGCCGAGGCGTCCGGGGCGGGACTGGCCGAGGCGCTGGCGCCGGGTCCGATCGAGGACGCGGCCGGCGAAGTTCTCGGCGAACACGACGGCTACGCGGGTTTCACGGTCGGGCAGCGCCGGGGGCTGGGCGTGGCCGTGGGTGAGCCGTTGTACGTTCTGCGGATCGAGCCGGAGCGTCGGGCCGTGGTGATCGGCCCCCGGCGTGCGGCGGCCGGGCGCGAGCTGGCCGCCGGCGGTGCCGTCTGGCAGCAGGACGTGTCGGCGGAGTTCGACGCCATCGTGCAGGTCCGCTACAACCACGCCGGGGCGCCCGCCCGCGTGCGCCGTACCGGCCGGGACCGCTTCGAGGCCCGCTTCGAAGAACCGGTACACGCCATCACGCCCGGTCAGGCGGCCGTGGCGTACGACGGGGACGTGCTCCTCGGCGGCGGGTGGATCGAGGCCCGATCGTGAGCGGCAAGCGGGTCCTGGCACTGCACCCCGGCGCGCTGGGCGATGTGGTGCTGTTCGGGCATCTGCTCTGGCGGCTGGGCCGGCAGGTCACGCTCATCTCGCGCGGCGGCACGGCCGGGCTGCTGGCGGGGCTGGGCGCGGTGCAGCGGGCAATCGACTTCGACGCGCTGCCCCTGCACGAGCTGATGACGGACACACCCGTCGAGCGATGCACGCTGCCTGCGCGGCTCGGCCGGCATGACCGCGTCGTCACGTGCTTTCCGGACGGACCCGGCGACGGCTCGCGGCTGGCCCAGATGTGCGGCGCCGCGCGAGCCGAGGTTCTTCCGGTTCGCCCTCCGGCCGATGCGGGCATGCACTTGGTGGACCTGTGGGCGGATCGGCTCGCAGTGCCCCGCTTCCGCCCGAAACGGCCCTGGCCGGTTCCGGCGGAGTGGCGCGAGCAGGCGGCCGCCGCACTCGCGGCCGTAGGCATGGCCCCCGACCAGCCCCTGGTCGCCATCCACCCCGGCGCCGGCTCGCCCGCCAAGTGCTGGCCGGAGGAGCGCTTCGCCCAACTGGCCTCGCGCATTCCCCCGCGGGCCCGGCCGGTCGTGCTGCTCGGGCCGGTCGAGCGCGACCGCGGGCTCACCGTGCGAAGCTTCGCCGGCTTGACCGTTCTGGACGATCTGCCCCTGGCCACGCTGGCCGGGTTGCTGAGCCGCACAGCCGCGTATGTGGGCAACGACTCCGGCGTCTCGCACCTCTCTGCGGCCGTGGGCACGCCGACGATCGCCCTGTTCGGGCCGACGCGCCCGGAACAGTTCGCGCCGCTGGGGACGAGCGTTCGCATCCTCACGGACCTGCCGGCCGTGTCCGTTACGGAAGTAACGCGATCGCTGGAGCGCGATACATTTTTCTGAAATTACTTGACGCAATCGAGTGCGTGGAGTAGATAAGGAAAGGAAAGAGTGAACGGGGCCGCCAGGTTGGTGGGGAAGCGGTTTTCCCGCCTGACGGCCCGGCTCGCCCGGCAAGCGAGCCGTTTGCGGAAGTAGCAGCGTAGTCGCACATGTCGGAAAGGACGATCTCGCGTGTCGTTGTACGACCTTCGGGGTTGAGGTATGCGCGAATCGCGCTCGCCCGCAGATCCGGTTGTGCCGTTGCATGACGAAGGAGCCGAGGTATGGCTACCGGGACAGTGAAGTGGTTCAACAACGCAAAGGGGTTCGGCTTCATCACGCTGGAGGACGGCACGGACGCGTTCGTCCATTACAGCGACATCGCCCAGGACGGCTTCAAGAGCTTGGAGGAAGGCCAGAACGTCGAGTTCGAGATGACCGAAGGCCCCAAAGGCGCCAAGGCCCTGAACGTCCGCGCCGTCTAGGCCGGGTTGCCTGGGACGCAACACCGAGCGCCGCCTTCGGGCGGCGCTTCTCATGCGCGGGCGACGCAAATAGAATGCCGCCATGGGAAACCGCACGAAGATCGTCGCGACGGTCGGACCCAAGACGGGCGACCCGCAAATGCTGGAGCGGCTCATCGCTGCCGGCTGCGACGTGTTCCGCATCAACTTCTCCCACGGCACGGACGAGCAGCGGGAGGCCTTCCTCGCGGCCGTGCGTAGCGCTGAGCGGGAAGCCGGCGCGACCGTCGCCGTGATGGCCGACCTGTGCGGGCCCAAGATCCGCGTCGGACCGATCGTCGGCGGCTCCGTGCTGCTGGCCGAGGGTCAGTGGGTTGCCATCAGCCGTGAGCCCGTGGAGGGCCAGGCCGACCGCATCTCGACCACACTCGCCGAGCTGGTGGACGCGGCCGAGCCGGGGCACGCCATCCTGCTGGACGACGGCCGGCTGCGGCTGCGCGTCGAGGCCCGCCGGCGGGACGAGCTGCACTGCCGGGTGGAGCGCGGCGGCGTGCTGGCCACGGGCAAGGGGGTCAATGTGCCGGATACGCCCCTTCGGCTCTCGGCGTTGACGGAAAAGGACCGCCGCGACGCGGAATGGATCGCGCGACACGACGGGGGGATCGATTACGTCGCCCTGTCCTTCGTCCGCTCCGCCGGCGACATCCGCGAGCTGCGGGAGCTTCTGGCCTCCCGCGGCTGCGACGCGCACATCGTGGCGAAGATCGAGAAGCCCGAGGCCCTTCGCCGCATCGACGAGATCATCGAGGCCGCGGACGCCGTGATGGTGGCCCGCGGCGACCTCGGCGTGGAGATGGACCTGCCGTCCGTGCCGGTCGCGCAGAAGCGCATCGCCCGCAAGTGCGCCTGCGCGGGCACCCCGTGCATCATCGCCACCCAGATGCTCGAAACGATGACGCGCTCGGCCTCCCCCACCCGGGCGGAGGTGTCCGACGTGGCCAACGCCGTGCTGGACGGGGCGGACGCGGTGATGCTCTCCGGCGAGACGGCCATCGGCAAGCAGCCGGCCGAGGCGGCGCGGATGATGGATCGCATCGTCGCCGAGGTCCAGACGTACCACGACGAGACGCACCGGCCGGGCGAGGTCTGCCCGTGCGAGACGCGGACGCTCGGGGCGCTTTCGGCCGCGGTGGAAACGGTCATCCGCACGGATGACATCGCGGCCGTGGCGGTTTACACCGTCAGCGGGCGAACGGCGCGGCTGTTCTCCAAGCGGCGGCTGCCGCGGCCGATCCTGGCGCTGTCCCCACACCGAGAGACGCTCAGACGCGTGCAGCTTTACTACGGCGTCGAGCCGGCCGAGGCGCCGAGGGTCGAGCACACCCGCGAGGCCCTGGAGCAGGTCTGCCGCATCGCCCGGGACCGCGGCATCGCCCGTCCGGGGCAGAAGGTCGTCGTCGTGACCGGCCGGCCCATCACCGAGTCCGGCACGGCCAACACGCTGGTCGTGCACACGATTGGGGAGGCATCCGAATGACGGCCGGGGACGCCGACGCATCGCGGGAGCCCCGACGGGACCGCCGCGAGCCGTGGGCGGCCCTCGCCCTGGCGCTGGCGGGGCTGGTCGTCGCGGGCCTGCTGGGGTGGATCAGCGAGGGGTTCTACCAGGACGACGACATCTGTCACTTCCTGTTCGCCCGGGACGCATGGAACAGCACGGAGGCGATGCTGCACTGGTGGGCGCGCCCCGGGTACAACGTGCCGACCATGCTCGTGGCACGCCCGTTCGGCATGCCCGGCTGTCGACTGTTCAGCGCCGCCCAGACGGCCGTGGTGGCCTTCCTGGCGTATCTCATCGCGCGGCGCGTGGGCGTCGGGCGCGGCTGGGCGCTGGCGGCTCCCGTTCTGGTCTGGGCCCAGCCGCTGGTGATGACCCTCGCCGAAACCACGCTGACCGAGACGCCCGCGATGCTGTACCTCACGCTGGCAACCTGGCTGTACCTGCGAGGCAACCGGGCGTGGGCCTGTGCCGCCGCCAGCCCGGCCTTCGTCACGCGCCTGGAGACGCTCGCGCTCGGCGCGGTGTTCGCCGCGGCGCTTCTGTGGGACGCCTACCGCGCCTCCCAAGGGCGGCTCACACGCATGCTGCGGACGCGGTGGCTGTGGCTCGGCGGCTTCGCGCTGCTGTGGGCGCCGGCGCTCTACTGCCTGGCGGCCTGGTGGACGCAACTCCCGCCGGAGTCCTCCCCGCTGTACGTGCTCTTCCGTGAGCACACGGACCGCTACGGCCGCGGCGCGTGGAACCACTACCTCATGCGATGGGCCGAGGCGTCGACGCTCGGGATCTTCACGCTGTCCGTCGCGGGCGGCATGGCACTGAAGCGGCGGGCCGGGCTGGTCGCGGCGCTCGGGTTCGGACTCGTCGGCTTGCAGGGGCTGATCTACTACTTCGGCCTCTTCGCCTCCGGCGGCTACGCGCGGTTCCTCGTGCCGGGCGCGGCGCTGTTTGCCGTGCTGGCCGCTGCGGGGCTCCGCGCGATGTGGAACGGAAGAAACCGCGCAGCCGTGCCGGCGTCCCTGGCGGCGGCGACGCTGGTGCTCTGGTCCGCGTTCCGTTCCTATCACTGGGTCATCTCGCCGAACTACGGTCAGGTCCGCGCGCTGGCGTGGGGCTTCACGGGCCTCGCCGCTGTGCTAGCGGCGGCCGCGCTGCTGCCGGGCGTCCGCCGGGTCCGGCCCGGCCGGGCCGCGGCGGGCGTGCTGCTGGCGATGACCGCCGCGCAGGCCGTGGTGCAGGTGCGTCCGCTTCAGATGGACAACACCTGGGACGGCATGCACGCGGCCCTGGAGCGCAGCATCGAGGACGTGGAAGCCCGCGGCATGGGCAGCCGGCCGGCGATCACCAAGCATGTGCTGCTCTACTACCGGATTCCGACCGTCATCCGGGCATACACGAATGAGCAGGCATGCCGGATGTGGCGGCGGGCGGAGCCGGGCACGCTCTTCTACTGGGACAGCAAGTACTGCGCGCCGAGCGGAGGTGTCCGTCCGCCGGGCCCGTTGCGCAGGGCCCTGCGCGAGCGAGGCGAACTGCTCTTCTGGACGCGATGTCGGGAGGCGCGGGTGGAGGTGTACCTGCGACGCGCCGGGCGGGCCAGCAGCCGGCCCGCATCAGACCGATAGCCACTCCACGGCATCGGCGTCGGTGTCCAGCACGGCCGCGCTCGGGCCCGTATGCCCGCGCGGGTGGCGAAGCGCGCCGGGGTTGATCACGCGGACCGGACCGTAGCGCTCGTCGCGCCGGCGATGCGTGTGCCCGTGGCAGACGTACGGGAACTGCTGCCCGCGGATCAGCTCCTCCAGCAACGACGCGTCGTGGCCGTGCGTCGCCGCCAGGTGCCGCCCGCCGCCGAGGTCCAGCTCGATCTGCCGCTCCGAGAACTGCACGCCCGCGCGCTCGGCCGTGGCGGCCAGGCGTCGCGGATGCCGGTCCATGTTGCCCGCGACGGCCGCCGCGACGAGCCCGCTGCCGCCCAGAAGGCCGAGGCACTCCGCCGAGCCGATGTCCCCGCAGTGGACGACCGCCTCCGCACCGCGACCGGCCAGCGCCGACAGGGCCGCGTTGAGCCGCCGCACGTCGCCGTGCGAATCCGAGACGAGGCCGACCTTCACGTCCGCCTCCCCAGCACGGCCGCGGCCAGCTCCAGGTCCGCCGGCGTGGTGATCTTGACGTTTCCGGGGCAGCCCGGCACGAGCCGCACCGGCCGGCCCAGCGCTTCCACGAGCGCCGCGTCGTCCGTGGCCGTTGCCCCGCCCGCGTACGCCTCGCGCAGCAGGTCCGCGGCGAACACCTGCGGCGTCTGAGCGGCCCACAGCCCCTGCCGGTTCACCGTCGCCGCGACAAGCCGCTCGGTGCCCTCGCGCTTCAACGTCGCCTGCACCGGCACCGCCAGCAGCGCGGCGCCGGTCCGCCCCGCCTCGGCGAAGACCGCGTCGATCCGCTCGGCCGGCGTGCACGGGCGGACCGCATCGTGAATGCAGACCATCTCGGCATCGTCCGCCACGCGCGCCAGCGCGTTCCGTACGGACTCCGTCCGCGTGGCGCCCCCGGTAACCAACTCGACGCCAAGCTCCGCCAACTCGCCCGCGAAGCGTTGCTCGACCTCCGCCCGGCCGTCCTCCGAGAGGACCAGCAGCACCTGCCGAACGTCGCCCCGACCGGCGAACAGGCGGATCGAACGCAGGAACACCGGCTCGCCCGCCAGCGGCTCGAGAATCTTCATCCGGGCGCCGAAGCGCGTCCCCGCCCCCGCGGCCGGAAGGATGACGCACACCTTCGCCACGATGCTCAGCCCTCGCTCACGGCCAGTCGGATCGTCTTGATCTCGAACGGGCGGAACCGCAACGCTACGCCGCCCTCAGCGACGGGCAGCTCGTCCTCGGCCTCTTCCAGCAGGTTGGAGGACCACGCCTGCTCGATCGGCCGGGCAAGCCGCAGCGTGCCCGCGGGCGAGCCGTTGCCGCGCTCGACGAGCCGGACGATGAGGTGCTCGCCGTCCTCGGACCGCTTGACGGCCTCGAGCGTCACGTTCGTTGCGTCGCAGCTCAGGAACCACCCCGTCTCCTCGCCGGCGGGCCCGATGCAGGCGCGCATCGGCGCGTTCAGCTCGCGGGCGCGCCGGATCGTCCCGGCCTGCGCCCAGCCGCCGCAGTGCGGGTAGACGGCGTATGTGAAGTAGTGCGTCTCCTTGTCCGCCTCCGGATCCGGGTAGATCGACCCCTTCAGCAACGTCAGACGCATCCGCTTGCCGAGCACGTCATGCCCGTACTTGCAGTCGTTGAGCAGCGAGACGCCGTAGTCGCCTTGGGACAGGTCCGCCCACTCGTGCCCGCAGACCTCGAAGCGGGCCTTATCGTACGAGCTGTTGCGATGGTTCGGCCGCTGGATGCTGCCGAAGGCCATGTCGAACGTGGCGTGCGTCGCGTGAATCTCGAACGGGAACGCGACCTTCAGAATCCGCTGCCGCTCGACCCAGTGTACCTCGGTCTCAAAGGTGAGCTGCCGGGCGCCTTGCTCCAGCGAGATCCGCTGGCGAATGCGCGAGCCCGCGCACGGCCGGGCCAGCAGCAGCGACGCGCGGACCGGCCCGGTCTCATCGACCGTAAGCTCTGCGTTGCCCGAGATGTCGATGGGATGGTCCTGGTACGTCTCGACGAGGTCCCAGGCGTCGTAGCGGCCGGGCGTGTCCTCGAACAACTCGAAGCGGTTCCCCGCCTCGCCCGCGACCAGCACCTCGCGCCCGGCGTCCTTGTCCAGCAGGCGGGTCAGCTCCCCGGCGCCGTTGAACTCCGCTCGCAGGTGCTCGTTCTCCAGCGAGCGCCCGTCGGCCTTCGGCCACTCAGCCGCCGGCGCCTCGCCGGCCGTCTTGGCCAGGCCGAGCCGCCGGATGCCCACGCCGGGCACGCCGCCGACCCGCACGAGCAGGCGCTCTCGTCCGTCCAGGTCCGTGACGCGCTGCTGCGGCAGCGGCGCGCCGTCCGCACCCAGCACGGCCCGGTCCACCAGCTCCGAGAACGGCACGGACAGCGTATCCGAGCGCTCGTGCAGCAGCGCGTTCGTCGCCACCAGGCAGCCGTCCTCGTCCGCCGGGCCGCCGAGGAGTTCCGTCACGGCCGCGTCGCGCAGCGGCGCCGCCTCGCCTCGAATGCGGTCGTAGTCCTCCAGCAATTCGTTGTAAACCTCCGTCGTGTGCGTTCCGGGCACGGCGTCGTGGAACTGCGTGCCGAGCAGGTCCTTCCAGGCCGTCTCGATCTGATCGGCCGGGTACTCCCCGCCCGCAAGCCACGCGAAGGCCGCGGCCATCTCCGTCTCGCGCAGCAGGTACTCGCCGCGGCGGTTGAGCTTCTTGAGGCGGCCCTTGTTGGTGAAGGTTCCGCGGTGGGCCTCCAGGTAGACCTCGTCGGCCAGCACGGGCAGGTCGACGCCGCGGGCGGCCTCGCGGATGCTGTCAAAGGCCTTCTCGCAAGTGGTGTACTCCATCCGCGGCATGCCGATGCAGTCCCGGTATCGCAGGCCGCTTTCGATCTCCTCCGGGTCGGGCCCGCCGCCGCCGTCGCCCCAGCCGAAGATGTGCAGCGTCTCGCCGACCGTCGCCCGGTCGGAGAAGCTCCGCCACTGCGTGTGGATGTCGTCCGGATCGACGGTGCCGATGAAGTGCCCCGGCGGGACGATGCCCATCACCCGCGAGCCGTCCACGCCCTCCCACCAGAACGTGTTGAGCTTCCACGGGTTCGTGTCGTTCCACGGCACCATCTTGTTGGTCAGCACGTACTCCACGCCGCTGCGGGCGAGAATCTGCGGCATCGCCCACGACATGCCGAACACGTCCGGCTGCCAGCACGTGCGGCTCCGCAGGCCGAATTCGCGCTCGAAGAAGAGCTGCCCGTAGAGCACCTGCCGCACGAAGGACTCGCCCGAGATCAGGTTGCAGTCCGGCTCGACCCAGAACGCCCCGATCGGTTCCCACCGGCCCTCCGCGATCCTCGCCTTGACCTGCTCGTACAGGTCCGGCCAGTAGGTTTTCATGTCCGCGTACAGCTTGGCCTGGCTCTGGGCGAAGGTGAACTCGGGGTACTGCTCCATCAGCCGCAACATCGTCGCGTGCGTCCGCCCGATCTTGCGAACGAACTCCCGGTACGGCCACATGTAGACCACGTCGAGGTGCGAGTGGCCGACGAGGTGCATCAGCCCCTGGATGCGATGGCCCTCGGCCCGGTAGATCGTCGCCCGCGCGGCCTCGCCCGCGGCCAGAATCGCCCGCCGCAGGGCCCGCGGGTCCGACGACTGAAGCGGTATGAGCTTCATCGCCTCCCACAGGTTGTGCTCGACGAAGTCGGCCAGGTCCGGGTCGATGTTCGGGATGTCCAGCAGCTTCTCGGCCGCCCGGAGATCCCAGTAGACGCGCCAGACTTCGGCGTCGAACGCGGCGAGGTCGGCCAGCTCGAAGTTGTTCCGCTCGACGTTCCCCCAGTGCCAGCTCATGTACGTCTCAAGCTCGAAGTCGTACCGGGCGCCCGGCTCGGCCGACTCCGCCAACGGCACGACGTAGCGGAACGGGTCGAGGCCGTGATAGGGCTTGCCGTTGACCTTCAGCAGCCCGTCGCCGCGCGTGAACATCCGCAGGACGAGCCGTTCGCCGGCCAGCTCGTCGGGGACCTCGGCGCTGCGCCGGAAGAAGGCGGTGTAGTTCGGCCCGCCCCAGTTCTCGCCGACCTGGATCGTCCACCAGTCCGGGTCGATCCACTCGTAGTCGTCGATTCCGCGGTGATAGGCCCGGCGGATCTGCCACTCGTTGAGAGGGACCTTCTTCGGGAAGATCGCGTCGAGGACGACCTCGAAGCGCATCTGCGCCCGCTCGTGGAAGTCGGCGATGCCGCGGAACTTCTTCTTGATCCCGAGGCGCCAGCCGGCGAAGACCTCCCGGATTTCCTGCTCCTTGCCCATAGCGTCTCCACTGCATGTGCGGGAAAGCGGCCCGCGGTCCGAAACCGGCAGCAGAAGGCAAAACGGGGGCCAAGTCAAGCGCGGTCGAAGGGTGAGGGCGCAGCGGTACGGCGGGCCGTCCGCGAGAGCGCCGCGGGCCGGCGAGGAGACGAGCTCAGAACAGCCAGTGACGGATTGCGGCGATCGGCGAGCTGTGGGCGAAGGGCGAAGGGCTTGCGTGGGCGCCGACGGCCGCGGGCTGCCGGGAGTGGGCCGCGACGCAAACGGTAGGACGTTCCGGACGACCCGCCGGCCGCTTGTCCTCGACGCGGCACTCCGGGACGTATTGCCCGTAGCAGGCCTGCTGCCCCGAGATTCGCGGCGACTGCACGCGTTGGAGGTGCTCGAGGTACTCGGTCAGCTCGTCGTCGCTGAAGTGAGCGAGGAACGCCGGCAATGCGCTCCGGTTCAGGCGGATAATTTCGTCGATCAGCTCCCGCTTGGTCATCGTCACATCCTCGGTTGCGGCCTAGACGGAGTCGCCGGCGTCCGGCGCCGCACGTTTTATCGGCCGGGAGCGGCGCGAAACTTTAGGCGCCCGCGCGTGTAGGTTTTCGGGCCGCCGAGCCGATATACTCATGTGATGACTGACACCGAGAACACGCTACATTCCTGGGCCTCCGAGGTGGAGTTCGAGCGGTTCGGCGCGGTCGGTCGGCTGATGAAGACGGCCGTCATCAACCCGATCGCCAATTACGCCCCGGCCGGGCTGACCCGGGCCCTGCTGCGTCTGGGCAAGAGCGAGCTGGCCGCGGCGAACTGGGTGGATCCCGGCGGCTGGCGGAGCATGGTCATCAGCTACGAGGGGCGGGCGCAGCAGGTGGCCGACAAGATCCTCGTCGGCGGCGGGACGATCCCGACCGCGCTGCGGAACCGCCGGCGCCTGGCCGGGCGGCTCATCGCCGGGCTGATCGACCAGTGCCCGCACGAGCCGGCGCACCTGCTGGCCCTCGGGGCGGGCCCCGGGCGGATCACGCTCGACGCCATGTCCCGCGCCAACCGGGAGGCCCGCGCCACGCTCGTGGACCTGAACCCCGACGCGTTCCCCTACGGCCAGCGAATCGCCGAGGAGTTGGGGCTGGCCGACCGCGTCCGCTACGTCCACGACGACGTGCGGAATATCGAACGGCTGCTCGAAACGCCGCCGGACATCGTCAAGATGATCGGCATCTGCGAATACCTCACCGACGAGCAGATCCGGGACATCCTCTCGGCCGTGTCCAAGGTCATGCCGGACGGCTCGCACATCGTGTTCAACAGCATCTCGAAGGCGCACGGCACGGACCGCTTCTGCCGGCGGGTCTTCGGGCTTCACATGACACACCGCACGCCGGAGGAGCTGGCGGAGCTGATGCGCCCGGCCGGGTTCGACGATTTCGTCTCGATTCCCGAGCCGATCGGCGTATACCATGTCTGCGTCGGACGGAAGCGGGGCTGAGAGACGATCTCCGGCGCCCCGCCTGGAAAGGACCGTCCATGCCCGAACTCTCCGTGCCATGGGGCCCGGATGCGCTCACTCTGGCCCTGCCCCCGCACTGGAAAATACAGCAGACCGCCACGCCCCAGATGCAGCCGGCGCCGGCGGACTGGGCGGATCGCCTCGCGCTGACGCTGAATCAGCCGGCGGCCGGGCCGGGGCTCGACGCGCTGCTGGCCCAGCACAAATCCGGACGCATTGAGCTGGTTCTCGAAGACGCCTCCCGTCACAGCCCCCTGCCCGAGATCCTGCCGGTGCTGATGCGGGAGATCCGACACGCCGGCGTCGAGCCGGAGCGGCTTCGCGTCTGCTTCGCGACAGGCATGCACCCTCAGATGACCGAGGAGCAGGCGGCCGAGAAACTCGGCGACGCGGCCGAGGGCGTCCCCTGGCGGAGCAACCCGTGGCGGGACGACTCGGCATACGTGCACCTGGGGCGGGTCGGACGCGTCGAGGTGTGGACGGAGCGGGGCGTGGCGGAGGCGGACCTTCGGATCATCGTCTCGGCCGTCAACCCGCACCTCCAGGCCGGCTTCGGCGGCGGCTATAAGATGCTACACCCCGGCTGCGCCCGACAGGACACGATCGGGGGGCTCCACCGGCTCGGCATCGGACGGACGGAGCGCCAACTCGTGGGCACGAGGCCGGAGGAGAACCCGATGCGTCGGACGATCGACGCGGCGGGCAAGCTGCTGGACGCGGCCGGCGGCACGACGTTCACGGTGCAGTACGTTCTGGACGGCGAGGGGCGTCCGGCCCACGTGGCGGCCGGGGAGCCCGTGGCGACGCACCGGATGGTCGCCAAGCAGTGCGCGGTGGCCTGCGGCATCGTGACCGAGGCGCCGGCGGAAGTGCTCATCACCAACGCCCACCCGCTGGACAACGACCTGTGGCAGACGTTCAAGTGCATCGCCAACACGCGATGGGCGGCGGCGCCGGGCGCGCCGATTCTGTGCCTGAGCCGCTGCGAGGGCGGGCTGTCCAACATGAGCGTGCCTAACTGGCCACTAAGCCCCGCCTGGACGCGGCGGGCCGTGCGTTGGCTGGGACCCGAGTCGCTCTCGGCGCTGGTCACGCGGATCGTGCCGCGACTGGCGGGCGACGCGGCGTTCTTCGTCCGCATGGCGCTGCGGACGCTGCACCGCAACCCGCTGCTGCTGGTCTCGCCGGCGCTGCACGAGCGGGGCATCACCTTCCCGGGCATGGAGGTCTACGGCGACCCCGCCGATGCGATCGAGGCGGCCGACGCCGCGCGTAGCGGCGCCGAGGCCCGCGTGACCGTCTTCCCCTCCGGCGGCGTGACCTACCCCGTCCCCGCACGCTGATCCGACGGCCCGGCCCGGAGAACACCGAGACCGTTTCCGGAATCCGTCCGCCGGGTCCGGCGAGCGGCCACAGACGCGGCCCTCCCCGCACGACCCGGTTCGCCTCGGGCTTGGCGCGCCGTGGGTGCGGGCGCCGTCGCCCTACCGGCCGCGCATGAGGTTGATCGCCTCGGTCCGCGTGGCCAGGTTGCTCTTGAACAGCCCGCGCATGGCGGAGGTCACCATGATCGAACCGGGCTTGCGAACGCCCCGGATGGTCATGCAGGTGTGTTCGGCCTCGAGGATCACGCCGGCGCCCTTGGCGTTCAGCTTGCTCATGAGCAGGTCGGCGATCTGGCTGGTCAGGCGCTCCTGCACCTGCGGGCGGCGGGCGCAGACGCCCACGACCCGCGCCAGCTTGCTGATGCCAACGACCTTGCCCCGCGGCAGGTACGCCACGTGCGCCTTGCCCATGAAAGGCAGCAGGTGATGCTCGCACATCGAGTAGAACGGCACGTCGCGCAGCACGACCATCTCGTCATACTGCTCCGTGAAGTTCACCACGAGATGCCGCGCGGGGTCTTCGAACATCCCGCTGAACAGCTCCTCGTACATGGCCGCGACTCGCCGAGGCGTCTCCCGCAGGCCCTCGCGCTCCGGGTCCTCGCCGATGGCGCAGAGGATCTGCCGGACGGCCTGCTCGATGATCTCGGTGTCGACCTTGTGTTCGGGACGATTCATGCGATGTCTCCCAGGGCAGACGTGCACTTATAGTCCCACGCGGCCGTGGGGGTCAAACCGTGAGATGAACTCGCGGCCTCGCGGGCCGGCCGGGCCGCTACTGGATGAGCCGCGCTTCGGCGAGGTCCACGTGGTCGGCCACGTCCAGGCCGTGCGGGCCGAACTCGACGCGCACCGTGAACCGCCGCACACCCGTAACGTCAAGGCGCACCGGCCTCGCTTCCCCGGTGCCGGAGACGGTCATGGGCTCGGCCAGGGGCTCGCCGTCGCCCAGGAAGGTCACCACGGCCTCGCCGGCCGGCCGAACCGCGTCGTCGATGCCCACGATCGCGACGAATTCCGAGAAGCGCCCGGCCAGCGACCAAGTCAACTCGCAATGGCTGTGCAGGCCGAGCCCCGTCTCGTACGTCTGCCCGTCCAGCCGGAGCGGCCCGCCGCCGGCCGAGGCGTTGACCCGGTGCGGGAACGTCGTGAACACGCCGTATTCCTCGATGCGGTCCGGCTCCATCTCCGTCAGGCGGGTGACTCGATGGGAGTTGAATCGCACGACCGCGATGACCTCCCGCGGCACCTCCACCCGTCCCAGCAGCGGGCTGGTGAATGCCATCTTGGCCTCGTCGATCTCGATGTCGCTGAAGCCGACCGTCGCCCCGCCTCGGGCGACGAGCGAGCCCTTGCGCGGCGCCTCGTCTTCGCCGCCCTGCGCGAAGAACACCGCCACCGCCAGCGAGCGGTCGAACGTGCGATCCTCGTCCTTCCAACGGAAGGTGATCTTCTCGGCCGTCATCCCCTTGAGGGCGCCCGCGACGGTGAGCCACTGGCCATCTTCCTTGGCGATCACGAGCTGGTCCTGCGGGACTCGCTCGATGCGCATCTCCTCGCAGCGCTTCCGGACCTCGCCCGCGGTCATCGCGGGCGGCGGCTGATACAGCACGCCGCCGGCAGCGATGGGCAACTCGACATCGCCCAGCAGGCCCGCGTCCAGGCCAAGCGTGCCGTCGGACAGCACGAGCCCCGCGGCGGGCAACTTGTCGCCCGCGTCGGTGACCAGGACGGGGGCGCCGGCGCTGGCCATGATGTCATCGGGCTCACCCAGCTCGATCCGCGAGACCTCGTCGGACGCGATCTCCTCGCGCTCGTCCCCGACCTCGAGCACCAGCTTGTCCGCCCCGAGAGAGACCAAGTCGCCCTCGACCCGGCGCCCGTCGATGCGTTCGACCCGCTCGCCCAGCGCCGCGGCCGACCCGGCCAGGACCAGAATCACCGAGAGAACGCGCCTCAATCCACGTCCTCCTCGTCTTCGGACGCCATCGCCTTGCGGTACGCCTCGATCCGCCGGCGGTATTTCTCCGGATGAAGCTTCCGCATGGCCGCCTCGATGCGATCCCGCTCTTCTTTGGGCAGCCGGTTCCAGTCCTCCGAGGCGGTGTCGCCCGGGGCGGCCGGGTCCAGCTCGCCCGGCCGTTCGGCGATGCCCGGAGGCAAGCCACTGGCCTCGGCCGGGCCGCTCGGACGACTGGGCGTGCCCCTCGGCCCGGCGGGCTTCGGCCGGCCCGCGCCCGGCTTACGGCCTTCATTATCGCCCCCCTTCTGGGCCTGGTTCTGCTGCGGGCTGGAGCCGCCGCCTCCGCCGCTGTTCTCCTCGGCGAACTTGATGAGGTCGATCAGAACGGCCGCGATCTCATCCTGCTTCTCGCGCGTTGCCTCGCCGCTGTCGGTCTCCGCCAGCCGCTGCTTGACCTCCTCCATCCGCTCGGCCAGGGCGTTGGCCGGGTCGGCGTAGATGTCCGCCAGGTACTTCGCCCGCTTGTAGATGCGATTGTACTCCTCCGTCGAGAGCGTCAGATCATACTCCCGCAGGCAGTACATGTACATGCGGAGGGCGTGGTAGAACCGTCCCTCGGCCTCGCGGGCCTCGGCGCCGCGCACGGCCGCCATGGAGGCGAAGCTGATGCGGTCCCGCATGACCGCAAGGATCACGCCGTAGCGCTCCACGGCCTCGTCATACCGCTCCAATTCCTGGAGGCATTCCCCCGCGAGATAGTGCAGCGCCGCGCTGCGGTAGCTCGTCTGGCGGACGTCGAGAACCTCGCCGAGGACCTCCAGCGCCTTTTCCGGCTCGCCCGCCTCGTAGGGGGCGTACGCCTCAGCGAACTCGGCATCCACGGCCGCGAAGGCCCGGCAGATGCGGTCGATGTTATCCGCCTGGGTGTCTTCGGGATCCGTTCCGAGGATCTCCGCCGCCTTGTCCTTGGCGGCGGCGTCATACAGCAGGTCCTCGCGGATCTCCGTGGCGACGGCGTCACGCTCGTTAGCCAGCCGTGCCGCGGCGACGCGGTCGTAGTAGGCGTCCTTCTCCTCGTCCGTCATGCTCGCCCAGTCGTCGACGATGGACTCGCCCGCGGCACCCTGCGCCAGACACACGCCCGCGATGCCCGCCAGAAGCACTACGCTTCCCAGCAGCCCCGGGATGCTCCCGTATCGCGTTCTCATGGCGACACCTTCGTTTCCTTGCCCAAGCTCATCCGCTCGGCAACCTTTCGGGTCATGTCTTCCACCTTGCCCTGCCGCTCGGCGAGGTTCCGGTGCGTGTCTTCGGCCTCGGCCGCGGGCAGGCCGCCGCCCTCGACCTGGCGGGCCACGACGGCGGTGCGTCTGTTCACCTGCAACTGAAGCTCCAGCAGCAGCTTCAGCTCCGCCACGGGTGGAACCAGCGGCTGCTTGCCGCCTCCCCCGCCGCCGGGGCAACTGCCGCCCCCGCCGGACTTGCGCCGCTCGGCCAGCTCCTTGCGCATCGCGTCGATCATCCGTTGCAGCGATTCCTCGATGCCGGCCTGCATCTCCTGGGTCAGGGCCCCGGCCTTTCGCGACGACAGCCGCTCCTTGACGGTCGCCAGGTCGGCCTCGACCTCCTCCAGAATGGCCGGGAACACCACGGTCGTGCCTTCCTTGGAGAGCATTTCACTGATGCGGCGGATCTCGCCGGCGAGCTTGCCCTCGCCCTCGGCCAACTCGCCGAGATTGACCTGGTCCACGCGGTCGAAGCCGTCCTCGCCGCGTCGAGCGTTCGTCGCGATGGTCGCTTGGCTGATCTTCTGCTGCTTGCCGAGGATCAGCACGAGCATCTCGTCGATCTTCGCCAACTGCTCGGCCTGCGCCATCTCGAGCTCTCGCGCGATGGTCTCGTCCAGTGCCTCCCGGGCCTCGCGGAGCCGCTCCAGAGCGTCGTTCTGCTCAGCATTGGCGCCACCCGCATCGGACTTGCTCAACTGCTTGGACGCCTTGCCCATCGACCCGGCCGCGCCCTGCATCTGCTTCCGGCCCGGCATGTCGCCGCCCTCGCCCTCCATATCGCCGGCCATGTCTTCCGCTCGCCGATGGAGATCGTCCTGCGGCGGCTTCTGCTCGGCGAGCTTGCGGGCCAGATCCTCCTCCATGCGGCGGTGGAGGTCTTCGAGCCGCTCGCGCTCGGCCTTGAGCTTCTCGATCGCCTCTTGCTGGTGCCCGGCAGCGCCGGCCTTGTCCTGCCCGGAGAGCTTCTCGGCCGCCTCGTCCATCTCCCCGGCCGCACCGGAAAGATCGGGCGTGGCCTCCTCGGGCTGCCGGGCGGCCCCCCCGGCCTTGCCGGCCGCGTCGGAGGCCTCGCGCGTCTTGCCCGCCAGGGCCTTCTGTTCGCCTGCCAACCCGCCGGCAGGCGTCGGCTTGGCGGCCGCCTCCACCGCCTCGGACAGGGCCCGATGGGCCTCGGCCAGCTTCTCCATCGCGTCCTTCTGGGCCTGCCCGGCGGCCGCGGTCTGGGCGTCGTGCAGGGCCTTGCCGGCCTCGCGCATCTTCTTGCCGGCCTTGCCCGCGTCCTCGGCGGCCCGTTCCAGCGCCTCGGGGCCGGTTTCGGCTTCCTCCAGCGCGGCCCGCACGGCCTCGCTGCCCTTGGCCTCCGCGATCTGGTCTGACGCCTCGGAGGCGCGCTCCGCCAGGTCTGTCTGCTTCTCGGCGAGCATCGGCCGCTCGCGATCGGGCGCGGTGGCGGCGTCTTCCGCCAGGGCCGCCTGCTCGCCGATCATCTCCGCGAGCTCGTCCCGCAACTCGGCCAGTTGGGCCACACCCTCGTCCGGCCGGCCCAGCTCGCCGGTCCGCTCCTTGAGCTTCCGCTGGGCCTCGATCAGCTCGGCAATCTTCGCGTCTAGCTCGCCGAGCGTCGCCTCGATCTCGTCCGCCCGCGCGTGGACGTCGCTGAGCCGCTCCAGAACGCCCTGCTCTTCGATCATCCGGGCCACGTCCTTGCGCATCTCCTCCATCTGCCGGATGCGCTCCATGCGGCGGTCCATGTCCGTCACGCCCTCTCGAAGCAGGCGCAGCACGCGCTCGAGCTTCTCGATGACGTCCCCCTCGCTCCGCGCGGCCAGTTCGGTCATGCCCTTGCGGAGGTACTCGATGACATCGTCCATGTCCTCGGAGATCTCATAAGCCCCGCGCGCCCGCTTGACCGCCTCGCGCAGGATCTCCGCGGAGTCCGGCTCGCTGTCGGCCAACTCCTCGGCCAGGGAGAGCATCTCCGTCGTCAGACGCTCGAAGTCCTGCTTGGTAAGCTGCTGACGCTGGGCCAACTCGCCCAGCTTCGCGCCTTCGCGGACCTCGTCCTCTTCGCCGGCGGGCTCCGCATAGAGGCCCGCGACTACCACCCCCAGCATGCATGCGATTACGATGTGTCTCATGTCCCACCTCCCGCTTGTTTCAACAACCCGTTCACCGGTCCGTTCCGGGACCCAGGATGTTCTCGATGCCCGCTTCACGCTCCGCTTCGATCTCCTCGCGGAGCCGCTCGTGCCACTTGATCATCCGCTCGACGCGGTCGGCCATCGCCTGGAGCGAGCGGAGCTTCTCCATCTTCCTGCCGATCGCCTTCATTCGTTCCAGGATATCCCGCTGCTCATCCGCCGCCGCCTCGATTGCCTCGGAAAGGCCCTCGTCGTCCGGCGCCATGACGATCCGTTCCAGTTCCAACGCCACCGCCCGGCCTCTCTCGGCGAGAGATTCCAAGGGGTCGATAATGCCCACGGACACGGCCGCCCATTCGCTGGACTCGCCGATGTGGTTGTACTTCATCTCCTGCAACACGCCGCGGAACGTCAGCGCCGCGGCCGCACACTGCCCCGCCACCGACCGCTGCGTTGCGGCCGACTCCTCCAGCATGCCGACGCCCTCGCCGGTCAGCCCGACGGCCGACTCCTCGCCGGCCGTCAGCGTCTGGGCGTACGCCCTCGCCTGCGAGTCCGTCGCCTCGGCGAAACGGTCCGACACCCGCTTCTCCCAGCGGCGCAGCTCCTCGGACAACTCGGACCGTTCCATGATCCGAAGATCCAGCGCGGAACTGACCTGTCGGCCCGGGCCGCCAAGATCCGCCGGCCGCCCGTCCGACGCCACCGCCGCGACGCGCACGCCCGTACCCGGCGCGATCCCCCCGTCGAAGCTCAACTCGTGGCGAACCGCCACCTGCTCGCTCTCATCCCGGCGGACAAGGGCCGCCACCGGCTGGCTCAGCGACGGCTCCTCCTCTTGCACCTCCGTGACCCGCACGGACAACGCCGGAGCGCCGTACTCGGCCAGGACCTGCTCGACCGGCATCTCCCGCCGCCGGGCCATGTCCTGCACGAGGGAACGCCACTCTTCCGGCACGACGCCCATGGCCACTCCGTACTCGTCGGTCGCCGTCACGCGGACCGGCAGCACGGCATCCGGCGCCACGCCGCGAATCTCCGGCAGGCCGCCGATCTTGGCGATCTTGACGCTCGGAGCCCGGTCCGGCAAGACGCGCACGGCGTAGTCCTGGCCCAGACCGTTGGTGTAGTCCTGCTCGTCGGTGAGACGAATGTTGATGACGAGGTCGGCGAAGCTGTTTTCGCCGTCGAGCCCGAAGGACGACCGCAACTCGCCCTCCAGCGGCCCGTCGGAGCTCCAGACGGTCCGGCCGTTGAAGCGGGATCGCTCGCCCGTGCCGGGGTCGCGCGTCCACGTGCCCAAGCGAATCTCGGCGGATGCACACGTCTTGTTGAGGTCGGCCTCGATGGACAGCGTCCCGCCGAACGGCACGGCCGGCACGGTCGTGCCGTTACCGAACCTTTCGGGCTGCCGCCCGGTATATCGCGGGTAGACCACAGTGAACTCGATGTCCTCGACCGCCGGCGGGTCGATCACATGCACGTGGTGCGGGTTGCGCTTGTCCGTGCGGTCGTCCCCGCCGGTGACGTAGAAGGTGAACGGCTCGCGGACGTTCTCGATGGTCTTCTCGTAGCGGGCCGGGTTGTCCATCAGCGGCATCTTGTCCTCGGATTCCCGCGCCATCGACTCGTAGCTCCGATGGAGCGTAATCTCGTCCGGCGGTTCGCCCTTGCCCGTCGGAAGGACGGTAATCGGCAAGCTCTCGCCGCGCAGCACGGTGAAGTGCTGCGTGCCCTGGACCTTTAGGTACACGTCCTGCGGCCAGGAAACCCGCGTCGCGTCGGCGAACAGCACGTTCCGGCGGAACCAGCGCGACATCACGTCCGTCTGCCAGACGGCGAAGCCCGTCAGCACGAACAGCGTCCCCAGCGCGAGCATGCCCACGCGGCGCATCTGCTGCCGCTCGACGGTCCGGGAGAAGTCGAGCCGGTCGACCATCGCGCCGGCTTCCTGGTACATCCGCGCGAGCATGGCCGGGCTGGCGTCGTCCCGCGGCCGCCCGGCCAGCGAGAACTCGACCGCCCCCGCCAGCCGATCCGCGAGCTGCGGGTAGTGCCGCTCGACCAGCAGCGCCAGGTCGGCCGGGCGCATCGGCACGAACAGCGGACGCAGCAACTGCTGCCAGACCACCCACGCGATGCCCGCCAGCGTCAGCCCCACCACCGTCGCTCGCAGCGCGCGGTCGTCCAGCCGCAGGGCGTAGTCGATCGCCAACGTCAGGAACACCCCCGCCACGAGGGCCATCAGCATCCAGGCGACGCCTTCGGCCACCAGGCGCGCGCGGAGGTGCCGGCGAAGCCCGCCGAGCTTCGAGGTCAACGTAGATGGCAGGGGTTGAGCGCTCACCATTGCACTTCTCCGACCGTTCGGGTCTCGGCCTTCCTTTGACGCCCGATGTACCGCCCGAGTTCCGCCCATTGGCAAATACCCGGCGCGGGCCGGCGTCACGCCATGTTGTACAGTTTCCGCACGAACCACTCGCCGGCCAGCAGCACCACCAGCAGGCCCAGAACGACGGACGTCGGCCGCACCGCGTCCAACAGCTCGTATCGCTTCTTCGGGCGGAGTGTCAGCGGCTCGGAGGCCAGCAGCGGCCCCAGCTTATCCATCTCCGCCAGCGACGCGTACTGCCGCTCGGCGGCCGAGCCGAGGAGCTGCCGCAGCGTCGCGGGGTTCGCTTCGGGACGGAGCTGCTCGCCGCGCTTCCGCGTGACGGTGAAACCCGAGGTTTCAACGCGTTCGGGGGCCACTTCCGTGAGGGGCGGCGACGCGGCCGCGTCCTCGCCCGCCGGCGCGGGGGCCAGCTCGTACGTGCCGGGGTCGAGGTGCTTGAGCCGCAGGCGGTAGAGCCCGGGCGAGTTTTCCGGGTCGACGAGTTCCATCTCGATTTCCCGCTCCAGCGGCTCTTCCGTGTCGGTGCGCCGGAGCAGCAGCCGGTAGCTCTTGGCCGTCAGCGGCTTGAAGCCCTCGCCGTAGACGGTGGCCTCGACGACGACCTCGTCGCCCGCCTCGTATTCGCGGCGGGTCGTGTCGACGATGAGCTGAGAGAACTCCAGCGGCCCGAGGAACCTCGCGACATTCGTCCAGAAGCGGCGGAAGTACGCCGCGTCGTTGACGCGACGCCATCGCCAAGTGCTGTCGAACCCGACGTAGAGCACCCGGCCGCGTCCGGGCTGGTGCAGCGCCAGCACGGGCTCGGGCTCGCCCTCGCCCGTCTGGTGCCACGGGTTCGAGCTGACGGCCAGCACGCGAGCCATCGGCTTGGCCTGGAAGACCGCCTGTGACCAGTAGATGCCCGGCAGCACGGCCCACACGTGGTTGGCGTCCTCGCCCTCGGGCCCCATGCGGGTCACGGGGTGGCCCATGCCGTCCTCGCGCAGGACGACGCGATAGGCCCGCGGGCGGCTGCTGTGGACCCGCTCCTCGATGCGGGCGCTTTCGTTGCGCCCCAGCTCGACGGGCAGCAGATCGTGCAAGGCGCCGTAGGCGTCGCGGTCGGACAGGAGCATCTCGGTGTACTTGCGCCCGGCCACGTAGCACAGGCCGCCTCCGTGGTCGGCGACGAATGCCTGCAAGTTGTCCACGAATTCCTCGTCGAAGCCCTCCGACGGCTGCGGGTCGTACAGAATGACCATGTCGTAGCCGCTGGAGCCGTCGGGCGTGCGGATCAGCTCGGACAGCTCGGCCGGCAGCCCCTCGATCTCCATGCCCCGGGAGGCGTCGAGGTTCAGCCCCGGGTCCGCGTCCTGCTGCCACACGCTCACGCGGAAGACATCCTGCGGCTCTCCGTCCGGGCCCTCGCGGCGGGCCCGCAGGAAGAAGTTCCGCAGGAACTGGAACTCCCAGCCGGCGTTGCCGATCAGCAGGACGTTCACCTTGTCGTCCCGCACCTCGAGCGTCGTCAGCTTGACGTTATCCTCGGTGTTCACCTCGTCAGTCAGCGCGTCGACGCGGGCCTCGAAGTCGAACAGCCCCGGCTCGGTCCCGACCTGCTCGGCGGTCAGCTCGATCTCGACCTCCGTAACGGTCTCGCGCGGCGTCGGCTCGTCCGGTTCCAGCCCGGACGGCAGCGTCACGTCCGTGGCCGCCACCTCGGACCAATCGCCCGGCTCCTCCCGCCCCGGGCCGCGGGCGGCCCGTCGCATGAGTCGCACGACCGTGTCCATCTCCTCATACAGCGAATGACGCACGCGGACGGTGAACGTGAGGTTATCGCCCCTGCGCACCTGCCGGGCGGGCGTGCGAATGGAGGCCACCGCAACGTTCCGCACGTGCCGGCGCTGCCGGCCCACGCACACGGCGCACAGCGGCACGCGCCGGCCCGCCGCCAGTTCCCGTGCGGCCGTCAGGCCCGGCGCCGGGTCCTGCACCGTCGGCTGGCCGTCCGAGACGATCACCATCCCGGACAGCCGGCGCCCTGCGGACCGGGCCAGCGCCCCGCGCACGGCCGCCGCGAGGTCCGTGGTGGTGCCCTGGGCCGCCAGCGGCGCCATCGCTCCGGACAGGGCGGAGAGGTCCACCTTCTCGCCGTCGCCCTCGCGGGCGGCCGCGGGGATGACGCCCAGGCCCTCGACGTAGTCCGCGCCGCCGGGCCCGCCGGGGGCGAAGCGCAGCAGCAGCACGTCCTGATTCTCCGCGAGCCGGGCCAGCGCGCCCTCGCGGCGAAGCAGGGCCCTGCGGACCGCCTCGATCCGGGGCAGTTCATTCAGTTCACGCGGAGACACGCCCAGCATCTCCGCCAAGGCCACCGACTCCTCTGGGGCCCCCTCGAGGTCGGAGCCGACGTAGCGGTCCGTCTCCTCCATCGAGGCACTGTCGTCGATCACGACGGCGACCGTGGAGAAACGCTTCTCGACGAATCGCAGCACGATCGCCGGGCGGAACAGCAGCGCCACCGCGGCCGCGACGACCAGCAGGCGCAACGCCGTCAGCATCGCCTTGATCGCCACGGGCGCGTGACCCTCCCGCCGGTAGCTGCGGACCACCAGGAACCCGAGCACGGCCAGTCCCGCCACCATCGCGAGGATCACGCCGTTGCCGTAGTCGGCCGCGAACTCGAACCACCAGCTTTCGCTGGCCTCCAGTTCGTCCGGGTCCAGATCAAAGAGCCATTGAATCAGCTTCTGCATTCGCCACTTCCGTTCGCGCCGCTCAGGCGTAGTGCCCGAAGCGTCGCGCCAACACGGTTTCCACGGCCATGAGCCCCAGCATCGCCACCAGGGCGTACATCCAGTATTCGGTCTTCTCCTCGACGAGCAGCGCTTCGGCGTCGGCCGTCGCGTCCCGCTCCGTGTAGAGGTACTCACCCTTGATCAGCGGCGCGATGGCCTCCTGCCGGCCGGGCGTCAGATCCCCCTCGGCGGGGTTCACATCGCGGGAGAACAGCTCCGTTCCCAGCTCGCGCCCGGCCAGCCGGAAGGCCAGGGCGTAGGTCCCGGCGCGGTCGGGGTCGTCGAAGCTGACCTTCTCCGGCGCTTCCCGCCAGGTCGCCTGCTCCGGCTCGCGGGCATCGCTGACGAGCGTGAGGACGGCCTCCGCCCTGCGTCGCCGCCGCGGCACGTCGTACTCGATCGGCGTGCCGACGGGAGCGTTGCGCCCCGCGTCACGGGGCCGGGCGAGGAACTGGAACGTCTTGTTCATCACGGGCACGTAGCTGTGGTCGCCGCCGGTGGCGGGCCAATCCGTCCACTCGCGCCCGGCCGAGGTGAAGAAGGTCAGAACCCGGCCCCTGCCCAACGGCTTGAGCGCGATGGCCGGCGAGTTCCGCGGGTCCGTGAAGCGCGCCAGAATCACCGTGTCGGCGGCCGCACCCACGCCCGTCTCCGTCTCGGGAACGTCCACGGGGATGTGCGCACGCACCCGCACGAGTTGGGTCAGGTCGATCTCGTCGCCAAGGGGGAAGAAGCATTCCCGCAGCCACGGTGCGGCCGTGCGGACCGCCTGCGTCTCCTGCATGGTGAAGCGGACGTAGGACGTTTCGTCGTCGGGGTCGCCCTGTCGCGGGCGGATGGGCAGCGGCAGCAGGCCCCTCCCGCCGTCGAACATGTGCCGGTTGTAGAAGCCCGGCGCGACGCGGTCGCCCATGAAGATCGCCACGCCGCCCCCGCCCCGGACGAACTCCTCCAGGGCCTCCAGCGCCGGGTAGGTGATCTCGCCGCGGTCTTCTTCGCTCTCGCCGGCCGAGGCGGGGAAGGACGCCACGTCCAGCAGCGCCACGGCGTCGTACTCGCTGAAGTCGACGGTCGCCAACTCCTGCGAGCTGACCACGTCGCAGTCGAACCCGGTGTCCTGCGTGGCCGGGCTGAGGGCCTCCAGCAGGGAGAAGCTCGCCCGGTCGCGCGGGCGTGGCTGGCGGCGGCGGTCGTCGACGACGAGCAGACGGATCGCCGCGCTTACGTCGATCACGAGACGGGCCTGGTTGTCCAGCTCCAGTTCATCTTCCGGCAGCTTCGCGCGGAGGACCATCGGCCCGGAGCGGGTCGGCTTGACCTCGAAGGCGACGGCCGCGGCGTCGCCCGGCTCCAGCGGAGCAAGTTGCTGCGGCTCGGCGGCCGGGCGCGGCGGCTCGTCCGCGTGGCGCGCGAGCAGTGTGACCTCGGTCCGCGGGCTCGGCATGCGTCCGTGGTTCCGCACGACCACGCGGACCTCGATCGGCTGGCCGACCACGGCGATGTCCTCGGCGCTGTCGCGCCGGCGGGCGGGAGCGACCTGCTCGACGGTCAGATTGGCCTCGGCCTCCCGACCGTAGTCGGCCATCACCACGTCGACGCCCTCGCCGGCGATCGCGTTCAGCCGCTCGCGCAGGCGTCCGGCCCGGTCCGGCGGGGCCAGATCCTTGCGCCGGAAATCGCTCAGAACGTACAGCCGACGCGTTCCCGAGGTGCCCTTGAGCATCTTGTGCGCGACGTCCAGCGCCGCGGCCAGGTCCCCGACCTCGTGGGCGGCGCCCACAGCGCGGAGGTGCTCGGCCGCGGAGGCCGGGTCTTCGATCTCTTGCAGCTCACTCAGCGGATCGGCGGCGTCCTCACCGGCACACGTACGCAGGATCGCGACGCGAGAGCCGGGCGGCATGCCGCGGATCTGCTCGGTCATCTCGTTGACGGCCGCGTCGAACAGCGTCCCGTCGCCGGCCCGCTGGCCCATGGAGAAGCTGTCGTCCACCACGAAGACGGCCGTCTCCGGGCCCTCCCCGCCGAGCTGCCATGACTCGAGCGATTGGCAACCCAGCAGCCGCCCGAGGGCCAGCGCGAGGGCCACGATGACGAGCATCCGCAGCGCCAGCAGGATCAGTTCCTCGATCTGAAGGCGGCGGCGGTTGCGCTTCATCGCCTCGTACAGGAAGCGCATGGCTGCCCAATCCCGCATGCGGAACCGCGTGCGGTTGAGGATGTGAATGATGACCGGCACGGAGACCGCGCCGAGGCCGGACCAGAATATCACCGGATGCACAAACGGCATTCGTCTCGCCCTTGTCTCACACAACCTTCGGGGAATGGGGGGAATCCAGCGGACACCGGCCACGTGGCACGGCTCCGTATCGCCCGCTTCCGTGACATCCCATGCATTCCCTGCATTCGTGCTATCTCTTCGCGCTGGCCTTGCGAGCGGCCGCGGCGCGGGCCGCCAGGAACGCGCACAGCGCCGCGTCCAGGTAGTCGCTCGTGGAGATCAGCTTGTAGTCGATCCGGCCGGCGACGCACCGGCGTTTCACGTCCCGGCAGAAGCGGTTGACCGCCTCCAGGTAGCCCTTGCGGAGGGCCCGAGGGCGGACGGTCAGCTTGCCCATCTCCTCCAGGCCGCGGAACATCGTGTTGCCCTCGAAGGGGAACTGCAGCTCGTCGTGGTCCATCACGTGCAGCACCATCACCTCGTGGTCGTAGTGGCGGAAGTGCTGCAAGCCGCGGATGAGCCCCTCGACGTCCACGAACAGATCGCTCACCACGCACACCAAGCCGCGGCGGGGGATCTTCTCCGCCACGGAGTGGCAGATGCCCTCCAGCGAGGTCTTGGCCCGCGGCTCGTTGATGTCCACGGCGTGCACGAACGACTTGATGTGGTTCGGGCTGGCCGAGGGGGTCAGGTGGTTGCGGAGTTGGTCGTCGAACACGGCCAGGCCCACGGCGTCCTGCTGCTGGAGGAGCATGAATGCCAGCGACGCGGCGACCGCGCCGGCGTAGCCGTATTTCGTCATCCGCCCGGCCGCGCGGGCCTCGGCCTCCGACGGATACCGCATGCTCTCGCTGGCGTCGAGCAGGAAGGTCGCCTTGAGGTTCGTCTCCTCCTCGTACTGCTTGATGTAGAAGCGGTCCGTCTTGGCCTGGACCTTCCAGTCGATGTGCTTGATGTCGTCGCCGGGCACGTACTCGCGGTGGCTGGCGAACTCCACGCTGAACCCGTGGAACGGGCTGCGGTGCATGCCGGCCACGAAGCCCTCGACGACGAGCCGGGCCTGGAGGTCCAGGCGCGTGATCTTCGCCAGGACCCGCGGGTCCAGGTACTTCGTCAGTTCCGATGCTGCGGCTTGAGCCATGGGCGACTCTGTCTCCTCAACGGGAGGTCAGCGCGGCGCGCGAACCGTCCCTGCCACGAATGCGTGCCCCCTCGCTACGCCGGCGGGGCCGGCGGCGCCTCCGACGGCGGCGCGGCCACGGCCTTGGCGGTCGCCGGGTGCGACGCCACGGCCGAGTCCTGGGCGGGAACTACCTCCAGCAGGCGGGCGACGATGCGGTCGCTGTCGTAGCCCTCGGCGTCGGCGTTGAAGTTCGTGACGATCCGATGCCGCAGGACCGGCTTGGCGGCCGCCTGGATGTCCTCCGTCGACACGTGGAACCGCCCGTGCAGCACGGCCCGGACCTTGCCGGCGAGGATGAGGTACTGGCAGGCCCGCGGCCCGGCGCCCCAACTGACGTAGTTCCGCACCACGTCCGGGAGCTGCACGCCGTGGGCGGCCTCGCGGATGCGCGTCGCCCGCACCAGCCGCATCACGTATCGGATGATGTGATCGGCGGCGGGCACGCGGCGGATGATCTCCTGGAGCTGGATGATCTCCTCGCCGGTCAACACCGGATCCAGCTTCGGCTGGCCCACCGCCGTGGTCAGCCGGACGACCTCGAACTCCTCGTCCCAGTTCGGGTAGTCCACGAAGATCTTGTACATGAACCGGTCCTGCTGGGCCTCGGGCAGCGGGTAGGTCCCCTCCTGCTCGATGGGGTTCTGCGTGGCCAGCACGAAGAACGGGTCCTTCATCGGCATGCGCGTGCCGCCGACGGACACCTGCCGCTCCTGCATCGCTTCCAGCAGCGCGGCCTGCGTCTTGGGGGGCGTTCGGTTGATCTCGTCGGCGAGGATGATGTTGTTGAAAATCGGGCCTTGGAGGAACTTGAACTCGCGGTGGCCCGTCGAGCGGTCCTCCTGGATGACCTCGGTTCCGGTGATGTCCGAGGGCATCAGGTCCGGCGTGAACTGGATCCTCGCGAAGTCGAGGTCCAGGCACTGGCTGAGGGACGAGACCATCAGAGTCTTGGCCAGGCCCGGCACGCCCTCGAGGATCGCGTGCCCGCGGGCGAAGATGCACGTGAGGAGTTGCTCCAGCACGTCGCCCTGCCCGACGATGGCTTTGCCCATCTCGTCGCGGATCGTCTGGTACGCCTGCGTCAGCCGCTCGGCCGCCTGGATGTCGTCCCGGCCGAGGTCCCGGCCTTGCGTGTTGGCCGCCGCCTGTTCGTCGGTCACTTGGTTGCTCCTTCGCTGTGCGATGTCATCGCTCGTAAATCGGGAGGTAGCCATAGGGAAGCTGCAGGATCGTCAGCGCCAGCGCCGTGCCGTACACCGTGCCGGTTCCGTCGCCGTTCCAGCTTCCGTCCGGGGCCTGCGAGGCCAGCAGGCGGTCGCGGATCTTGGGGTAGTAGGCCTCCCAATCCTCGCCGCCGCGCTGGTACAGGGCCTGTGCGTAGTAGTAGTGCGCGTAGAAGTAGTGGCCCATGCCGCCATCCACCTGCATGTGGCTCTGGCAGTAGTCCACGAGCCGCTCGACCATCTTGGCCTCGTCGCCGCTGCCGCCGGCCTCGCGGTCGTACACGCCCGCGGCGTAGAAGCACGCGATGGCCGCGGCCGAGATGGCCGGGCGAGACGAGCCCCGGCTGCTGGCCGAGTAGCAGATGCCGCCGTCGGCCTGCTGGCAGTGTTTGAGGTAGCGGACGGCCCGGGCAATGGTCTCCTTGTTGACCTTGATGCCCGCGTTGCGGCACGCCCGCAGGGCCTGTAGCTGCGTGACGGTCACGCTGCCCTCGTCGGTGTTGCTGCCGGGCGTGTAGTACCATCCGCCGGCGTGCCCGTGCTCGGCACCGAGGTCGGACTGGGACCGCGAGGTCAACTCCGCGCCCTGGGTGAGGACGTCGCGAAGCTGCTCGCCCTTCTCCTCGTCCGACTGCATGCCGTAGCACTGGGCGAGGAACAGCATGGAAAAGCCGTGCCCGTACATGCTCCGCCCGCCGCCGGATGAGCCGATCAGCAGGGCGTCGTCGTGCTCCTGCGTGGACTTCAGCAGGTAGTTCATCGCCCGCTCGACCTCCTTGCTGTACGGGCCCTCCTCCGGGGTCGAGCCGCCGGCCATCATCGCCAGCCCCGCCAGCGCGGTCATCGAGCCGGGGTAGCTGCCGTAACGGCCGTGGCTCATCCACTGCCCGGACCGGTCCTGCACGCGGGAGAGGTACTGCATGCCGCGCTCGATCGCGTCGACCGTGCGGCGGTCCATCATCTCCGGCAGCGGACCGTCCACGCCGCCCATGTCCTGGGCCCGGGTGCGCTCGGGGCCGCTCGGGGCATGCAGCGCCACAACAAGCATGGCCGCCGCCGCAGCCGCGATGACAAACCGACTCTTCGGGCTAGTCCTTCGGGGCATAAACCGTCACTCCCTTTCGTGTTTCCACCAGCAGCCGCCCGGCCGCCACGACCGGCCGACCCACGGGCCAACGCGGCGGCTCCGCGGCGAGGGACTGAAGCTCCTCACCGGTCTCCGCGTCCAGGATGCAAACCGCGTCCCGCGTCGAGCCGCTCAAGGCGACGACCACATGCGAGCCCAACGCGGCGCACGACTGCATGGACTCGCCTGGGCGCAACGGGGCGGACCAGTCCGGCCGCCGGGACAGCGGCGACCAACCTTGCAGGACCGGGTGACCTGCGACGACCGCCTTCCCGAGCAGGTCCACCGGTTTGCAGGCGTCGGGGTCGACGTGGGCTTGCCGGCTCGGGTGCCACGATAAGCGGGCCTTGCTCTCGCCGCGATCCAGATCGTTGACGTAGAGTTGCATCGCCAGGCGAGTTCCGGCCGACGGCTCGATGTCGAGCGCCGACCAGGGGATCATCAACTCGATCGAATAGCCGTCGCCACGCGCGACGGCGGCGCAGTGCACGGGGGGCGGCGGCGCCGCCAGGCCGAAGGCCAACCGGCCCGGACGGAAGCAGTCGACCGCGAGCCCGCCGGGCGTGGCGGAAACCCTGCTTCCGCCTCCCCCCTTCGGGGGCGGCACGTCCCCGCCGCACGGCGCTGCGACGACCTGGAACGCCTCGGCGGCGCCCACCTCCTTGCGGACGAAGACCTCGATGCTGTCCGTGTCGTATAAGTTGCGCACGCGCGCGTCCCGGTAGACGTGATCGTCCCGCACGTCGGCCAGCACCAGCAGGCCCTTCTCGGTCCACGCGATGCGGAAAACGCTCGATACATCTTCGGCGGCCCGCTCCCCGTCGCCCCGCAGATCGTCGATGCGCAATCCCACATCCGCCCAGTCATCCGCGAGGCCGTCCACGCGTACGGCGTCCAGCCGGGCGGCGCCCGCGGAACTGGCCGCGGCACGGCTGCCCGTGTACACGCACCGGCCCGCCAACTCGCAGGAGTCGGACCCGGAGGGAATACGTATCTCCGGCGCGGCCCCTCCGGAAACGGAGAACACCTCCAAGCCGCGGTCCGTCCGGACCGCGAAGCAGCCGCCCTCGGCCGCGACGAGCCGGCCCGGCCCGCCGACCTCTCGTACCCAGATCGGCTCACCGACCGACGGGGAATCGCCGTCCATCCCGACCTCCCGCACCGACAACTCGCCGTCCAGCATCAGGGCGAGCGTGCCGTCATCCGTCAGGTGCGCCCAACCCAGCCGGCGCCCCAGCCAACCGGACAGCAGCTTGCCCGAGGCCAGGTCAAACACGCCAATCTCGGCGTCGGGGTCTTCCTCGCGGCGGACGAATTCCACCACAGCTACGCCCGCGGCGGCCTGCACCGAGCGGAATCGAATCCGCTCGCCCGGGTTCCGGGCCCGCCACGGCAGCACTTCGCCCGTGGCCGTGTCCATCGCCCCCAGCTCTCCCTTGTTACCGCCCGCCAGCAGCAGACCCGCGTCCACCGTCAGCGAGCGCACAGGATCCAGCCCGAGCTCTGGACCCACTTTCTGCCGCCATAGCCGATTGCCCGTAGCGGCCTCGAACCCGTAAGCCATGCCGGGTGCCGCGACCACCACCAGGTCGTTCGAAAAGCCGAACACCACCCGACGCCCCCACACGATGTCCCGCAATCGGCCCGGCCCTCCCGGGCCCCGCGCCCGCCACACCACGGCCGCGTCCGCATCGGAGGCGGACGGGTCGAGCAGCAGCACTTCATTTCCGAGCAGCACGACGACCCGCTCACCCACCCGCACCGCTCGGCCGTCCTGGTTCCGCGCGAGAACCGCCTCCGGACCGATCGACCACGCCTCCGCCAGCGGCAGGCCGCCCAGCGTCCGCGCCGCCTCCGGCGGCTCGTCCGGCTCATGCTCCAGCGAGCGGAGCAGTTCCCCCGCCGGGCCGGCGATGTCCGCGAACTCGACCTTCAGCGAGGCGTCGTAGTCCGGGTCGGCCTCGACGGCACGGCGGCGGTCGGCGGCGAGGTTCACGTGCCCTTCCCGCTGGTAGATCACGGCCAGCACCGTCCCCGCCGACAGCCGCATCTCCGGATCGTCCGCACGGCACAGCTTCGAGAGCAGGTCCCTGGCCGCCTTCATGTGCTCGCGGCCTTCGGCATCGTCCTGCTCGCGGCCGCGCTCGTAGTGAATCTCGGCCGCCGCGTACAAGGCGCCGCTCGCCGCCCGGCTGTTCGGCCAGCGGTCGCGCACGGCCGTCAGTTCGCTCGGCTCGCCCGACTTTCGGGCCGCCGCGAGCGCCTCGGCCGCGCGCTTCTCGACGGCCTCGTAGAACTCCCGCCCGTGCCGCTCGATCAGCCGCCGCAGGAACCGGTGGGCCAGGTCGGCGGCCTTGTTCGTCACATCGTCCTTTCCCAGCCGGTCCTTGTCCTCGGCCGACGGGCCGACGCCCACGTCGACGATCTCCTCGTCGCCGTACTCCTCGCGGAGCTTCTCGATCAGCTCGGCCGCCGCGGCCAACTCTCCGGCGTTCTCGCGACTCTTGGCCAGCCGCAACAGCGTGTGGGCCTTCTCCTGCCTCGTGGCGGCCAGCTCCATGACCTGCTCGAAGCGCTCGACCATCCGCCCGGGCTCGCCCGCCCGGTTGGCCATCGCCACCGCCGTGCGGTAGCCCCAGCTCCGCGCGTGGCCCGCCAGCACGGGCAGCTCCAGCTCGCGCGCCAGCTTGCCGGCCCGCTCGAAGTTCTCGGCAGCCATCTCCATTCCGCCGGCATTGAAGGCCACCTGGCCCAGCGTCAGACAGAGCCGCGCCCGCTCCCGCGGCTCGGCGGTCTCCATCCGCTCGACCAGCCCGTTGCGGATGTCCTCGAAGCTGAAATAGGCGCAGACGCCCGCGGCATTGGCCGCCACCAGCGCCCGCTCGCAGCTTGCGAGGTTGCCGAGCAGCCCATCGGCGGAGGTCAACCCACGACGGCTGATCTGCTTCGTGTCCAGATGGAGCGAGATCAACTCGCCGCGGACGCTGGCCAGGACGCGGTCGGTCAGCACGGCCGGGCGCCCGTGAACGCCCAGCGAATCCGGGTGGCGAATCCGGGTATCTCCGTCGGCCGTCGACTTGACGAGAAGGCCCGGCGAGGACAGCAGCACCCGGTCCGGGCCGATAGCGCTGAGTTGCGTCTGCACCTCGCGGGGAACGGACCACCGCAACTGCCCGTCGGCTACCGAGTAAGCCAGCAGATTCTCGCTGTCCGTCGGCAGGCAGATGAGCCGGTCTCCGCAGACGACCAGCGGATTCACCGGCCGCGAAAGCGACCCCGAGGGGATGTGCGTGCCACGCATGTTGAGTGGTAAGTTGGCTCCGCTGGGGTAATGATGCGCCCACAGGGGCTGGCCCGTCTCGGCGTCCAGGGCCGCGGCAATGCCGGCATTGGTCACGACGAAGACACGCCCGTCGCTGACGGCCGGGGGACTCACGCGGGCCAACAACATCGTGGGGTCCATGTGGGCGTGCGGATGGCCGATCGCCGGGGCGTGGCACACCGGGCGGCGCCAGAGCAGCTCCCCGTTGCGGGCATCCAGGCAGATCAGATGGAATCGCTCCAGATGCAGCGACACGATGTACAGCCGCCCCTGATGGTAGGTCGGCGGCGAAACGAACACGCCGGCGCGGATGACCTCGTCGTCGCCGTTGCCGTTGCCGATGGGGCCCCAGGCGTATCCGCCATCCGAGACGCCCAGTGCGACCAGCTCCGGGCCGCGGTCGGCGTGCGCCGGCTCCACACTGTCGCCGGGCGGCGGCACCGGCCCCCCCCACCCTATGCCTCCCCTGAGCATGTGCGTCGTGTTCTGCCGGGACACGAAGCCATACCGAACGAAGACCTTGCCGCCCCCGGCCGTGATCTGATACAGCCCGGCGTCACCCATGGAGCCCGGCAGCCCGTTCACGTTCAACTGGAACTTCCGGTGCAGGGGAAGCCCGTGGGCCTGCCACAACGATTCGCCCGTCAGCAGGTCGCGGGCCTGCACGCCGTCGTCCGTTCGGTAGATCACCCCCCCGTCCACGATCAACGGATGGACGCGGGCGGACAGATCGACCGAGGACTGGCGACGACCTTGGACCATCACATCGGCCGAAACCTTGCCCCCGCGGACGTGCGTGACCACCCACTGCCCGCGAGCGCGCGCGATGCGAAGCTCGTGTGCGGCCATGAGCGACGCGGAAGTCGGCCGGGCCGCGTGCTTGGGGCGCACCCACTTGGGCGACAGGATGATATCGCCGCCGCTCATGACGCCCTGGCCGTCGGCCAAGCCGCCGACGCCCGGCCAGTCGTCCAGCACGCGGCGCCGCTTCGGCGCGGGGGCCTGGAAGACCTCCCGAACATGGGCGGCCAGATCGCGCTCCTCGCCGGCGATGGGCCCGGTCGCGTCGGGATGGTCCTTCTCAAGCCGCGCCAGGGCGGCCTGTGCGGCTTCGCGGTCTCCCGCGAGATGCAGCGCCGCGGCCACGCGAGCCAGCAGCGCCGGCGCTGGGCTCGGGGCGTCCGGCCGGGCCAGCGCGGCCCGCCACGACCGGGCGGCCTCGGCAAACCGCCCGCGGTCGAAATACAGCGACCCGAGCCGTACGTACGCCTTCGCCCCATAGCTCGTGTGCGAGAACTGGTTGACGATCCGGTGCAGCGGCCCGGTTCGGCCGGTGCGAAGCGATTGCTCGTAGAGATGCTCGGCCTGCCCGTCGTACAAACCGCGGTAGAGCCGCCTGCCGGCCGTAGGTAGCTTGTCGAGAATCTCCGCCGCGCGCTCGGCCAGCCCGACGTACCGCCGTCCCTCCGCCTGGACGAAGCCGCCCTCGGACCGCTCGGTCATCGCCTGGAGGATCCGCACGGCCCGCTCGTGCTGTCCGCCTTCCATCAGCTCGATGGCGGTCTCGAAGAATTCGGACCAGTCCTCCTCCGTCTCGACCAGCACGGCGAATTCTTCGCCGCCCTCACCCCGAACGGTCGAGCCGGGGACCGGCCCCGGGCCCACTATAATTTTCCTCCCAGCGGCGTGGGGAGCCCAGGCATACAGACATATCACTGCCAGGAGCAGGCCCAGCGCCGGGACGCGAAGCGCCCCCGCCGCGCCGTGGACAGCGCGAGCCCCGTGCCGAAGAGATTGTGTGATCCTGCTTTTCAGCGGTAGCCCCTGAACGGCCGATGCCAATGCATCTACTCTAGCAACACGGGCCTTGCGCAGCAACCGATGTCCCTGCTTATGACGCCGATACCTGCCCAACGGTTCCCGGATTTCCCGCGATCCTTTCCGGCTCGGCGCGGTTTTTGCGTCTCGCCCGCGTTTGCCCTTGCCCGCCGGATCTACGCGAGATATCATACAGGTGTGGAACAAGTTGCGGTTCGGCCGGTACCGCGCCGCGTCATGGCAGGACTCATTCTTACTTCATATCCCCATGGGCGCGGGCTCGGCCAGCGGTCGTGTCTCCGACGCCCGGCGGTTTTCTTGTTGCCAAGCCGGTCGGCGTGTGTGTTCTGCGCCGGCAGCCCTTGAGGACGCGACTGCCATGCCCGCTCAGACCCAGCAATTCGCCACCCAGACGCCTGGAGAGGCCCCGATGAACGTCCCCGCCGCCTCGCCCGAATCCGACGCGTCCGGCCCCCTGGCCGACGCCTTGGACAACCTGAAGCGCTCGGTGCAGCAGAACGACCCGGACGGTGTCGTTCGCGCTTACGGCGAGTTGTGCCGGGCCGGGCAGGGCATGAAGCTGCGAGAGTTGCTGGACCGCATCGAGGGCACCATGGGCAAGCACGGCGTCAGCGCCGTTCTGGATGCCTTCGCTCATCAATCCTGCTACATGTGTTCCGGGGGCGTCCGGTTGTGCGACGCGTGCGACGGCACCGGCGAGATCGAGGAGGGCCGGGCCTGTCCCACCTGCGACGGACATGGGCTCGCGCCCTGCCAGTTCTGCCGGGGCACCGGCTGGGCCGACGCAGAGGCCGTGCCGGCCGAGCTGCGGCAGGCCGTCGTCCTGCGCCAGGCCGCCCACGTGCGGCACGGGCTGGGCAAGCTCATCGAGGCGTTGGCCAAGCTCACCCGCCAGCGGGCCATGGCGCTGCCGCTGAAGCACCGCCTGACGCTCGTGGCGCGAATTCTGCGGGCCCAGGCGCGGCTGGCGATGCTGTCCGAGGCCGAGGCCATCGACGAACATGAACGCGCCCGTATGGGGCGGGCGGCCGAGAAGCTCGACGGGCCGCTCGAGATGCTCCGCGCCGGGCGTCGTCCCGAGGAACGGGCTTCCGAGGAGGCATCCGAGGACGACGAGCCGGAAGAGCAGTAGGTTCCCTACCGTCCGTCGGACCGCAGCCGCCACGTGGCGGGCGCCCCCGCCCGGACGGGGCGGGCGTCGGGCCAATTCTCGCAGATCTCGTCCAAATCCGTGCCGTACGCCGCCGGCGTGCCCGCGGCCGCCGCCCGCGGGCCGACCAGCAGCACGTCGAGCTGTCCCCCGGCCTCCGCCGCCAGCATCCGGCCTGAGCCGACTGCCTCCCGGAAGGTCCACGCCAGTGCCGGCAGCGCCCCCTCCGGGGCGCGGACCCGCAGCAGCAGCGGCGCGCCCCGGTGGACTCGCCCCGCGGCCGAGCGAAGCCGACCCACGTTGCACCAGCGATGGAAATCCGGGTGGCGAGCCGGCGGGGGGGCCAGCAGCAAGCCGTCGAAGCGGGCCGCGCCGGCCGGCAGGCCGAGCCCCTCCGCCCGCGGCAGCTCGGGCAGGCCCGGGTCATACGCCCGGACCTCCCCCGCCGATGCGAGCAGCTCGGGCGGCACGTCCGCCGGTAGCGTCGCCACCACGCACCATTGACCGCGCCCGGCCGAGGCAACGGCGTCCGCCGTCTTGGCGATCTGCTCGGTCGGCTCGCCCGCCGGACGCGGCAGCAGACCGAGGGGCGGGCCGACCTGCAACGTCAGCCCGACGCCGGGGCGAATTCGTCGAAGCGGCATCATCCGCCCGCCGACAGCGCCCCAGCCCAGCGCCGCGAAGCCGACCAGGGCCAGCATCGTGCAAGCCGCCCAGCGAGCGGGCTCTCCCCGCGTGCGAGCGTCGAGAATGCCCCGCAGCGCCGCGCCGGTCGTCAGCAGCGCCGCCCCGAAGGGCAGCAACAGCACCGCCCGACCGGACCACCCGACGCACACGGCCGCGACCAGCCCGGCCGCGAGCCCCGCCCCGGCGGCCGCCAGATAGACGTGCGCCCGTCCGCCCGAGCGGGCAAAGCCCGCCCGGCCCCGGACCAGCACGCTGGCAACACACGCACAGAGCGGCACCTGCGTCAGCAGCGCCAGCGCCGCCAGCGCCGCGGCGCCTCCCGTGCGTTCCGGCCCCATGCGCGCCGCCGTCACGACCAGCGCCGCCTGACCCACCAGCGCGCTGATCGCGCCGATGGCCGCCACGCCGCCGGCCGCACGCGAAGGCGGGCGAGAGCGGCGGTCCAGCGCGCCGGCGAACGCCCCGATCAGCCCGAGCCCAGCCGCCAGCCACGCCGCCCGCAACGGCAAGGGAAGGGCCGCAAGGTCCGTCAGCATGCGGCACTGCACGGCCGCGGCGAGTCCGACGACCGCCCAGGCAACCGCGACGGACAACGTGGGCCCGGCCGCGTGTCGCCGCACGGCCGGCACGGCGCGCCGCGGCGCGGAGCCGAGATCGCGCCGGACCAGCCACCCCAGCGCCGCCACAAGAGTCGCGCCGCCCGCCGCCCCGCACAGGCCGAGCAGCGTGGCGCCGGCCCCGATCAGAACCGAGAACGCCGCCAGCCCGCCCGCCGCGCCGAACAGCCAGTCCCGCCACGGCCCGGCGAAGGCGTCGCGTCCGCCGCCACTGCGCACCGCCGCGGTCAGCAGCAAGACCACGCACACGCCCAGGGCGAAGGGCAACAGGCCCGCGCCGACCAGCGCGCCGGCCAGAACCGCCTCGCCGCCCGCGGTCAGCGCCGTGTTGCCGGCCAGCCAGGCCGCCGCCTCCCGGCCCGGCCACAGCAGCAGCGTGCTCGCGCCGGCGCACAGTGCCGCCAAGGCCGCGCCGCCCCCCAGCAGCCGGGCCGCCCGGCGGACGTCCCGCGGCGCCGTCGGGCCGGACGTGACCAGCTCGATCGCGCGAACGTCCAGCACCCGCAACCGAATCAGAATCGCCTGAAGTGCCAACGCCAGCCGCCACGGCAGCGGTGCCACGACGGCCGCCGCCGCGAAGACGCCCGCCAGCGCCGGCAGAAGCGTCAGCGTCCCCACGGCCGTCACGTCCGCCCACAACACGGCCAGGCACGCCCCCCACAGCACGAGGGCCCCAATCAGCCCCACCGCCAGCAACCTGTCGATCGCGCCGGGCTTCATGCTCGCTTCCCTGCGGTCGCCCCGGACCGTTCAGGGCAATAGCGTAGCACCCGCGGCCGGGATGTGCACGTTCCGCCCGTCGTCGCCGCGGAGAACGAGGCCCGCCGTCGGGTCGATGTCCACCACGAGGCCGACGTGCTCCCGCCCGCCGAAGCCCACGCGCACCCGGGCATTGAGCATCTCGCAGCGGGCCAGCCAGCGCGCGTGCAGCGCTTCGAGCCGCCCTTCGGACAGTTCCCCCGTCCATGCGTCCAGCTTGCGAAGGATCGCCCGCGCCAGCTCGATCCGCTCGACGGGATGGCCCACGGCCGTCGCCAAGCAGGCGGCCGGCACGTCGACCGCGTCGTCCGGCGGAGCAGCGTTGGCGTTGACGCCGACCCCGATCACGAAAGCCCGCTCGCACGCGCCGGCGGGCTGCCGGGCTTCCACCAACACGCCCGCCAGCTTCCGACCGTCGAGTTGCACGTCGTTCGGCCACTTCAGTCCGCAGCGCACGCCGCAGGCCGCCTCGACGCCCTCGGCGACGGCCAACCCGGAGGCGACGGTCAGCGCGTGATGCCTGCCGGCCCCCGCCTCGCACAGCAGCACGCTCATCAGCAGGTTCGCCCCCGCCGGGCTGAGCCACTCGCGCCCCAGCCGGCCTCGCCCGGCCCGCTGGCGCTCAGCCAGAACGACGAGCCCGTCGGCTTCCGGTTGGCGGAGCGAGTCCCACGCCACGTCGTTGGTCGAGCCGACCTCAGCGAAGCAGATCACGTGCCGTCCGACGCGACGGGTGTCCAGCCCACGCTCGATGAGCGTCGCGTCCGGCCGGACGGGACGAACCAGCCGCAGGCCCCGCCCGGGCTCGGCGACGACTTCGTGCCCGCGCTGGCGCAACTCCGCCAGCGCCGTGGCGAGCCGCTCCCGCGACACGCCGGCCGCCGAGGCCAGCTCGTCCGCGGGCACCGGGCCGGGGCTGTCGTACAGCAGCGCCAGGATGGCTTGGTGGGGTCGCACTGTGCGCGGTACGCGAGCGCGGCGGGTCAGGACATCGCCAGCTCGAGGGCAATGTCCGCGGACGGGGCAGAGTGGGTCAGCGCGCCGATGGCGATGCGGTCCACGCCCGTCTCGGCCGCCGCCCGGACGTTGGCCAGCGTGATGCGGCCGGAGGCCTCGAGCGCCACGTCGCCGTCCCGACCGGCTTGGCGACGGATCTCCATCGCCTGCCGCAGTTCATCCGGGCCCATGTTGTCCAGAAGGATCACGTCGACCGGAAGGCCCAGCGCCTCGCGGAGCTGCTCGAGCGTGTCGACCTCGACCTCGATGAAGCCACCCTCGCCCAGCCGGCTCCGCGCCTCGGTCAGCCGGTCACTCAGTCGGGAAAGCGTCATGTCCGGATCGGCCGCGGCCAGCATCGCCAGGTGATTGTCCTTGACGAGCACGGCGTCGTAGAGCCCCATCCGGTGGTTGCGGCCGCCGCCGCAACGGACGGCGTACTTCTCCAGCGTCCGCCAGCCGGGGGTCGTCTTGCGGGTGTCACAGATGACGGCGCCCGTGCCTTCCACGGCCTCGACGTATTGCCGGGTGAGCGTGGCGATGCCCGTGAGCCGCTGGAGGAAGTTCAGCGCCACCCGCTCCATCGCCAGCAGCGCTCGGCCCGGGCCCTGGCAGACGGCCAGTACGTCGCCCTCCCCGGCCGTGCCGCCCTCCTCCGCCTGTGGCTCGACCGTCACCGAGGCGCTGTACGCCGTGGCGATCTCGACCAGCAACGCCCCGCCGCACAGGACCATCTCGTGCCGCGCGACGAACTCGGCGCGGGCCGAGGCGCCCTTGGGCAACACCGCGCCGGTCACATCGCCAGGCCCGAGGTCCTCGTCTCGGGCAATGTCCAGCAGCTTGCGCAGGTTGTCGCGTTCCGGTTTGCCGGGCTCACACGCCATGCGGATGACCTCCCGCCAGCACAATAGCGTGCGGACCGGTCGATTCCAACGCCCGGATCGGCGGCGCGAGACCGGGAGACACCAGCTCCCGGCCAAGTGCTGCCCCCTGCGAGCGGGGCTCCGCCTAAGATGTGACAGATGCATCCGACCCTGATCCTCACGCTTGAATTGGACCCCGATTCCTTCGCTTGCCTGGATGGCCTGCGACGGGCGCACTTCCCGCCCGAACGCAACATCGTGCCGGCCCACGTGACGCTATTCCACGCCTTGCCCGGTTCGGAGAGAGAGGATATCGCGGCCGTCCTGTCCGAAAGATGCTCGGAGGCCGGGGCTCTGGAGCTTCGCCTGGCCGGGCCCCGCTTCCTCGGCAGAGGTGTGGCCATTGATCTGGCGTGTCCCCCGCTGCTCGTCCTGCGGCGGGATCTCGCCGCCCGATGGGCCGACCGGCTCAGCCCGCAGGACCGTCAGCGGTATCGGCCGCACGCCACCATCCAGAACAAGGCCGAGCCGTCGGCGGCCCGTCGTCTTTACGAGTCGCTGAGCTCAATGTGGACGCCGCGGGTCGGATGGGGCGTGGGATTGCTGCTCTGGCACTATCGAGGCGGACCCTGGGAGCCGGCGGCGCGGTTCCCGTTCGGCCGGACGGAAGCGGAACTCGCGAGCCAAGGACGCCCACGATGCGACTGATCGCCCTGGCGGGACTGGCGGCCGTGTTCGCCGCGCTGCTTGCGATGGAGCGAATCTCCCCGCTTCGGCGGCGGACCCGGCGCACGTCCGGACGGTGGCTGGTCAACCTTGTCATGACCGCCCTGGCCTTTGCGGCCGGGGCATTTCTCGTGCGTCCGGTCGCGGTGTACGTGCTCGGCCATGCGAACCAAGGCGGCTTCGGCCTGCTGCAATGGTTACCGCTGCCACCGGCCGGAAATCTCGTCGCGGGCATCCTGTTGATGGACCTCAGCTTCTACTGGTGGCACCGGATCAACCACGAGATCGGGCTGCTATGGCGATTCCACAGCGTGCATCATGTCGACCCGGACATGGACGTGACCACCAGCAACCGGTTCCACGTCGTGGAAATCGGCTACTCCGCCGGCTTCCGCGCGGTGCAGGTGGCGGCGCTGGGCGTGCCCCTGCTCACCTACGCCGCGTACGAGGTGATCTTCCAGGCGGCAACGATGTTCCACCACAGCAACCTCCGGCTGCCGGTGCGCCTGGAGCGGGCAATCGGCCTCGTGTTCGTCACGCCCCGCATGCACGGCGTGCATCACTCCGTCGTCCGGGAGGAGGTCAACGCGAACTACTCGACGGTCTTCCATTGGTGGGACGCGCTCCACCGCACGCTGATCCGCAATGTGCCGCAACGGAAGGTGCGAATCGGCGTGGTCGGCTACCTGTCGGACCGGGACAACCGCCTGCGGCGGCTGCTGACGATGCCGTTCGGCCGGCGGAGAGACCGCGGGCCCTCGCCTTCGCGGCCGGAGACGGAGCGTGTCGGCCCCCGCGGCCGGATCGCCGAATAGGTTGTGTCGCGCTGTCCCGCTGGTATAATCCCGCAGTGATCGAACGATCTGCACGGCGCGTGCCCGCGCCGGGCCTTCCACAGACCCACCGAAAGGCAAACACGTGAATCGCAAGGCAGCCCATACCACCGTCACCGCCATATGCCTCCTCGGCCTGGCGGCCGCGGCCACGGCCCAGGACGCCCGCAGTTGGCTCAACCCGCGACTGGGCCACCGCAAGGCCGAACTGACCTACTCCTTCCGCAGCCACTGCGACCGCGACGTGGAGTACCAGAATCGCGGTCTCGGCATGGATCAGTATCGGCTCGACGTCAACGCCCCGGTCTACCAGGACGAGCGGCAGGAGTGGGTCCTCTCGGCCGGCTACGGCGGCTGGGACATCGACACGGACGCCGTGCTGCCGGACACCGGCGACGGCTTCCCGACCTGCCTGCACGACGTGCGGGTCGGGGCGAGCTACCGGACCAAGCTCGACAACGACTGGATCTGGGGCGCCGGCGCCTATGTCGGCTCGCCCTCCGACGACCCGTTCCACAGCGGCGACGAGGTCTCCGTTTCCGCCCGCGGCTTCGTCCGCATCCCCCACGGCGAGCGGAACGCCTTCCTCGTATTCCTGGCCTTCAGCAACGTGCGCGACTTCGCGCAGTACATCCCCCTGCCGGGCGCGGCATACCACTGGCGGCCGACCGACCGGCTGAGCATCCTGGCCGGGGCGCCCGTCTCTTCGGTGCAGTGGCGGCCGACCGACAAACTCACCATCACCGGGCGATACATGCTGCTGCGGAACATCCATGCCCGCATCGGCTACGAGGTCGTCGACAACTGCGAGATCTACGGCCTGTTCGAGTGGGACAACGACGAGTTCTTCCGCTACGACCGCCCGGATGACGACGACCGACTCCACCACTACGAGAAGCGGCTCGGCGGCGGCGTGAAGATCAACCTGACCGACGACCTCACGCTTGACCTGTCCGCCGGCTGGGCCTTCGACCGCATGTGGTTCGAGGGCGAGGACTTCGACGAGCGAGGGCAGAACCGTCTCGACCTCGACGACGGGCTGTACGTCGGCGCCGTCGTCAGCTTCCGGTTCTGAGCGTCCGGGGGCGCACATAGTACCGCGACGCGCCGAGGGCAACCGGCCCACCACCCAGACGGTCTCCACGGCCCGGGCGCATACCATTCGTTTATCGCCGCGCGCGGGGCGCGCCGGCACGGGCGCATCCGAGCCGGTCGGGACGCGGCGCGACAGGCCAAGGAGACACGACATGGAATACCGGAACCTCGGGCGAACGGGCGTGAAGGTCAGCCCACTGTGCCTCGGGTGCATGCACTTCGGGCGGCGGACGGAAGAGGCCGACGCGATCCGAATCATCGACCGTACGCTGGACGCGGACATCAACTTCATAGACACGGCCAATGTCTACAACCGCGGGCTCAGCGAGGAGGCCGTGGGCAAGGCCCTCAGCCGAGACGGCAAGCGCGACGGCGTCGTGCTGGCAACGAAGGTCCACGGCCCGATGGCCGACGACGACCCGAATATGCAGGGCAATCACCGCCGGCACATCGTGCAGCAGTGCGAGGCGTCGCTGAAGCGGCTCCGGACGGACTGGATCGACCTGTACCAGATCCACCGCCCGCAGTCGGACGTCCCGATCGACGAGACGCTGCGGGCGCTCGACGACCTGATCCGCGCGGGCAAGGTCCGCTACGTCGGCACGAGCACCTTCGCCGCGTGGCAGGTGGTCGAGTCCCTCTGGGTGGCCAAGGAGTTGGGGCTCAACCGCTTCGTCACGGAGCAGCCGCCCTACCACCTGCTCGACCGCCGCATCGAGCGCGAGCTGATCCCCATGGCGCAGACCTTCGGGCTCGGGCTGATCCCCTGGTCGCCGCTGGCCGGCGGGTTCCTCACCGGCAAGTACAAGCGCGGCCAGCAGCCGCCCGAGGGCGCCCGCCACCAGCGGGACAAGCACGGGGTGCTCACCGACGCGGCCTTCGACGTGGTCGAGCGCGTCGAGGAACTGGCCGAAGCCAAGGGCTGCACCGTGACGCAGCTCTCGCTGGCCTGGTGCATGCATCAGCCCGGCGTTACGAGCCCCATCATCGGGCCGCGGACCCTGGAGCAGCTCGAGGACAACCTGGGCACGCTCGACGTGCAGGTCACCGACGAGGACCGACAGGCCCTCGATGAGGTCGCACCCCCCGGCGGTGTCATCGCGGAGTACTACGAGGCCGACTTCGGGCCGGACCAATACCGCCCGTGAAAGCCCGCCGCAACCCCGCGATGGTCGTGGGGCTCGACGAAACCCCAAGGCCTCCGTGAGGCATAGGCGAGAGATCAGACGGCTGGCACGGGGGCCGAGCGCACATCGGCCGGAGAGGCCGAATCTGTAAAGCCGCTAATTGAGGTAAGCCGGATGCGGTACATCTGGGACCGAAGCCCTCTCCCCGACCCGCGCCGGTTCTGCCGGGTCTCGCCGAGGACTCGCAGGGCATCCCGCGTGCCTCACCCGTGGTGAGCGACGGCGGATGGAGGCTGTTTTCCATGGATCGAAACTGCCTACGTGAGGTGACTGAGCCCTGGAAACCGGAACGGCAGAAAGGAGATCAGCAGAGCAGTAGACCGCAGGAGAGCGGTGCCATGGTCGTGCAATCCAGAAGCGGCAGATCCCGAGCAGTCTTCTCCTGCTCCACTTTCTACTGCTCCCCTGCTCTGTCCGCCTTCGGCGGACTGGAGGTTGTACGCCTCGGATCGAAACGTTCTCTACCTGAAGTGGCTCTTGGCGAACGCCCGGCCGGAGCCGGTCTTGAGATACTGCTCGAAGTCATTGGCTTTGGCTTCGTCGGCAAATCGCAAGGCAACGATGCAGTTCCACGGGGCGAACTTGCTGGTATGCCGTCCCTTGCCACTATTATGCTCTGCCAGTCGGCGGGTCAGGTCGTTGGTGGATCCGACGTAAAGCTGCTCGGGGTCTTGCATGCTCTCAAGCAGATAGACGTATCGCATCGTCTTCCCCTGGCAATCGTCGCGGCCGGTCCGCCTTCGCCTTCGGCTTCGGCGGACATCCGCCATAGCTCGCCCCCAAGGGCGAGCGACGGCGGATGGGCCCTGTAGGATTCGAACCTACGACCAAGGGATTATGAGTCCCCTGCTCTAACCGCTGAGCTAAGGGCCCGGCGACCGGTGCCGGTCCAGTGTATGTATCGGCCGGATGGGGTTCAAGCGGCAGCCGCTGCCGGCAGGCCGAGGGGGCCTGCACGGGCCGTTGGATGGCCTTGGCTTCGGGCGGCCGGGCACTGGGCGCTGCCCCTGTGAGTAGTTGTTGATCGTTTCAGCAGAGCGCGCAAGCGCCGTTATGAGGGGTTCACATAAACAGAACCACAATAATGCCTTGTGAACGCTTTGATGAAAAAAACATATGCACAATCCAGGTGCCTTTATCTAAGCTTAACATAACAAGGACATACCATATATTGGGCTGCGGTCACCCTTTAACCCCGACAGGTTGGGCGATGACTCGGCGCCGCCTCGGAAGCAGGCGGTCCGGAGCCGCCGAGAGGTTTGCACAATTGGCTGGAATGTTAAGGCAATATGAACCGGGATGTTAGGGAATATCCCCGCCGGTTATCCACATTGTTGGGCTTCCGCAATGGACGGACGGGGGCCGAACGCGTTGCGTGAGGGCGCTTGGGGAGTGAAGACCGCCCCTGGGATGAAACTTCGGCCGGCGGCCGGTCGGCAACGTACACTTCCTATGGACGCGGACAAGCGGAGCGGGGAGAGAGGAGTCGGCCATGGCGACCGTGGAAGACGTGTTGCTCCGAAAGGGCTCGGATGTAATCACGGCGTTGCCCGGCGAGACCGTGCGAGACGCGGCGGCTCGGATGGCGCAGGCGAACGTCGGGGCGATGGTGGTCGAGGACCAAGACGAGGAACTGGGCATTGTCACCGAGCGCGACTTCCTCCGCCGTGTCCTGGCCGAGGGGCGAGACGCGGATCGCTCCCACGTCGGGCAGATCATGACCTCGCCGCTGCACACCTGCCGACCGTCGGACTCAGTGGAGGCGTGCGGGCGGAAGATGGCCGAGCATCACATCCGCCATCTGGCCGTGCTGGACGACAACGGCGAGCTGGTCGGGCTGATCAGCTTGCGAGACGTGCTGAAGGCAATGCACTAGCCGTCGAGGCAGCGCACGGCGCGCGTCCCGCGGCCGGCCCGGCACTTCCGGCGCTGCCGCTGCTATTGCTGTAGGGCCATCTCAGGCCGCGCGGCGATCTGAAGCGTCCCGCTTCGCCGCGGGCCGCTTGCCCCGCCCATTTCACAACGATTCCCGTTCCCCCGACTTGATTGTATAAGTATTATGAGATATAGTAACATGTTGAAGGTACCGTCATGAGCTCACAAGCCGGACAACGAGAACGGGCGGCCCCCACAGCGAGTTGGGAACGGGTCGCACGGACGCTGAAGGCGGTAGCCCACCCCGTACGGCTGCGGATCATCGACCTGCTGGAGCGGGCCGAGGGAGGCGAGATGGCCGTGGGCGACATCGTCGAGGCCTTGGGCGCCAAACCGGCGATCACGAGCCAGCAGCTCGGTCTGATGCGCGACCGCGGCGTGCTGGCCGCGCGGCGCGAGGGCACCCACGCCTACTACCGGCTGGCCAACCCGAACATAGTGCAGGTTGTTCACTGTATCCGCCGTTCCTGCGGCGAGGATGCCGGCGAGCCGTCGGAGCGTTAGCATACCCATGGGCGAACGTTCGCCCTCGAGCATGGGGAAGCCATGGACATGAAACGGCGAATCACGGATGCAGCCACGTCGCACCACCTGGCCCTGACGGCTGTGGTGATCGTTGTCACCCTGGCGGTGGCGGCCGGGGCCGGACTGCCGACGCTCTTCCCCGACACGTTCGGCTTCCTGCCCCAACTCCGGGTGGACACGGACCCCGAGAACATGCTTCCGGCCGATGACCCGGTGCGAGTCCGTCACGACCGCATGAAGGAGGAGTTCGGCCTGCACGACATGATCGTGGTCGGCGTGGTGAACCCCGATCACCCGGCCGGGGCGTTCAACCCCGAGACGCTCCGCAAGGTGTACGCCCTGACGGAATACGCCGTGACGCTCAACGGCGCCCGAATCGGCGAGCCGGAGGGCGAGGGCGTGATCGAGAAGGACGCGATCGCTCCGTCCACGGTAGACAAGGTCGCGCACGTCGAGGGGTCGCTCGACTTCTCGTACCTCATGCCGGAGCCGCCCGAGACGCAGGAAGAGGCGGAGGCGGTCCGCGACGCGGCACTGAATGTGCCGTTCCTGCACGACACGGTGGTCAGCGAGGACGGCAAGGCGGTGGCGATCTACCTGCCCATCAGCCGCAAGGACCTGAGCCACAAGATCTACACGCGGCTGAACGACCGCCTGCCCATCCTCGAGATGTGGGCCGAGGTCCGTCACGAGATCAAGCAGCTCGACTGGCCGGCCGGCGCGGAGCCGGCGCAGGCCGCTCTGCTGCGCCTCGGCCGTCGGATCGCCCATCATGCGCCGGTGGAGGGGGCTCCCGGCGAGTTGACGTCGCTGCCGGACCTACTCGGAGCGGAGCCGCGGCGGATTCGGGACACATCGGCGGAGATTCTGGCGCGAGGTCCCAAGCCGGGGACGCCGCTCGAGGATGAAGCCGTGGCCGCTTTGGCGGGGGCCCAGGATCTGGGCAAGGCCCTGGGCGAGCGCGTAGGCAAGGCGGAATCGCGCGCCGAGGCCTCCACGGCCGAGTACCACATCACCGGTCTGCCCGTGGCCGAGGACACCTTCGGCGTGGAGATGTTCATCCAGATGGCGATCTCCGCCCCGTCGGCGATGGCGGTGATCTTCCTTCTGATGCTCGTGTTCTTCCGGAAGCTGATCCTGATCGTCTCTCCGATGATCGTCGCGCTGGTCAGCGTGGTCCTGACGATGGGCGCGCTGGTCCTGTCGGGCTTCCCGGTCCACATCATGAGCAGCATGATCCCGATCTTCATCATGCCGATCGCGGTGCTGGACTCGATCCACATCCTCAGCGAGTTCTTCGACCGCTACCAGGAGACGCGGGACCGCCGCGAGACGATGCGTCGCGTGATGGACTCGCTGTTCTCGCCGATGCTCTACACCTCGCTGACCTCCGCGGCGGGCTTCGCTTCGCTGGCGCTGACGCCGATTCCGCCGGTGCAGGTCTTCGGCATCTACGTGGCGCTTGGCGTGCTGATGGCGTGGCTGCTGACGGTGACGTTCATCCCGGCGTTCGTCATGTTCATCCCGCCGCGGATGCTGGAGACGTTCGGCGCCAAGCACGACCACGAGGCCCAAGAGCCGGCCGGTGGCGGCACCCTGAGCCGCTTCCTCCGCTGGATGGGCGGCGCCACCTACCGCCGGGCCAAGCCGATCCTGGCCCTGACGGCCGTCGTGCTGGTCATCGCCGGCTACGGCATCTCGCAGATCGAGGTCAACGACAACCCGGTCAAGTGGTTCACGAAGAGCCACCCCATCCGCGAGGCCGACCGCGTGCTGAACGACCACTTCGGCGGCACGTACATGGCCTATTTGGCGCTCCAGGCGCCGGAGATGGAGTACGACCCCGACACGGCCGGGGGCGAGCTGGCCGGGGCCGCCGACCAGCGGGCCGAGGAGGAGGAGCCCGCGGTGGCCGAGGCCTTCCGCACGTTTGGGGAGCAGGCCCGCCGCACGGCCGGACAGGTCGACAGCCGCGGGGCCCTGCTGGCCGGGTTGGAGGCGTTCATCGCCGGCAAGCTCGGCGAGGGCGCCGAGGCGCCCGCTGAGACACCCGGCGCCGAAGGCAACGCCCCGGAAGACCCCTTCGGCGGAGGCGCGGCGCCGGCCGACCCTTTCGGCGGACCGTCCGAGCCCCAGCCCGAGCCCGACGCCGGCTGGCGGGAGGCGCAGGCCTTCCTTCAGGAGCGGATCGACGCCCACAACGCCGAGGGCGCCGTGTTCAAGCGGCCGGAGGTGCTCCGCTACATGGCCGACCTCCAGGAGCATCTGCGAAGCGTCACCTTCGCCGAGTCGGACGAGCCCGTCGTGGGCAAGAGCAACTCCGTGGCGGACATCGTACGCACGGTCCACCGGGATTTCGTCTCCGGCCGGCAGGAGGACTACCGCATCCCGGACACGCGCGGCGGCATCAGCCAGATGCTCATCCAGTACGAGCAGAGCCACCGCTACCGCGACCTGTGGCACTTCGTGGACAAACCGGACGAGACCGTCTACGACCCCGGCTTCCGGCAGGCGAGCTTGTGGGTGCAGCTCACCAGCGGCGACAACAAGGACATGTCCCGCGTGGCGAAGGCCGTGCGTCAGTACGTGGCGGACAACCCGCCCCCGGCCGGGATCGAGCACAAGTGGTTCGGGCTGACGTACATCAACGTTGTCTGGCAGGAGAAGATGGTCCGGGGCATGCTGGACGCGTTCCTCGGCAGCTTCCTGGTGGTCTTCCTGCTGATGACGCTGCTGTTCCGCTCGGCGCTGTGGGGCCTTCTGAGCATGATCCCGCTGACGGTGACGATCGCGGCGATCTATGGGGCGGTCGGGCTGATCGGCAAGGACTATGATATGCCTGTGGCGGTGCTGTCGAGCTTGACGCTCGGGCTGGCGGTGGACTTCGCGATCCACTTCCTCGCCCGCGGGCGGGTCATGTTCGCGGAGACGGGCTCGTGGAAGCAGACCGCGCCGAAGGTCTTCGGCGAGCCGGCACGGGCGATCAGCCGGAACATCATCGTCATCGCCGCGGGCTTTCTGCCGCTGCTGCTGGCCCCGCTGATGCCCTACAAGACGGTCGGCGTGCTGCTGGCGACGATCCTGCTGGTCTCGGGGCTGGCGACGCTGCTGATCCTGCCGGCGCTGATCCGCCTGTTGGAGCGGTGGCTGTTCCCCGGCACGCGGGGCAAGCGGATCGCCTGTAACTGCGGCACGTGCGTCGCGGCCGGGGCGGCGCTGGCGCTGCTGGTAATCGTCAACGTGAATACGTACATGGAACTCGGCTGGAACGTGGCGGTCCTGGTCGCGGCCGGCATCATCGGCGCGATGGCGCTGGGCTGCTGCCTGTCCTCGCGACTGGGCAAGTGCCGCACGGACGCCCCGCCGGCCGCCAGCAATGAGGAGTCTACAGATGGAACGGCAAACAGCGAATAGTCGGCAAATCACACGGATTGCACGAAACGGCAAGGCGATTGGTACGGGCCTGCTCGCGCTGACGGCGGCGTTAGTGCTCGCATGGGCGCCCCCCCTGACGGCGCAAGACGCCGAGGGCGACAAGCCGGCCGAGGAGATGCCCGACGTCGGCGAGATCATCAGGAAGTCGAACCGCGTCGCCTACTACCAGGGCGAGAACGGCAAGGCCCGCGCGACGATGAGCATCTTCGACGAGAAGGGCAACAAGCGGACGCGCGAGCTGACGATCCTCCGCCGCGACTGGCCCGAGGGCGAAGCCGAGACGGAGGAGGCCGAGGCGGACACGTTCACCGGCGACCAGCGGTTCTTCGTGTACTTCCACCGCCCGCCGGACGTGGACAAGATGACCTTCCTCGTCTGGAAGCACCCGGACCCGAAGACGAACGACGACCGCTGGCTCTACGTGCCGGACCTGGACCTCGTCCGCCGTATCGCCTCGTCGGACAAGCGGACGAGCTTCGTCGGTTCGCACTTCTACTACGAGGACGTCTCCGGCCGGAGCCCCGAGCTGGACGACCACGAGCTGCTCGACGAGGAAAGCACGGGGCCCTACTACGTCCTGAAGAGCACGCCCAAGGACATCGACGAGAACAAGACCGTCGAGTTCGCCCACTACAAGACGTGGGTCCACAAGAAGACCTTCATGCCCATCCAGACGAGCTACTACGACGCCGATGGCACCGAGTACCGCCGCTACAAGGTGCTCGAGGCCGACGTCGTGACGGAAGATGCGAGCGGCGAGGAAGTCAGCTACCCCACGGCCGTGAAATCCCGCATGATGGACCTGGAGACCGGCGGCTACACGGATCTGGAGTACTCGAACGTCGAGTACGACCTCGAGGACCTCGACGAGGACGTCTTCGAGCAGAAGGCCCTGCGGAACCCGCCGCGGGAACATCTGGAGTAGCGGCGGCCGGGGAGTAACATGGGCGCTATGAGGCGGAAAACGATGCGGCGAACGGCAGGCGTGTGGCTGGCGGCGATGCTCCTGATGGGATGCGTTCCGGTGGTGATGGCCGACGGGCCGCCGGAACTCCCGGCCGGTCTGGAGGATGCGGAAGCCGCGGATAACGGCCCGGCCGTGCCGCCGGGACTGGAGGATGGGGACGCTGATTCCGAACCGGCGCTGCCGCCGGGTCTCGAGGACGACGCAGGCCCCGCCCTGCCGACGGGCCTCGACGGCGGCAAAGCGGAGCCGTCCGGGGGCGAGGCCGAGTCGGAGGACCGCTTCGAGCTGCCGTTCGACTTCGGCGGCTTCATTGACCTCCGCGGCGGCGTGCGGACGCAGCATCCGGCGCATCAGTCCCAGGCGTCCCTCGGCGAAGCCCGCCTGCAGCTACAGGCGGAGAAGTACTGGGAGGGCTTCAACTTCAAGCTGACGACCGACCTGCTCTACGACGCGGTCACCGACCACCACGCCGTGAACCTGGAGCGGGGCAAGGGCTTCCTCGACCTGCGGGAGGCGAGCGTCGGCTTCGAGCCGGCGGACTTCCTGACCGTCAAGGCCGGGCGGCAGATCCTTACCTGGGGCACGGGCGACCTGCTGTTCCTCAACGACATGTTCCCGAAGGACTGGCAGTCGTTCTTCATCGGGCGCGACGTGGAGTACCTCAAAGCCCCCTCGGACGCCGTCAAGCTCAGCGCGTTCTCGGACATCGTCAATGCGGACTTCGTCTACACGCCCCGCTTCGACCCGGACCGGTTCATCGAGGGCCGGCGGATCTCCTACTACTCGGCCGCGGCCGGGGGGATCGTCGGGCAGGACCGCATCGTCCGGGCCGACATCCCCAACGAGTGGTTCCGGGACGCCGAGTACGCCGGGCGGCTCTGGCAGACCGTGGAGGGCGTCGAGCTGGCCGGCTACGGCTACTGGGGCCGGTGGAAGAGCCCCGGCGGGCAGGACATGCTCGGCCGCGCGACCTTCCCCCGGTTGAACGTGTACGGCGCCAGCGCCCGCGGGCAGCTCGGCGACGGCATCGCCAACGTCGAGGCGGCCTACTACCGCTCCATCGAGGACGACGACGGCGACGATCCGCTCGTGAGCAACAGCCAGTTCCGACTGCTGGTCGGCTATGAGCGCGACCTGCCGGAGATCGCCCACGACCTGACCGTCGCGGGCCAGTACTACCTGGAGTGGATGTGCGACTACGACGCGTATCGTCGCGCGCTGCCGCGCGGCGTGCCGCGGGAGGATGAGGACCGGCACGTCGTCACGCTCCGGGTCACGAAGAAGCTGATGAACCAGAACCTCATCCTGTCGTTCTTCGGCTATTACAGCCCGAGCGACTCGGACGCCTACCTCCGCCCCAGCATGACCTACAAGATCGACGACCACTGGACCGTCGAGACGGGCGCCAACGTCTTCTTCGGAGCCCGGACGCATACCTTCTTCGGCCAGTTCGAGCGGAACACGAACGTTCATGCCTCGGTCCGGTACGCCTGGTAGCGCCGGCGTTTGCGCCGGAGGCGGGACCGCATTTCGAGCCCGGCGCGCATAGGATTGAGTGGAAGGCGGCCCAGGAACCCGCCGCCGAGAGGTGCATACCCATGAACCGACCACGAATCCTGTTAGCGCTGCTGCTGTTCGCCGCGAGTGTACTGGCGGCGGGCCTACTGACCGGCTGTGCCCCCAAGGGCCCGGAAGAGAACAACCACGCCGATATCCGCCACCCCCACGAGAGGCGGCCGGGCCCGCGCTCCCACGGACAAGACCGGCTGAACGTCTACCGCAATATCTACCACTGATCGGCTGGTCGTGCCGTGACGGCCGCGAGCCGCGAGCCCGGATCAGCCGGGGAAGATCCGGTACACCTCCTCGCCGGGCAGCCGCGTGTCCGTGATGAAGAAGTACGCAGCGCCGTGGACCATGAAGATCAGCCCGCCGAGCAGATCGCCGGCAACGATGCCGATCATCAGGGGAATGGCTTTGCGGTGCGCCCGGCCGCCGCCGAATTTGGTGACCAGCGCTTTGATGAGCCAGCCCAGCAGGAACGAATGACTGAAGTGCGATAGGGGGTACGTGCCCCATGCGAGGAACAACACCGGATGCAGGGGCCACCAGGTGAAGCGCCATCGCGCCACGGCGAATCCGAGCACCAGAGCCAACCCGATGCCCCCCCATCGCAGGAAGGAGGGATCGGGGCTCATGTTGAGGAGCCGCTCCCCGGTCTCGTAGTGCCTGGACTCGGACAACTGCCCCGCCAGCTCGAGCTGCCCGAACTCCGTACTGGCCGACTGGAACGGGAACTTCGGCACACTGTTGAATGCCCAGCCGTCTTGCTTGGGACCGCCCACGTCATAGACGGCCCAGAAGACCACGATGGTGGCCACGGCCAGGCCGACCACGTACACCCAGCCGGCGGCCAGGCCCATCCGTCCGGGTCGAACGCGGCTGTCGTCGGTCATCTTCAGCCCGTTGACAAGGAACGGCATCAGCGTCTCGCGTGGGTCGATCGTCAGCACCATACAGAGGATGCCGATGACCATGAAGTTCGTCGGGCCCAGCGCGGCCACGCCGAACAGGCCCATCATCACGCCGATGGGCTGCCACCACGGCTGGATGAAGAACAGCCCGCTCTCGGCGTTCACGCGGGCCATGACCAGGAACATCAGCAGAATCAGAAACGTCACAAGGATCGCGAACGGCCAGTCCAACCCCATCACCGACGACATGATGACGACGATACCCACGGTCGCGGCGATGAAGGCCCGGCACGCCCACGGCGCGTAGCTCTCGACGCCCTCCTCTCTCCGGAAGGTCAGCGCCGCTTTCAGGATTTGCCAGTAGTACCGGCGTCCCATGTACACCAGCAGCAGTCCGATGCCCAGGTAGCTCCCGAACCGCTGGGAAGCCGGCGGACCGCCCGTGAAATAGTCTTCGCTGAAATCGATCCCAGCGCCGATCAGGGCGGCGGTCATCAAGATGTACAGCACCTGCGAGACGCCGAGGGAGAAGCTCACGTCCGAGGCGAGGAAGAACGCGAAGGCCGTCACCGTGAGGTAGATCGTCGGGTTGAACAGGCGGCCTGACTGCGGCACGCCCAACTCCGGCCACTTCTTGGTGATCTGCTCCATCGGGAACGACAGCGGGATCGAGATCATCGACCCCGGATACAGCTTCGCCACACCGTTGACCAGATGCAGCGCCAGAACCGCGCCCAGACCGATCCAGAACAGCTTGTTGCGGAAGATCGGACCCATCCGCCCCTCATCCTGCTGCATGATCGTCTCGGCCACCGTTGCGATCGGATACCGCAGGCGCTCCCGATACGCCCACTGCCGATGCACGATCAGCCCCAGAGAGATCACGGCCGCCGCCAGCAAGAGTAACAGGGGGTACCACGTCCACAACGCCTCGGACCATTTGCCCCACGGCACGTTGTTGGTCTGGAAGACGTCCCCGTTGAACAGGCCGATGTCCTCGCCCCGCGCCTCCGCCCCACCCTCCACGAACGGCTTGGTGACGTCCTCGTCGTACTGCCCTTGCGCCGCCAGCAGGCGGTCGGGCACATACTTCATCACCTCGGCGCGCTTCCAGGCCTGCGTCTTGTTGTAGTGCTGGGCCGGCATGGCCATCGACGAGTGGAACGTCCGCATCAAGCCGCTGCCGGGAATGCTGCATACCACCAGCATCATCGCGACGATGACCGCCAGCTCGCCCTTCCGCAGCCGGAGCGAGCGGTGGAAGGTGTGGAGAAGCGGGTTGATCAGCATCGCCACAATGACCAGGAGACCGAACACGCTGATGGGCAGGTGGTTGCCCACGATCATGGTCAGTCGCAGCACACTGTCGTTGTAGTAGCCGACAGCGGCAATGGCCGCCGACAGCAGCAGGCCGATCAGTAACGATCTGAGACTCATTCTCTGCTCCGCGGGTGTGGCCGACGCGCCGAAGCCCGTTGTCCGCCCGGGCTCGGGCCGCGCGTCAGTAAGCCGACCGTGGCCGGGGCCGCCACAGGAGCGAGCATCATACGGGCACCGGCCGTGACGGTCAAAAGCAAATGCCGCCACGCGGGTACGGCCGCGAACGGCTCACGGGCGGGATGGTTTTTGCACTATTCCGGGGCCCCGGTGAGTGATAGAATATCTCACGAAGACGCCAGGGCCCGACCGCATGCTCTCACACACGGCAATCAATCTGCTCGCCTTTCCCAGCCACTGGGAAATCATCGTCATCCTGGTCGCCGTGCTCCTCCTGTTCGGCGGGCGCAAGCTGCCGGAACTGGCGCGCGGCCTTGGACGCGGCCTCCGCCAATTCAAGGAAGAGTACAAGGGTGTCAAGGGCGATCTTGACGCTGAACCGGACGAGGAAAGGGACCCCCACCCTTCCGCCCGGAAGAAGATCCGGTCCGGCGACCCTCACGCCAACGCCGCCGACGAAGGCGACTCCTCCGACGAACACAGCAAGCAGCCCGCGGGCTCGCGGCGCGAAGAGGACTAGCCATCCGTTGGAGAACGGGCTCCGAAGCCCTGCAGCAAGCGTGACGGAGCGGGAATCGCGCTAGTCACGCGGCGCACGCCGCGGGAACACGTACGTCATGAGCAAGCCCAGCTCGTAGAGCAGCCATACGGGGATCGCCAGCGCGACCTGGTCCACAATGCTCGGGGACGTGGCCACGGCGGCCACCACCAGCGACCCGACCACCACGTGCCGCCGGTACCGGTGCAGGCCTTGGCGGCTCGCGATGCCCGTTCGGTACAGCACGTACACCACCAGCGGAGTCTGGAACGCCAGCCCGAACACCAGCATCAGTCGCGTGATGAACCGGATGTGGTCGCCCAGCATGATGACCGACCGCACGCCCATCCAGCGGTTGAAGCCGATGAAGAACTGCATCAGCGGCATGGCCGCGACGAGCAGGAAGAACGCGACGCCGCCCGCGAACAGAATCACGGAGAACGGCACGGCCGCCATGGCCATCCGCCGCTCGTGGCGGTACAGCCCATCGGCGATGAACCGCCACATCTGGTAGAGGATCCACGGCGAGGCGATGACGAACCCCGCCACCATGGACACGCCCAGATAGGTCGTGAAGCCGGTCACCACCTGCGGCACGGCCAGTCGCGGGTCCTGCCCCGCCTGCTCCATGACCCGCGTGTAGGACAGTGCCAGCGCGTCGATGAGCGTTTTGCCCAGCGCCAGGGCGATGCCCGTCCCGACCAGCAGGCCGATCAGGGCGTAGGCCAGCCGCCGCCTCAGTTCCTCCAGATGCTCGCCCAGAGGCATGCGCGCCGTTTCGATGTCGGAGTCATCGCGCCGTGCCGGAGTCATGCGTGGAATCTTATGCTGTGCCGAATCGCCACCGGAGACGGGAGTATATCACAGTGCAACAGGCAATTACTCCAGTTCTGACCGCGCCCGGCCGATACACACAACGGGGCCCGGCGCCGGGTGCGAGGCGAGGCGCAGGCCGAAGAAGCATGAGGGAATCGCCATGAACAAGCGCGCTGTGAGTCTCGTGAAGGGCGGCCACAGGTACCTTTTCACGTACGGCCCCGAGTCCGAAAGCCATGTCATCGACGAGATCATGCGGCTGGCCGAGGATCCCGGCTGCAATCTCGACTGGCTGGACGCCGCCACGCTGGGGTTCCAGGTCGCCCGCGACGCCGCGGACGAGTGTTGCAAGGCGCTGCAGGCGCCGTCACACGTTCACCGTCAGTAGCGACCCATCGCGCGACGCGACGGGGCAAGGAGGCCGGATGTCGACGCCCGCTGCAATCGAGAAGTTCCTGGACTACGTCGAGGCCGAACGGAACTTCTCGCCGCACACCATACGCTCCTACGCCGCGGACCTGCGGCAATTCTGCCAATTCGTGCAGTACCGGGCCGAGGTCGAGCCGGGCGCGGAGCTCTCGGCCGAGCAACTGCCCTCTGAGGCCGAGCTGGACGCCGCGGTCTTGGAAGCCCGGCTCCCCGGCGTGTGCCCGCAGGACATCCGCGCCTTCCTCGCCCTCATGCGCAACAGCGGCTACAGGAAGGCCACCGTCGCCCGCAAGCTCGCCACGCTCCGGAGCTTCTACAAGTACCTCGTCCGCTCCGGGGCCATCGACGCCTCGCCGGTGACGGCCATTCGCACGCCGCGGCAGGACAAGCGCCTGCCCCGCTGCATGGACATCGAGGAAATCGAGGCGCTGCTGTCCGCCCCCGACGTGGCCACGCCGCTCGGGGCGCGGGACCGGGCCATCCTGGAGACGATCTACTCCGCAGGCCTGCGCGTCAGCGAGCTGGTCGCGCTGAACATCGAGGATCTGGACGAGTTCTCCGAGGCCATCCGGGTCCGCGGCAAGGGCCGCAAGGAGCGTCTCGCCCCCCTCGGCGCCCCCGCCCTGTCGGCGTTGAGGCGCTATCTCCGGATGCGGGAGAGCCCCGGACGCGGCCCGCTTTTCGTCAACCGCGACGGCGGCCGGCTCACGGGCCGGTCGATCCGCCGCCGGCTCGACCGCTATCTGCAAGTCGCCGGCATTGCCGGGCGGGTCAGCCCGCACACGCTGCGGCACAGCTTCGCCACGCACATGCTCAACGCCGGAGCCGACCTGCGCAGCGTGCAGGAGATGCTCGGGCACGCGAGCTTGTCGACCACGCAGATCTACACGCATCTGACGACCCGGCACCTGAAGGAGGTCTACGAGAAGTCCCACCCCATGGCCCGAAGCGGAGATGAGGGCGCCTACTCCGCATAGCAGCCGTCCATGGAGAAACGGGCGCCATCGGGGCTTTCGAGCATGAGGCGAACGTGCCGGCATCGGCCGTTCCGTGCTGTACGTCGCTCGGCGCGGGGAGTATACTCCCCGCCGATCGCGAGCATATCGGAGATACGACATGGGCGAACCACTTGAAGCGACGGACGCCTATCTGGTCCGGCAGCAGAAGGAATGGGGCGAGATCCTCAGCGGCTTCGAATGCCGGAACAAGTACGCCATCACGGATGAGTCGGGCCGGCAGCTCTTCTATGCCGCGGAGATCGGCGGCTCGACGATCAAGCGGCTGTTCCTGACTTCCCAACGCCCGTGGACGATCCACATCCTCGACCCGCAGGGGCAGAAGGTCCTCGAGATCAAGCGCCCCTTCCGCTGGTACTTCCACGAGGTGGAGATTCTCGACGCCGGCGGGCGCTCGCTGGGCCGCATCCGGCGGCGGTGGTCATGGATCCGCCGAATGTACGACGTGTACGACGAGAACGGCCAGACGGTCGCGGAGCTGTTCGGCCCGATCTTGCACCCCTGGACCTTCGAGATCCGCCGTGATGGCCGGGCCATCGGCAAGATCTCCAAGAAGTGGTCCGGGCTGGGCAAGGAAATGTTAACGAAGGCCGACAACTTCGGCGTGACGTTCCCGTCATCGCTCGACACGCCCGACAAGAGCCGCCTGCTCGGCGCGGTGTTCCTGATCGACTTCGTCCATTTCGAGAAGAACAATAACAACTAGGAACGGAAAGCCGGGCCCGATACCTTCTCCCCGGGGCGGCAGCCGGTACCCCCGCGGGCGTTGCGTACGGATGACCTGGCCTTGTTCCCGACAGAGCAAGTGGCCGGAACGGGCCTTGCAGGGCATGGCGCCGGCCCCGATAATGCGGACATAGCTCAGGGCCAGAACGCGGACGGAATTCGGGGCCGGAACGGGACTTGGGAGCTTGCGCTCCCGGCCCGCAACCGCCTCACGGGAGCGCTGCCATGAAACGCACATTGCTGGTCGCGGCACTACTCGGGACTCTCGCAGGATGGATGCTGACGGGCTGCGACACGCCGCCCGGACCTCCCCGCACGGCCGACTGGAGCGTGCCGAAGGTCCTGACCGTGCCGCCCGGCAACGAGGTCGAGCGCGAGCATGTCGTTGATTTCGAGACCGCCCGAGTCAACTACGAGTATCGTCTGAAGGTGCTCAAGGAGTACTTCCGCCGAACGGGTCAGGTGGATCGGCACGAGTGGGCGGGCCGCGAGCTGAAAAACCTCCGGCAGTCCCGGACCTTCGAGTGGCAAGGCATCCCCGAGGTCGTTCCGCCCGAGGGCGAGTCCATCGAGGGCGCGGACGCTCGCATGCTGGCGGAGTTGGTCGTCGGCGCGCGCCGCGAGTACCTGCGAGAGCTGGACGAGCTTCTCGCCTACTACCGCTCGCGGGATGCGCAATCCTACAAGGCCCAGCGGATCGCGAACCTCCGGGAACGCTTCGACCCGGTCCGGACCTACATGTACTTCCTGGACGCCGAGATCCCCGGACCGGAGCTCGAGCCGACCGAAGTGATCCCGGCCGCCACGGAACTCTACAACGACGCCATACGCCTGTATCGCGAGGGACAGATCGCCCCCGCCATCACGGACTACGACAAGGAGCGGCAGGCGCTGGTCAAGCTCCGTACGCTGGTCCGGGAGTATCCGCAGGCAATGGAGATCGCCCTGGCCGCGTTCTACATCGGGGAGATCTACAAGGAGTACTTCAACGAGTACGTCCGGTCCGTGCACTGGTACGAGCGGGCGTGGCAGTGGGATCCGAACATCACGCGCCCCGCGCGCTATCAGGCGGCGCTGATCTACGACCTGCACCTCAAGAGCCCCGCCAAGGCGGTCGAGTTGTACCGGGCCTCGATTCAGCACGACCCGGACGACGCCGGGCGCGACGCCGCGGCCCTGCGGCGGATCAAGGAGCTGACCCGCCCGCGGGATGGCCGGTAGACCCGCCTCGTGACCGCCTGTTGGCCGCGTCCGCCCCGGCCGATATAATCAGGTGGCCTCTCCGCCCGCACGCGGGCGGCGAGCCCGAGCCGAGGAGGCGCCCGATGTATCGTGCCCGCGTCTATGCCGTAGCAGGTCTGACGACGGCCCTCTTGGCGGCGCTATCAACACCCGCGACGGGCTGGGACAACCCCAAGGCCCACACCCCGCCGCGCGCCAAGCCGCACCGCCGCAGCGCGGCCGAGGGGGTTCCCCCGCTGCCTCTGCCGGCGACCCCGCTGCGCCGCACGGAGCGCAAGCGCCAGCCGAGCCCGGCGGGCCTGGTCGGCATGATCAACTTCTCCGAGGAGCGGTTCGAGATCGTCGAGGGCGAGCGTCGCCGCGTCAGCGCGTTCCCCACCACGCAGATCGACATCGAGCGGCTGATGCACGTGGCCAACCGCCGCCTCGGCATCCGATATCGCTACGTTCGGACCACGCTCGGCCGCTTCTCCTGGGACCCGCGAGAGCTGCCCCTGCTCTACGTTACGGGTTGGACGCCGATGCCACGGCTGAGCGACCCGATGATCGAGCGCCTGCGGCGATACCTGTACGACGGCGGAACGCTCGTAGTGCACGCCCAGTGCGGGCGGAAGGAGTTCGTCGAGACCGCCCGCAGGGAGATCCGCCGGCTCTTCCCCGACCGCGAGCTGGCGCCCATCGACACAGACTCGCCCTTGCTGCACGCCCACTACGACATCGAAGAGATGCGCGTCCGCAAGGACGACGAGCCCTTCAAGTCGATGAAGCCCTATCTGGAGGCGGTGTATCTCGGCTGCCGCCCGGCCGTGATCTTCTCGCCGATTGATCTGAACTGCGGCTGGGACGTGGTGAACCATCCGATCGAGGGCGGCATCCTCTATCACCAGAACGACGCCGCCCGGCTCGGGGTCAACATCGTCGCGACCACACTGGCGAACTTCGAGTACGCCCGGGCCTTCAGCGCCCGGCGGGTGTATCACCAACAGGGCGAGGAAACGCGGGATGAGCTGGTCATCGGCCAGCTCGCGCACAACGGCGACTGGGACCCCACCCCGCACGCCCTGCCGAATCTGATGAAGTACGTCCAGCAGAACACGACGCTGAACGTCCAGTTCAAGCGGAAGGTGCTGGACCCGGCCCAGGCCGAGGTCTTCGAGCATCCCGTGCTGTACATGACGGGGTTGCGCGACTTCCGCCTGTCCGATGCGCAGGTCGAACGGCTGCGGCAGTACCTTTCCGGCGGCGGCGTGCTCATCGCCGACGCGGCCGCGGGGCGCAAGGCCTTCGACGTGGCGTTCCGTCGGGAGATCGCGCGGATCCTGCCCGACGCGGAATTGGAAGTCGTGCCCATCGCCTCGCCCGTCTACCAGATGCCCTTCAAGATCCGGCGCGTCGACTATACGCCGCTCGCCCAGGCCCGGCACGTCGGGCTCGAGGCCCCCGTGCTCGAGGGAATCAGCATCGACGGCCAGCTCGCGGTCGTCTACTCCCGCCTGAGCTTGTCCAACGGCTGGGAGGAACTCGGCTTCGCCTACGCCGACGGCTATCAAAGCGACGACGCCCTCCGCATCGGCGTGAATCTGCTCGCCTACGCCATGACGCACTGAGCTCCCGGGCCTCCGCCCTTCGCGACGACTCGCACACGACGCTTGGGGTCGCGCAAAAACAAACGGCCGGCGGAGGAAGGAGGAGAAACTCCGCCGGCCGGCAGGAGCTGAGGGGGAGCAGCCCCTGTGGTCGCTGTTGTTACTACGCCGGGCCCCCGTATGGGTTCGCTTAGCTTGGGACATCTCTCGGAATTGTCGGCCGGGGCGCACAAAATCGGCCGGCGAGGGAAAGGAGGAGAAACCTCGCCGGCCGGCAGGGACTGGGGGGAGCAGCCCCTGTGGTCGCTGTCTATACTACGTTTACCCTACGTCCGGGTTCGCCCCGAACGTCGAATTCTCGGATTTTCCGGCACGCGACGGTCAGCGCACAAAAACGGCCGATGGGGGAAAGGAGGAGAAACCCCATCGGCCGACAGGAGCTGGGGGGAGCAGCCCCTGTGGTCGCTCACAATATTAGCATACATTTCAGATCACGCAACCGCAAATCGGGCCCGGATTGCCGTAAGCATCTGAGAAGCTTCGCGTAAAAAAAACCGGCCGACGAGGGAAAGGAGGAGAAACCTCGTCGGCCGTGGGGCTGGGGGGAGCAGCCCCTGTCGCTCGCTCTACATCAATATACGGCAAACAGCAGACTTTTCTCAACCTAAACTTCGGGTTTTTCCAATTTTTCCTGCCTTTGGGTAATCCTCTGGCCCCAATAGACTTAAAAATGCTCTGGAAAGTGCACAGTCGCAGATGGCATTCGGGCCGCCTGCCAGAGCCGGGCCCGGCGCGTCAACCGCACGCACGGGGGAGCGACACCGGCAGCGCGCAGCGGCAACATCCGAGCCGCCGGCCCCGCCGCGTCAGTCCTGCATCTGTTCCCACAGGGCATCCTCCACCGCCTTGAACTTCGCGAAGGTCTCCTTGAGATGAGAGCGAATCGCCTCGATTTGCGGGTCGTCGGCCGCCACGCCTTCCCCCTCCAACTGCTGGAGCTTGGTCACCGCCCGGTCCAGCGAGGCCGCCCCCTGAGAGAAGGCCGACGCCGCCGTCAGAATGTCGTACGACTCGATCTCCTCCTTCGGCGGGCGGCGCAGCAGGCGCCACGGACTCCGCCGGATCTCCGCGGCCGTGGCTTTCAGCGACTCCGACACTCTGGCCATGTTCTCGATCATGTGATCGATGTTCTCCCGGTTCAGCACGACGATCTCCCGCGTGGCTCCCGAGACCGCGGACAGGTCGTTGGCCACCTTCAGGATGCGGTCGTTGGCCTCCCGGACCTGCTCGAAGAGCGATGGAATCTCGTCCTCGGTAAACCGCTCGATGTTCTCGGCGGTCGTGGCCGCGTGCCCGAGCATCTTGGCCACCTTCGGCCGTGCGTCAGAGGTGATCGCGTGCACGGCGTTCATCACGCCATGAGCCGTGCCCAGTAGTGAGCCGACCGCCTTCGCGTCCGTCTCGCGGCGGATGCTGCGGGTGATCGCCACCACGTTGGCCAGCACCGTGCCGTCGGCGTCCGGGTCCATCTGCCGCTCCAGTTGTCCGGAAGCCGCCTCGACGTGACCCAAGCTGCGGTGCGCCCCGGCCAGCAGCGACGCGGGGTCCTCTCGGTCCGTCTCCCCGAGCAGGTTCCCGGTGATCTCGGCCACGTGCAGGGCCCCCTGCTCCAGGTGGGCCATGATGGTCGGGAGGCGGCTGAGCACCTGCTCGCCCTCGAGGGTCATCATCTGATTCCGCAAGACCCCCGCGACGCCGTTGAGCTGCGCGATCAGCTCGTTCAGGCCTTCCATGGCCTCGCCGAGCCCACCGCCGATCATCACGGGGTTCTCCCGGTCGGCCCGCGGTGCGTCAGGCGAGCCCAAGCTGGTCACCACCAGACGACCTTGCCCGACGAGCTGCACCGAGACGGTCGCCTCGGCGTCGGCGCGGATCTCGATGTCCTCTCGCTCGATCTTGACTCGGTAATACGTGCGCTCGGCCCCCGGGTCGAACCACACCTCCTCCACGCGACCGACCGTCTCGTCGCCGATCAGCACCGGCGTGCCGACCGTCAATCCGAGACTGCCCGCCGACTGCTCGGCCGCGAACCAGGCCGTCTGCCGCGCCGGGCGGAACAGCTCCGCCGCACCGATCCACAACACCAGCCCCATCGCCAGGGCCAGCGTTCCCAGCACGAACAGTCCGGCGGTCAGTTCATTCGCCCTTCGTTTCGCCATGGGCCATTCTCCCCGCGGGCGTCAGAGTCCCTCGGCCGCCCGCATGATGTCCTGTTCATACCCGTCCAGCGTCCGCCGCTGCGACATGGGCCCGTCCGCGTCCCCCCGGATGAACTGCCGGATGAGGTCCCGATCCTTGTCGCCGCTCGGTTCGGCATCGCGGACCTCCGCGAACTGCTCGCGCGTGCCGACCATCAGCATACGGCCGCCATCGAGCATCGCCATGCGGTCGGCGATGCGGAAGGCCGATTCCATCACATGCGTAACGATCACGCTCGTCACACCGAGCATGCGCGTCAGTCCGCCGATGAGTTCGTCGATCTCGGCCGTGGTGACCGGGTCCAATCCGGCCGAGGGCTCGTCGCAGAACAGCAGCTCCGGATCGAGCGCCAGGGCCCGCGCCAGCGCCACGCGCTTCCGCATGCCCCCCGACAGCTCCGACGGCGCCCGGCCGGCCGCCTCGCGCAGCCCGACCTGCTCGAGCTTGATCCGGACCACGATCTCGATCGTCTCGGCGTCGAGGTCCGTGTGCTCCTGGAGCGGCAGGGCGACGTTCTCCGCTACGGTCATCGACGTGAACAACGCCCCGCCCTGGAACAATACTCCGTACCGCCGCCGCAAGTCGTCCAGTTCCTGCTCGTCGATCCGGTCGATCCGCTTGCCGCAGACCTCCACCTCGCCCTCGTCCGGCACGTGCAGGCCGATCATGTGCTTCATCAGCGTCGTCTTGCCGCAACCGGATCCGCCCATGATGACCATCGTCTCGCCCGGGCGGACCTCCAGGTCCACGCCGCGCAACACCGCGCGCTCGCCGAAGTACTTCGTGAGCCGCGCGACACGAATGACCGGACTGTCTGGTTCTGTCACCATGGGCGTTCCGCCCGAATCGGCGCCGCTACAGGTCGAACACGAAGAAGACCGCAGTGAACACGAAGGCCGCCGACCCCACGGCCACGATGGAATAGACAACGGTGCGAGTGGTTGCCAGGCCGACGCCTTCAGCCCCGCCGCGGACGCCCAGGCCCTCCCGGCAGGCGATCAGGCCGATCAGCAGTCCGAACACGGCCGCCTGCGTCAGACCGGTGGCGAAGTCGCTGTAGGTCAGCGTGTCGCTCATCCGGCCCCAGAAGCCATTGTACACGTCGGGGCCGAGCGCAAGCCACGAGGCCGCGTACGCCCCGAACGCCAGAATCACGTCCGCCAACACGGTCAACAGCACCATCATGATCATCGTCGCCAGCACCCGCGGCAGCACCAGGAACCGCACCGGGTTCAGCGCCATCACGCGCAGCGCGTCCACCTCCTCGGAAACCACCATCGTGCCCAGTTCCGCGGCGATGGAGGCGCCGGCGAAGCCGCTGAGGATCACGGCCGTCATGATCGGAGCCAGCATCCGGAAGCCCGCAATGCCCACGATGCGGGGGATTTCCGCCTCCGAGCCGTAATCCGACAGGGCGGGAGCCATCTGCAGGGCGAGGATCACGCCGATGAACGACTGCACGACGAACACCACGCCCAAGCTCCGCACGCCCACTCGGACCATCTGATGCGAAAGCACGCCGCGCCGCAGCCGGGCCTTCCGGCGCACGAGCCCCCTGGCAGCCATTCCGAGCGTCGCGCGGCACAGCAGCCAGACCTCTCCGGCCCAGCAGACGCCCGCCAGCGCCTTGGCGCCGACGGCCTCAATCAGATTGCGCTTGCGGGCCATGGACATGGTCAGCTCCCCTCGCCCGCCTCGATGCGGAAGATCCGGTCCAGGCGGGCGATCTCAAACACGCCGCGGATCCGCTCGGGCATGCCCCGCAGGATCAGCTCGGACCCGGCCTTGCGGGCACGAGCCAGGACCTTCACGAGAGTGGCCATGCCGGAGGAGTCGATGAACGAGACGGCGGCGAAGTCGACAACCAGCCGCTCGGGCTTTCGGGCGATGAGCGAGAGCAACTCGTCCTGGAACGGCTCATTCCGCTCCATGACGATCTCGCCGGACGCGCGGGCGATGCAGGTGCCGTCGTCCCAATCGACGCCGGCGATGGGGGAACCCGTGGGCTCAGGACTCATGGTTGGGCCTCTTGTGCGTTTCCGGTCGCCGGACGGGTCGCCGCGCCTCGATTCCGCCCCAGCCATTCGCGCCAGCGCTCCGCCATCTCTGTGCGCTCGCGAGCGGGGGCGTAGTGGCAGTATCCCAGCGTCTGTCCGGTCAGCTTCTTCAGGGCGAGAATCGCGTACATCCGCACGGAGCGGTCCGAGTCCGTCAGGCGATCCACCAGGTACGGGAGGGCGTCTTGGTCGCTCCGCTCCGCGGCGTGGATGATCGCCCGCACGCGCACGGCCGGGTCACCTCCCTGCAACTCGCCCTCCAGGGACGAGCCGGACGGCGCACAGCCGCTCAGGGCGAGCACGACGATCCCAGCTCCCATGCTGACGAGAACGCGGTTCAAGCTTGTCCTGTTTGCGAACGTGTAACTGCCTCAGATGGTGCCGATTATACGGCGCAGACCCGGTCCCGCAAGGGCTGGGCCGAGGTGCATCTGTCGGCGAGACGGGACCGCCCCCACGAAACTCAGCCGTGGAGCCGGACGGCCAGGGAAGCGTTGAGCGTGCCGAACTTGCGACACTCGCGAAGGGCCCGCTCGTCGGGGTCGCCCACGGCCACCGGGCCGTAGTGGTCCCCGCCCGGGTCGCCCTGAACGACCATGCCGTGAATGAGGAGGGCCTTGACGATGTCCAGCACGGTCGTCTCGTTGCCGCCGCCGACGTTGGCGCTGCTGGCGAAGGCCCCGCCCACCTTGCCCTTCAGCCGTCCGTGGAAGGCGACAGACTCATCGAGCAGCCGCTTCGTCTCCGCCGACATGGTGCCGTAGTACGTGGGCGAACCGAGCACGATTGCGTCGTAGTCCAGCAGTTCGCGCGCTTCGAGCCCCGAAATCGGCCGCACGTCGACCTCCGCTCCTTCGACAGTCGAAGCCCCCTCGCCCATCGCATCGGCCATGTGCTCCGTGTGATGCGTCCGCGTGTAATAGCCAATCAGAATTGTCGCCATGGTCTTCCTCGGTCCTGCGGAGGTGAGGTTGTCCGCTGAGGCAGTATAGCCGCCCCGACGGCCGTACGGCCAGACAGAGCGTATCGACTAGGACTCGCCGGGAGGACGGTCGGCAGCGGGTGCAGGCGGGGTGATCAGCCCCTCGTAGGGATTCGCGCTCAGAACGTCTGACTCACCCGTCGGCCCCCCGTCTCGTGGGAGTTCCGTCCTGCCTTAAGCGAAGCGGGGGCGCGCGCCCACGCGATTCGAATGGAGCCGCGGGGATTCGAACCCCGGACCTCATGCATGCCATGCATGCGCTCTCCCAACTGAGCTACGGCCCCAGAGACTTCCTTATGTACCAGCTCGCCGCGATTCGGTCAAGCCAACCGGCGAGATTGACGCCGACGGATGCCACAATATGCATCATCGGGCAAACCGAATGCCCTCTGCGGGCGATAACACGGGAAATCCATGACCCACGCCCGGCACAGCGGCCGAACAGCTCATGCAGCGAGCCGCCGTAGACGCCGGGCCGTTCGGGCTGGCCCGCTTCGGGAGGAGTTGGTAGCATGCGCGAACGCCGCGGGGAGCGGCGCATTGCGGGAGAGACGCGCATGGCGGAAAGCATTAGTAAGATCGTGCTGGCGTACTCGGGCGGGTTGGACACCTCGGTCATCCTTCCGTGGCTGAAGGAAAAGTACGGCTGCGAGGTCGTCGCCTTCGCCGCGGACCTCGGCCAGGGCCCCGGCGAGTTGGACGGGATCGAGGAGAAGGCCCGCACCAGCGGCGCAAGCAAATGCGTTGTGGCGGACCTGCGGCGCGAGTTCGCCGAGCAGTACTGCTTCCGGATGCTCCAGGCCGGGGCGGCCTACGAGCACGTGTATCTGCTCGGCACGTCCATCGCCCGACCGCTGATCGCCAAGGCCCAGGTCGAGTGCGCCAAGGCGGAGGGCGCGGACGCCGTCGCCCACGGCGCCACCGGCAAGGGCAACGATCAGGTCCGCTTCGAGCTGACCTTTATGGCCCTGGCCCCCGAGCTGACGATCATCGCGCCGTGGAAGGACCCGTCGTTCGACCTGACCAGCCGCGAGGCGGCCGTGGAATACGCCAAGGCGCGGAACATCCCCGTGCCGGTGACCAAAGAGAAGATCTACTCGCGGGACCGCAACCTGTGGCACATCAGCCACGAGGGCGCCGACCTCGAGGACCCGGCCAACGAGCCGAAGGACGACCTGTGGACGATGTCCGTGCCGCTCTCGCAGGCGCCGGACACGCCGACGTACGTGCAAGTGGACTTCGAGCGGGGCGTGCCCGTCGCGCTTGACGGCGTGCGGCTGCACGGCGAGGACATCGTCGAGCGTCTCAACGCCGTCGGAGGGCGGCACGCCGTCGGGCAGGTCGACCTCGTGGAGAACCGACTGGTCGGCATCAAGAGCCGCGGCTGCTACGAGACGCCGGGCGGGACGATCCTGTACGAGGCGCACCGGGCGCTGGAATCGCTCACGCTGGACCGCGACACGGCCCACTACAAGCAGCAGGTCGGGCTCAAGTACGCCGAGCTGGTCTACAACGGCAAGTGGTTCTGCCCGCTGCGCGATGCGCTGGACGCGCTGGTCGCCTCGACGCAGCGGAACGTCACCGGCTCCGTGCGGATCAAGTGCTTCCGCGGACGCGCGGCCGTCGCGGGCGTGACCTCGCCGAACAGCATCTACTCGACAGACCTGGCCAGCTTCGCCATGGGCGCGGAGTACACGCCCTCGGACGCGACCGGTTTCATCCGGCTGTTCGGCTTGCAGATGCGCGGGCGCGGGGACGGCTAGTACGCCTGCCGGCCGAGGAATGAGGCGGATGCGTGGAACCGAGCCGGGTTGACCGGCTCAGCCCGGTAGGCGAAGGTCCGAGTGCCCGGGAACGGCCAATGGAGCAAGTCATGGGACATACATGGGTGCGACACGTTCTGCTGCTCACGGTCTTCGGCCTGTGCGCCGGCTGCAACGGCGTCGACCTCGGCGGCGGGGACACGCCGGCGAGCGGGGCATACGATCTGTCCCGCCGGCCCGCGTTCCGCCCGGGCGACGTGGTCTACTGGTCCACGGTCCGGGAGACCGAGACGCTCGTCCAAACAACGGACGGACAGGTCGTCCGGGACCGGCACTCGCGGACGACCGGCCAGATGGCCCAGATCGTACTGGCCGTCGACGAGGCCGGACGGCCGACCCGCCTGCGGATGCGCGCGAGCGACGTGGCCCGCGACGTTTCCTCGTCGCGCCCGAGGAGCGCTGCATTCGCTGACACGATCCGCTTCGAGACGGTCATGGGCGAGGCCCGCCGCGAGGGCGGGCAGTTCAAGTGCGATCCGTCCACGCTCGCCAGCGTGGACATGCCCGCGCCCTCGGCCGGGCAGATCGCGCTGATGAAGGACGTTCTGCTCGGGCCGCGGCGCTTCCAGGGCTGGTCGGCGGACACGGCCGCACTCATGCCGAGCGGTCCGGTCGCCGTCGGGGGAACCTGGCAGCCGCCGGCGACCGCGCTTCGGGCGTGGAGCCCGGGGCCGAACTGGACCGTCCGGGCCGCTCAACTCAAGCTCACGGCCGTGCGCGACGGCGTCGCCGACGTGCAGGGCAGGTTCGAACTGGCCGCGGAGACCGGCGATCGGGAGGTCACCGCCCAGGCAACCAAGCGGTGGCTGATCGACACGGAGACCGGCGTCTGGCTGAACGAATCGAGCACGACGGAGGCCCGGACGCGCTCGGGCGGCTTCGCACGGGTCCATCGCCTGTCGGCCAACAAGGCCGTCCGGGTTCATCGGGGCGAGGGACGCGCGCCCGCCCGGCCTGACGGCCTGCACGATATCGGCTGGGCCCCGGCCGGACCGGACACCAACAACCACCGCGACACCGAGCAGGGCTGGAGCTTGGACTTGCCGGCCGGCTGCTCCGAGTTGGACACCGGCTCGGCGAGAACGGCCGCGTTCGAGTGCGGGGACGGCATCCGCGTCGAGGTTCGGAAGCAGGCGGTGTCGCGTCCCGTGGAGCCCGCCGCGCGGCTGGCGGACATGCGCCGGCGCATCGGCGAGTCCTTGGAGGGCTTCACGCCGGGAGAGGAGCAGCGGCTCCTGCTGGCCGGCGGGGTCCCCGCGGCACTGATGGACGGTTCGTTCCTCCGCGGCGGGCGGAAGCGCGCGCTCGTGGCGCTCGTGGCGGTGGACGGCGGCCGTATGGCGGCCGTCACGCTGGCCGGGCCGGACTCGGCAGACGCCCGGAAACGGATGCGCAGCACGGCGCGGTCGCTTCGCCTGTTCGCGCCCAAACCGTCGCCCGGCGCCGCCGCGGACGCACCGTAGCCGCGGCCGCCCTCGGCCGGTATGCTGTCGGCGGCACTGACCCAGGGATGGACGCTACATGGACGTATTCTGGATTGTCACGCTCTTCGTGCTCGGCGCCTGCGTCGGCAGCTTCCTCAACGTGGTCGTCTACCGCGTGCCGCGGGGGGAGAGCATCGTCTTCCCCGGCAGCCATTGCCCCGCGTGCGGGCGGCCGATCCGCTGGTTCGACAATCTGCCGATCCTGAGCTGGCTTCTGCTGCGGGCGAAGTGCCGGGACTGCAACGCCCCGATCTCGCCGCGCTACCTCGTCATCGAGCTGGCCACGGCCGTGCTCGTATCGGGGCTGTACGTCTGCTACTTCGTGCTGGACGTCCGCGGTGACGCCGGCGAGCTGACGACCGACTGGCCCATGTTCCTCGCCCACGCGGCGCTGCTATGCGGCCTGCTGGCCGCCTCCGTGGTGGACGCGGAGCTGTGGCTCGTGCCGCTCGAGGTGCTATGGGTCTGCTCCGTCGTCGGCGTCGCCTCGGCCGGGCTGGCGCCGCATTCTTTCATGCCGGTGGTCCCACCGATCGCCGTCGCGATGAGCTTCGCGGCGCTGGTCGGGTTGGGCATTGCCGTGGCGCTCACCCGCGCGGGCTACCTGCGACAGAGCTTCGCCGACGCCGAGCCGGCGCCGCCCGCGCCCAGTCAGGAAGGCGAGAAGTCCCGCGGCAAGGAGCCCAAGGCCGTGGCGTTCACGAAGGAACACGGGGTCAACCCCCGCAAGGAGGTGCTGTGGGAGGTGCTGTTCCTCGCGCCGGCGGCCTTGCTGGCGGTCGGCGCGTGGGCCCTGCTGCGCCACTCGCCTTCGGCCAACGCGGCGTGGGCCGCGCTCTTCGACGCCGGCCGACATCCGCACCTCGCCCCACGGCTGGCCGGAGCCGGGGCGGCGGCGTTCGGCTATCTCATCGGCGGGCTGTGGATCTGGGGCGTGCGGATCCTCGGCACGCTCGGGTTCGGCAAGGAGGCCATGGGCCTCGGCGACGTGCACATCATGGCGGCCGTCGGCGCCGTCACCGGCTGGATCGTGCCGTCCATCGCCTTCTTCGTCGCCCCGTTCTTCGGGCTGGCGTGGGCGGCGGCGCTGGCGATCGGGCGAGGCCAGCGAGAGCTGCCGTACGGCCCGTGGCTGGCCGCGGCAAGCGTCGTGGTCATGGTCTTCTACGACAAGCTCGTGTGGCTGCTCGAACCGTACGCGGAGACGTTTCGGGCAATCTTCGCGGGCTGAGGCGACCTCAGCCCCGCGGCCGGCTGGCGTTATAGACGACCCCGCCCTGCCGGCGGTACTCGTCCAGCACGGCCTTGGCTTCGTCGCGCAACACGTCTCGGGCCACCTCGACACCGGTCCGGCGCAGTTCGGCCTCCCAGGCGTCCGGCTTGGGCCCTTCGTCGAAGCCGACCGCGCGCGCGTCGGCGTCCCGCGCCCCGCATGTCAGCCGGCGCACGCCGGACCACCACACCGCCCCCAGGCACATGATGCACGGCTCGCAGCTCGTCACCAGTTCGCAGGCCGGCAGCCCGGCCGCCCCCGCGTCGTAGCTGCCGAGCGCCTGCTGGGCCAGCGTCAGCGCAACGACCTCCGCGTGCGCCACGGCCGCGTTGGCCGAAGTCACCAGGTTCACGCCGGGCGCGATGATGCGCCCGCTCGCATCGAACACCAGCGCGCCGAACGGCCCGCCCGTGCCCTCATCGATGTTCCGCCGTGACAGCTCGATCGCCAGCCGCATGCGGTCCCGCGGGTCGCCGCACCTCCGGCCCGGCTCCACGACCTCGCCCACCCACGCGGGCAGCCGCAGGGCCAACTCGGGAAACGGCATGCCCGGCTCCTCGCGCCTCACGTGGCCCGCATCCCGCGCTTCTCCGCCTGGGCGGCGGCGTCCTCGATGGCCCCGACGTACATGAACGCCGCCTCCGGCAGGTGGTCCCACTTGCCCTCGCATATCTCGCGGAAGGAGCGAACCGTCTCACTGAGCGGCGTGAAGTCGCCCGGCTTGCCCGTGAAGACCTCGGCCGTCAGGAACGGCTGCGAGAAGAACCGCTCAATCCGCCGAGCCCGGCTGACGACCTGCCGGTCGTCCTCGCTCAGCTCGTCGACCCCGAGGATCGCGATCAGATCCTGGAGGTCACGGTAGCGCTGGAGAATCCGTTGGACCTCGCGAGCCACGTCGTAGTGCTCCTGCCCGACATACTGCGGGTCGAGGATGCGCGACGAGCTGCCCAGCGGATCGACCGCCGGGTAAATGCCCTTCTCGACGATCGACCGCTCCAGCACGATGAAGGCATCGAGGTGCGTGATAGCCGTGGCCGGCGCCGGGTCGGTCAGGTCGTCCGCGGGTACGTAAATCGCTTGGACGGAGGTGATCGCTCCGCTCCGCGTCGAGGTGATCCGCTCCTGAAGCTCGCCCATCTCCGTCGCGAGCGTCGGCTGGTACCCGACGGCCGACGGCATGCGGCCGAGCAGCGCGGAGACCTCGCTGCCCGCCTGCGAGAAGCGGAAGATATTGTCGATGAACAAGAGCGTCTCGGCGCCCTGGTCGCGGAAGTACTCGGCCAGCGTCATCGCGCTGAGCGCGGCGCGCAGGCGGGCGCCGGGCGGCTCGTTCATCTGCCCGAACACCATGGCCGTGCGGTCCAGCAACGTCTCGCCCGCGTCGCCGACGGGCATGTCCTGCATCTCGAGCCACATGTCGTTGCCCTCGCGGCTGCGCTCGCCGACGCCGGCGAAGACGCTGTAGCCGCCGTGCCGCGTGGCCACGCGGGCGATGAGTTCCTGGATGAGCACGGTCTTGCCGAGACCCGCCCCGCCGATCAAACCCATTTTGCCGCCGCGAACGAACGGCACCATCAGGTCGATGACCTTGATGCCCGTCTCGAAAACCTCGTTCTGCGGCGAGAGGGACTCGAAGTCCGGCGGCGACGCGTGGATCCCCCGTTGGTCCTCCGCGTCGACCGGCCCGCGCCCGTCGATCGGCTCGCCGAGCAGGTTGAATACGCGCCCCAGCACGCCGGACCCCACCGGCATGCGGACCGGGTGGCCCGTGTCGGCCGCCTCCATGCCGCGCACCAGCCCGTCCGTCGAGCCCAGCGCCACGCACCGCACGGAACCCGCGCCGAGATGCTGCTGCACCTCGCCGGTAACGCTGACGGGCCGGCCCTTGGCCTCGGCCTCTACTCGCAGCGCGTTGTAGATCCGCGGGAGCCGATCCTCCGGGAACTCGACGTCGAACGTCGATCCCATCACCTGCGTGATACGGCCGGTCGCTTGCTCGGTCTGGTTCATTCCGCTTCCTCCGCGCCGGTCGCGGCTCCCGCCGGCTCGCGCCGGCGTATCGACTGCCGAAAGCGACCCAGCGCGCCGGCCACGCTCGCGTCCAGCACGCGGTCGCCCGCGACCAGCACCACGCCGCCGGCCAGCTCCGGTTCGACGTGCTCGCGCAGCACCGGCTCGGCGTCGAGGGCCTCGCGCAGCGCGGCCGTCAGGTCTCGCCGCTGCGGCTCGGCCAACGGCACGGCCGTGGTCACGTCCACCTCCTGCTTGCCCTGCACGGCCATGAGACGCTGCCGGAGAACCTCGGCCGGCTCGGCGCCAGACTCCTCCTCGGCCACGGCCTGGCCGCCCATGATCTCGGCCAGTTCCGTCGTAATCCTGCCCTGGCGGAGCCGGTTGTATTGCCGCGTCAGCTTCCGGATCATCTCGTCGGCGTTGTCCGTCGCCGCCCGCATCGAGGAGATCCGCATGGCGTGCTCGGACAGAGACGCGTCCACGCAGCAGCCGAACAGACGCTGCCGGACCGCCATCGGCAGCAGCTCATCGAGGATCGCGCCCTCGCCCGGCAGGAATTCGTATTCCCGCGCGGCCGGGCCGATCTCCGCCTCGGAGCCGGCATCGACGTCCCCCAGCGGCAGGATCCGGGCAATGGCCGCCTTCTGCCGCCCGGACGAGAGGAACTGCACGTACGCCACCTCAAGCCCGCCGATCTCGCCCTGGACGAAGGCATCCATCATCTCGTCGGCCAGCTTCGCCACCGGCTCGTACCGCGGCTCCGGTCCGGAGAAGACCTCCTCGTGCGCCCGATCCACGTGGAAGTTGCGGTGACGGAAGTACCGCAACCCGCGCCGCCCGGCCACGTGCAGCCGGGCCTGCAACCCGGCCCGCAGAATCTGCCCCAGCCGCTCCATCGCCAGGTGCAGCACGGCCGTGTTGTAGGCGCCGCACAGCCCGCGATCCGAGCTGAGCACGAGCAGCACGTCCGGCACGTCGGGTTGCTCCGTCAGCAGCGGATGATCCCAGGGCGCGTCCTCTCGCCGCAGCACGTCGGCGATGATCGACATGAGGTGCTGCCCGTACGGCCGTGCGCCCGCACGCTTCTGGGCCCGCTGGAAACGGGCGGCCGCGACCTTCTCCATGGTGGAGGTGACGGTGCGAATATTCCGCACGGCCGTGAGTCGCTGGGCGATGCTCCGCGCGCGAGCCATGGTTCAGCCGGCCTCCTGCCGGCGGCGCTTCGCCCGGCGGCGGGCGCGGCGTGCCTCGGCCCAGGGCCCGGCCTTGAAGTCCTCGATGGTCTTGCGCAGCCGCCGCTTTCGCTGGTCCGGCAGCTCCAGCTCCTCGGCAAGCTGCCGGTGGAGCTCCCCGCACTCCTCTCGCACGTGCTCCAGCAAGGCCCGCACGAACTCGCGCACCTCCTCGACGTCCACGTCGTCCAGCAGCCCGCTTGTGCCCGCGAAGATCGCGACGATCTGGTCAACCACCGGCTGCGGCTCGTTCTGCCGCTGCGTGAGCAGAGCGACCATGCGCTTGCCGCGCTCCAGGCGCTCCTGCGAGCTGGCGTCCAATTCCATGCCAAGCTGCGTGAACGTCTCCAGCTCCCGGTACGCCGCCAGGTCCAGCCGCAAGCTGGAAGCCACGCGCTTCATCGCCGGCGGCGCGGCCTTGTAGCCGACACGGCTGACGGAGATGCCCACGTTGATCGCCGGGCGCACGCCCGCGAAGAACAGGGACGGCTCCAGGTAGATCTGCCCGTCCGTGATGGAGATCAGGTTCGTCGGAATGTACGCCTCCACCTGCCCTTCCTGCGTCTCGCAGATCGGCAATGCCGTCATCGAGCCACCGGAGTCCGGCAGCGCGCGGATCGTCAGCTCCTCGCCATCCTCGCGCCCCGCCATCACCTCGGCGGCCCGCTTGAGGCCGGGCGGGCCGACGTACACCTCGCCGTCCACCGGGTCGAAGGCCTCCGAGTCGGCCCGGACGATCACGTGCCGCTCGGCCAGCTTGCAGGCCCGCTCCAGCAGTCGGCTGTGCAGGTAGAAGATGTCGCCGGGGTAGGCCTCCCGACCGGGCGGCCGCCGCAACAGCAACGAGAGCTGGCGATACGCCGCCGCCTGCTTGGTCAGGTCGTCGTACACTGCCAGCGTCGCCCGCCCCTGCCGCATGAAGTGCTCGGCGATCGAGCAGCCGGCGTACGGCGCGACGTACTGCAGCGGCGCCGGGTCCGAGCTGGCCGCCGACACCACGACCGTGTGCTCCATCGCCCCGCGCGACGCCAGGGCGTCCACCACGCCGGCGACGGTCGATTCCTTCTGCCCGACCGCTACGTAGACGCAGATTACATCGCCGCCGGCCTGGTTGAGGATCGTATCGATGGCGATGGTCGTCTTGCCCGTCTTGCGGTCGCCGATGATCAGCTCGCGCTGGCCGCGGCCGATGGGCGTCATCGAGTCGATCGCGCGGATGCCGGTGTACAGCGGCTGATTGACCGGCTGCCGCTCGGCGATTCCCGGGGCGATCACATCGACCAAGCGGCGGTCCGGACAGCGGACCGGACCCGCGCCGTCCAGCGGCCGGCCGAGAGGATCGATCACCCGCCCGAGCATTTCATCCCCGACGGGGACGCTCAGCAGTTCGCCCTCGGCGCGGACCGTCTGACCGGACTTGATGTCCTCACACGAGCCGTAGACGATGGCACCGACGGCATGTGCCTCCAGGTTGAAGACCTGGCCCATCGCGCCGGTCTCGAAGGAGAGCATCTCCCCGGCCATCGCGTCGGACAGCCCCGAGACGCGGGCGATTCCGTCGCCGACCTCGAGCACGCGGCCCACGCGGGCCACGTCCAGCCGATCGTGGTGCTCTGCGACCTCCTCGCGGAGGGCGCGTCGGATTGCGTCCGTGTCGAACTTCATGCGCTTCAGGCGACGCGCGGGTTACCGATCTCCGGGATAGCTGGGCGTGAACGGCTGCTTCGCCTTTCCGGCGAACTCGATGCGGAGCGGAGCGATGCCGACGAACTTGTCGGGGCAGGACTTCGGCAGACCGCGGATCGTCAGCCGCTCGCCCTTCTGGCTGTAGCGCAACTTGCGCTGGCTGCCCACCAGTGCGACCCCCTTACACTTGCCCTTCAGCCCGCCAATCGTCAACTCGCTGCCGACCCACCGATCGACCCAGAAGTGCGCCGTCCTGCCCCTGCGCGTGAATTGGCCGAACGGCATGCCCGCCAGCTCGTCCGCGCGGTCCACCTTGCCGTAGACGCATTCGTCGCCGTACTTGCGAAGCCACTTGCCGACCGTATTCAGCCGCGGGACCGCCTCTTCCGGGACGGAGCCGTCGGGCTTCGGGCCGATGTTCAGCAGCAGGTTCCCGCCGCCGGCGGTGACCTGCCGGAGCATCTTGACCACCGCCCTGGACGTGTGCCAGTCCTCCTCCGGCGCGTACGGCATCCAGCCCCACGAGCCGTTGAAGGTCATGCAGGCCTCCCAGGCGCGACCGGCCCGCTCGGCCCGAATGTGCTCCTCCGGCGTGCCGAAGTCCTCGGGCAACTGCGAGCGGTTGTTGATGAGAATATGCGGCTGAACCTGCCGGGCCATCTCATTCATGGCGGCGCTTTCCCAGGCCTCGGGCGATTCCAGCGGCCGGGGCACGTCGTACCAGAGAATGTCGATCTTGCCGTAGTTCGACATCAACTCCTCGACGCAGCCGTGGGTGAAGTCCACGAAGCGCCGCCGGGCCGCCTCGCTCGTGGCGCACTTGTGCCCGTCCGGGTGGTGCCAGTCCAGCAGCGAGTAGTAGAAGCCGACCTTCAGCCCGAACTCGCGGCACGCGTCCACGTACTCGGCCACGAGATCGCGCTTCGGGCCGCGCCGCGCGGCGTTGTAGGTCGTCTGCTTCGTGTCCCACAGGCAGAAGCCCTCATGGTGCTTGGTCGTCATGACCATGTACTTCATCCCGGCGTCGCGGGCGAGCTTCGCCCACTCGCGGGCCGGGCGGTCCTTGGGCTTCCAGGTGCGCGCAAGCTTCTCGTACTCGCGCAGCGGAATCCGCTCGCGGTTCATCACCCACTCGTGCCGCCCGAGCTGCGAGTACAGCCCCCAATGGACGAACATGCCAAAGCGGGCGTCGTGCCACCACTTCAGTCGCCGCGTTCGGTTCTTCTCGGCCTTGGCCGTCGCTTCCAGCTTGCGCTTGGTCATGCTTGCTCCGTTCGTATCTCGGGTTCGCCGGCGGCCGCCGGGCCGCCACCCAACTCCTCGCGCAGGGACCGCAGCCGGGCCGCCACGCTGTCGTCGAGCAGGATGTCTCCAACCTGCACCGTCATCCCGCCCAGCAGGGACGGGTTGACTTGCGTTTTCACCATCGCCCGTTCGCCCAGCGCGTCGCGCACGGCCGCCTCGGCCTCTCGCTGCTGCGGCTCGGTCAGCGGCACGGCCGAGGTCACGGTGACTTCGAACCGCCCGGCCGCCCGGTCCAGACGCTCGTGCAGGGCCCGCGCCACTTCGGGCAGCCGGTGCCCCTGCCCGCGCTCGGCCAGCAGGCGAACGAGCGCCTCGGTATCCTCTCGCACGTTCCCGGCCAGTGCCCGGCCCACGCTCCGTGCGTGGGCGGCCGGGCTGAGCGTCGCGCCCGTCAGCAGCGTCAGCCCGCCCGGCTCATCCTTCGCCACGCGGAGCAACGCGTCGATCTCGGCCGATACCTCGGCCGCGCCGTCCGCGCCCACGGCCTGCACGAGCGCGTCGGCATACCGGTCCGCCGGGCCCTCCGGCGGGCGGGCGGCCGGGGCGATCTCCTCGGCCAGCCGCGTCACGGCCGCCACACCCCCCGCTTGCGGATTCGCTCCAGCGACTCGTCGATCAGTCGGTTGTGGTCCTCCTCGCTGAGGTCGCGGCGGACGATCCGCTCGGCCAGGTCCGCCGCCACGTCCGCCGTCACGTCCCGCAGCTCGCGCAGGGCCTGCTGCTTGGCCTGCTCCAGCTCCTCGCGGACGGCCTCCGCGTGCCGCTGGGACTCGGCCCGGGCCGCCTCGAGAAGGTCTCGCCGCTCCTGCTCGGCCTGCTCGCGGGCCTCGGTGAGGACCTTGCGAGCGTCCTCGTCGGCCTGATCCAGCCGCTGCCGGTAGTCGGTCAGCAGTTCCTCGGCCTCGGCCTGGCGTTTCTCGGCGTCGGCGATGGTCTGCTGGATCGCCTCCTCGCGCCGCTGGAGCTGTTTGACGATGGGCTTCCACACCCACCTGCCCAGCACGAACAGCAACACAAGGAACGTGAGGATCGCGACCACGGCCTGCCCCAGGTCCCCGAAGTAGATGCTCCGGTCCCCCTGGGCCCACGCCGCCTGCGTCGGCGCAAGCAGCGCCGCCCCGCACGCAATGAGCGGCAGCCACAGCCGCGATGTCCGACCGGGACGGTTCATGTCGCTATCGCACCAGGACGGTCAGGAGACACACGAGAATGGCGAACAGCATGGCGCCCTCGACCATGGCCGCGGCGACGAACATCGGCCCGAACATCGAGCCCGCCGCCTCCGGCTGCCGCGCCATCGACTCCATGCAGCGCCCGCCGATCTTGGCGATGGCCAGCCCGCCGCCGATGACCGCCGCCGCCGAGCCGAGACAGGCCCCGACGATCATCACCGCGTCGGCCAGCGTCGTGCCGCCTTCGGCCTCGGCCTCGGTCGCGGGCCCGGCATGCTGCCCCTCGGCCGGCTCCTCGTCGGCCGCCGACGCCGGGGACGCGCAGATCACAAGGACCGCCCCGATCGCCAGAGCGCCCGTCCACGTTTGCAGTCGCCTCATACGATTCTCCCTATCTGGGATTCGGTTGCCATCAGTGCTGGCCCTCAGCGTACAATCCGAGGAACATCGCCGCCAGGAACGTGAAGATATACGCCTGAAGGCCGGCCACGACCAACTCCAGTATGCTCACGAGCACGCTGGCCGCCACCACCGCCGGCGCCACGTGCAGAACGTGCTTCGAGCCCGTCTCCACCCACGCCGCGCCCGCCTGGAACACGAACAGCAGCAGCACGCCAAGCAGCACGTGCCCCGACATCATGTTGGCGAACAGGCGGATCACCAGCGCGCCGCACTTGCCCACCGCCCCCACGAACTCCAGCAGCGACAGCGGCACGCGGAGCACGGCCCCGACGCGGCCGGGCACGGCCGGGCTCAGGCCAACCAGCCACAGCAGCGGCGACAGCGCGATGCACACGGGCCAAGGCCAGCCCTTGCGCTCGCGCCAGCGCTCGGCCGTGCGCTGAAGGCCGGTCAGGACGATCATCATCAGCGTCGCCGCCGCCAGCCCGCCGCAGAGCGTCATGACGGACGTCGGCGCCCCGCCGATGTGCACTTCGACGCCGGTATGCGCGCCGATGATATGGGCGATCTGCTCCAGCGGGACAAGCCCCGCCATGTTCATCGCCAGGATGAACACGAACATCGTCAGGAGGAACGGCAGAAACGTGTACGCCCGGTCCTTCAGCGCCGGCTTGGCGATCATGTCCCGGACGAAAACGACGACGACCTCCAAGGCGTTGGCCCCGCCGTGGGGGACGGTTCGCCACCTTCGGGCGAGGATCGGCAGTACGACCATCAGCGTGATCGCGACCAGCAGCATCGTGGCGATGGCGCTGGACATGAGCGTGACGGTCATGCCCGCGACCTCGACCTGCCAACCCGGCCAGGGGTTGTCGCTGATGTGCTGCAACAGATCGCTGAAGGCCAGGGGCAGCATCTGCGGCTCCGCTTCTCGCGGCGTCACTCGGGCTCGTCCTCCCCGCGCTGCTCATCCCGAGCCGCGCGGGCAAGCTGTCGCAGACGCAGGACGCCGGCGACGAAGCCGATGACCGCGCCGTTGATCGTGAATCCGGGCAACGTGTGAAGCTTGCGGTCGATCCAGATGCCCAGCACGGTCAGCGCGGCGAAGGGGATGATGAACTGCAACCCAGCCGTGCTGTAGCGCCCAATCCGTGAGCGATTGTCCGAACCAGCCATGATTCCGCGCCGATCACCGCGGTACCCACACGCGTGATCGCACACTAACCGGCCCTCGCGCCGGAGTCAATCGCCAACGGGCGAATGGGCGAGCCGAGTCGAACGGGATCAACCCATGAAGGCACCGTCCGGGGCGCCGCCGGGGTCCCGGCCCGCGTTGCTCGCGGCCGGCCGGCGCGGTACGATGCGTCCGACACCGGAGGACCGCCTTGCACGCCTTGCTTCTACAGTTTGCCGACCCCTGTCGTGGCGATCCGTCGCCGGTGTTCTCCCAATCGCTGGGAGTCGTCGCTGCGTTGGCGCGGCGGGCCGGGCTCTCGTGCGGGCTCCTGACGTTGCCCGGCTTCCGGGAGGAACGAATCGCCGCCGCCCTCCGGGAGGCCCCGCCGGACGCGGTCCTCGTGGAGCTGGACCCGCTCCAAGTGGCGGCCGGGCGGCGGACCATCGCGGCGATTGCCGAGCGGACCGACGCCCCGATCGCCGTGGCCGGGCGGTTTGCCACGGCCAAGCCGAGCCGCGCGGTGAGCTTCCCGGGCGTGCGGTCGCTGATCCTGGGCGAATACGACCGCGCCGCGGTCCGGTGGCTGGAGGCCCAGCGGGAGGGGCGCGACCCGGTGGACATCGCCGGGGTTTGGACGTACACGGATGGCGGGCTGGCCAAGTCCGGGCCCGTTCCACTCCCGGCCGACGTGGACGGACTGCCCTCCGCGGAGCGCGAGCTGTTCGGTTACGGCGATGCCGTTAAGGCCACGAGGGAGCTGTGCGTCAAGGCCTGCCGCGGCTGCCCGCTGTGGTGCGCGTACTGCATCAACGACTGGTACATGGACCTGTACGCCGAAGACCCCGTCGCCTTCGTTCGCCGCCGGAGCGTCGGCAACGTCCTGGGCGAGATCGAAACCCTGACCCGCGCGTACCCGGATGCGGCGTGCGTCACCTTCTACGACCACGCCTTCGCGATGGACCCCGCGTGGCTGGCGGAGTTCTGCGCGGAGTACCCCCGCGCCTGCAAGCTGCCGTTCCGCTGCCACGTGCGCCTGGAGAAGGTCACGCCCGAAGTCGCCCGCATGCTCGCCGACGGCCGCTGCCGCTGGGTCCACACGCACATCGGCTCCGGCAGCCGCTTTATCCGCGAGGAGATCCTATCCATGCACCTGTCCGACGCGGACGTCGTGGAGGCGATACGGCAGTTGAGAGCGGCCGGGCTGCGCGTGGCGGCAGAGGTGTTCGTCGGCGCGCCCTACGAGTCGGAGATTACCGTCGAAGAGACACTCGGCCTGCTGCGCGAGGCGCGCGTGGATGAGGTCCATCCGCGCGTCTACTGCCCCACGCCGGGCACGCGAGCGGCCGAGCTGTGCCGCGAAAACGGCTGGCTCAGCGGACGAACCGAGTCCGACGCGTTCCGCGGGCGCAGCTTGCTGGACCTGCCCTCGATAACGGCTCAGCAGATCAGCGCCGTAGTCGAGAAGTTCCCCTGGCTGCTCAAGCGGCGCCGCACGGCCGCCCTGCGGAAGCTGCTGGGGCGATCCGCCCGGACCCGGTCCGGGTGATGGCGCCGGCAACCCGGTTCAGAACGGTCTTCCCGGGCGAGATCAGGCGAGACGGCCGAGCGCCCAAGCGCCGAAACACAGGCGATCCAACGGCATGGTCGAATCTCCGCGACGCAGACGCGCAAGTCGCCGCAGCCGGACGCCGCCAGGGCGGATGCGGACGGCATGACCGCTACGAGCGTATCAGAGGTCGCTTAGCTTCGACCCGCGATCCGGTCCATCTCCCGGCGCACGCGGTGCCAGTACCGCCAGGTGGCCGACTTCGCCGTGCCGCGCGGGCCGCCGTTCCACACGCGGGCCAGCGTGAGCAGGTCGCCGGCGGCGAGGGCCTCCGGGCACCACTTTCGCCAGTACGCGCAGGCGAACACCCGGGCCACCGAATACGAGTACGCGCCCGTGTAGTACGAGCGGTTCGCCCAGGGGTGGCCCTCCGCGCCGAGTTGCTCGGCCGCATCCTTCCAGGCCGCACGGCTGAACTGAATGGGGCCACGGCTTCGGCCGCCGTCGCCGATGGCGTAATCGCGGCCCTCGCTTTCGACCTGGCGCATCGCGGCCAGCAGCAGGCCCACTCGCATGCGCAGCCGGTGCCGGCGCAGATCCTCCGCCGCCGGGCGGGTCCGCCGCTTCGCCTGGGGGGCCGGGCGGCGGACGCGCGTCGAGACCGATGCCAGTTGGCGGGGCCGCGGGGGCGTCCGGGCTTCCGAACGCTCGGCAACCGCCGCCAGAACCGGGGGAGACTGAGCCGCCGGGCTGCCGGAATCGGCGGACGGGCCGACTCTCGGCAGCACGAAAGCCACAGCCACCCAGGGCACACCTGCGAGCATATAGGCCATGCTTCGGGCACGTTTCATGGGGTTCTCCGGAATACGGACCCGCGTGATGCGGTGAGCTGCGCCGGCGTCCCGGGCCGGCCGCGGGCTTGGAGACATCGCGGTTGATTCGTGAGGCGGGGCATCCTATAGCCAAAGCCAGGTTCGTCAAGCCGGCAAAAACACCCGATTTCATAGGTGTATACACCTATTGACGAAGCACCGCATGGCACACAGTAGGCCGGAGAGCCGCGGCCGGAGCGGATTTCCCGCCGAAATAGCGATGGGCAGACACCTCCGCCGCGTATGGGCCGCTCCTTCATTCGGCCGGGAAAGCGACGATATTGAAGGCCCAGTCGGCTTCGCGCGGAAATTGATGGAAAGCGCCTATCCCAGCCCGACCCCCACGGCACGGGCGCACCGGAGTGCCGTGGGCAACGGGATCCGCCCGGTCGGCCGGCGCAGCGGGACGGAAGGACGCGGCCGAGCGGGCCTCGGTGCGGCCCCGGGAATCGCTCTAATCGCGGTAGGTCTTGACCGTATCGACGAACGCCCGGATGTTGGCCAGCGGCGTCCCGGCCGGCAGGTCGCAGCCGGTGGCGGGCACGAAGTTGTCGTAGCCGCGCATGCTGTCCAGGAGCTCGGTCGTCTCGCGGCGGACGTCCTCCGGCGTGCCGTTGAGCATCGTGCCGATGGGGCTGACGTTGCCGAAGATCACCGTCTCGCCGGGCACGCGCGGGGCGATGCCCGGAGCATCCACGAGATTACCGATGCTGAGGCCCTGGGCACCCGTGCGGCACATCGCCTCGATCAGGTGCGTCGTGTTGCCGCAGATGTGGATGATGATCGGCGACGCGACCTGCCGGATGGCGTTCTCCACGGGCGGGCCGCAGAAGGTGTCGTAGGCGTCGGGCGAGAGCATCACGCAGGTCGGATCGAGGATGCAGATCATGTCCGCCCCGGCATCCTGCAGAGCGCGGGCGTAGGAGATGACGACCCGCTCGGCGAAGTTACACGTGGCGTGGACCAGGCCGGGATCCTCGATGGTCGCCAAGGCGATCTGGTTGGCGCCCATCAGCAGCCCCGCCAGCGTAAACGGCCCGATGACGTACGCGCCGACCGGAATCGGCAACCGCCGCTTGAGGATGCGGATCGTCTCCAGGAAGACCCAGACGCGACCGTCGTAGATCGGGTCGACGGACTTGTACTGGTTCAGGTCCGAGACCTCCCGAACCGGATGCCACTCGATCGTGGCGCTGTCGGCCAGCGGAAACCGCACGGGCAGGCCCAGCGCGCCCGCCTCGACCGACAGGTCCATCATCACGAACACGGCGTCCGGCGCGGTCCGCTCGACCAGCTTATAGAGCGACCGGGCCTGCAGCTCGGCGTTGAATTCGTTCTGCTTGATCGAGGACGCCGTGAGTTGAATGGCGGGGTAGCCCGCCAACGGCACGGCCAGTCGGCGGGACGAGCCCTGTACCCAATCAATCAAACGCATGTCGCCGTCTCCCGTCAGCGCGGGACCCTGGTTGAACCGCGCTGCCAAGGCCTGTACGGATACTGGCGTGGCACTTTACCGGCATCGTCCGAATCGGCAAGGCAATTTCCGCAGAAACGGCCGGCAGAACGGCCCTACCAGATGCTGCCTTCGGTGGCCGTGCGGGCGGACCAGCTTTCAGGGTCGCGGAAGTACGGCGCGAGCTGCATCGCCGCGACGACGCCATCTGCGGTGGCGGTGGCGAGCTGCAGCGCGGCGCCCTGCCGGCAATCGCCCGCCACGAACACGCCGGGCAGCGACGTCTTCATGGTGACCGGATCCGCGGCAATGTAACCGTTGTCGTCCATCTCGACGGCGCCGGCCAGCCAACCGGTGTTCGGAATCATGCCGACGAAGATGAACACGCCGTCGACCTTCAGCTTTTCCCGCTCGTCCGTCTCGACGTTCCGGACCGTGGCGTGCTCGATCTCCTGTCCGCTTTCGTCGGGCACGATCTCCTCCAGGACATACGGCAGCTTCACGTCCACGTCGTGCGCCTCGGCGGCCTTGTACAGCTCCTCGACGAGCACCTTCTGCGCGCGGAACTCCCGGCGTCGATGGATCAGCGTGAGCTTCTTGACGAACCGCGTGGCAAGATAGACGGCATCCTCCACGGCCGTGTTGCCGCCGCCGACCGCCAGCACGTGCTGATCGCGATAGAACGCGCCGTCGCACGTGGCGCAGTAGCTCACTCGCGTGGCCTGGCGCATCTCGTCCTCGCCGGGCACGCCGAGAGTGCGGTAGTCGCTGCCGGGGGCGAGGATGACGGCGCGGGCACGGTGCGTCTGCTCGCCGTCGCCCACCTCGACCTCGATGATCCCCGTGTCGGCCCGTCGCAGACCCGTCACGGCTTGGCCGCACACGACCTCCGCGCCGAAGTTCTGCACCTGCTCCTGCATCCGCTGCATCAGCTCCGGCCCGCCGACCTGCACGTAGCCGGGGTAGTTCTCCACCTTCTCGGTCAGCAGGATCTGCCCGCCGGCCAGGCCGTTCTTCTCCAGAAGGAGTGTGTCGTAGCGGTCGCGGGCCGTGTACAGGGCGGCCGCGAAGCCCGCCGGCCCCCCGCCGACGATAATCACGTCGCGAACGTCGTTCTCAGGCATGTTGTCTCCCTGGTTCTGCCGGGTACATGAATCCGGCAGACGATTATAGCCGCCGCCGCAACATCTTGCAGCATCGCGGATTCGGGCGTAGAATCCGCCCGGCAGATTCGCAAGGGAAATGGGAGCGGTATCATGAAGCCGCTGGGCAGCAGGTTGCTTGGGTGGATCGCGGCCGGGGTATTGGCTGTTTGCGTTCTGGGCTCGCCGGCGCCGACGCGCGCGGACCTGGGCGGCCCTCCCGCCGGTTCGGCGGTGGGTCCCGTGGCGATGCCGCGGCCCGCGTGGGACCGGCAGGGGTCGCAGGAGTCCTACGGCTGGCTGGTCTGGGTGGCCGTGCCGGTGGTCATCGGCATCGGGGGCATCGTCGTCGTCGTGGTCATGGGGCGCAAGGGGCGGAGGCGCGACTCGACCCCAGAGGGATAGCTGCCCGGACGGGGGCGCCCGGCATCGTTGACAGCGCGCCGCGCGCGGGAGACAATCGCCGCATGGCCGAACCCGCACCGCCACCGCCGGTGAAGCTCATCTGCGGGATGCTCTCCGCCGACCCCGCGTTGTTCGATGAGGCGCTGGCCTCGCTGGCCCCGGAGTTCGGCCCGGCGGACGTGCTCAGCGACCTCATGGACTTCGACCTCACCGACTACTACGAGCCACAGATGGGCGACCGGCTGTATCGCCGCTTCGCGGCGTTTGAGCGCCCCGTCCTGCCGGGCGTCCTGGCCCGTGCCAAGCACGTCACCAACGCGATCGAGGCGGAGTTCGCCCGCCGCCGCCCGGAAGGCCCACCCCGGCCGATCAACCTGGACCCCGGTCTGATCGAGCCGGCGAAGCTCGTGCTGGCCAGCATGAAGAACTTCGCCCATCGCATCTACCTGGCCGACGGCGTCTGGGCCGAGGTGACGCTTCTGTATCGCCGAGGGCACTGGGAGCCGCTGGCCTGGACCTTCCCGGACTACGCCTCCGGGCGGTACGACGCCTTCCTGAGCCGCGCCCGGAACTCGCTCCGGGCGGCGGAGACGGAGCCGGCGAGATGATGCTCTGGGCGGCACTGGGCGCTGCGGGGCTCTCGCTGTTCATCTCGGCGATGGCGACGCCGCTTTCCAAGCGGCTGGCCGTGCGGCTGAACATGCTGGACCTCCCCTCTCGCCACAAGGCCCACGCCCGGCCGACGCCCGTACTGGGCGGCTCGGCCGTGTTCTGCGCCATCCTGGGTCCGAGCTTGCTTGCGCTGGCGCTGGCACGCGTGTGGGCCGCCACAGGCATTCCCCCCTGGCTTGGGGAGCAATTTCCCGCGCTGGCAGTGCACGTCGCGGGCGCCGCGGCCAAGGCGCCGATGGCGCTGGGGATTCTCGCGTGCGCCGCGGGCCTGCACGTCGTCGGGCTGGTGGACGACCGCAGGCAGCTCGGCGCCTGGGTCAAGCTGGCGGCCCAGGTCGGCGCGGCGCTGGTGGTCGTGCTGATTCTGCGGGTTCGCGTGCTGACGCTGGCCGGTCCGACGCTGAGCATCCTCGCGTCGGTGCTGTGGATCGTGGCGATCACGAATGCCTTCAACTTCCTGGACAACATGGACGGCCTGGCGGCGGGGGTGGGCATCATCTCGGCCGGGGCGCTGCTGGCGGCGTCGGCGAGCATGGGGCAGGTGTTCGTTTCTGCATGGCTGTGCCTGCTGATCGGCGCCCTGGCGGGCTTCCTGCCGTACAACTTCCCGCCGGCCGGCACCTTCATGGGCGACGCCGGCTCCCTGACGGTCGGCTTCCTTCTGGCGGTCGTCAGCGCGTTGACCACCTACGTCCAGATGGACGGCTCGCAGATCATGTACGGGTTGTTCGTTCCGGTGGTCGCCATGGCCGTGCCGCTCTATGACATGATCGGCGTACTGCTGCTCCGCGTGATCGAGGGGCGCAACCCGATGATCGGCGACCGGCGGCACTTCTCCCACCGCCTGCTGCGCCGCGGGATGAAGCCGCGGACGGCCGTGCTGACAATCTACCTGTGCACCGCCGCAACGGCGATGGGCGCTTGCCTGCTGCCGCGGGTCGGCGCCGTCGGGGCAGTTCTGGTGCTCATTCAGACGGCGGCGATCCTGGCGATCATCGCCATGCTCGAGTCGGGGGCGGGAAGGGCATGAGGCGCTCGGAGGACGAGCCCGAGCCGAACCGGACGGCCCGGCTGCTGGAGGCCGCCGCCTTCTGGGTCCTGCTGGGCTGTCTCGTCGCACGGGTGCACCTGGGCGAAGTGCCCTACCGCACGGCCGTTCTGGCTTCGCCGCCGACGGACGCCTCGCAGCTCGGTCCCACCCGAGCGAGCGCGCGGGCCGAGCTGGCGCGGGTGACCTTCGCCGCGGCAATCCTTGCGGCCGGTGCGATGTGGGCGGCGGCCGCCGCGGCCCGGAAGCGGCTTCGCGTCCGATACGGCTGGCTCGCCGTCCCGGTCGGGCTGTTCGCGGCGTGGTCCTTCGGCTCGGCGCTGATGGCGTCAGACGTGCGCTCCGCGCTCGACGCATGGATCGAGCAGGTTTCGCTTCTGATGGCGGGGTTGCTGGCCATGCAGCTTTGCACCTCGCGGCGGCGCTTCGCCTGGGCGGTCACAGTGCTGGCGGCGCTCGGCGTGACGATGGCCGCCAAGGGCGCCTTCCAGCACTTCATCGAGCGGCCGATGGACCTGGAGCAATTCGCGTCGGACCCGGCCGCCGCGTACGAGCAGGCCGGCATCCGGCCCGGCTCGCACCGGGCGACGATCTTCTACGATCGTGCCAGAGACCCGGCCCTGCGCGGCTACCTGCCGCTGGCCAACGCGTTCGGCTCCATGCTGATCGTGCTGCTGGGCGCCTCGGCGGGCCTGGCGGCGGGTAAGCTCGGCGCGGCGCGGCGCTCCCTGGCGGCGTGGCGGGAGCGGGCCGCGAAGGACGAGCTGCACCTGCCCACTCTGGCGGGGATCGTCACGGCCGCCGGGGCTGCCGGCGTGGCCGCGGTGCTCGCCTTCACCCACAGCCGCGGCGCCGTTCTGGCCGCGTGCGTGGGCGCTATGGCCGCAGCTTTGCTGGCGGTGTTCGGCCGATGGATCGCGCGGCGGCGATGGTCGGCCGTCGCCGTGGTCGCCGCGGCCGTCCTCGCCGGCGCGGCGGGCACGGCCGCCTACGGCCTGACGCACGACCGCCTGCCGAGCAAGACGCTGACCTTCCGGTGGTACTACTGGACCGCGGGGGCCGAGGTCGTGCGGAGTCGCCCGCTTTTGGGCACCGGACCGGCGAACTTCGACTCCGGTTACACGCAGCATCGTCGCATCGAGGGCGAGGAAGCGGTCAAGATGCCGCACAACTTCGTCGTCCACGCGGCCGCCCAATACGGCCTGCCGGGCGGCGCGCTGTACGTTGGCATCCTGGCGGCGGTGCTGGTATGCCTCGCACGGCCGGCACCGCGGGACGAGCCGAAGCCGCGCGAATCGCCCAGCGGCGCGGGCCGCCCGGCTGCGATCGCGGCGGGGCTGGCGGGCGTCGTGCTGCTCGCGCGGTTCGTGTTCAGCCACGCCGGCTCCGCCCTTGCCCCGTTCGTGGTCGACGCGCTGCTGCCCGCCGCCGCCTTGGCGGCCTGCCTGCTGCTGGCATGGTGGACGGGCGGCGAACGGATCGAGCGTGCCGCAAGCTCACGAGCGGTTCGCATCACGCTGGGTTGCGCGCTGGCGGCGTTCGTGCTGCACAACGCCATCACCTTCAGCTTGTGGGTGCCCGCGACGGGCATGCTCTTCTGGGTGGCGTCGGGCGCGGTGCTCGCCCGGACGCGGGCCGGCGAGTGGCGGCTGGACCGGCTGGCAGTGCCCAAGGCCCTCGGGGCGGTGGCGGCCGTCCTCGCGGCCGTCTCGCTGCTTTGGTGGCCGGTCTTCCGCCGGAGCGGGCACACCGAAGCGGCGGCGGCAGCGTTCGCTGCCGGCCGGCCGCTCCTGGCCGCAGATCGGGCTCGGGCCGCGGCCGCGGCGGACCCACTGGACCCCGTCTCGGCCGCGGATGCCGCGAGGGCGCTCGCCGTAGCCGGTCGCACGGAGGCAGCCCTTCAGGCCGCGCGGCAGGCGTGCCGGCGCGATCCGCTGGACGCCCCGCATCATGCCCTGGCCGCGTCGCTCGCGTGGCGGCGGCTGCTGGAGACCGGCGGCGATGCCGGCCGGCGGCTCACCGAGTTGCAGCGCCGCCTGCTCGCATCTCCCGCAGACGTCGGCCTTCGCCGGGAACGAGTAGCGGCACTCTCGGATACGGCTTGCGGGGACGGCTTGCCAATGGACGGGCCGTTGGCCGAGTCGGCGATCGAGTACATGAGTCGTGCCGTAACGCTCGACCCGCAGGACGCCCGCTTGCGACTGCGCCTCGCGCGGCTGCTGCTCGCGGCGGACCGACGCGAGCGGCTTGTCGAGCAACTGGACGCCGCCGAGCGGATCGACGCCGTGCGGGGGGAGATGGAAAGCGGCTACCGGCTCACCCGTGCCGAGCGGGCCGAATTGGAAGCATTGCGAGAAGCGTCGCGGGCTTCGAAGCGGCGTGCCCCGCCCCAATGATCGGAGCCGGGCCCCGACGGGGAGCCGCCGGTCTCATGCCCAGCCGCGGGCGCAGGAAAGCGTGTTCCGCAGCAGCATCGCGACCGTGACCGGTCCGACACCGCCGGGCACGGGCGTAATGGCGTGGACCTTCTCCTTAGCCGCCTCGAAGTCCACGTCGCCCGTCGTCCGCATGCGGATCTTGCCCTTTTCGTTCCGCAACGGCTCGCCGGATTCGTCGAAGCCGGCCGGGATCCGGTTGATCGCCACGTCGATGACGATGGCTTCCTCCTTGAGCATGTCGGCCTTGACGAGCGGCGAAAGGTCCGGCGGCGGCGTATCCTTGCCCGCCTGGCGGTCGTACTTGTAGCGAAGCCAGCGCATCTGCCTGGCCCCGGTGGCGACGAATACGATGTCCGCCTTGCGCGTATGGGCCGCCAGGTCGCGCGTGGCCACATGGCAGATCGTCACGGTCGGCGAGCGGTCGATGCTCTGGAGCAGCAGCATGGCGATGGGCTTGCCGATGATCGCGCTGTGCCCGACGACCACGGCCTCCATCCCCGCCATGTCGGAGCACGTGCGGCGGAGCAGCTCCACCGCCGCCATGGGCGTGGTGTCGGCCGTCACCCAGCCGCCGTAGAACAGCCGCCCGAGGTTCTCCAGATGCACACCCTCGACGTCCTTCTCGGGCGCGATTTCCGTCTGGGCCGTCCGCGTGTCGATATGCGACGGCAGCGGAAGCTGCAGGATGATGCCGTCGACCTTGTCCGAGCGGTTCAACTCGTCGATCTGCCGGAGCAGCTCGTGCTCGCCGAGCTCGATAGGCAATTGCAGTAGCTGGTAGTCGATGCCGACGGCCGCACAGTTACGGGCCTGCATCCGGGTGTAAAGTTGGCTGGCCGGGTCCTCGCCGATCTGCACGGCCACGAGCGACGGCGCGTGCCCCGCCTCCCGCATCCGCCGGACCTCGGCGGCCACCTCCTCCTTGATCTCCGCCGCTACCGCCTCGCCATCGATGATCTTCGCGGACAAGAGCTACTCCCTGCGTCTGAGCGTGTCGAGTGTCTCGGCAAGCGCCTTGGCCGTCTCGGATCCAATCCTGCCCTTTCGGCGGGCGAGGTCAACGGTGGATCGCCCAAGAACGCGAAATAGTTCGCGCAGGTCGGCCTCGCAGCCGGCCAGGGCCTCGACTTGGCACCGCACCGTTTCGGCGTCCCCCCGCTCGATGGGGCCGGTCAGGGCCGCCTCCGGCCCCAGCTCCGCGGCGTTGCCAACCGTTGCAAGTACAATCGGAACAATGGCTTGAATGTACTCTGCGCGGTCAAGCCCCGCGGCCTCGGCGAGCCGACCGGCCGCGTCCAGCAGCGTCGCGAGGTAGTTGCAGGCCATCGACGCCCCGGCGTGGTACAGCGGCTTCGCCTCCGGGCAGATCGCCATCACCCGTCCGGAGAGGTCGCCGACCAGCGCCTCGAGTGCGACCATAGCCGCCTCGTCGCCTTCGACGGCGTAGAACGCACCGGGAAGTCGATCCAACGCCGCCTCCACCGTCGGAAAGGTCTGGAGGGGGTGCATCGAGCCGATCCCCCCGCCCGCACGCCTCAGCGGCGCCAGAACCTCGCTCGAGAGCGCCCCGCTGCAATGGGCCACGACCGCGCCCGGCCGGACGTGCGGAGCCAGCCGTTCGGCCAACGCTGCAATCGCGTCGTCCGGCACGGTCAGCAGCACCAGCTCCCCGGCCCCGGCCGCCTCCTGCAAACCGCACGCGGCCGCGCCTTCGATGCGTCCGGCCGCAGCTTCAGCCGACCTTCGCGAACGGCTGGCCACCGCGCGCACGCGCCGGCCGGCTCGTGTCGCGAGCACGCCCAGCGCCGTGCCGACTTTGCCCGCACCGACAATCGAGATGTCCGGCCGCTCCGTCATGTCCCGCGGGCAACTTCGGCCGCCACCTCCGTCACCAGGTATCTTCGCTTGAATTGCTCCAGACGGCCGCGGCGGCGTGCCTCGGCCTCATCCTGCCGCAGCAGAGCCCCCGGCTCCAGCACCCGCGGACGGATCGGCCCCAGCCGTCCGCTCGACCGCTTCGAGGAGTACTCCACGTTCAATTCCGCCAAGGCGGCGTCCATCGCGCCCGCCAGCTCGTCTGCATCCAGCCCGTCCTCCAGCCGCAACTCGTAGTACGGCCGGCCCTGCTCGGGAAACCGCCCTTGCAGCTCAAATCGTTCCACGCGGCGGCCGGTCGGCTCGGCCGCACGCCGCATGGCGGCCACCACCTGATGCTCGGTGATCTTCTCGCCCGTGATGCTGGCCGTGGACCGGCCCCGCGATAGGAACTCGAACACGGGCGTGCCGCCGAGGAAGTCCGTCACGCGGACCCGGTCGTCGATGTCGTACCGCCAAAGCCCGCACGCGTTCGTCACGAGGAGAAAGTACTCCCCGCCGCGCTGCAGCTCGTGCGCACGGAGGACGGGCGGCTCCGCCTCGTCCCGACTCTCGGCGGGGATGAACTCGAGGAAGCTCCCGGTGATCTCGGCCGGTCCGGCGGGCGTGTCGTCCGCGAGGGGGATGGAGAACCGCCCCTCGCTGGCCAGCAACCCGATGTCCCGGACGGGCACATCGCCGAATAGCTCCCGCAGGTGTGGCAGGTACAGCCCGAGCGTGCCGCCCGTCCAGTTCAGCACCGCCGCCGGCCGCCAGAAATGCCGCGGCAGCAGCCGTCCGTCCGAGCGGATGCCGTGTTCCATTCGCCGGGCCAGCTCGGGACGCGGCCGGAAGCGGCGCGACCCGATCGCCGTTCGCTGCATTTCGCCGGGCGGCGCGCACGTGCCGTCCGCCACATCGCGGATGAGCCGGTCGGCGTGCGCCTGGCCGGTCTCGATGAGCTTGATCGTACTCGACGGGTTGGCCGTCGTGATGATTGCCACGTCGCGCCCGATGCCGCAGCGGAGGATCGTGTAGTACTTCGCCTCCGGGTCGGCAATGTCGTACACCTCCCGCGGCACGGGATACATGCGGCGGACGATCGGCTTCTGCATGCTCGCCAGCAGTCCGCTGACGGCCCCGCACGGCAGGCCGGTCGGACTGTCGGCCTCCCGCATGGGCGAGCTGATCTGCAGGATCTCGCGCAGCCAGCCCGCCGGGTGGTCCCGCAGCAGGCGCATGCCGAAAACGTTCCAGCCGCGGCGGAGGTCGTACACGGCCCGTGCCGTGATGGGGATGTGCTTGGGCTCCCCCGTCGTGCCGCTCGTGCGCGAGAACATCAGCACGCGCTCGCCGCGCGGGATCAACGCCCCTGCGTCGCCCCGGTAGACGCGGTCCATCCACGGTCGCAGCTCGTCGTACGTCCGCACCGGCACGGCGCGGGCGAAGTCGGCATACCCGCTCAACCGGGCGAAGCCGTGGTCCCGCCCGAAGCCGGTGTCCGCATGCCGTGCGATCAGGTCGCGCAGCAGGCGTTCCTGCACGTCGGCCGTCCGCTCGTGCGCACGCAGCCAGCGTCGCACCTGGCGGCCCGCGTGAAGCCCCGCCAGCGCCGCCACCGGCCTGAGAATCGTCCGCCGAATGCCCATGCAGCCGTCCACTCCTCGTTGCCCACTGTACGCGAAGCACCGAGGCGAGTGAAGCCGCAGGCAGCCGGGGATGGCTTGCATACGGCCGGCCCACCCGCCATGCTGTGACCACGAGCCGGCCGGCTCAGCCCGGTCAGACGGACGGCGAGGGCAAGGACATGACGAACCAAACGAACAATTCCGGCAAGCCAGTGATGTTGTATGCCTGCTCCGGCGGGGCCAACGTCGGCGAGGCGGCCGACCTCGCCGCCCGGCGGCTGGCGGAAGCGGGAGAGGCGACGATGTTCTGCCTGGCCGGGCTCGGCGGCAACGTGGAGCCGATCCTGAGCGCGGCGCGCGACGCGAGAGTGAATGTCGTCATGGACGGCTGCGGCGTGGATTGCGGGCGGAAGACATTCGAGCGATGCGGGCTGGCGAACTTCACGCACCTGCGGGCCACGGACCTCGGCCTGGAGAAGGCCAAGGGCGTTCGGGCGACAACCGGACAGATCGAGACGCTGGCCGCGGCCGCACGCGAGGCCATGAGGGCGGCCGGAGCATGAGCGACCCGCGGACGCTGGCGTGCCGCCCCATTGGGGTGATCCGCTCGCCCCACGCGGCGCCGCCGGGAACGCCGATCCAGCCGCGGATGGCCCAGGGGGTCGAAGGCACGGTGGAACTCCGACCCGAGTACGCGGACGGGCTGAAGGACCTGGACGGCTTCGATCGCGTCTGGCTGGTGTACTGGCTCGACCGGGCCCCGGAGCCCCGCCTGCGGGTGACGCCCTTCCGCGACACGGTCGAGCGCGGGCTGTTCGCCACGCGAGCGCCCTGCCGGCCGAACGCCATCGGCCTATCGCCCGTGCGGCTGCTGGGCATCGAGGGCAACGTGCTGCGCGTGGCCGAGCTCGACGTGCTCGACGGCACGCCGCTGCTGGACATCAAGCCGTACTCGCCGCAGTTCGACTGCTACCCGGAGGCCCGCGCCGGCTGGCTGGACGACGCCGGACCGGACGCCCGCCGCACTGCCGACGATCGCTTCGACACCGACGACTGAGCCGCCGCGAGCGGCCGGAAGGATCGGAACCATGACCGACAAGCTCCGCGTGCTGTTCCTATGCACCGGCAACTCCTGCCGGAGCCAGATGGCCGAGGGGTGGGCCCGGCGCCTGCGGGGCGATGCGGTCGAGCCGTACTCGGCCGGGATCGCCCCGCACGAGATCGACCCGTTGGCGATCCGGGTGATGGCCGAGGCGGGTGTGGATATTTCGCGGCATCGCTCCAAGCACATCGACGAACTGGCGGACGTGCCTCTCGACTGCGTCGTAACCGTGTGCGATCACGCCCATGAACATTGCCCCGTGCTCCCCGGCGCGGCTCGCGTGGTGCACGTGCCGTTCGACGACCCGCCGCGCCTGGCGTCGGAGGCGGGGTCCCGCGAGGAGATCCTGGCGGCCTACCGTCGCGTACGGGACGAAATCCGCCAATTCGTGGAGACGCTGCCCCAGGCGTTGACCAACGGGCAGAGCGCTACTCCGAGGTGACCGGCGCTCGACGGCGGCGCTCAAGTGCCCGGAGATACTCGTCGTAGTCCGGCGGCGGCGGGAAGGCCGCCTCGAACCCGACCCGGAGTTCCTCCCGCCACCCGTCGGATTCCCAGTTCGGCTCGATGAACAACCGGATGACGTGGTACAGCGCCGGCGCGTTCCCGGCCGTGTAGAACTCCATGTACAACTCCTGCCGCCGCTGTATGGGCAGCTCGGCGCCCAAGGCGGCGGGCTGAGCGATCATGTGCACGAGCGTCTCCTCCCAGAATCGCGTGAACGGCGGCAGTCGCAGCCGTGACTGCGCGTCCTGCTGGTACAGGTTGTACAAGCCCCTCGCGTGCCCCAGGAAGAACTCGTAGCCCCTTTCGTCCCCGGCGGCCCGCGCCTCGAACGCGGCGATGAGCGAGGCCTCGATCTGGCTGATGGTCACCGGCTGGATCGGCGCTCCGTCCTTCAGCAGGCGGTACTGTACGAACTTCCGCAGGTCCTCGTCGCTACGCGGTTCCAGGTCCCGCCATTCGGGGTTCGGCGGGTCGTACTTCTCGATCGTCCAGGCCAGCAGCTCCTTGGCCAGCGGCCAGCGCTTCTCGCCGCCCGCATAGAGCATCTCGATACAATTCACGATCCAGTTCCTGTGCCCGGGCCCGTAGACGTTGTCCTTGAAGGACTCGCCGCGCTCCTTGCGCATTCGCTCGATCACATCGAGTTGCTGACGCTGGCCGGCCTCGATGTACCGCCAGTCGCCTCGGTGGACGAGCTGGGCCCGGTCCGGATCCGACGGATGACTGACGTCGGGACGGTACATCAGCTTGCCGTAGAAGACCATGTCTCGGAAGCAGAACATCAGCGTCCGCTCCGTGTTGAGTGTGTCGAGATCCTCGTCGGCCCAGTCCGGGTCGGCCAGGGCCAGGACGTCCCGGCAGTACTTCAGCCCGTAGGAGTTCCAGTACAGCCCGTGGGCCCGGCACAGCCGCCAGTCCAGCGGGACGTGCCAGCGCGTCATGATCCCGAGCATGAACTCCGCGTCCATCTTGTAGACGTTCCAGAGCTTCTGGGCCCGGACGAAGGCCAGCAGCGCGTTTCGAGCGTCGGCCGTGGACTTATCCGTGATCCACGCGGCGATCTCGCGTTCCCTCGCGTCGGCCGGGTCGGGCGCGGCGAAGCGCCAGGTCCGGACCGCCTCGTCGCGGCTGAATAGGTTGTAGCTGGGCAGCAGTAGCTCCTCGGCAATCACGACCAGCGGCTCCTCGTCGCCGACCCGCCGCAGCCGCGGGCGAGTATCGCCGTCGCTCGGAGCGCGGGCCAGCCGTCGCCTCAGCTCGGTCAGGTAGGCGCGCGTGTCCGGACGCTCCGACAGAAGCCGCTCGAACTGGTCCGGCTGGATGGGCTCGCGGCCCTGGCGGGTCTTGTCCTTGTCCAGCCGGGCGCCGGCCATTCGGGCGACGGGACGGAACGCGTCGATGACCTCGTCCGTGGTGCCTACCGGCGGCGCGCCGAGCAGACGCTGCATCTCGTCGGCCCAGCGCTTCTTGTAATACATGTGCATCTCGTCGGTACGGCCGCCCATCTTCGAGTAGAAGATCCACGCCAGGTCCTTGTAGAGCATCAGCGAGCGCGGGCACATCGGGATGCCGCGGTCCCGCAGCAGGCGCAAGCCGTTGGTCACCCAGAGCCAGCGCTCCTCCTTCGTGTGCGTGGCCACCGAGATGTTCCAGGCCATGTTCCAAGCGTGGTACGACCAAACGCCGGGCGAACGCGGCTGGAGCTGGCAGATCAGATCCGCGAGCTGCATGGCGTCGAAATACCGCTCGGCATCCTTGTGCTGCTCGGCGCGAATCCACAGCGCCGCGACAACGGGCGCGCGCAGGCCGCCCAGCGCCGTGGTCATGATGTTCAACTCCGGGTGCCGCTCGGCCACGACGTTGCCGGGGTCGACGATGCGCTCCGACTCGGCGACGCGGTCCAGGGCCGGGCGCTGCAAGGCCGCCAGCGCCAACAGCACGACGGCCGCCAGGGCGAATCCCAACTGGATGAGTCTCGGCTTGGGGATCATGGCTACACCTGCACGCGGGCCAGCTCCCGCTTGTGGAAGACCAGACACCCGAGCCCGAGCGCCGTCCCACACTGCACGAACAACGTGATGGCAAATGTCCTGGCCACGTGGCCCCACGAGATGAGCAGCCCGTCGGCCAGATCGTTCGAAGGCGACGTCCGCGCGAAGTCCGGCATCGCCAGCGCCAGCAGCAGCGCCGACGGCCAGGCCAGCGCCGCGAAGCCGCCCACCGCCAGCGGAAGACCCAACAGCCATCGAAGGAAGGGCCGGTTCTTCGCCATGCCCTTGTGGCTCAGCACGTACGCGCCCGCGCCCATCGCGAGGGCCCCGAGCAGAAACAGCCCCACGGCCGTGCCGATGTGGCCCTTGTCAGACACCTCCTCCAGCGACCACAGGAACGGCGCCGCGTCGGCGAGGAACTCCCGTGAGACCGACAGCGGCAACACGGAGAAGCACACCAGACAACCGATCGGCAACGACAGGAAGCTGCCCGCGAACACCCCGATCGCCGCCAGAAACGCGAACTGAACCAGCAGCAGGAACATCCCGCGAAGGTAGTTCAGGGTGAATCCGCCGGCCGGATAGAGCAAGCTCAGGTCCTTGTTCGTGACGGTCACCACGTTATTCGACAGGTTCGTGAATTCGACTCGGAGGTCGCCCTCCGGTCCGATCACCCGCTCCGGAATCGACACGGACCCCGCCACGCCGCGCGGAAACAGACCTTCCTCACGATGGGGGGGGTAGCCCGAATCCGGGCTGTAGGCCCGCCACATGCCGCGGATCCCACCGGTCGCGCCGCCTTCCAGCTCGAATCTCAGCCGCACCATCGGGCCGATCTCGACCTCGACCTCGTCGCCGGCGGACAGGGCGGCGAGCTTCGGGCTATCGGCCGCATTCTCGAAGAAACGCAACGTGAAGCGGCCCTCCCGCAGATACTCCACGAGACCGTCCGCGTCGGCGACGGTGAGGTAGCCGCCCGAGGTCATTCGCCCGGTCAGTTCCGAGTCGGACTCGAAGGCCATCAGCTCATTCCGCCTTCGGCGGACCACCTTGCCCTCCGCCCGTTGCAGGTAGCGGGTCCTGTCCTGCACGTAGGCGATGGAAATCGGGACCGCGCTGCCCTGGCGGAACCGCCGGAGCCGCTCTTCGGGCTCGCCCGGCACCAATACCCGGAACCCCCCGCCCGTCAACGACCCGGACAGCCCGCCGACCTGCACGTCCTTGATCGAGCTGCGGAAGCCGGGCATCCGGATCCGCTCCCGAAGCTCCGGCGGCCCGGTCAACTCGACCTCCGCAATGTACTCCGTCCGCCGGCCGCGAACCGTGGCTCGCCCGCCTTCCCGGCGACCTTGGGCATCGATGCCGCTCAGCCGCCAGGTGCGCCTCTGCCCCGGCGCCACGGACTGCAGGCCCTGCACGAACTCCCGCCGCAGTTCGTCCTGGACCTGCTCGTGGGCCTCCTTCTCGCTAAGCCCGGCATCCATGTAGGCGTCCACCGCCGCCCGGTACGGCTCGCCTCCATCCACCTCCATGCGTGCCTTCAAGTAGCGCTGCCACAGCTCGGACTCCGGCTCCGGCTTGATCTTCTCCCGCGCCGCAAACACCTCGGACTCCACGGCCATGCGATCCGCGTCGTTCGTCGCTTCCTGAGTGCGCAGGTGCTGGGCTACGCCGAAGATCACCGTGGCGGCCACCACCAGCACGGCCGCGTCCATCAGCAGGACGCCCGCCCAACGACCCACGATGTACTGCCAGCGCGGCAGCGGTTTGACGGCCAGGAGGAACACGTGACGGGCCTGGACGTCGCCGGCCACCAGCCCGACGGACAGAAGAACCGTCGCGAAGCTCAGCAGGATGCCCGTCGAAGCGGTGCTGTAGGCCAGGAAGGTCCGCACGCGCCCGGCCAGCGTGCCGTCGCCTCGGAGCGCCAGGGGCAGCAGGATCAGAGCGACCGCGAGCGCCACCGTGAAGGCAGCCGCCACCTTCGTGCGGAGGCACTGCGCGAGGGTGTACCGTGCGACGGCCCAAATCCCGCGCATGACTAGGACTCCTCGCGGTCTTCGGGCTCGCCGTGCTCGCCGCGTCCGGCCTCGGCGCCGGCGTCCCGGACGAGATCGTCGATGATGCTGCGGTCGGTCTCGCTCGGCGGCGACGGCCGGCCCGGCTCGCGCTGCGCGCCCGACGGCGGCGGAGGCGGCTCCGGCGCCTCGGAACCGGCGTTGCTCACCAGGTCCTCCACCACGCTCTCATCCGCCCGCGGCGGAGGCGGCTCCACGGGCGGCGCCTCGGACTGCTCGGCAGGGGCGGCCTCGGAGGCACGGACGAGCTGCTCGACGACTTCTCGCCCCTCTTCCACGTCCCTGCGAAGGAACTCCGCGACTTCCCCGCCGGAGACGACCCCGCCGGTGGCGACCCGCTGCCGGCGGGCCTCCTCGACGATCCGCAGGAACAGCGACTCCAGCTTGTCGCGCGGGCTGGTGACCTCGAGCACCTCCCGCCCGGACGCCTCGACCGTGTCGCAAACGCGCTGGAGCGTGTCCGGATCGAGCTGCTCGGCGACGATCTGAGTCGAGCCGTGGCGGGTCAGCAACTCGTCGACCGAGCCCAGCGCCCGACGCCTGCCCCCGTACAGGATGCACACGCGGTCGCACACGTCCTCGACGTCAGCCAGCAGGTGGCTGGAGAGGATCACCGTCTTGCCCCGGCGAGCGAGCGTCTGGATGAGATCCTTGAACTGCCGCGTGCCGAGGGGGTCCATGCCGCTGGTCGGCTCGTCGAGGATCAGCAGGTCCGGGTCGTTGATCAGCGCCTGGGCCAGGCCGAGCCGGCGCTGCATGCCCTTCGAGTATTCCGCCACGCGCCGGAACGCCACAGGAGCAAGGCCGACCATGTCCAGCAGCATGTCGATGCGCCCCTGTCGCTGACGCCGCGGCAGATGGAAGAGCTGCCCGTAGTAATCCAGCGTCTCCCGCGCGTCCAGGAACGGGTACAGGTACGTCTCTTCCGGCAGGAATCCGATGCGGGACTTGATGGCCACGTCGCTCGGCCGGCGGCCGAACACGCTCACCCGCCCGCGCGTCGGGAACAGCAGCGACAAGACCATCTTGATCGTCGTCGACTTGCCCGAACCGTTCGGACCCAGCAGGCCGAAGACCTCGCGGGGGAGGATCTCCAGGTCCAACTCGCTGACGGCCGTGACCTTCTCACGAAGCCAGAAGTCGCGGAAGACCTTCGTCAATCCGACCGTGCGCACGACCGCGTCGCTCTGTTCCTGCATCGTGACCATTCGTGCCGAACGCCCTATTCCTGTTCCTGCCGGCGCTGCTCGTCCTGCCGCCGCAACTGCTCCAGGCGAATCTGCCCGGCGATGCCCGGGTCCTGGCCGATCCGCCAGATGATCTTCTCGCCGGGCTTGACGTCGATGATCTCGAACATCGCCTGGCCGAGGACCTTGTCCCGCGTCTGGAACCACTCGCGCTGCACAAGCTGCCAGGACGTTGCCGGGTCGCGGAAGGCGGGCAGGAGCTTCTCGAATCGCTCGGCGCGGGCCCGCACGTCCTGGATCGTCTCTTCGCGCTCGGCCCTTGCCTGCTCGATGACGCCGCTGGCCTCGCCGCCGGTTCGCGGGCTGGTCAGGACCGCGTAGATCTCTCGAAGTAACTCCTGCTCCCGCTGCTCGTCGCCCTGCTCCCGCGCTTCCTGGTATTGGCCGATCAGGTCGAACTCGCCGTCTGCCGGCGGGCTCGTGGGCTCGGGGCGCGGGGGCGCCGCCGGTTCATCCGGGTCCTCCCCCCCCGCGAGGATCGCGGCGCCTCGCGTGACGTAGTCGAGGTCGCCGATGAGTTGCTCGAAGTTCGCCCCGGCGGCAGAACGAAGCGTGCTCGTCGCATCTCGCTCCGCGCCTTCTCGGAGTTGGTCGGCATGCGTCCGGGCGCGGGTGACGGCGTCGAACGCGGGAAGCGCGGCCAGGGGCCACGTGATGTTGTTGCCCACGTCGATCCGGACGATGCGAATGCCGACGTCCAGCTCGTCGATCTTGTCCTGGGCCCGGAGCTTGACCTGCTCGACGAACTGCTGAAGGTTCTTGCCCTCGCCCTGCAGGCCCTCCGCGGTGCGCAGCCCCGCCTCGTGGATCGCGGCGTTGCACAACTCGGACCTCAGCAAGGCCTCAGGATCGGAAGCGCCCATCCGGTACTGCATGGGCCGGGAGACGGCGTAAGTGACCGTCAGCTTGAGATGCAGCAGGTTACGATCTCCGGTCACGAGGTAGCCGTCCCGTCCCGGGCTCAGCCCTTCGCCGCCCGGTCGCCGCTCCCGGAGCGGCTTGGCCTTGTCCGTCGGGGTCTCGTGCAGCCAGAACTCCTCGACAATCATCTCGCGGTTCTGCATGGGCACCGTGTCGATCTCGCCGACCGGGAAGGGCCACGTGTAGGCCAGCCCCTCGTCGACCTGTCCTACGATCTGCCCGAAGACTCGCTTCAGGCCCACCTCATACGGGTCCACGAAGGAAAGGCCCGACAGCAGGAAGGCCACCGCCACGCCGATCATGATGAACGTCAGCAGCCGGAAGCTAACCCGGAGGGCCTCGGAAAGCGAGGCGCCCGCCGCGTCCCGGGCCTCCGGCCCCGGCGCGCCGGGGCCGACGGCCTGTCCGACTTCCTCCTCCAGCTCGTGATGTTCGTGTCGTTCTTCCGCCATGTCTGGGCTCTCCGCCGGGCTACTCGCCGCTCGCGTCTCCGCCGGCCCCGCCGGCCCCGCCGTCGCCGACCGCCTCGGTCACGGGCGGGTCCTGCCACTCCTGCGGCGTCATCTTCGGCAGGCCGTGGAGGAACCACTGCAATGCGGGCTGGCGCGAGCCGTCGAACAGCAGTGTCGTCTTGCCCTGCAGCTCGGCCTCGATCCCCTCGAGCCACCGCAGGAACATGGCGAACTCGGGCTCCTGGCTGAATCTTTCGTAGTAGCTCGTGGCGAGCTGGTCGCCCTCGCTTCGGATCTCAGCGGCACGGGCGCGGGCGAAGGCCAGGATGGTCTTCTTGGCCTGCTCCGCCCGCTTGCGGATGGCCGTGGCGACGGCCTCGCCGTCGGAAGTGAACCGCTGTGCCTCTCGCTGCCTCTCTTCCTTCATCGCCTCGATGACTGCGCCGGTAACGCTCTCGGGCAAGTTCAGCCGCTTGACGCCGACACGGATGACCTCCACGCCATAGTCCCGCATTGCCTCTTGACGAACCCCGTCCCGGGCGGGCCCGCCGTTGAGGATGGTTTGCTCGACCTCCTCAAGCTTCATCTCGTCCGGATTCGTGTTGACCAAGTGGCTCATCGGGCGCGAGCCGATCTCCTGCTTCTTGTGCGACCGGAGTAGGTCGCGCAAGCCGCGCTCAGCCGCGTCCACCGTCTTGACCTTCTCCTGGAACACCCGAGGGTCGCCGATGCGCCAGGCGCAGTAGAGCGTTAAGAGGACGTTCTGTTTATCGTTCGTCTGCACTTGGTCATGCGTATCCTCGAAGGTGAAGACGCGGGCGTCGTACTCCACGACCCGCTCCACCGGCCACGGGATGCGGAAGTGCAGGCCCGCCTGCGTTCGGCCCTCATACACGCGGTCGACCGCTCCCGCACGGAGGACGACTTCGTTTTGCTCGGATTCGGTCGTGTGCGTGAAGAAGGCGAACAGAAGGGCCACCACCGCCAGCCCCGCCAAGACGAGCAGCCACGGGCTGCCCTTCGATTCGTGCTCGTGTGGTTGCGTGTGCTCTGCCATGTTTCTCGTCTTCCTGTCGCTTCCTGTGTCACTCCGGGGCTACTGCCCGGTGGCGTTTTCCTGATCCAAACGTATGCCCGACGCCGCACGGCTGCTGGGCTCCCAGTTGAGCCACAGTTCGACCTTGTTGGGATCCGCGGCCATGATGTACTTGGGCAGGTTCGGCGCGTATTTCTCGTAGATCTCCAGATACTCATTCAGCGCGTAGACCGGCTCACAGGCCCGGTACGAGGGGATCTTCCGCTCCACTTCGCTGAGGCGCGATCGCACGGCCAGTTCCTTCTCCCACCGGTAGACCTTCGCCTCCTCGATGATACGGACCGGCTCGCCGCCGGCTTGACCCAGCAGCGTCTCCGCCTGCCGTCGGTGCGCGGCGATCTGCGCGGCCAAGTCCCGGTCCGGCTGCTCCTTGATGCTGCGAAGAAGATCCAGGTACTCCTGGTACTGCTCCCGAAGTTTGCGCCGCTCAGTCAGTCCCTCGGCCACCCGGCCGCGCGCTTCCTCGATTCGGATCTCGCGGTCCAGCTCGCCGATGGCCTGCTCTACCTCCTTGATGTAGGTCGTCGAGCGCTTGGCGAACTGCTCCGGATCGCCCTGCACAACCGCCAGTGACTGAAGATCGGTCACCGTGCGAATCTCAAGGGCAAGCGTCAGAGCCCTTTGCGGCTTGCCCGCGGCCTGCGAGAGCATCCGGTTGGCATCCGCGTGGGCCTGGTAGCGCTGCTGCTCCTGGAAGCGCTCGGCCTTGAGGACCGCCTCGAAGTCGGGAGCGACCTCCTTCAGCGGATGGGCCGAGATGATCGACACCCGCCGAATCTCCACGCCCATGTCCAACTCGTCCACGGCCGCCTGAATGCGCCGCTTCAACTCACGGGCGGCCTTCTCGCGGCCGAAGGTCATGATCGCCTCCGGCCGGTCCGTGCCTTCCTCGCCGACGGGCTCGTCCAGCGTGGCGCTGGCAGCGTAGTTCGTCATCTCGCGGTGAGCCAGACACTCCAGCAGCTTGTCCGGGTTGGCAAAGCGATAGCCGTATTTGTAGGGATCCGTGATGACGTAGTGGACGGGCGCTACGAGCTTGATGATGCGCACATCCGGCGTGGCTTGCTGCTCAGATTCCTCCTGCTCGGCCTTCGCCGCGGGCGCCCCGGCCGGATCACGCCCCGGTTCGCGAGTACTGTCGTATGGTTCCGCAGCCAGCAGGAAATCCAGTTCCTTGCGGACCCCATGCGGGGCGGTCCAAAGATACAACTCTACGCCATCGACAACCGCCGCCCTACGCTCCTCTTCCGTGCGCTCCTCACCCGCTCCCGGCTGCACCTCTTGAACACTCGCAATGTCGTAGACATCCACCGTCTCGACGGGCCATGGCCATTTCAGGTGCATGCCCGGTCTGAGCGTCCCCCCTGCGACCTTCAGGCGCCCCCAGTGCTTCAGAACGCCGACCTCGCCCTCCTGGATGATGGCAACCGAAGTGATGCCCACCAGCACCACGGCTCCGGCCAGCAGCAGCGGCACAAACACCCGCCGCAGCAACTGGTAGAACCACGTTCCGGAGACCTCGAAGCCGAACTGGTAGTTCAGCGCGTCGGCGATGGAATGCCCGAACCGACCCGGCTGGGCCGCGAGATTCAGCAGCCGGGAGTCGAAGCTGTATCGGTGCTCCCTGCCGGGCACGCGTGGGCGGAACAGCTCCAGAATGAAGTTCAGAAGCAGCTCGCCCGCCAAGATCGCCTGGATCGCGGGCACGACCCACGCCACGTACCGTTCCCAGTGCCCGTAGCCCTGCTTCGCCGCAAGCAGCATGCCGAAGGCCAGGGCTATGGCATAGACGTTGACCAGCAGGTAGCTCGCCGGCGCCCGCAGCAGCCGCCAGCGCGGCCCGCTGCTCATCCCGACGACGTACCGGCCGAACAGGAACCCCGCGAACGCCAGCAGCACCGGGAACAGCATCGCCTTGCCGGCGTTGACCACGTCGGCCGGCGGCGGGGCCTCCGCGCCGCGGAGCGAGTACCGGCCGGCGTACAGATACCACACCAGGAAGGCGATGCCGGCCTGGATGACCACCATCAGCAGCGTGAAACCGGGGCAGCCGTACTTGTCGAACCACCGGAGCCGCGCCACGGCCGGGCGGGACTCGTCCTCCTCCTCGAAGACGCTTTCCTTGTGGGACTGGGCCAGCTCCTCCAGCTCGATGGCCTCTCGCCGCTCGAGCTGTCGGGCGTACATCAGCAGCGCCACGAACAGCCACACCGGCACGCCGGCCGCCAGCAGCGCCGTGACGGTCAGCAGCGTTCGCGAGTCGGTCCACATCCACAGCCCGAGCATCACGGCCGTCAGGGCCATCTGGAGGCCGGCTCCGGCGATCGCCACGTTCTTTCCGCGTCTTTCGTCTACCATACGCTATGCCTCGGTCCCGCGAGGGAACCTCTTCCGTCCGTCCGTCGTAGCCATGTATGATGCGAACGCGCGACGGGCGGCCGGGCAGTCCGGGCCGACCCGCGCCCCGCTGCAGGAGAACCATGACCAAGCTCTGGGCCATCAGCCGCAACACGTTCGTTCAGACGGTTCGACAGCCGATCTACCTCGTCCTGATCCTGCTGACCTTCGGCCTGCTTGTGCTCAACCTGCCGCTGACCGGCTGGACGATGGGCCGCTCCTACCACGACAGCGACCAGAAGATGCTCGTCAACGTCGGCCTGAGCGTGCTGCTTCTGTCGGGCCTGCTGATTGCGGCGTTCAGCGCCTCCGGCGTGCTGGCGCGCGAGATCGAGGACCGCACGGCGCTGACCGTCGTGTCCAAGCCCGTACCGCGCGGTCTGTTCGTGCTGGGGAAGTTCGTGGGCGTCGGCGCCGCCGTCGCCGTCGCGTATTACCTCTGCTCGCTGGCCTTCCTGATGACCGTGCGCCACCGCGTCATGCCCGCCGCCAGCGACCCGTACGACACGCCCGTCATCATCATGGGCACGTCCGCGCTGGTCCTGGCGATCCTCGCGGCCGGGGCGGGCAACCTCATGTTCAACTGGACCTTCACCTCGGCGGCCGTGTCCGCACTGTTCGTGCTGCTGTCGATCGCCATGGGGCTGATCGCCTTCATCGGCCACGAGGACACGTGGGAATGGGTCGTCGTGCCGTTCGGCGAGGGCATCGACCCGCAGATCCTGCTGGGGATGCTTCTGATCTGGCTGGCGGTCGCGGTTCTCGTGGCCGTGGCGGTGGCGGCCAGCACGCGGCTGGGGCAACTCACGACGCTGCTGGTGTGCCTCGGCGTGCTGATGATCGGCTCGATGTACCCGTTCCTGATGCAGCGCTGGAGCGGGCGGCTCGTGCTGCCCTACCTGCTGGCCGGGGAGTTCCTGGCGAATCTCACGTACTTCTACCCGCTCGACGCCCTGAGCTTGGACATGACGATCCCGCTCGGCTACGTCGGCCGGGCCGCCGTCTACGCGGCGGTGTACATCGCCGGCGTGCTGTGCCTGGGGATCGCGGCGTTTCAGTGCCGCCCGATGGAGGCCCAAGGCACGTCGGGCACGTTGCCGGGCGCCGTCGGGCTGCTGGGCGGCGTCGGTCGGCTCGCGGCGGCGGTCCTCGCCCTGGTCGGCCTGGAGGCCCTGCTCGGGGCCGTCTGGGGACTGCTGGATGGCGGGTTCGACCCGTTGGTCCACCCGTATCTGGCGGTTCTGCTGATCGCGGGCGCCCTGCTGTGGCTGCTGTGGGGGCACTTCTCGCGCGGCGCGCGGTGGGCATACTGGGCCGTGCTGGGGCTGCTGGGCGCGGCCCTGGTCGGCGCCGTGGCCGGCATGCTCCTGGCCGATCCCGCCTCGGAGGCGGCGCGCGTCGGGCAGGCGACGGTTCAGGCGCTGTTCGCGGCCCTCGTGTCGGCGGGGGCGCTGATCGTGTTGGCTCTTCCGAAGACTCGGCGTCATTTCTTCGCCACTGCGTGAGCGGGCAGCGGGGGTCATGCCGCGGGAACGGGCTCCACCCGCGGACGGAACTGCGGCTCTATCTCGGGCTCGCGGTGCAGGTCTTCCCCGAACCGCACGAGCCGGGCGCTGTTGAAGATCACGATGATTGCCGCCAGCAGATGCAGAATCGCCCCGAGAATCGCCGGCAGCCAGCCCAGGGCCGCCAGAATCTCGAATGCGACGATGAACGTGATGCCCAACAGCAAGTTCTGGTGGATCACCTGGACGGTCTTGCGACTGAGCCGGAGCAGGAACGGCAGCCGGCGGAGGTCGTTGTTCAGCAGGGCGATGGTCGCGGAGTTGATGGCCACGTCGCTGCCGGCCGCACCCATCGCGATCGACAGGTCGCCCGCCGCCAGGGCGGGCGCGTCATTCACGCCGTCCCCGACGACCGCCACGTTGTGCCCCTGCTCCCGAAGCGAGCCGACCAGCTCCAGCTTGTCGGCCGGCAGGACCTCGGCCTGCACCTCGGTGCAGCCCATGTCGCGGGCCACGCGGCGCGCCACGGACCACCGGTCGCCCGTGACCATCACGCGCTCCCGGATGCCCAGCTCCTGCAACTCGTCCATCGCCTGCCGGGCCTCGTCGCGCGTGCGGTCCTCCAGGCCGATCCACCCCAGCAGACGGTCGCCCCGCGCCACGTAGAGCGTGCTGAGCCCTTCCGGATCGGCGTATTTCTCGTCCGTCATCGGGGCGAAGTCCACGCCCTGCTCCCGCAGCCAGGCCTTTCGCCCGACCAGGATCCGCTGCCCGTCCAGGGCCGCCCGCACGCCGCGGCCGGAAACCTCCTCGAATTCCTGCGGCTCCTCGAGAGTCACCTTGGCCCGCTCGGCCACCTGAGTCACGGCCACGGCCACGGGATGCTTGGAGCGGTGCTCGGCCGCCGCAGCCACGGAGAGCAACTCCACGCCGTCCACTTCCGGCGCGGGCATCATCCGCGTGACCGACAGCTCTCCGGTGGTCAGGGTTCCAGTCTTGTCAAAGACCACGGCCGTCAGGTTACGGGCCTGCTCCAGGTTGGAAACATCCTTGACGAGAATGCCCAGGCGGGCCGCGCAGGACAGCGCCGCTACCATTGCCGTCGGAACCGCGAGGATCAGGGCGCACGGACAGGCGACCACGAGCATCGTCACGGTGCGGTCCATGTCGCGGGTCAGGAACAGCACGACGCCGGCGATCATCAGAATCGCGGGCGTGTAGTAGGCGGCGTAGCGGTCGATCAGCCGCATGATGGGGATCCGCGTGCCCTCGGCCTCCAGGATCAGCTTGCGGACCTTGCCGAGGGTCGTGTCCTCACCCGCCCGAGTGACGCGGACGTCGATACTGCCGGAAACGTTGCTCGTGCCGGCGAAGACCTCATCGCCGGCGACCTTGTCCACCGGCAGCGACTCGCCGGTGACGTTCGCCTGGTTGATCGTGGTCTGTCCCGAAACGATCTGGCCGTCGGCCGGCACGTTGTCGCCCGGCCGGACGCGCACAACATCTCCCGATCGCAGCTCCCGGGGGTCGACCCGCTCCTCGCCGCCCTCGTCTCGCAGGCGGTGGGCCTTCTTGGGGGCCAGGCGCAGGAGGGACTCGATGCTGGCCCGCGCCCCGAGGGCCGTTCTCCGCTCGATGAGGTTCGCCAGCAGAAGGAAGAACCCCACCACGCCGGCCGTGCGGTAGTCCATCGCCGCGATCGCCGCGATCACCGCCAGGGCGACCAGCTCGTCCATGTGCATGTGGCCCTTGGCGAGGCCCTGTGCAGCGTGCAGGACAATGGGCGAGGCCAGCAGGATCGCGCCGACCAGCGCCAGGGCGTCGCTGTAGAAGTTGTAGCCGTGCCCCTGAGAGTAGATGGTCTCATCGCGAAAGAGCCAGTACCGCGCGAGATACGACGCCACTACCAACACGCCGCCGAAGAGGATTCCGACGATGTACACGCTGGCCCGGCCGGTCTGCTTCTCCACCGAGTCCTTCAGAATGTCATGAGCCATCTGCTACTCCGAGATGCATACCGGCCGCGATCGCGACCGGACAGGCCTGTCGGGTGCTTCTACGCCGACCCCGAGGGGCCGGTTCTGTCGGAAGGCGGATTTTTATAGGTTTGGCAACGGCGAGATGCAAGACATCGTCCGACGGCTACCCCGTCAGGTCGAAGCGGCGTTGCCCGCCGCGGGCCCCGGCCGCGCGGGTCAGCAGGTCCAGGTAGTGGTCGGTGACGGGCTCGCCGGGCAGCTCCAACCGGCGGCGCATCGCGTCCAGGGCCTTCTCGCTGGGGGCCTCGACCTCGACGTGCCGCCCGATCACCGGCAGTTCGTCCAGCTCGATCAGGCACGAATCCAGGCGGTAGCTCGCCCGCCGCTTCTGCACGGTGAGCGTCGGCGACAGGCCCATGGCTTCGAACAACTCGCGGACCGCGTCCGGATTGTCCAAGTGCGTCTGGACCTCGCGGCGGACCTTGGCGTTGGTCGCGGCGCCTCGCTCGGCGCCCTTCACCGGCCCCTTGGCCGTCAGCAGCGGGCGGGCGTCCACGGGCCGCTCGCCACGTCGGAGGCAGCGGGTCTCGCGAATCCGCAGCCCGCAGTCGCGCCCGCGAAGCATGCCGGCGGACGTGTCGTAGTAGGTGTCCGTCTGGAGCACTGTGGCGAGGTACTCGGCGCCCTCGCGCCGGAGGACGCGGCGCAGGGGCTCGAAGTCGCCCACGGGGAACTTGGCCTCGATCTCGTGCGACATGCCGGCGATTCTACTCGCTGAGGCGCTCGGCGTCCCCCACTTTCAGTCCGGGCTACCGGTCCCGCCTCTCGTCCTTCCCTCGTGCACGGGTGCGCGGCCACCAGGAGAACACCCGCCGCGGGTAGTACAGCCCGTTGGCGACGGACCGGCGGATCTGATCTCGCATTCCGCGTGTCATGTCCTGGAAAGACCGCCCGCCCGGGTCCGGCATGCGGGAGAGGATCGCCACACCCGTGGCGCGGGCGAGAATGGAAAACAGGAACACCGCGTGCCAGTTCCGCCAGAAGAACGGCCCGACCGAGATGCTGTGCCCCGCAAGCAACGAGGCGAGTCCCCCACCGAGCAGACCGCCCAGCGTTCCGCCAATGCCGAACATTACGGACATGGCCGCGACGTACTTGCTGCGTCCGGCGCCGTCGGCAAAGCCCATGGTCACACCCTCGCGCGCCAGGTGCACGCCCGCCCAGCAGACCCCGCCGATACAACACGAAACCGTCCCCCCGAGATAGGCCCCAAGGGGCACATCCGGCGTGATCCAGATCCAGTCCGAATGGCCGAACCAGCCGCCGATCCCGGCCGCGAGCCCGTTGAGCCCGTCCACAAGAAACGCCGGTGCCGGCGTGTCCTTCGTCACGAAGAACCACGGCAAGGCGGAGCACATCGTGCCCGCACTGCCGAGCATCAGTACCTGCCGGTTGCCCCAGCGATCGATGGCGCGGCCCCACAGGCGGGAGGAGAACACGCCCATCAGCCCACCGACGCCGATGAACAGCACGTTCGCCCCGAACTTGCTGTAGCCCAGGTTCTCCAGCGCGTTCCGCATGAAGAACACGCCCACGGACATGTGGATCGCCATGCCGAACACGCCATACAGCGTGAATCCGCGGAACGCCCGGTCGCGCAGGGGCGTCACCAGCAGCTCGTCGCCCGCCGCGCGAAGCCAGCCGAAACCGTGCCGCAGGGTCGCGAGCAGTCCCCGACCGCGCGGGCCGAGCCGGATGTCCAAGACCGGGGCCTCGTATTGCTCGCCCTTCGGCCGGCGGATCTCGCGGATTCGCCGGAACAGGAGAATGTCCGCCGTGCCCGACAGCGCGCCGACCGCCAGCAGCGCCGTGATGATCCACAGCATCGTGGGTTGCCCCGCGGCCGTCTCCGGGCGGGTGAGCACCGTCACCGCGTCGACCAACAGCCCCGCCCCGGCGAACGCCAGCAACTGCACGAAGATACCCAGCCGCCGGCGATGCCCCAGAAACCGGCCGCGGACGCGACGAGGGATCAGGTCCCCCATCCATGTCATCCATGCCGGCTCCCCCAGCGCCTGGAATGTCTGCGAGATGCCCCACAACACCAGCACGGCCGCCACGGCCGCGGCGCTGGGCAGCGGCAGGATCAGCGGCACGGCAGCAATCGCCAGCCAGGACAAGCGGGAGACCGTCAGGGCATGGATGAAGAGGTATTTGCGCAGCCCGGTCCGCTCGATGAGCACGGTGGCGACGAACTGGAAGATCCGCGGCACGAACGCCAGCGCGCCGAAGACGCCGAAGTGGAAGTCGGTGAAACCGACCATGTTGAAGTACACCACGACGTGGCTGGCCTGCCGGCAGAAGACGACGAACAGGACGCAGAACAGCCAGGCCACGATCACGCGGCGGAGCGAGACGCGCAGCTCTCCCCGCCGCACGCTGAGAGCGGGCAGTTCGTCGTAGGATTTGCGCTTGCCTAGCACAACCGAGCTCCGCACCGGCGCGTACCGGCGCGCGAACACCTTACCCCCCTGCCGCCCGGCCGCAATGGTCTACCGGTCTTTTCCCGACGAAATGCCCTGATTTCCGGCACCGGCCGCAGGGCCGCGAACATCATCGGCCCGAGAGGAAAGGTCGCCCGCCACAAGACACCGAGGATGCCGGGGCCGCCATACTTGGCGCTCCATCGGTGGCTACGGCAAGGGCATCCGGCAGCTTGCCCGCCGCCGGGTGCGGCGTCGGCCCGGCCCCCGGCTCATGGGGACGGAGAATGTACACGGCCTCTGTTCCGATCTACGACAGAAGTCGTAGCTTCGTCACGCGCCGGGTGAAGCCGGTCACCTTGACGCGGTCGTCGATCCGCCAAGGCACAAGCCAGACGATGCCGAGGTCGTCGCAGACGCATGCGATGTGCTCGCGCTCGTCGGCCGGCGCCTTGACGTTGGTCAGGAAGTCGCTGACCGTCTGACGCCCCGGCGCGCCGAGCGGCACGAAGGCGTCCCCATCGCGGCGCCCGCGTGCGACGAGCCGGCCGCGGAGGGCGTCGGCGTCCAGCCATGCCGCGTCCGGGCGCTCGCCTGTGGCACGGGCGCGCGCAAACGCCTCGAACTCGCGCCGATCCAGCGGCTCGACACGGCACTCGAGCCGGCGTCCGTCCCCCAACACAGTCACGCCCGGCGTTGCCAGCGGCGTTGCGGCGAGGCCGGCATCCACGCCGGCCGGGCGGGACGCCGGGGCGATCACGACACGCTCACCGTCCCGCCGGGCCTCGAAGCCGCCGGGCACTGCGGCCGCGGCCGGGCCGTCGTCGGCCACGACCTCCGCCATCTCCTCCAGCCGCGCAGCGCCCAGCATCCTCAGCGGCACGCCCGCCCGCTCGGACGCCAGGCGGAGGACATATCGCAATACGACCGGCGAGAGGGGCCTCAGCCCGTCCCGGCACAGGACGACACGACTCGGCCCGGCCGACTCGACCGCCCGGTCCAGCGCGGCCGCGGCGCCCGCCTCCGCCCATTGCTCGACTTCGCCCGCACCGGCAGCCAACCGCAGCAGTGCGTCGTCCACACGGGCGTTCAGACGCTCGCGGAGGAGCGGCAGCAGCTCGTTCCGGATGAAGTTCCGCCGGTAGCCGGTGTGGCGGTTCGTCGGGTCTGTTCGCCACGCAAGCCCGCGTTGGCGGCAGTACGCCTCGATCTCCTCGCGTCGGGCCTCCAGCAGCGGGCGGACGAGGATCGCGTCGCCCTCCGAGAGCTTCCGCGAGGCCGGAATGCCCGCCAGGCCGCGCAGGTGCGTCCCGCGGCAGACGCGATACAGAATCGTCTCGACGTTGTCGTCCGCGTGGTGCCCCACCGCAACGTGCGAGCAGCCGTGCCTCTCGGCGGCTCCGGCCAGGAAGCCGTACCGCGCCATCCGGGCGGCATCCTCCGTGCCGCGACCGGTCCGATCCGCCTGGACGGCCACGTCCGCGCGCTCCACGACCGACGGCAGCCCCCGGCTCTCGGCCAGCTCCCGCACGAAGGCGGCGTCGTCCGCGGAATCGGCCCGCAGCGCGTGGTCCAGGTGCCCGACCGTCAGCCGGTAGCCCCGCCCCGGCTCGGCCGCCAGATCCCGCAGGACGGACAGCAGCGCCACGCTGTCCGCCCCGCCGGAGACGCCCACGAGTACGCGGGCGCCCGGCGGAAGAAGCCCTCGGGCGTCAATCAGCCGCCGTGCGACATCGGTCAGCCGCTCGCCTTGTCGGTTGTCCTGGGCCACGAGCGGACATAGTATCACCTTCGCCACAGCGGCAAAACGGCGGCAAGCATGCGAAGACCCCCGCGGCCCCGACATGAACTGGCCCTGCTGATCCTGGCGGCCGTGGCCGCCTTCGGCGGTGTTCTGGTCATGCACGACCCGGACATGAGCCCGGAACAGGTCCACATCGCCAGCGCCGCGCTCAAGCGGCACCAGGGCGACCTGTTCCCTCACGACCCGGTCTACGGGCACGAGCACCTGTGGCGGCTGCACACGCCGGTGTTCCAGTCCCTGCTCGAGCTGGCCCTCGTTCCGACGGGCTACGCGGATATGTCCTTGCCGTTCCGCCTGCTGGGCGGCGCCGTGATCCTGCTGTACCTCTGCTCGATGTACGCCCTGGTCCAGCGTCAGTGCCGGAGTTGGTCCGTCTCGGCCTTCGTGGCCGTGCTGAGCACGACGGTCACCTACACGCTCGGCAACGCCTTCTGGGGCGTCGGCACGCTCGCCTCGATCTCACCCGCGGGCATCTGCGTCGGCTTCACGCCCCTCGTTGTGCTGGGCTTCCTCGGCGGCGACGAACCCGCCGCCCGGCGGGAGCGGCAATGGCGGCTGGTGATCGTCTTCGGATGCATCGGCCTGCTGGGCAACCTGCACCTGGCCACGGCGATAAACCTGACGATCATCCTGCTGGTGGCGCACCTCGCTCGCCGACGGCTCCGCCCGCAGAGCTGGAGCACGGCGGCCGCGTGTCTCCTCGCCGCCGTCGTCGGATCCTTGCCCTACTGGGGCTACTTCCTGGCGCTCCGCTCAATGGCCGGCGAGGCCGGCGCCGCCGGCTACGAGCAGGCCCGCTCGGCGCTGGCCGCCGCCGACATGGAGCTTCTCTACCCCGAACTGCTCAAGCAACTGCTGGACTGGCTGATCTACGCGGCCGCCCTGCTGGTGCCCGCCCTCGTGGTGCTGATCCGAGCGGAGAGGTTCCGGCTGCGGAACGCTTCGGTTTGGGTGGCGATGACCGCGGCCGGGCTGACTCTTGCCCTCGGCGTCCACGGGCTCTGCCAGCTCTACGCCTGGACCCAGGACCGGCCACCCATACTGCTGTTCACGCGATCCTCCGCATTGGTGATGCTGCCGCTGTACGTGCTGTTGGCCCAGGCGCTGACGAACCTGTTCCGGATCGTTCGGACGCACCGCTGGCTCGTGCGTTGGGTCTGTGCGGCCGCGCTGGCGGCGTGGATGGCGCCGTCGGAGAACCTGCAGGTCGCGCGGCACTGGGCGTACGACGCCGCCACGTCCTTCGTGCGCCCCGCCGACCGTCCGGCCCGAGTGAGAGAACTGGACGAGCGGAAGCAGGCACGCCGGGAGCTGGCGGCCGCGGGACGGTATATCCGCATGCATGCGCCCACCGGGGCGGTCCTCGTGACCGATCAAGCCGAGATGCGCCTGCTCGCGCGGCGCTCCCTCGTCGCCGAGCGGTCGGACGTCGGCTACTACTACGCCCTCGCGCCGTCCCGCTTGGACGAATGGCGTCGTCGCCTGGCGGCGCAGACGGCGATTCTTGCCCTGCCGCCCCGCCCCGAGGAGATGGACCGGTTCCGGCGGGCGTTGGCGAGCGAGTCGGACGCCCCCCGGGACGTGCCGTGGCTGGTCTTGCTGCCCGCCCGACTGCACTCCCCCGAGGCCGAGCCGTGGGAGGTCCGCAACGACTCCTGGGGCCGGTTCTTCCGCGTATATCGGATTCCGCCCGAGGGAGAGGCCCCAGCGCCTCGTCCCGTGCCGCACGAGGGAACGGCCCGCCTCAAGCCCGAAGCGCCGCGGCGCCGATAGGGGATGCAGCAGAGATGTCGGCCGCAGACCCGGGAGTTGCCCGTGTGCCCCTTCGTCAACGCCGCGAATCCCCGTTGTGCATCGGACCTGACGCTGGCCAACCTGACCCACGCCTTCACCCGGTGCGCCGGGCAGTACCGGCGATGCCCCATCTATCTCGAGCTGACCCGCCGGAAGGCAAACGCGGCCCATGACCCCACAGACATCGCCCGGCTGGCTTCTTGAACACATCGCCGACTTCCTCGATTACCTGCAAATCGAGTGCGGCCTCGCGCGGAACACCCGTCTGGCCTATGGCCGCGACCTGAAGCGGCTGGCTCGCGCCCTGGCGGGAGAGGTTCGCGCACCGGCCGACTTGCGTCCTCGGCACATCCAGGACTTCCTGCGTTCGATGCGGGACGAGGGGCTCAGCGTCGCGTCCATTTCGCGCGCTCTGGCGGCCGCGCGGATGTTCTCCCGTTATCTGGTGCTGCAAGGCGTCATTGAGCGGGACGTTACGGAGGCCATCCAGCCCCCCAAGAGCTGGAACCGCCTGCCGACCGTGCTCGGCGAGGAGGTGCTGGAACGTCTCCTGAGCGGCCCGAACCCCGAGCAGGATACCTTCGCCGGGCGGGACCGGGCGCTGCTCTACGTACTCTACGGAGCCGGGCTCCGCGCGAGCGAGGCGGCCGGGCTGCTCGCCTCCGACGTCAACGAGCGCCTCGGCGTGCTGAGGGTCTTGGGCAAGGGCAGCAAGGAGCGGATCGTGCCCCTGGCCGGCCGGGCGCTGGAAGCCATACGTTACTACATGCAACAGGAGCGGCCCGGCGTGCTGCGTCGTCCGGATGAGCCGGTGCTCTTCCTGTCCCGCACGGGCCGCCCGCTCGGGCGCGAGGACATCTTCCGCATCGTGCGGAAGTACGTCCGCCGGGCCGGACTCGGGCCTCGCGTCACGCCGCACACGCTGCGGCACTGCTTCGCGACGCAACTGCTCTCGCATGGCGCCGACCTCCGGAGCGTTCAGGAGATGCTCGGACACGCCGACATCGCCACGACGCAGATCTACACCCATGTGGATGCGTCACGCATCAAGGCGATACATAGGAAGTTCCACCCCCGCGGATAGGCATATTCCCCGCACGCCGGAAACACGCCTCCATGCTTCAGGCCCGTGCGGCCCTCCGTGGTCGCGCCCGTCGTGTCTCCGGCGCTGAATGCACGTCCTGCCTCCCGCCGACTTCAGGCGGTAAGCACGTCGTGATCCAGGTGCTCGGGCACGAAGTTGTTCATCGCCGCGATGTACCCGCGAATGGCGTCCTCCAGATTCCGTTCCGCCTCTTCGCGCGTCGGTCCGCGGCTCTGGCAACCGGGCAGCGACGGGCAAACAGCTACGAAGTTGCCCTCTTCGTCGCGAATAATCCGGATGCTGAGCTTCATCCCTTCACCTCGATGTGGCGGCGTCCCGTTCCGTCCCGCCGGACTCGGCGACCAAAGGGCCGATATCCCCTTGACCGTCGAACGAACAGCGACCGAACTGCCGGGCCCGCCTGTTAGTCCACAGGCCATCGCCTCCATGCGTAAAAGTCAGAATACGTAGGGCTTATGCCCCGGCTCCTGCCACGGCGCCTCTTCGCTTCCTGAACGCCTACCCGGCCCCGCACGCAAGAACTGGCTGATACTTATTGCTGTCAATTGTATCAACCTCGCAAGAGCCAATGCAAGGACTCTGCCGCGGCATTTTCGGAATCCTCCGACAGATTCGCCACCCCCTCGCGTAGCCGCTTGTGGCTGCCCGGCTTCCGTCGGAAGCGTCCGTCGCAAGTTTTCTACCGCAGATCGAGCGACTGGGTTCGATCGCCTCTGGACAGTTGAGCTGAGGCGGCCGCCACAGCCGCCCATCCCCCGTGTTACAATGCGCGAAACGGCCGAGACCATCTGCCGCCCCGCCGCCGGCGCTCCCGAAAGGACCCGTCATGAAGCGAGTCGCTCCAATCCGTGTGCTCGTTCCCGCTCTTCTGCTGACGTCCGCCGCTTCATCCCAAGACATCGTCGGTCACTGGGGGTTGGAAGGCCCCCGCCCGGGCGCGGCGGTGCGCCTCCGCGGCATGACGGTGGAGGGGATCGCGGAGTGGTCTGCGAGCGTCCCCGGGGCGTACGTCTACGATCCGGTCGCGGGCGTGTCCCGCAAGAACGGAACGTCGCTCGCCCTTGGCGAGGAAACCGAGTTCGTGGAAATACCGCTCGGGGATGGGGACGGGCTGCACAGCTTCACGCTGGAGGCGTTCGTCGCACCGGCACGCGACCCGACCGCCAGCGTGCCGCTGGTGATGCTGGCCGGCGGAGGCGACGACCCCGAACGGGCCGGGCTGCACACGGAACACTTGGCACGCTGGCGCCAGACGTATCTGGGCGCACGTTTCGCCCCGTCGGAGGGCACGCCGACGACCTGGAACCCCGGCTACTACTTGGGCACCGGCCGGATTCGGGGTAAGGACGACCCCGGCTGGCGCCACCTGGCGCTGGTCTACGACGCCGAGGCGGGCGAAATGGCCTTGTGGCTGGACCACTACCAGGTCAGCCGCAAGGAGTGCCCGGCCGGGCTGAGCTTCGCCAATGGCGCACTCCGCATCGGAGGCGCGAGGGAAGACGGCAAGGCCTTCTTCGGCTGCATCGACGAAATCCGACTCACCCGAGGCGTGCTGCCGCGGACGGAGTTCCTGAGGGCCCGGCCGGACGCGATCGAAGGTGTCGAGTTCACATCCGAGGCGGTCGTGATGCCGCCGGACAGCGGCTACATCGACCTCAAGCTGGCCTTCGGCGCCGTCGGGGACGGCAAGGCGGACGACACGGAGGCGTTCCGCCGGGCCTTCGCGCAGCTCGCCAACACGGTCCCGCTTCGGGAGCACGTGTTATATGTGCCGCCCGGGGAATACCTGATCAGTGGGGAGATCCGCTGGACGCGGTTCCTGTTCGTCCAGGGCGCAGGTCCGGAGCGGACGGTCATCAAGCTCCGGGACCGCTGCGAGGGCTACACGAACGGCGACAAGCCCCGCGGCGTGGTCACCATCGCCTGGCGCGACTTCACGCCCGAAGCCACGGGCAAGGCCGGCAACAACATCGGCAGCTACCTGCACGACCTGACCATCGACACCGGCAAGGGCAATCCGGGAGCGGTCGCGCTGGCGTACCATTCGAACAATCACGGCAGCGTGGCGAACGTCGCGCTCCGCTCCGGCGACGGCGCCGGCTGGGCCGGTCTGTCGCTGGCCGACAACTGGCCAGGGCCCTGTCTCATCCGGGACCTCACCATCGATGGCTTCGACAAGGGCGTCTACTCCGTCGTCGGGCAGTACAGCATCACGTTCCGCGACCTGATGCTCCGCAACCAGAACGAGGTCGGCATCTACAACCGAAACCAGATGCTGTGGATCGACGGACTCCGCAGCGCCAACCGCGTGCCGGCGATGGACGCCAACGGCATCGTCTGCCTGGTCGACGCGGAGTTGACCGGCGGCGCCGCGGAAGCGCCCGCCATCCGCCTGCACGGCGGCTACGGGCTGTACCGCGATGTCACCGTGGACGGCTACGGGGCCGCCATCGAGCTCGAGGGCGAGACGGCCGCCGAAGGCCCGAACGTCGAGGAGATCGTCTTCGGCAAGAAGACCTCGCTGTTCGATTCGCCGGGCCGCTCTCTGGACCTCCCGCTGAAGGATCCGCCGAAGGTGCCTCGCGAGGCGCCGGACAAGTGGGTCAACGTCCTCGACTTCGCCGAGCACAAGGCGGGCGACGACTGGGGCCCGGCCGTGCAGGCCGCCGTCGATTCCGGCGCAAGGACGCTCTACGTGCCGAACAAGCGGGTCCTCCGGGTCCGCACGCCGGTGCATGTCCGCGGCAACGTCGAGCGGCTCTTCGGTCTCTACAGCGGAATCGGACCGCACGACGATTACGACGGGCCGGTGCTTGTCTACGACCATCCGGACCCGGAGCACGTGCTGGTCGTCGAGCGGTTCCACTCCGCCCGCCTGCACCACGCCTCGCCGGGTACGATGCACGTCGTAGATGCAAGCCCACAGTACACGAACGAGCCCGGCGCGGGCGAACTGTACGCCGAGGACACGCTGGGGCACTACCGCATCCGCGAGCAGGACGCCTGGTTCTGGCAGCTCAACACCGAGTACGAAACGGGCGAGGGCGAGGCGAGGTTTGAGAACCACGGCGGGCGGGTGGTCATCGTCGGCATGAAGACCGAGCAGAAGGGCGCAAACATCATGACCACCGGCGGCGGCCTGACCGAACTGCTCGGCGGCTACTTCTACGCCAACAGCGGAACGGGCGGCCGGCCCAGCATCATCATCGAGGACGCCGGCTTCTCCGGCACGTGGCGGAACTTCTGGGCCAAGTACAAGCCCGTCGTACGCGAAACACGCGGGCGCGAAACCAAGGGCGGCGGCGAACGCTACCAGGGCCTGTTCACCGGATACAGCGAGGACATGCTGCCCCCGACGGGCGAGTAGTTCGAGCGGCCGGGCTCAGCCCAGGCGTTCCACGAGCAGCCGGTGCAGGTTCGGCAGCGTGGCCTTGTGGTCGCCGCGGACGTAGTGGCTCTCGCCCCCGTCGGCCACGGTGCGGACGAGCACCGTCTTGTACGGGCGGTAGTAGTACTCGGGCTGGTCCTTCGGCACCTCGGTCGTCAAGTCGCCTCCAAGCGGCAGCAGGTCGAACACGGCCGCCGTGAAGCGGCAAATCCGCCGGCCCTCCTGACGGGCCACGTTGCGAACCATCGCCAGCGCCTTGAGGTAAACCTCGGGCCCCATCACGGCCGTGCCGTAGCACAGCACCACGCCGCCCTCCAGGTTCTCCATCACCCGCGTGAAGGTCAGGAAATCCCGGTAGCTCGCCCGGCCGGCGGCGCCTGCGTCGAAGTTCGGATGCTCGTGTGTGATGTCGTAGCCCACGCCGATATGCACCGTCGCCGGCACGCCGCACTCCCACGCAGCGGCGAACACGGATGCGTCCCGGTGAGGCAGTTCGCGCCGGGCGATGCACCGGCCCACCGCCTCGCCGAGGCCGAGCCCTTCGGCATCGCCCTCGCGGATGGCGTCGTTCAGCTCGCCCGTCTCGGCCCACAGGCCGAAGCTGCCGTCGCGGATCGTCTCGGCCACACGCTCGCTCGTGGCGCCGATGCGGGCCAGTTCGTAATCGTGTATCGTGCACGCCCCGTTCGTGGCGACCACCGAGACCCAGCCGCGGCGGATCAGGTCAATCAGATAACGGCCGAGCCCCTGCTTGATGACGTGCCCGCCCATCATGAGCACGACGCTGGCCCGATTCCGCACGGCCGCCGCTACGGCGTCCGCGACCGCGGGCAGTTCGGGCTCGTGACACGGCAGGGGCGGCCGGGCCACCTCCAGCAGGTCCTCCACCCGCACAAGGTGCTCCCGGTCGGACAGCGGGCGGAGTTCCAGGCGGCTGCGGTCGAATTGCTCGTACTGGCTCGGCATGGCATTCTCTCGTGGCGGCCGGCGAGGATACCGGCGCCCGCCTGGCGTGTCCACCGCGCGGCCCCGCGGAACGTCGCCGACCGGAAGCAATAGCCGCGTCGGACCCGCGTTGTACTGCCCGGCCGGGGATTGGCGCACGGCGTCGTGCCCACCGGCCCGAAGACAGCGAGGAGGTGCATGATGTCAAGGCACATATTGGCGATTGCTGGCATGTTCGTGGTCGTGGGGCTGGTCGCGGGCGTCGCGATGACCCAGGGCGACGAGGGACCCGCCGGACCGCACGTCCGCCCGATGCGAGGCGAGGGTCCACGCGGCCGCGGGCCCCGCGGAGACGCCAAGCGGGCCGAGCGGATGCTCCAGAAGCTGGCCGAGCGGCTCGACCTGACCGACGAGGAGGTCGCCGACCTCAAGGAGGCATGGGCCGAGCACCGTGAGGCCGTCACGGAGCACCGCGAGGAGAACCGCGAGGCGGCTCGGGCGCTGCACGAGAAGATCCGAGCCGCCCGCGCCGACGGCGACGAGGAGGAGCTTGCGGAACTCCGCGAGGAGCTGCGCGAGATGATGAAGGACCGCGCCAAGCTGCGGGCGGACCTTCACGAGAGGATTGTGGACGCCCTGCCGGAGGACAAGGCCGCGAAGTTCTCGGAACTGCATGAATCCCGCAAGCGGACCCGGGCGGGCGCGGGGGGCATGGGTGCCCGTCGCGGTCACATGCCCCCGCTGGCGGCGCTGCACCGGCTGGAGCTGACCGAGGACCAGAAGGCCGAGATCAAGGCCATCGTCGAAGAGGCCCACGAGAAGATCCAGGCGGTCCTGACGGATGAGCAGCGCGAGCGTCTCCAGCAGATGCGCAAGAAGGCCCGAGGGCGGCGCGGCGAAGGCGACCGGCGCGAAAGGTTCCGTGGGCGGCGGGGCAGGCCGGGCGGACGACCCATGCCGGACCTCGACGAGTAGCGGCGCCGGCGGGTCGCACCCGTTGCTGCCATGGCGGCCCGGTCGCGATGCCCACGCGGCCGGGCCGAGTTGTGCGCCTAACGCTCCTCCCCGCGTCCGGGCAATTGCAGGCCGGGTCGCGGCAGGCGGATGCCCGGCCGGGGCAGCTCGAGCGGCCCGAGCAGCCGGTCCCGCGCGATGCGCCGCAGCGCCTCCTGCACGAGGGGGCGTAGGTCCACGCCGGAGAGGTCCAGGCCCGGCTTCAGTCGGCTGCCCTTGATGGGAATCTCCACGCGAATGCCGGAGAGAACCTCGGCGAACTCCAGCGCCCTGCCGCCGACGCCCAGCTTCTCCAGCAGTGTCGCCGAGATCGGCACGGAGACCGACAGCTCGAGTCCATCGTCAAAGCCGACCGCCCCGGAGAACTCCAAGTCCATGTCCCCGCCCAGGAAGATACGAAAGTTGTCGTAGTGGATTTGCCCGTCCCGGATGACGAAGTCCACGCCTGAGATGCGAGCCGGCATCATCTCGGCCCCGGCGGCCTCGCCCAGGATCGTCAGGATGCGGGCCAGCAGCCCCCCGGCCCGCATCTCCAACTCGGAGAACTCCAGTCGTCCGCTGCCGCGCGCCCGGTCGAGCTGATCCTTCGCCAGCGGAAGGTACAGGTCCCGCGTGGTCAGCGTGATGCCGCCCCGGGCGGCCGCCAGATCGGCGAAGATCGGGTTGAAGCGGCTGAGCAGCTTGCGGCTGACGTCCTCGTCAATCTCGATGCCCTCGAAGACCTGAGTCTCATCCGTGTGATGGTAGACCGGGACCGGGCCGCGGAAGTCCACCTTGCCCCCGAGCCGCAGCTTGCCGCCGCCGGCGTCGATCGCGTGCGTGGGCAGATGGAGCTGCCCCTCCACCAGCCGCGGCTCGAAGCCCGCCTCCCCCGCTGAGACGCCCAGCAGGTCGGCCGTGTCCCACGTGATCGGCCCCGAGGCCCGCAACTCCTTGAAGACCGGCTCGCCGCCCTTCCGGTACACCGGGCCCACGACCGAGATATCTCCCCCCGTGCTGCCGGCGATGCTGAGCTGCCGCCCCAGGCCGGGTGAGACCTGGTCCAGCATCGCCATCAGGTGCTCCCAGGAGCCGGAATATCGGCCCTCCAGGTTCACGGGCCAGTCCCCGTCACCGTGGGCGATCGTGCCGGAGACCGCCAGCGTCAGCGGCCGTGAGTTCAGCGTCAGGCGGCCCAGATCGGCCACGCGCGTGTCGGGGGCGAGCGTGCCGGCGTACTCCACGCGCATCTCGGCGACGGACAGGCCCGGACGGTCCGGCACGGCCACCTCCGTCAGGACAAGCGTGCCGCTGCCGCGGACCTCCTCGCCGGCCGGCTCGAAGGAGGCGTCCAGCTCCATCCGCTCGGCGTCGATCTTGGGCCAGTTCGCGCCGAACGCTTCGGCGATGGCGCGGACGGCGGGCACGTCCGCCTCGGCCTCGATGCTGCCGGCCGGGCGGAAGGGGTTGTCCAGGTCAAGCGACAGCCCGCGGACGTGGGCCGTGGCGATGCCCGCCTCGACGTCGGCCGACTCGGCCGACAGCCGCCGCCCGCCCAACTCCAATCCCTTCCAGGTTATCTCGACGGCCTCGCGGCCAAGCGGCTCGCCATCCAGCCGGGCGTCGCTCACCTCCATCGCACCGCCGGAGCTCACCCCGCCTTCGGCATCGCGCGACGCGGAGACCGTTCCCTCGGCCGTGCCGGTCAGCGTGCGGTCACCGGGGCTCACCACCCCGAGCGAGGCCAGCCAGCCGGTCACGCTCGCCAAGTCCGCGCGCCGGATGACCGCGCTGCCGCCCCCCGACCGGGTCCGCAAGTCGTACCGCCCTTCGATCTCCGCGGCCAGGCGCTCCGGCACAGTGAGATCGCCCTCGGCGACCGTGATCTCCGTCGGCTCGCCGTCGACCATCGCCAGCCGCCCCCGCGCGGACAGCTCGGCCTTCGCCTCGCGGAAGGACCGCTCCCCGCGGCGGAAGGCCACGTCCTGCCCGGCAGCGGCGATCTCGTACTCCCACGCGCCGTCTTCGGTCTGCGTTGCCCGAAACGAGCCGCCGTACGTCCCCGAGACCGCGGGCACCTCCAGCCCCAACCCCCCAAGCCACGACAAGGCGGCGCCGGCATCGAGCTTCTCGTATGTGCCCTGCACGGTCCGCCCGTCGCTCCGCGCCTCCAGGGCGCCGAAGTCCGTGGCCGCTTCGAGCTTGCCATCCGGCACCCCTTCGCCACCCAGGTCGGCGGAGAACGTGACGCTCAACAGCTTCAGCCGGCGAGCGGCCCCCTTGTACCGAACGCTCGGCGTATCCACGCGCACCCGCCCCGAGGCGGAGGGCCTCGCCCCGCCACCCACACTCAGGTTCTGCAACTCGATGAGCCCGGCCGTCAGCTCGTAGTCCTCGGCCACGCGAAGCGGCATCGGAAGCAACTCGCGCAGGCGGCGGACAGAGAGCGTACCTTCCATCTCGACCGTGCCTTCGGGCAACTCGACCGGACGCATCGCCCGCAGGTCGCGCCCCACGGCCGCCCAGTCCACCTCGCGCCAAGCCGCTGGGGACGGGGCCCTGACCTCGCCCTGCAAACGCTGGAAGCCGTCGGCCAAGTCGAACGTGGCTGTCACGCCTTCATCGTTCGTCGCGTACGCGCCGGCAAGCTCCACCGTCACCGGCTCACCGGGCGTCTCGTCGGCCAGCACCAAGTCCTGCACCCGTCCGGAGTCCACTTCGATCCGCAGCGCGCCGCCGCGACCTTCCCGCAGCAAGCTGCCTTCGGCCGTGAGCGTACCCTCGTACGGCGGCGGATCGGCCGCGCCCCATCGTCGTACCCGCGCCAGCCCGGGGGCCAGCTCGAGCCGCCGCACCTCGTAGTCCACGGACAACACCTCGTCCTCCAGCGCGTAGTAGCCCGACGCGAGGACGTCGGCCTCGTCGTCGACCTTCACGAAGGACTCCGTCCACCGAAGCCGAACCGGCTCGCCCTCCTCCAGGTCCACCGCGCCGTCAACGAAGCCCCGCACGTGGTCGCCGGCATAGAGCGTCTCGCCGCGGCGGATGCGCACGTCGCGGGCGTCGAAGTCGGCCTTGGCCGCGATCTGCTTGTCATCGGTCCGGTGCAGATCGACCTCGGCCGTCAGGGTCCCGCTCTCGGCCGTGAGACCCAACTCGAAGATGCTGCCGAGCTGCCGCTGCAGCGCCGGCAGATCCGCCTCGGCCGTCAGCGAGAATTCCTCCAGCCGCCCACTCCCCTCGAGCGTGGCGAAGCCGGACTCAAGCTTCAGCAGGGCCACGCTGAGGCCGTCGGGCCCCAGGGCCACGTCCGCCTCGCCCACCACCGGCGGCACGGGAATCGGCTCGCCGTCGCGGGTCGCGTCCAGATCCCGCAGGCCGAAGCGGAGCCGAGCGGACGGCTCCGAGCCGCCCGTCACGTGCAGCTCCTCCACGCGGACCGTACCCGACCTCAACTCAACGCCCGGAACCAGGCGGATCAGCCACGGCGCCTCACGGGCGAGCCGGGTCAGGTCGACCTCCGCACTGCCGGACAACTCCGCATCCGGCAGGCGGATCCGCCCGCGGCCCATCACGGCCGAGACCAGCACGGCCGGGCTAAGCCGGCTCACTTCGCCGCCCGGCGTGTACTCGGCCTCGATATGAGCCCGGCCGGCGTCGCTGGTCGCGTCCAGCCGCAGGTCGTATGCCTCTCCGGCCGTCGCCACGCGCCCCGACAGGTCCGCCGCCATCCCGTCGCCCGCCGCCCCGCTCGGCCGCATCCGGGAGGCCCGCAGCCGGAACTCAGCCGTCATAGCGCCGCCGTTCAGCTTCGCCCGCACCTCCTGGACGGCCACGCGGGCCTGGACCGGCGCACTGAAGCCCGCCAGGTCCATCAGCGCGGTCGCGTCCATCGGACCGGACGTCCTCACGTGCACCGTGCCATGCGAACCGGCCAGGGAGACCGAGTTGTCCGTCGTCAGACCGTCGATGTCATACGCCGCGGTCAGATCGGTCCCCGCGATCCGAAGCGTTGCCTCGCCCGACACGTTCTCGGCCCCCTGGAGTGCGAAGACCGCGTCGATCGGCCCGAAGGACTGCTGTCGCCCGTCCGGCCGCACAACGCGCACGCTCGCCCCGGCGAGGACGATCCGCCCCCGCGGCAAGCTGGGCGGCTCCTCCTCCGGCACGGGCTCGACGCGAGCGACGGCGTCCAGCAGGGAGGGGCGCCCATCCGGGCCGAGGTAGAGCGTCACCCGCGGCTCCTGGATCTCCAGCTCCTCAAAGCGCAGGGCGTCGCCCAGGGCCCCGAGAACGCCGTTTGAGTAGGTGACGGACTGGGCGTGAACGACCTCCCGGCCCTGCGGGTCGAGCAGCTTGACGCCCTCCAGCCGGCACGGCCCGAACCAGCCGATCGAGAGCTTGTCCAGGTCCATCGTGCCGTGGATGCGCCCGTTGACGACGCGTCGCGCAAGCGACCGGCCCAACGCGGACGACAGGATGGTCGGCATCAGCAGAACCAGCAGAATCAGGGCCGCGGCGGCGACGATCAGCCACCGCCGCCGGCCGAGGCGGCGCCAGCCGAATGCCGCCCAGCGCCGCCTGCCCGCGCGGGCCGGGGTCGGTCCGGCGGCATCAGATGCCGCCTCGGGCTGCGACTGCGTCTCGGGCATGGCAACTCCTTTGTCGCGCTGCGCATAGAACATCGAGGCAGGACAATGAATTGTACGCCGCCCGGCCCTCTCGCGTTGGGGCGGCTGAAGAAACCTGCGGCGAGCCGCCTCGGCTCAAGACTCGGCCGCCTCGCCCTCCTGAATACGCCGGTGCAACTCCGCTGCCCGTCGATGCGCCTCCTGCGCCTCGGCGTCCTCTCCGCTCGACGCTTCCCCGGCCGCCCGATACGCCTCGGCCGCCTCCGCGAAGTCTCCGGCGCCCTCCAGGGCCAGGCCGAGGTTGAAGTGCAGCGCCGCGTGCTCCGGCGCAGCTTCCAGCGCCGCGCGGAAATGCTCCGCCGCCGCCGCGAAATCCCGCTCGCCCGCCGCCTTCAACGCCTCGGCCGCCTCGCTGCCCCCGACCGGGCGGAATCGCAGCGTGACGGGCATCTTCACCGGCGCAAGCATCCCGGTGGCGTCCTCGATGCACCGCCCGAACAGCTCATCGAGGATCGTCCTCAAGGCCGGGACCCGCTCCGGGTCATCGGCCCGATGCAGCCCGTACTCGCCCCGGACCTCCGGATCGCCGGCCGAGTCGTACGCGGCGCGCGTTTCCAACACGACGGACGGCTCCGCGCCGTCCGGCGGGGTGATCGCCAGCTCCACGCCGACGTTGACACGGCGAACAAGGTAGGGCAATTCCACCGTCTCGGGCGCGCCGGCACCCGCATTGCGACGACCTCTCCGCGTTCCGTCTTCGTCCTCCCAGCGAATTCGAACGCGCCCCCCTACCTTCAACGGCTCGCCGACCGTCTCGCCTTCCGCCGGCTCAACGCGCCGGAGCCCCTCGGCCAGCCGCGGGCCGAACCGGGAGACCAAGGCCTCCAGGTTCGGCTTGTCGGATTCGCCCTGCCGCCGGACGCCGGCAACCGAGCCGGACACATCGAAGCGGAAGCCGCCCCGCTCAATCTCCAGCCCCCCGTGCGGCGGGAGTGGCACGGCCGGCGGCAATTCGTGCACGACCTCGACGACGGGGGCCCCGCACCCAGCCAGGCACGCCGCCGCCAACCCGGCGAACAGGCAGAGACTTGTTCTCATGGCTACGCCTCCCGGACGGCCGGGCTCGGCAGCCGCGAGCCGCCGACCGGCATGCAGTAGAATCCATCCCGACGCCCGCCGCAAGGCGCTTGATTCCCGCGCGCGAGCCGCCTACCTTTCCATGGAACCACGTGCGAAAGGGATGCGCCGATGAAGCGGTTGCCGGTATTGCTGGCCTTCTCCCTCGCCGCCGCCGGCTGCGGCGCACAGCCGCAACTGCTCGGAACGGAAGGCAAGTACCTTCTGACCGCGCGAGACGTGCTGGCCCTGCCCGGAGAGGAGGTGTCCCTCGTCGCGCGGCTCCAGGGCGGAGACTTCCTTCAGGACCAGCCCGGCTATGTCATGCGCTTCGAGCGCCTCGAGGACCGATCCGCCGTGCGGGCGGCCCAAACGGACGAGGAGGGCAAGGCGGTCGTCACCTGGACCCCGGACGTGCCCGGAGACACGGAGTTCGAGGTCGGCCCGGCCCCGGCGGGCTTTGAGGACGCGCCGCCGGAGCCGCAAACCCTGCTGGTGGCCTGCCGGGCCGCGGATGAACCGATCGCCGTGGTGGACCTCGACAAGACGCTTGTGGCCAGCGGCTTCCAGGCCGTCCTCCTGGGCGACCCCAAGCCCATGCCCCATTCGACCCGCGTGGTGGAACAACTATCGCGCGAGCACACGATCGTCTACCTCACGCACCGCCCGGAGTACTTCGGCCCAAAGAGCAAGGCCTGGCTCCGCCGCCAGGGCTACCCGCGCGGGCCGGTGTTGCTTTCCACCGCCACGGGCTTCCTCAAGGGCAGCGGGGCCTATAAGACCCAGGCCCTGGCCGAGCTGGGCGAGCGCTTCACCCATCTTCGCGTGGGTATCGGCGACAAGCCCTCGGACGCGATGGCATACCACGACAACGGGATGACGAGCATTCTGGTCTTCCACATGCCGGCCGGCGAGGACCCGGAGCCGCTGGCCAAGCTGGCCGAGGAGATCGGAGACCTGGCGGAGACCGTGCATGTCGTCACCGACTGGCAGGAAGTCGGTAAGGTGCTGTTCGAGGGCGCGTCATTCCCGCCCGAACGCATCCGCAAGCGTCTGGCGGACAAGGTCGTGGAACTGGAAGCGCGCGCCGCGGCCGGGGACGGCGAGGAGCCGGGAGAACAGCCATGAGTCGAATCGCCCTTCCGGCCCTCTCGGCGCTGACTCTTCTGACGGCCGTCGGCTGCATCCAGCACCACCCGGTCGCCGAAGGCGAGATGGACCGCCTGTGGACGCTCAGCCCGGACCCGACCCGCAGCGCCGAGACCTACCGCCCGGACGTGGGCGGAACGAAGCTCCCCGCCAGGTGGATCATCCGCTCGGAGCCAAGCTTGTTGCGTTCGACGATCAGCATCGTTCGGGCCGTGGACGCCATCGGCGAGGGAGCGGAGATCATCGACGTGTCCGTCAGCCCGGAGCACGCCGAGGTGCTGGCCGGCGTGCTGGCCGACACCCGCGGCGCCTTGACCGGCCTGGAGGAACTCAGCAGCGGCTCGGCGGCCGTGGACTACGCCGACTGGGCGGACACGCTGGCCCACGTGCTCGCCCAGCTCGAGAGCGTCTCCCGGATGGCCGTGGCCGACGGCGGGCAAGCCGAGCGCGAGCCGGCGGGCATCTCGGCCGCCCCGCTGTTGGAACTGCTGGTGGTCTACATCAACGAGCAGTCCGGCGGGCAGTTGCTCGGCGGGCTCGACGCCGATGACGTGCAGGAGCTTCGCCAGACACTGGGGCACTTGGCGCTGCGGATGGGCTTCGCCATGGCGGGGCGCGAGTTGCCCGATGGGCTCCGGGAGCGGGTCACCGAGCGGCTCCGGCAAGCCGAGGATCCCTACGCGGCCGAGCCGGAGCTGACCCGGATGTTGCTGAAGCGCGTGCGGGAGGCGGGCACGTCGGCCGGCGGCGATGCGCTGGTCTCCGGCGTCCGGTCGGCCGTCAGCGCGGCCGGGCGCGGCATTCGAGTGCTGGAGGGCTTCGCCACGCAGTGGGATCGCGTCGAGCGCGTCGAGGCGGCGCTGCTGCGCAAGGACGGGCAGACGATCTTCGAGGCGGTCCTGGCGGTGCGGCCGGGCCGGGAGGTCCGCCTGGCGACCGTCATGCCCTTCCAGCCCGTCGTCGCGTTCCGCGGCACGGGCCGGCTGGCCGTCCTGCCGAGCGACCCGCGGACGGGGGAGGTCGTCGTCTCGTTCGAGCGCGGCGAGGACGGCGGCGGCGTGCAGATGCGTTTCGAGGGGATCGTCTACGGGCTGGCGCGGCTGCTGGTGCTGCCGATCCACGACGCCTGGCTGCGCGAGGTCCGCGTTCTGGCCGACCTTAACAAGACCGGCACGGGCATGATCCACGCGGCCGTGATGCTGGAGGCCACCGGCGACCGGCGCGACCCCCGCCGGACCATCGTGTACAAGGAAGTCCGGCGCCGCCGAGTCGAGCGGCGGGCGATGTCCGTGCGGTACCCGGTGACCTCTAAGGTCCGCACGTTCAGCTACGTCACGCCCGGCAAGCGGTACACGTACTACAGCGCCGAGCGGACGCCCGAGCCGTAGCAGCCCACGCGCGGGCCGCGGACACACTGCCGGAGGTGGGACTCGAACCCACACCATGTTGCCATGACGGGATTTTGAACCTGCCTGCCGGCAGGCAGGTCCCGCGCTACGCTTGCCCCAGGCGTGCCGTAAGCCACTCGCGACCGGAGCGCGATGTGAGCGCCTCCTGGCACCGCAATGGCACTGCTTGGCACGGCTTCGGTGACGTGACCGCGAGCGATGGCCACCGGCGGCGCGGGGCGTGTCGCCGGTGACAACTGCTTTCGCCTCTTTGAGAGGGCTTGTGCCTTGGATCAAGCCTGCATAGACTTAGTGGGTGCTACGGCCGCACGCGGTACTGAGTTTTCTATCAGTGACGGTGGCCGGCGGCATACCATCTGGGAAATCCTGACACTTGACCAGAAGGAGACATGGCAATGAAGAATGACGGCCGTAGGCCCACCACAAACGACGCCGGCAATCCCGTATCCAGCGACGAGTTCTCGCTCACCGTCGGCCCAGATGGCCCCATCCTGCTGCACGACCATTACCTCATGGAGCAGATGGCCAATTTTAACCGGGAGATGATCCCGGACCGTCAGCCCCATGCCAAGGGGTCCGGGGCTTTCGGCCACTTTGAGGTCACCCAGGATGTGACCGCCTATACGAAGGCGGTCGTGTTTCAGCCGGGCACCAAGACCGAAGTGCTGGCCCGCTTCTCCACGGTGGCTGGCGAGTCCGGCAGTCCGGACACCTGGCGGGACGTGCGCGGCTTTGCCCTGAAGTTCTATACAAGTTTGGGCAACTACGACATGGTCGGGAACAACACGCCGGTCTTCTTCGTCCGCGACCCGATGAAGTTCCAGCACTTCATCCATTCCCAGAAGCGCCGGGCCGATACAGGCCTCCGGGATCACGACATGCAGTGGGACTTCTGGACGCTTTCCCCGGAGACCGCCCACCAGGTCACGATTCTGATGAGCGATCGCGGCGTGCCGAAGTCGTACCGGAACATGAACGGCTACTCGAGTCACACCTTCATGTGGGTCAACGCCGATGGGAAACGCTTCTTCGTCAAGTATCACTTCAAGACCGACCAGGGCATCGACTTCCTGACCCAGGAGGAGGCCGACCGGATCGCCGGCCAGGACGCGGATTTCCATCGTCGCGACCTCGCCAACGCCATCCAGCAGGGCGACTACCCCAGTTGGACGCTGAAGGTGCAGATCATGCCCTTCGAGGAGGCCGAAAGCTACCGCTTTAACCCCTTCGACCTGACAAAGGTCTGGCCGCACGGCGACTATCCGTTGCACGAGGTGGGCCGGCTGACGCTGGACCGCAACCCCACCGACTTCCACACCGAGATCGAGCAGGCAGCCTTCGAGCCGAACAGCTTTGTCCCCGGAATCGGCCCCAGTCCGGACAAGATGCTCCTGGCCCGGCTGGTTTCCTACGCGGATGCCCACCGGGCCCGGCTGGGGGTCAACTACAAGCAGATTCCCGTCAACCGGCCGAAGAGCCCGGTCCACAGCTACAGTAAGGGCGGGGCCATGCGGATCGACAATGTGACCGATCCTGTGTACGCGCCGAACTCCAAGGGCGGCCCGGAGCCCGACGCGCAACGCTACCCCGAAGATGCGGTCTGGAAGGCCGACGGCGAGTTCATCCGGTCTGCTTACACCAAGCGCAAGGAGGACGATGATTTCGGCCAGGCCGGGACGCTGGTGCGGGAGGTCATGGATGATGCCGAGCGGGATCGGCTGGTCTCGAACGTCGTCGGACACCTCAAGGATGGTGTCAGCGAAGCCGTTTTGGAGCGGGCCTTCGAGTACTGGCGGAACATCGATCAGGAGACCGGCGACCGTATTGCGAAAGGCGTGAACGAAGGCTGATCGATTCGAGATGCTGGAAGGCAAAAGGGCTGCGGCTTGCCGCAGTCCTTTTGCGTTGCTAACTCCTCACCCCGGTCCCGACGGCCGGCCGCAGGCGGGGTTGAATCTCCCTATCAGTACACCTCCCCCTGCTCATCCCACCGCACCGGTACTACTCTGCGTAGTAGCTTGCTACGTAGCACGTGCAGGTTCCCTTCGGCTGCGCTCAGGGCGGGCCCTTCGGCTCCGCTCAGGACAGGTCCTTCGGCTGCGCTCAGGGCGGGCCCTTCGGCTCCGCTCAGGACAGGTCCTTCGGCTGCGCTCAGGGCGGGCTTCCGGAGCTTCTCCAAGCTGAGGCCGTCGGGTGTGAAGGGCGGAGCAAAACCGTGGCGCGGGGCGGGCGGCGGGATTTCGTAGCG
>CAZHEH010000001.1:114669-334523 GCA_964531695.1 uncultured Planctomycetaceae bacterium | reverse complement strand
CAGCACGACCACGATGTGGTCGCCGACGCTGGAATGGACGCTGGAGAACGCGTCCTATGAGGGCAATCCGTTCGACGTTGTCGCGAAGGCGACGTTCACGCACAAAAGCGGCGAGGAGAAGCGCGTCACGGAGATGTTCTACGTCGGGGACGATACGTGGAAGTTCCGCTTCACGGGCACCCGGACGGGCGAGTGGACGTTCACCACCCAGGCCGACGGCAAGGGCGGCACCACCAACGATCCCGAGCTCCACGGCCGCAAGGGCACGATTACCGTCGAGCCCAACGCGAACCCCGACGCGACCGGCTTCCTCACGCACAAGGGCAGCAAGTTCGCCGTGCAGACAGGCAACGACGCGCGCCTCGATGCCTTCCGCTTCAATGCGTTCATGCACGGCGAGTTGGCCGAGGCCTATGACATCGAAGAGGCCAGTCTGTGGGAGACGCTGAAGACCGATGCCGACAGAGCGCGGTTGCAGAACTACCTGGACACGTACATGGAGGCCGTGGCCGAGCACGGCTGCAACGCGGCGTTCCAGCCCGTCCATTGCCGCTGGTTCGAGATGGCCCCCGACAAGAGGGGCCACGACACGCTGGACGACCGCTCCGACAGCGCCAGCCCGGACCCGGCCACTTTCGAGCGGCTTGAACTGCTGATCGCGACGGCCCGGCGGCACGGCCTGCGCGTGCATCTGTGGGCCTGGGGAGACAATGCTCGGCACCGGAGATGGACACCCGTGGGACTGCCCGGCGGCCTCAACGGCACGCCGGACCGACGCGTACAGCGCTATATCGCCGCGCGGCTGGGGCCGTTGCCCGGCTGGACGATGGGCTACGGCTTCGATCTGCACGAATGGACCACCGAGGAGGATCTCCAGAAGTGGGCCCAATACCTGCACAGGCACATGGGCTGGCATCACATGGTCTGGGGACGCGCCCGTAAGAACAAGGCGCTCGATGTCATATCGTATGCCGGCTATGGCGTGCGGCCGTACGAGCAGATCGTCAGGGATGTCAGTTCGGACACGTCGCGCCCGCACCTCTATGAGGAGCGCGACACGTACCTCCGCAACGCCGGGCTCAGCCAGGACGGCTCCCGACGGCTCATGTGGCGCCAGGCCATGGTCGGCGGCGCGGGCGGTTTCTGGGGGCACTACAGCAAGGGCTACAAGTACAGGGGAGAGTATCCCAACCCCGAGCAGTTCACCGCCTGTCGCGAGTTCTGGCGAGGCCGGTTCCTGCTCGAGATGCAAAGGGCCAATGACCTGACGGACGGCCATTGCCTGGCAACGCCCGACAGCAAGCAGTTGGTCTTCTACAGGGAGGATGCTGCGGCGATCACGATGGACCTCTCCAAGGCTCCCGGCCCGCTACCGGTCATCGCCGTGGATACGACCAAGGCCTACCACGAGATTGACATCGGCCCGTTGGCGCCGGGCAAGCATACCTGGGAGGCGCCTCACAAGAGCGACTGGGCCGTTTCGGTCGGGCATTTCGGCAGGCGGGCGGCGTCGACTGATTAGCAGCCGGCCCATTCGGTCCATAGAGGAGTGCGTGATGGGTGGCATGGCGACCCGCCGGCCGCTTGCATGCGGGGTGCTCCGTCCCGGCGCCCGTGCGGTGTGTCAGCCCACCGTGTTTGAGGATCCGCCGGCGTGGTGGGGTACGGTACCCGTGGGACGGCAGGATGGTCCGGACAACTTCGCCGCGCTGGGAAGAAGCTGCTCCTGCTGCGATCGGCTGACCGGCCTGTGCGTCTGCGTCGCGGGAACTCGCTCCCGGCCGGAGCTGCGTTCCCGCTCCTGGGTGCTCGGCCGTACCGCTCGATCTCGCGACGGAAGCCATTCTTCAACTAGCTTCCGGCCTGCGGTATGGCGGGCGTGCCATGAGAGGCAAATCACATAAGCCGCTTTAGAATATGATTTTACGAGCAAGCCGATTCTTTTCGATTTCGCGCGATTCCGATCGGCCGTTGGTGTTTTCAAAGACCAGCCCGATAAATCCGGAGCGATCCGACAATTGGCTCTTATATTGGCAGGACAGGAAAGGACGCAAGATGAATCTCGGCAAAATAACTCTGGCTTTCGCCGGTGTGGTCGCCCTTTCGGCCGTGCCGGCTACGACGGCGGGCGAGACCCCGGAATTGGAGTTGCGGCCGTGCACGATCGAGCTGATCGACGGCACGGAGGTCGAGGGGCAGCTTGCGGTGCAGTTCGAGATGGACGATCACCTGGTCGTCTATTCGCCCCGTCTGGCGACGGTTCGGTCCGTTCTGAAGGACCACGTGCATGCCCTGACGGTGGCCGGGACGCGGGAGGAACTGAACCCGAAGCGAGATCTGACGGACGAGGATGCCAAGCTTCTCGGCCGGGTCGAATGGCCGGATGAGCCGCCGGCGGAGGGGCGCAAGCCGGCCTACACCACCGAGACGTGGGAGGCGCCCAAGCAGTTGATGGTTTGGGCCCGTCCCGGGCGCAGCGGACAGTTCGAGAAGCCCGGCAACTGGCTGATCAACGGCGAGCCGATGAAGCGCTGGCCGCGTCCCGTCGGCGAGCACTACGGCCTGATTTTCTTCGAGCAGGACAGCACGGACTTCCTGTTCCCCGCGTCTGCGAAGAGGTACATCGTCCGTCCGAAGGCGACGAGCGCTCGCCCGCGGCATGTCACGGTCGAGGCCGGCGTCGACGTCGAGATCAAGCTCAACACGTGTACGGGGAATATCTGGGTGAGCCCCGACGGCGCGTTCAACGGTGGCGGTGGGGCGGACCTCGGCGGCATCAAGCACACGTTCTTCCTGAACGGCACGCCTTACACCGGCGATCCGCCCAAGACGGCGGAGCGGTTCCGGGAACTGATGGAGTCGGCCGAGAGCTTCGGCCGGAAATGGGTCGTCCGAAAGGATATCCCGACCGCGTCGATGACGCTGATCGGCAGCTTTCGCTCCGGCGACGAGACCCACTGGGCGCGGGGTGTGACGATCCTCGAGGAAAACAGCGTCATCGCCGTGGGCCCGCGCTGCCGGCAGACGATCGGCCGGCACGCGACGATGGTCCTCAAGAGCGGCGCCGTGGTCGGCAAACGAAGCGGCAACCAGTGTTACAAGGACGACATGTTCATCCATGGTTCGCTGCTCGCCGGCACACCCGATGAGCCGCTGACGCGGAACGCGTACCTGGGCATCAGCATCAAGGACACCAAGCTGCGGCTGGCCAGTGAACGGGCCAAACGGTTTGTCGGCAAGGATGGCTCACGCGGTCTGACGATCGGCCCGGGAGCGGGATTCAAGGTCCATACGAGTGATCCGGACAGGGCCCGACTGGTGATCACCTGGCACGGCATCCTGGGCAAGAACGGCAACGACGACGGCACGCCGCCCGGGTACTTCGACAAACTGCCCGAGTCCGAGCGCACCATCAACGTGAACATTTTCGGCGAGCAGGTGCTCCACGACGTGGTATTCGATTGGGTCGGCGAGGGGGACATCCGCTTGCTGAATCCCGAAGTCCGTGGCAAGTGGGAGCGCGTGGGCTTCGGTGATCACAACACGGCCGCAGGCGATGCTCTTTTCAGGCACTTCAAGGCCGATAAGGGCATGCGAGATCAAATCGCCCGATGGCGCAAGCCGGATAAGGTGATGAAGTGGGCGAGGAACGAGCGGAAGAAAGGCGCCCGCTATCCTCGCGTTCTGCCAAGCGGCGGGACCTTCGCGGCGGGGGAGACGGTCACCGTCCGCCTGGACGCCATGAGCAAGCCGGAGATGCGCTACACGCTCGACGGCGGCGAATCCGAAGACGGCACGGTCTACGAAGGCCCGTTCGAGCTGACGGAGACGACGACGGTCAAGGCCGGCTGCTTCGACTACCCGGCGCCGCACTTCTACAAGACCTGGCAGGCCGTCAGCGACACGTTAACCTTCATCGAAGAGGCCCGCGCACCGGACGAGCCGGGCAAGACCGAACCGGAATTGCTGGTTCGCCTGTATGCGGAGAACGGCTTTGAGAAGCTCCATGAGCCCACCGAAGAACCGGAGGTCACCCAGGCGCTCGACTCGTTTGAGTTGAAGGTGCCTGACGGGCGTATGAAGAAGAAGGACGGGTACCTTTACACCGGCTACATCGAGATCCCCGAGACGGGCGTCTGGCGCTTCTACACGGAGACCGAGGGCCCCAGCCGGCTGTACATCGGTGACCGGCGGGTCGTCGACAACCACCGCCGATACCGCTACGACTGGGATCCTTCCGGGCGTCCGCCGCTGGAGTCGTGGGGATCGCTGATACTCGAGGCCGGCAAGCACGCGATTCGTGTGGAGTACGGCCGGGGAGCCGGCTTCTCGGGCTGGCCGCCGTGGCAGCCGCAGGAGGACGAGCCCTTCACGGTCAGTTACGAGGGCCCGGGCGTGGAGAAGCAGCCGATTCCGGCCGAGGCGCTGAGCCACGGGGAGCCGCGATCGACGGCGAAGATAACGCCCGCCGGCGGCACGCATCGGAACGGGGACGAGGTCGCCGTTCGGATTGGCGTCGAAGGCGGGGAGTATGCCGGTGATGTTACCGTGCGGTACACGCTCGACGGCTCCGACCCAACCGCCGACTCGCCCATCTACCACAAACCGATCGTCGTCACGAAATCCATGACAATCAAGGCCCGCTGCTTCAGAGACGACAAGCCCATGCCGGGACAAGCCACTCAGGCGCGATTCCTCTTCACGACGTGCCGGGGCAAGTTCCTGGGCAGTATCTGGAAGACCCGCTGGTCGACTCCGCCGGATGGCTTCGGTGAACTCTTTACGCAAGTCACACCCGAGAACGTCGGCAAATGGGGGGCCGCAGAAGAGACGCGGGGTCGGATCGACTGGGCCCCGCTGGACAAGATGTACGCATGGGCGGAGCGCACCGGTGCCTTGACGAAACAGCATACCTTCGTATGGGGACAACAGCAGCCGGACTGGACACAGCGCTTCGCAAGCGGCGAGGAAGCGCGTGCCGCGATTGAAGGTTGGATCGAGTCCTACATGGACCGCTACGGCGACCGAGTGGACATGATCGACGTCGTCAATGAGCCGCTGCACCACAAGCCGAGTTATGTGAGCCATATCGGCGGGGACGGGGCCACCGGATGGGACTGGGTCGTTTGGGCCTTCGAGACCGCTCGCAAGCATGCGCCCAATGCCAAGCTGCACATCAACGACTACGACATACTGAAATCGCGGAGAAACACCACTGAATACCTCAAGATCATCGACATCCTGAAGGAGCGAAATCTGATCGACGGCATCGGCGTTCAGGCCCATTTCCTCGAGCGAGCCGACAGCGACACGATCAAGGCCAACTTGGATCGGCTGGCCGAAGCGGGGCTGCCGATTCACATCAGCGAGTATGACGTGGACCGGGCCGATGACGAAGAGCAGCTCGAGATATACAAGAACCAGTTTCCGATCCTATGGGAGCATCCGGCTGTCGCGGGGGTAACGCTCTGGGGGTATCGGCAAGGACATATCTGGCGAAAGAACGCCTATTTGCAGAGAAAGGACGGATCCGAGCGTCCGGCCCTCGTCTGGTTGCGATCCTATATCGAGCAATGGCGAGAGGTGTCGGTGGATGAGCATGCTCACGGCATACCGGAGTCGTTTTCGTGGGCGACGGGCGGGCCGATCCTTGGCCCGGAGCAGTTTGAGAACGACGACTGGATTGCTCTGAAAGACCCTTCGATTGTTCATCACGACGGTCGCTACCATCTGTTCTGCACACTCCGCGGCAAAACGCGAAGTCACGCGCTGGTGTACGCTTCGTTTTCGGATTTCGACGAAGCCCACGAAGCGAAGCCGGTCGTGCTTGCGAATCACGATGGCTACGCGGCAGCGCCGCAGGTGTTTTACTTCACTCCGCACGAAAAATGGTACCTTGTCTGCCAGGCCGCGAAGGAAGAGTGGAGCCCGCGGGGCCAGGCCGCCTACGCCACGACGGACGACATCTCCGACCCCGACTCCTGGACACCGCTCGAACCCCTGGGTCTGGCACGGACAAAGGACAGATACAACCTGGATTACTGGGTGATCTGCGATGGCCCCACGGCCTTCATCTTCTGGACGTCAGACAACGGGAAGCTGTGGCGGGCCCGAACGACGAAGAAGGAATTCCCGGGCGGATGGAGTGAGCCCGCGCTGGCGTACGAAGGCGACATATTCGAGGCGGGCCACATCTATAAGGCCAAGGGAACGGATATGTTCTTCAATCTCATCGAGGCCCGCAGACATGGTGATCAACGGTATTTCAAGGTGCTATACGCGGACGAACTGGATGGGGAATGGCGACACTTGCCGGAGGGCGCGGACGGGATCTACGCGTCCGTGGAGGTAGTCGACCAAACGGGCGGCAAGTGGACGGAGTACATAAGTCATGGCGAGATATTGCGCGAAACGAATGACGAGGAGCTTCGCGCCGACCTGAACGCCGAGTTCATCTTCCAGGGCGTGCTTGAAAGGGAACGAAGAGGCAAGGCATACGGCAGGATCCCCTGGAAACTCGGGCTGCTGCGTTCCAAGAGGTGAAGATGTGGTGTAGCAGGCCGTTGAAGAATGCGTTCCGTCGCGGGATCGGGCGGCCTCAGCCCTTCGACGTTTAACGCACCCTACGCACAGTACTGACAATAGGAACACCATAACACGCAAGGAACAGAGAATGTCGAACTTGGGACGAAGGTTTGGTTTGGCTATTGCGGGTCCGTGTTTGTTGACGTTGCTCGGTATTTCGAGACCGGCAGTGGGCCAATGAAACGCGGACGTGACGTTTCCGGAGGATTCCGGTCACGTGAACATTCGCGATTTTGGCGCCGTCGGGGATGGCCGGACGGACGATACCGCCGCCTTCCGCAAGGCGCTGGCGTTGGGCGAGCACGATCAGATGCGGATGATCTACATTCCGAACGGAACGTATCTGCTCAGCGACACGCTGCAATGGTCTCGCCGGAGGACGCTGATCGGACAGAACCGCGACCGCGTGGTACTGAAACTGACTGATGGGGCCGACAAATTCTCGGACGCTGATAATCCGAGGCCCCTGTTGCACGCCGCGGTGCCCGGTCCTTACTACGGCGGCGACAGTCAGGCCAACGCCGCGTTCGCCAACTACATCCAGAACCTGACCATCGACACCGGCAGGGGCAATCCCGGGGCCATCGCCGTGCGGTGGACCACGCATAACTACGGGATGATTGAGAACGTTGTCATCCGTTCCGGCGACGGTCAGGGCGTGATGGGGCTGGACATGACGCAGACGGAGTTCGGCCCCGGGATGGTGTACGGCCTTTCCATTACGGGCTTCGACACGGGCATCGCAACGCCCGCCCAGGTCTCCAACGCGGTGCTGGAGTCCATCAACCTCACGGACCAGAACAAGGTCGGCATCGACAACCGGCACCCGACGGCGATACGCAACCTTCGCAGCCGCAACCGTGTTCCCGCGGTTCGCCATCGGGGCGGGCATCTGGTGTTGATCGACGCGGAACTTGTAGGCGGTGCTGAAGATGCGGTCGCCATCGAGGCCCGCGGCGATTATTACCTTCGTAACGTCCGCAGCGCAGGGTACCGGGCCGCTCTAAGCCATGACGGGCGGATACTCGAGGGACGAAAGATCCGGGAGCATTTGTCAGGCAAGGCCTATGTTCTCGGTGAAAGACCGGCGAGCAGTCTGAACCTTCCGGTGCGTGAACCGCCGGCGATCTTCCTGGAGCCGGCCGACCGGTGGCTGGTGGTCGAACCCCGCGGCGGAGACAGTACCTCCATGCTTCAGGAAGCGATGGATTCGGGTGCGGAAACCATTTTCCTCAAAAGCGGGACGTATGACGTCAATAAGACTATCCGCGTGCCTGGGACGGTCCGGAGAATCCTGTCCTCGCGCGGAGCCAACCTGCGGGGCGACCGAGAGACCTTCGGCATCGGCGGGCTGACCAACCCCAGCGAGCCCGGGTACGGCGGCGCCAAGCCGTTCCTCCGTCTGGAAGGACGAACGGATCGGCCCCTCACGATCGAACGGGTCCGCATGGGCGCTTGGCCTCATCGGGCTCACCTGATCGAGATCGCCACGCCCCGGCCGGTGCTCATCCGGCATGGCGCCGGCGGACACCCCGGCGGCGAGATTCGCACTGCCAAGGGATCGTCCGGCGGTAGCTTATTTCTCATAGAAACCGGCAACGACATTCGCGTCAAGGGGGACTATCGCGTTTTCGCCCGACAGTACAACCCCGAGAACAACCCCTTCCGTGTTGAGCACAGCGAGACGATGATGAAGCGGACTTACATCGTCAATGATGGCGGGCGGGTGTGGGTGCTGGGCTACAAGACCGAATCGCCGGCGATCCACGCCGTGACCCGCAACGGCGGGCAGACCGAGGTACTGGGCGGATTCTTCCGTGACCATTTCGGCCCTGAAGAAGGCCTTGCGGGGCAAGACCTTGGGGGAAGGCAGGTGCCGTACTTCATCGTCGAGGATGCCGCAACGAGCGCCATGTACCGGCAGTTTGCCTGGCGGCACGGTGCAGCCCGAAGTCTCCAGTTGGTCGTTCGATCCGGGGAGCATGAGGAGAGTATCGAACTTACTCCCGACTCCCTGACTGTCCCATTGATTCGTGCCGTTACGCGGTCTGATGACCCTGATGACGGGAAATAATCGATGAATTCGCGCAGATCCGATTTTCTTGTGGCGGGCGCCGTGGTGCTTGTGCTGAGCGGCTTGGCGGCGGCAGCGGAGCTCGAACTCAAGCCCTGCACGCTCGAGTTAGTGGACGGCACCGAGGTCGAGGGCCAACTGGCCGTGCAATTCGAGATGGACGATCACCTGATCCTCTATTCGCCCCGCATGGCGACGGTGCGCTCGTTTCTCAAGGACCACGTCCATGCGCTGATCGTGGACGGTAAGCGGGAGGAGCTGCACCCGAAGCGCGAGCTAACGGCCGAGGACAAGAAGCTCTTGGGACCGGTCGAATGGCCGGACGAGCCGCCGGCCGAGGGCCCCAAACCCGCCTACACGACTGAGACGTGGGACAAGCCCGACGAGTTGCTGGTCTGGGCCCATCCGGGCAGAAGCGGCGTATTCGAGGAGCCGACAAACTGGCTGATCAACGGTCAGCCCATGAAGGATTGGCCCCGCCCGGAGGGGGAGCATTACGGGCTGATCTTCTTCAGCAAGGACGGGACGGACTTCCTGTTTCCGGCCGCGCAGCGTCGCTACGCGGTTCGGCCCAGGACCAACGCTCGGGCGCGGCACATCACGGCGGAGAACGGGGCCGACGCGGAGATCAGTCTCAATGCCTGCACGGGCAACATCTGGGTCATGCCCGCCGGTAGTTTCAACGGAGGGGGCGGAGCATCATTGAGCGGCGGCAAACACACGTTCATCGTCAACGGCGAGCCCTACGAGGGTCCCGGTCCTCGGACGGCCAAGGAATTCGCGGCGCTCATGAAAGGCGGCAAGGGCCTCGCGCGGAAGTGGATCGTCAAGAAGGATGATCCGAGCGCTTCCATCACGCTGGTCGGCAGTTTCGGTTCCGGCGACGAAACGCATTGGATGCGTGGCGTGACGATTCTCGGCGAGAACAGCACGATCTCCATTGGCGGCCGCTGCACGCAGACGGTCGGGCGCGACGCAACGCTCATAATGAGGTCCGGCTCGGTGCTGGGCAAGAACGGCAACCAGCTCTACAAGGACGACATGCGCCTCAAAGGAGAGCTGCTGGCCGGCACTCCGGATGAGCCGCTGACGCGGAGCTGCTATCTCGGGCTGAGTATCAAGGATCCCGCGGCCCGGTATCCCGAGAAGGAAGGCAATCGGCGGCCGTACACGGTCAAGGAGCGTCACGAGTTCCGGTTGGCCGGTACAGGCGCCTCCAGCCACGCGCAAGGCCTTCTGGTGGCGCCGGAGGCCCGCATCGCGGTCCACACGGCCGATCCGGAAGAGGCCAATCTTGTCATCACTTGGCACGGAATTACGGACATGGGCTCGGACGACGGCACGCAGCCCGGCTACTTCGACGAACTGCCGGAGAGCGAGCGGACGATCAACCTGGTGTTCTTGGAGAACGTAGAACTCAGCGATGTCGTCCTGGAGTGGCTCGGCGCGGGCGACATCCTCATGGTCGACCCGGACAGCCGCAGCACTTGGGAGCGCGTCCGTTTCGGCGAGAACAACCGTGCCTCGGGCGACGCGCTATTCGAGAAGTTCCCACTGGATGAAGGTGCGGAAAAGGCGCTGGCCCGCTGGCGGAAGGAGGCCCTGGAGAACGCGACGGAAAGCGGCCGCTGGGCCCACGAAAAGACCGGCGAGGCGTATCTGCGCATTGTTCCTTCGGGAGGGACCTTCGCGGCCGGGGATGCGGTTCCGGTCCGTCTCGTTGCCTTGGGCGACCGCGAGATACGATACACGCTGGACGGGGGGCGACTCCGAGGAGGGCAGGGCGTACGCCGCCCCCTTCGAGTTGACCGAGACGACAACGGTCAAGGCCGGATGCTATCAGAATCCGCCGCCGGACTTCAGCCGCCGGTGGGGCCGCGTGTCGGACACGATTACCTTCGTCGAGGGTGTGCGTGAGCCGGATGAGCCGGGCAAGACCAAGCCGGGGTTGCGGGTGCGAATCTATACGGAAAACGAATTTGACAAGCTGCGAGACCCTGCGAACCCGCCGGTCGAGACACAGACGGTCAAACGCTTCGAGTTGAACGTGCCCGACGGCCGCATGAGCAAGAGAGACGGCTATCTTTACACCGGGTACGTCGAGGTCGACAGGCCCGGCATCTACCGCTTCTACATGGAGACGGAGGGCCCAAGCCGCCTCTACATCGGCGACCGACTCGTTGTCGACAACCATCGGCGATATTCGTGTGACTGGAATCCGATGGTCGCCGCGCCGCTGGAGTCCTGGGGCTCATTGAAGCTCGAACCGGGCAAGCACGCGATTCGTGTGGAGTACGGCCGGGGAGCCGGCTTCTCGGGCTGGCCGCCGTGGCAGCCGCAGGAGGACGAGCCCTTCACGGTCAGTTACGAGGGCCCGGGCGTGGAGAAGCAGCCGATTCCGCCGGACGTACTGAGCCACTGACCCGCGGCACCCCCGTACAAGAATTCACGAATGGCGGACTACGAAGAGAAGAACGTCGCGCGGCATTGCACGGAGCATCCGGAGGCCCGGTGGTTTCCCGCGGCCGGGATGGGCCTGTTCGTCCACTGGGGCATCCATAGTGTCGCGGGTCTCCAACCGTCCTGGGCGATGATCCGCGACTACCCGCACGCGGACACGAGCGTCTACCCGCGCGAGCGCTACTATGCGCTGGCCTGGCAGTTCGCGCCCGAGCGCTACGAACCCGAGCGATGGCTTGCGGCGGCCAAGAGCGCCGGCTTCGAGTACGCCGTGCTCACCACCAAGCATCATGACGGCTACTCGCTGTGGCCCAGCGAGTACGCCGTACTCGGCACTCACACGTGCCTCGACGGACGCGACTTGGTGGAGCCGTTCGTGCAGGCCTGCCGAAACTGCGGGCTGAAGGTGGGTCTGTACTTCTCATTCGGCGATTGGGCGTGGCCGGGCTTCCCCATGAAGGACTGCGACTTCGATCACCAACGGCGCGGGCAGCATCCGCCGATCTCGGAGGAAGAGGACCAGCGCCAGTTCGATGCCTTCTATGCGTTCGCGACGTCGCAACTGCGGGAACTGCTGACCCGGTACGGCCGCATCGATCTGCTGTGGTTCGACGGCGTCGGATGGCGCGACCGGTCTCCGGAAGAACTGCGAGCGCTGGAGACCATCCAATGGGTCCGTTCGATCCAGCCCCATATCGTCGTAAACAATCGTTACGGCCGGGTCGGCGACTATGTCACCCCGGAGTGCAAGATGCCCGAACAGGCGCCCGACCAGTGGTGGGAGAGCTGTACCGTCACGAACGGGCACTGGGGCTACAACAGGGGGCAGCCGTTGCCCGACGTGGAGTGGTGGGTGGAGTACCGTGACCGATGCAACGCCTGGGGCGGCAATTTCCTGCCCAACGTCGGCCCGGCGCCCGACGGGACGATGCCGGACGACTTCTACGACCTCTGCCAGCAACTCGCCCGGCACCCGCGCGCGGACATGCCCAGCGGCTGACGAAGGGCCCCGGTGTGCAGATTCGCGTGACTCCCGAGCCCATTGATGCTAAACACCCGACAGGCCGATCCGCCCCGGACCGGCTCCATCGACGCATGGTCGCATCCTACCATTGACGGCGACCGGTGGCCCGATCCACGAAGTCGGAGAATCAACCATGAACAAGATCACCGCTGCACTTATCCTGCCGACGATCTGCGTGTTCTCGACCGGAGTATCGACGATCCGAGGCGCTGAGGAGACCGCCAAGGGCGGCGAGGTGCCAGGCCAATTCCGCGTGCATACGGGCAAGTGGTTCGTAATGCGGGACGGCGAGTTCACGCTGACTGCCGGGAAGCCCGACCTGCCGCCCGACGAGCTGCGATGGCGCGCCTGGGCGGCCGCTCACCGAATCAACAAGGGCCCGTACTGGCCGTATGACGCGGTGAGGGACCACGGGAAGATCCTCGATCACATCGAGCCCACGCCGGCGCAAGAGCGAGCGATTGAGGCGATCGTGGAGATCGCCCGAGAGGGCGGCGAGGTGTACGAAAGGGAGACCAAGGCGCGATATCGCGAGCTGGCGGCCCTGGCGGACAAGGCGGCCGAAGCGGGCGAGAAAGAGGAAGCAGCCCGACTCAAGAAGATGCAGCACGTCCAGGTCAAAGGGAAGCTGGCCTTGCAGAGGGCGCCGTTCTTCGAGATTCTCTGCCTGCTCACGGACGAACAATGGGACGCGTTGACGAGGGAGGTGCCGAAGTACCGGGCGCTTCGCGAAGGGCTGGACGACATGAAGAAGGCGCTGCGGGCATCGTCGCGATCGGAGGTGTCGATGGAGGTGCTTCTGGCGGGCAGGGACGGCCGGCAGCTCTTTCAGCGGAAGTCCGACGGCGCTCTGTTCTATCTGGAGATGGGTTCCGGGGACGTGGTGCAGTTGAAGGGCGCTGCGGTCAGGCACACGAGATTCGATACGTGGCGGGGCGGGATCAACTGGGACGGCAGGCGCTTCCTGTACCAGAACGGCGACACGGTCCACGTCGTCAACGACGACGGCTCCCGTCGGAAGGCCGTGATCGAGGGGGCCAATCCGCACTGGTGGCGGGACCCGAGCAGCGGCGCGGACTACGTTGTCTACAACCAGGACGCTTCCGCCATCCCGTGGAAGAGCGACGGAACCGGCGGCCCGGCGACGATGCGAGTTCCCGTCGACGGAGGCGAGGCGGAGGAGATCTGGCCGCACTGCTACGATGCCGGGCTTTCGAAGGACGGCACGCACATCGGCGAAGCGTACAAGGGCGCCTTCATCGGCGACCGAGCGACCGGCCGCATCTTCGGAAACCTGCCTCCGGACGAGCAGCATTGCGTGGGAAGCATGCTCGCGGACAACAGCTACCGATTGCTGTACGAGAAGTCGACGACCCATCACCACGTCGTGATCGCGAACAAGGACGGAAAGATCGTCTGGAGCTTCGCGCGGATCGGCTCCGGCGAGATCTTCGGGGAGGCATCCTCGAACAACCCCGACTTCTGCATCGTGTCGTCGTCAGGCAGGAATCGGTACTACTTGGTCGAGATTTCCACGAAGCGCTTCGCGGACCTCGGGGTTTCACGTGAGAAATACGGCCGTGTGGGAGGTCCATGGGTAGGTACGTTGTCCGATTGAACGGCGGCATCGCCGACGAGGGCCGCAACCGCGTCGCCCCCGCGCGTGAAACACCGCCAGCGAAACTCGACCCACGGTGGAAGGCGTGCATGATTGCCGGCGGCGGCTCTGCTATGATTTCGACGCGGTGCTTGCCGACGGCGCGCGGCCGTGAGAGGTTGCCGCTTGTAGGAATCCTCAGATCGTCTGTAGCTGCTGCGACGGCGGGCTGGCCGGCCGGGCATGCCCGAAATATCGCCGCGACACGCGCATGGCGAAGCCGGCGGTGCGGCTCCGCTGGCCGCGCGATGTGCGTCGCCGCTTGGACCCCAACCAGGAGAAAGACATGCGAACCGAAGCCCTGTTGATGCTGACCGTGTTCCTCGCCTCCGGCCTCACTGCGGCGTCCGGGGCGTCGCCGACGCCCACGGCCCTCTATGAGATGGTCGAGGTGTCGATGACCAACGACACGTCGTTTGACAACCCGTTCACGGACACCGAGCTTCGCCTGAACGTCTCGGCGCCGGCCGGCCGTCGTCTCGGCCGGGAGTTCACCTGGTACGGCTTCCACGACGGCGACGGCAAGGGCGGCCAGAAGGGCAACGTCTGGAAGTTCCGCCTGCTGTTCGACGAGCCGGGCACTTGGACGGTCACGGCCGGGTTCTACAAGCCGGGCACCGACACGGCCAACGGACCCGAGAAGACGTTCACGTACACCGTCTCGGACGAGCGAATCCGCCCTGACGAGCACGGCCATGTGCGGATCGACCCGCGGAACCCCATGCGATTCGCCTTCGACGACGGCACGCCGTGGGTGCCCGTCTCCGTCCACGCCAGCATGCTGCTGGACCGCGATGATTTCGGCACGGTTAAGCAATGGATCGACGAGCATGTTCGGCGGGGCGTCGATACGTTCGGCGTGCGGTTTCACGCCGAGGGGGAGGGCCACCAGAAGCGGTTCGGCGATGTCCGTCACATCCATTACCTCGGCGTCGACGGCAAGCGATCGAAAAACAACAAGAACCTCGATTTCACTCGTTTCGACGTCGCGACATGGCAGCATTATGAGAAGGCCGTCGACTATGCCCAGCAGCGCGGGGTGAAGTTGTTCATCTGGTTCGGCGTCTCGGCCATCAACGAGCAGTACCACGCCTACGGCCCGCGCGACAACACCAATACCGACATCGGACCCGGGCAGAGACAGTTGATCCGCTACTTCCTCGCGCGATGGGGCCCCTATACCTGCTGGTGGCATTGGACGGTGTGCAGCGAGTGGAACGAACGACGGCACACGAAGGAGGCACAGATCGCCTTCGCCCGCGCGCTTCGCGACCAGAACCCCTGGCGGACGCTGATCAGCAATCACAGTCTCGGCGACTGGGAACTCAACGGCAAAGAGGACGGTTGGGGCTTGGCGACCCTGCAGAAGCGGATCAAGGACAACGAGGGATCGACCATCGAAGGCAGCAAGGGTGTCATCGAGCACAATGACGGCCACGGCATCCCCGTATTCAACGAGGAAGGCGTCTGGTGCCTCAACGCAAAGCGGACCCGTATCGCGACGTTGAGCCACCTGTTCGCCGGCGGCTACAGCCACTTCGCCACGTATGTCAAAGAGGATAAGCGCACGTCGTCGAGTTGGCACGCCGACTGGGACAGCGTCACCAGCGCGCACAAGGAGGCGCTCCCAGCGCTTGGCAAGCTCAAGCGATTCTTTAACCGCGCCGACATCGACATCAACGCGGCGAAGCCGGCCCACGATCTGGTCAACGTCGAAGGCGGCGGCTTGGCGATGTGCCTGGCCGAGCCGGGCGAGCAGTACTACCTGTGGATCAGCAAGGGCGGCGACGTGTCCCTCGACCTGTCCGGGGCTAAGGGCCAATACTCGGCCGTGCGCTACCGCGGCGACAACCTGCCGGCCAAGGGCGGCGGCACAAAGCTCGGCACGTTCGCCGGGGGCAAGGTCGCCGAACTCGGCGCCACGCCCAAGACCGGGTATGGAAACGACTACGTGATCGTCGTCCAGCGCGTGAAGAGCAAACCGTGAACAGGACGGCCCGGCGGACAACGCCTCTGGCCATACAGGAAAGGACGAAACGGTGGTTTGCACGAAGACGGCGACGGTGATGGTGGCGTTGATTCTTGCGATCTGCGCTGGGGCGCTGGGATACAACGACGAGGAGCGGGAGAAGGACAAAGCCCTGATCCAGGAAGCGATCAAGGAAGGCATTGTTGACGCCCACCCGTTCCCACCCGTCGAGCCCTGGGGCGACTGGGTCAATAACTGCGGCAACCTCCTGTCGTACCGTTCGCTGGCCATCTCGCACTGGCGGGAGGTCGCGGAGGCGACGGACATGACCGAGGAACAGCGCGCCAAAGCCGAGGCGTTGCACAAGCGGTTCCGCGAGGCGCACGAGGCCTTCGACGAAACCACAACAGCTCCCAAAAACAAACTCAAGGCACGCGCCGAGGAAGCCAAGAAGGCCGGCAAGGATGAACTGGCCCGCAAACTGATGAAGCTGGTCTACGTGCAGGCCCACTATAAGCTGGCGATCCAGGGCGGGGCGTCGGAAGACTTGCTGCGTTTGCTGACGCCAGAGCAGCTCACCCAATGGCACACGTACCGGGTGACCAAACATGGCCGCGACAGAATGTGCCACCATGTCTACAAACGCTCCGTCAACGGCGAAGATCTCATCGACGTGCTCAATCTCACCGACGAACAGAAGCGGCTTATCAAGGAGAAGGCGTGGCAGATCTCCGAGAAAGACTTCCTGCCCACCGTCAAGCACCCCGAGAAGGTCGATGCCTTCGGAGTGCGTGGGGAACGAGGCAAACGGGCCAAGGCGCTTGGCGATGAGAAGCTCTATCCCTGGATGGTCCAGGAAGTGCTCACCGACGAGCAGCGCGAGAAGCTGAAAAAGGAGCTGGAGAAGGAGCAGGAGAAGGAAGCGAAGGAAGAGAAGCAAGACAAGGAAGAGGAATAGCGGCAGCGATTCCAGCCCCAGGGCTGCGCGTTGTGGGAACGCCGAGCCCGAAACGTGAAGTTCACGCTCGCCCGTTGAGCCGCACGGAATGTCGCAGGAAGAGAGAAGGATGTCAGAACTGGCCATGCATATTCAGCGCATTCGTGAGCACGTCCTGTCCGACTATCATGGGATGTACCGTGAGGCGGGCGAGGCCCTCGTGCATCCCTTTCTGACGCCGGGAAGCGCCCAGTACGCCGACGTGCTGTGGGACTGGGACTCCTGGTGGAGCAACGTCGCGCTGCGCCAGATTCTCTCCGAGGTCGGCGACGCCGACGAGTACGACCGCGCCCGCACCTACGAGCGGGGGTGCATCCTGAACTGGATTCACTTCTCGCACCTGCGGGACCACACCGGCTGGATGCCCATCAGTTGCGACCGGGGCGGGCCCAGGCCCAAGCCACCGCGCGACCTCTACGCCGACAACATGCACAAGCCCTGCCTGGCCCAGCATGCGGCGTTTCTGATTCGCGAAGACGGCGGCGACGCCCAGTGGCTGCGAGAAGGGTTCTACCCCATCCAGTGCTTCGTGAACAACTACCGTAACCACCATCGCGACCGGTGGAGCGGGCTGTACTACTGGCAGAACGAAAACGCCATCGGCGTGGACGACGACCCGTGCACGTACGGCCGGCCGCCGCGAAGCTCCGCGTCGATCTATCTCAATTGCCTCATGGTCAAGGAGCTCGAGGCCACGGTCTACCTGTGCGAGCAACTGAACCTCGACGAGGTCGCCACGCAGTACCAGGAAGACCGCGACCGGCTCGTAGAAGCCATCAACGAGCACTGCTGGGACGAGTGGTTGGGCTTCTATTACTCGGTGGACCTGTCGCGGCGGGACGTGGGCCTGGGCGACACGTGGGGCTCGCACAGCGGCTATCCGCGCGACTGGCCCGGGCTGATCCAGCGGATCGGCGTCTGGAGCGGTTTCCTGGGCTTGTGGGCGGGCATCGCAAGCGAAGACCAGGCCCGCCGCGTCGTCGAGGAGCACTACAAGAACGACGAGACGTTCCGCGCGCCGTTCGGCGTGCGCACGCTGTCCCGCATGGAGAAGATGTACAACCTCAAGGCCAGCGGCAACCCCAGCACCTGGCGCGGGCCGATCTGGGGCATCAGCAACTACATGGTGTGGAGCGGGCTGGTCCGCTACGGCTTCGAGCAGGAGGCGAAGGAGCTGGCGGAGAAGACCGTCACGCTGTTCGGCCGCGACCTGGAGCGTCACGGCGCCCTCCACGAGTACTACCAGCCGGAAAACGGCGAGCCGATCCTGAACCCCGGCTTCCAGAATTGGAACTACCTCGTTCTGAACATGATCGCCTGGATGGAGGGCAACAGTGCGGTCCGGGAGTTCTGACATCGCGCGAACTGTTGCTCGACGCGGCTCCACCGCCCGAATCCAAGTGGTCTGAGGTGGGTTTCTTGGCGTGTGGGCGTCGGATCCGACGCATATGCCCGAGCGGCCGAATAGGCGATGCCATCGCATCTTCGATGCAGACCAACGCCGGCAGAGGGTCCGGAGGCCCGCGTGGACGCCGGTGTCCAAGTCGTTTGTCCGAGACCGAATGCGTCCGGGGCCGCAGGAGCCCCGCCGGGACCGCGTTCGCTTCGACAGGCGGGAGTTGAGGCGTGGCCGAGAAAGCCATCCTGATCCGTTCCAGTTGGCAAACGGCGAACATCGGCGATATCGCCCACACGCCGGGGCTGCTCGCCTTGCTGCGCAGGCATCTGCCCGAGGCCCGTCTGTCGCTTTGGCCGGGCCGCTTGGATCGCGGGGTGGATGGCATGCTCCGCCGGCACTTTCCGGAGGTCGAGATACTCGACCCGCAGGACCCGGCGGCGATTGACGCGTCCATTGATCGAGCGGACCTCATGCTGCACGGATCGGGACCGGGCCTCGTGGGCGCCGCCGCGTTGGCGAGGTGGTGCCATCGCACGGACAAGCCCTTCGGCATCTTCGGCGTGACGCTCGGGGAGATCGGCGAGCGCGAACGCCCCCTTCTGGAGCGTGCGGCGTTCGTCTTCACGCGTGAGACCGCCTCGCTCGAACGGCTCAAGGCGGCCGGTGTAAACGGAGAGGCGGTCCGGTTCGTACCCGATGCGGCCCTGGCGATGTCGGCTCGGGATGATGCCTCCGCACGGAAGCTGCTGGCGAAGAAGGGCCTTTCGGAAGGGCGGTTTCTGTGTGTGGTGCCTCGTCTGCGTAAGACGCCCTATCATCTGATCTACCCTGGATCGAGACCCCCACAAAGGGTCCGGCAGGTGACGGAACTGAACGAACGGACGAAGAAGCCGGACCAAGACAAGCTCGTGCATGCGATCGTCCGCTACGTCCGCAAAACAGGGGGGGAGGTGCTCGTCTGCCCGGAAATGACCTATCAACTCGACATCATCGACGAGCTTCTGCTCGACCCTCTGCCGGCCGACATCCGGCCCCACGTGTGGGCGATGCGGCGGTACTGGCTGCCGGACGAGGCGCTCTCGGTCTATGCCTGGGCGGCCGCCGTGCTGAGCATCGAGTGCCACTCGCCTCTTCTGGCGGTTGCCGCGGGCACTCCCGGCTTCCATGTCCGCCAGCCCGAGGACGGCATCAAGGGACGCATGTACGATGACCTGGGCATGTCGAACTGCGCATTCCCGATCGAGCGGACGACGCCCCAAGAGCTGGCGGCAGCGGTGCTTGGCGGCTTGTCCGACGGATCGGCCGCCCGCGCAGCGGCGTATGCCGGCCGGACCGCCGCACGCCTGCACGAGTGGGCCTGCGGGCGGGTCAGAGAAGCCCTGGGAACCGCCACTGTCTGAACGGGGCCGAACTGACCGGCCCCGGCCCTATTCATACGGCCGCAGCGGATACTCGGCGTGCCGCAGGAACGATGCCCATCAGCGTGGGCTGGTCGAGTTGGAGCACATCGCAGCCGGCCTCAAGAAACATGGGGACGTAGTCGCGGACCTGCCCGCAGCAGTGGTGGATGAAGTGCATGCCGCGCTCGTGGATGGCGTCGCACGTCCGCTTGTACCGCGGGAAGTAGATCGACCGGAACATCTCGGGGCTGACCATCGGCCGCTCGTTCGTGCCCATGTCGTCCCACGCGATCATGCCGTCGACACCGGCTGCGCCGAACGCGTCGATAATGGCCAGTCGCGCGTCGGTGATGATGTCCAGCAGCGCGCCCAGTTCGTCCGGATGCAGCGCGTGATCCATGAACCAGTTTTCCAGACCGCGCAGCTCGCCCGACATCGTCATCAGCGTCGGGATGGGCCCGCGGACGTACTTGCCCTCGGCGTGGAGGCGGGTGTAACCAGCTAACGGATCAACGAGTCAACGAAACGCCCCCTCCGGGGGCGGTACGGGTGGATGAGGGGATTCGAACCCCCGACCCCCTGGACCACAACCAGGTGCTCTGACCAACTGAGCTACATCCACCGTCGCGGCCGGGCGGGGGGCGCCCGACAGTCCAGCACGGTAGCATACGCTCGCGCGGCTGTCAACGCGGATCGCGGCCAACTCCGCTGGGTGCGGGTCCGTATTGCGGCATGGCCATCGTGGCCGTGAGTCCCAAGGCCGTCTCGGCCGTGAAGGCACGGGCAGGATGCCGGTGCGAGGCGTGGGCGAGACGCCCATGCCACGAATGTGTCGCGCACCCCATCTTCGGCCGGCACTGTTGGGCCGGGCCGCCGTCGCGATGGCGCATTCCGAGCAGCCCGTTGAAGAAACCGTTCCCGCCGCGATCGGCAGACCCATTCTTCAGCAAACTGCCAGGGTGACAGGACCGCTCCTCGCCTCCGCGTTCCCGGCCGGACATGCTCTGCCGCCTTGTGGGCTTCCGCGGATCGCGGTAGGATGCTCGCGGCGAGATGGGCCATCGGAAACGACTATGCTAGCTGCAGCGACGAAGGGAGTTTGGGAGGTACTCGGGCCGGTCTGGTGGCTCGCGGTGGTTGGGGCCGCGGCCTCTCTGATTGCCACGCCCATCCTGCGCTATCTGGCGTACCGGCTCGGCGTCGTGGACCGCCCGGACGAGGCGCTGAAGACGCACGGCCGGACGGTTGCTTATCTGGGGGGCATCGCGATGTGCGTCGGCCTGCTGGCCGGTCTGGCGTGCCTCGTGATGGCCAGGACGTCGCTGGGGCCGGAGTGGTCGGAGGCCTTCTCGACAGGCGAACGGGGCATTCTGGCGGCCGCGGGGGGCGGGAACCCGCTGCTTCAAGCGTTGGCGATCGCTCTGGGCGGCATCATCGTGACGGTCGTCGGCCTCATGGACGACCTGCGCGACATCCGCCCTCGCCAGAAGGTCGCAGGACAGGTACTGGCGGCGGGGGTGCTGCTGTTGGGCGGCGTCGGCCACAGCTTGGCCGGGACGCTGCTGCACCCGTTGCTGGGCCCGTTGGGGCTCACGCTGCCTATCTGGGTCAGCTTGCCGATCAGTGCGCTGACCTGCATCGTCCTGGTCGTGGCCGCGACGAATGCGACGAATCTTCTCGACGGGCTGGACGGGCTCTGCGGCGGCGTAACGGGGATCATCGCGGTGGGGTTCGTCGCTCTGGCGGTCCATCTGGCCATGTACAACACGGCTCCGGGCATCGACGCGTTGCGGGTCGGGCTGAGTCTGGCCATGGCCGGTGCCGTGATCGGCTTCCTCCCGTACAACCTGCCGCCGGCGACGATCTTCATGGGCGACGCGGGGAGCATGCTGCTGGGCTTCTTCGTGGCGGCGATGCTGATGCTGTTCTGCGAGGGAGAAGGCGGGGCAAGCACGACGCCGCGGTGGTTTGTCGCGGCCGTGGCGGTCTTCGGCCTGCCGATTCTGGATACGGCACTGGCCGTGGTCCGGCGAGCACGGGCCGGTCGGAGCATCTTCCACGGCGACCGCAGCCACCTGTACGACCAGTTGGTCGATCGCGGGATGACCGTCAAGCAGGTTGTCGTGCTCTTCTATCTGCTGGCCGCGGTCTGGGCGGCGCTGGGCGTCGCCGCGGCCATCTATCTCCGCGGCCGATATGCCGTGGCGATCTACGCGGTTCTGATCGTCGTGATCATATGGGTATTCGCCAGGTTTGGGATGATCTCGCCGCCTTCAAGTGCCGATCAGAACGGCGGGGCCAGCTCTGGGGGCGGAGCGGCGTCGGGAGAGGCCCGCTGATTGCGGCACGGCCTGCGGGACGGGCATGCCTTGAAGATACGCCGGGCCCGGCCTAATATCCGGGCTTCCCCGGAGGCCGAAGCGGCCGCCGGGCCGGAAACACAAGCGGAGAGATGCCTTGAAACTCGCAGTCATCGGTTCAGGTTACGTCGGCCTCGTGGCCGGCTCGTGCTTCAGCGACACCGGCAATGACGTGGCAATGGTGGACATCGACCCCGGGCGGATCGAGATGCTCCGCCGCGGCGAGATCCCGATCTACGAGCCCGGCCTGGAAGAGATCGTCGCGCGGAACGTCGAGGCCGGGCGGCTGACGTTCACCACGGACTTGCCCACGGCCGTGGCGGCGGCGGAAGTCGTCGTGCTGGCGGTCGGCACGCCCTCGGCCCAGGACGGCTCGGTGGACATGCAGTACATGGACGCGGCCGCGGAGCAGGTCGGCCGGGCGCTGGAGGGGTATACGATCCTCGTCACGAAGAGCACGGTTCCGGTCGGCACATGCCGGCGGATCAGCGAGATTGTCCGCGGCGTGACGGACCAGGAGTTCGACTACGTTTCGAACCCCGAGTTCCTGAAGGAAGGCGCCGCGGTCGATGACTTCCTCAAGCCGGACCGGGTGATCGTGGGCACGTCGAGCGAGCGGGCGCTGACGATCATGCGTCACTTGTACGGACCGTTCATGCGCCGGCGGGACCGCATGCTGGTGATGGACCCGATCAGCGCGGAGCTCACGAAATACGCCTGCAACGCGATGCTGGCCACGCGGATCAGCTTCATGAACGAACTGGCCCGGCTGTGCGACTACTACGGCGCGGACGTTTCGCGTATCCGTAGCGGAATGGGCACGGACCACCGCATCGGCCCGGACTTCCTCTATCCGTCGCTGGGCTACGGCGGGAGCTGCTTCCCGAAAGACGTCAAGGCGCTGGTGAGCATGGGCCGGAGCGCCAACCACCCGATGCGAGTGCTCGAGTCGGTGGACCTGGCCAACCAGGAGCAGCGCGAGCTGATGTTCAAGCGGATCCGGCACCACTTCGACGGCAAGCTGACGGGGCGGCGATTCGCCGTGTGGGGGCTGGCGTTCAAGGCCCGGACGGACGACGTGCGGGAGAGCCCGGCGGTCACGTTGGTGCAGCGCCTGGTCGGGTCCGGCGCGACGGTGGCGGCGTTCGACCCGGAGGCGACGGACAACGCCCGTGCGGTGCTGGGGGACACGCACGTTACGTACTGCGGGGACATGTACGAGGCAGTCGAGGGGGCGGATGCCCTGATTATCTGCACCGAGTGGCCGCAGTTCCGCACGCCGGACTTCCGGCGGATCGCGGAGCGGATGTCGGGCGACGCGATCTACGACGGGCGGAACCTCTACGAGCTGTCCTGGATGGCCCAGACCGGCCTGCGGTACTACAGCATCGGCCGACCGGCGGTTGAGCCCGCCCCGGCCGAGGCGGGAACGAAATGAAGGTTCTCCTGACCGGCGTGGCGGGGTTCATCGGCTCGCACACGGCCGAGCGGATGCTGGCCGGCGGCGAGGAGGTCGTCGGACTGGACAATTTCGATCCGTTTTACGACCGCGCCGCCAAGGAGCGGAACCTGGCGAGCTTCGCGGATCAAGCCGGATTCACCTTCGTCGAGGCGGATATCCGCGATTGCGACGACGTCGAACGCGTTTGGGCCGAGCGGGGCCCGTTCGACGCCGTGCTGCACCTGGCGGCCAAGGCGGGCGTCCGCCCGAGCATCGAAGACCCCGTCGGGTACGAGCAGGCGAACATCCTCGGCACGCTGCACCTGCTGGAGGCGGCCGCGGGGCAACAGACGCCGCCGCGTTTCGTATTCGGCTCCAGCTCGAGCGTGTACGGCAACAACGAGAAGGTCCCGTTCGGCGAGGACGACCCGGTCGATCACCCGATCAGCCCGTACGCCGCGACGAAGAAGGCGTGCGAGTTGATCTGCCACTCGTACCACCACCTGTACGACATGCCGATGTTCTGCCTGCGGTTCTTCACCGTCTACGGCCCGCGGCAGCGGCCGGACCTGGCCATCATGAAGTTCGCGCGCCGCATCCTCGCCGGCGAGCCGATCCAGGTCTTCGGCGACGGCACGAGTAGCCGAGACTACACGTACATCGACGACATCGTCGACGGCGTCACGGCCGCGATCGACCGCTGCGACGGCTACGAGGTCATTAACCTCGGCTCGAAGAACCCGGTGACGCTGGCGGAGATGGTCGACACCGTCGCCGCGGCGTGCGGCCGGGCGCCGGAGATTCAGCGCCTTCCCATGCAGCCCGGCGACGTGAACCGCACTTATGCGGACATATCGAAGGCCGCAGGGCTGCTGGACTACGCCCCGTCCGTGCACTTCGCCGACGGCGTCGCGCGGCAGGTGGCGTGGTTGAGACAGGGGTAGCGTCGACAGGCGGAGTCCCCGCCGGCCCTTGACGAATTCGGCTTCCGGTGTATGCTCTTGTTCGCTCGATCGGGCTCCGGGGCGTTTCCGGGGCGGCTCATGGCTCTTTGCTCAGACAAGGGAGAAGGGGTGTCCACCATGCGCGATTCACGCTCGCCCGCTGCTCTTGCCTTCGCGTTGCTTCTGATCTCGCCGTGCGTCTCGACGGCCGCCGTGTTCACGGGGCTCGGGGATCTTCCCGGCGGTGCCTACTACTCCAAGGCCACGGGCATTTCGGCCGACGGCTCGACCGTCGTCGGCTACGCCCGCGCGGGCGACGACTCGCACTACCAGGCCTTCCGCTGGACGTCCGGCGGCGGCATCACGCCGCTCGGGGACCTTCCCGGCGGCAACGCCGGCAGCCGCGCCTACGCCTGCTCCGCCGACGGCGCCGTCATTGTCGGCCGTGCCACGGACGCATCCGGTACCCACGCTTGCCGCTGGGTGGGGGGCGCGGCGCCGAAGCCGCTGGCCGACATCGCCGGCGGGCGCGACGACTGGAGCAGCGCTTACGGCTGCAGCGACGACGGCGGCGCCGTCGCCGGCAAGGGCTACGGCCCTGACGGCGGGGAAGCGTTCCGCCACTCCGGCGGCGTCACGGCCGGGCTGGGCCGGCTTCACGCCGCCAGCGCGCTCAGCGACGCCCGCGGGCTGTCCGCCGACGGCCTCGTCGCCGTGGGCTACAGCATCAACGAGCACGGCCACGAGGAGGCGTTCCGCTGGATGGCCGGGTGCATGACGGGGCTGGGCAATCTGGCCGGCGAGCCCTCGGCCGACAGCCGCGCCGTCGGGTGCAGCGCGGACGGCTCCGTCATCGTCGGAAGGAGCAAGAACGCCGATGGCGCCTGGGAGGCCTTCCGCTGGACGGCCGGCGGCATGAGCGGGTTGGGCTTGCTCGACGCGGCCGAGCCGTTCAGCCGGGCCGAGGCGTGCAGCGCGGACGGCTCCGTCGTCGTCGGCATGAGCCGCGTCGCCGGCGCCGGCGCGAAGGATCGGGCGTTCGTGTGGGACGCCGCCCACGGCATGCGTCTGCTGGCGGGCGTGCTCGCGGAGGAAGGCGCCCCCGCGACGGACTGGACGCTTGCCGAGGCCGTCGCGGTCTCGGCCGACGGGCACACGCTGGTCGGCAACGGCATCAACCCGGCCGGCGAGATGGAGGCCTGGATCGCGATCATCCCCGAGCCGACTACCCTGGCGTTGCTCGTGGTCGGAGTTCCGCTCGTGGCGCGGGCTGCCCGCGCTCGCCTCCGTCTGTAGCGACCGGGCCTCCCCTTCGCCTCGCGAGGGCGGCCGGGCTTCACAGATGCGGGCGAGACGCGCTTCGACGCGATCGTGCGCACGGGCATTTCCGATTCATGAATACGGACGCGATGGTGCGCGCGGACACGTGCGCAAGCGATGTTCCACGTGGAACACCCGCGGTTGCGCGGCGCGGCCGGAGCGAGTTTGAGTTGCGGTAAGCGGCGTTTCGGCGCGCCGGGAGTCCGCTGTGCGCGTGCGCGGGAGCCCGGCCGGGCCGTCAGGCCGCTCACTCCGCCCGCGGAACTCCGACCTTCGAACTCAGATCAGAGATTCCTGGCCTCGAAGGCGCGGAGGAACTCCTCGTTCGTGTCGAACTTGCCGACGGCCCGCAGGAGGGTCGGCATTTCCTCGTCGACGTTGAGCCCGGAGAGGAACCGGCGCAGCATGTGCAGCTTCGGCAGCGCCCACGGTTCGGCAAGCAATTCTTCCTTGCGAGTGCCGGACTGGGGGATGCTCAGGGCGGGCCAGACTCGCTTCTCGGCCAGTTTGCGGTCGAGCTGCAGCTCCATGTTGCCCGTGCCTTTGAACTCCTCGAAGATGAAGTCGTCCATCCGGCTGCCGGTCTCGATCAGCGCGGTGGCGAGGATCGTCAGCGAGCCGCCGTCCTCGAGCCGGCGGGCGGCGCCGAACTGCCGCTTGGGCGTCTCCAGTGCGCGGATGTCCACGCCGCCGGTCATCGTGCGTCCGGAGCCCTCGACGTGGCGGTTGTACGCCCGGCCGAGGCGGGTCAGCGAGTCCAGCAGAATCACCACATCTTGGCCGAACTCGGCCATCCGCTTGGCTCGCTCGACGGTGAACTCCGCGACGCGGACGTGGTTCGAGATCGGCTGGTCGTTGTTCGACGCGACGACCTCGGCGCCGGGGCAGTTGCGGCGGAAGTCGGTGACTTCCTCGGGGCGCTCGTCGACGAGCAGGATCATCAGCCGGCAATCGGGGTCGTTCTGGCTGATGGCGTTTGCGATCTGCTGGAGCAGGATCGTCTTGCCGCTGCGCGGCGGGGCGACGAGCAGCCCGCGTTGTCCCTTGCCGATGGGGCAGATGAGGTCGAGCACGCGCATCTCCATCGGTCCGCCGGGCGTCTCGAGCTTGAGCTGCGGGTGCGGGTCGACGACGGTGAGCTGGTGGAACGGCTTGATCTCGGTGTAGTCGTCGAGCGATCGCCCGTTGATGCTCAGGATCTCCTCGAGCTTCGGGCCGCCTTTGCGCTTCGTCGGCGGTGCCGCCTTGCCCTCGATCTCCAGGCCGGTCCGCAGCCCGCCGTGCCGAACAAAGTCCTTGCCGACGAACACGTCGCCGGGCGTCGGGCGGTAATCGTTCTTCGCCTGGCGCAGGAAGCCGTAGCCCTTCTCCGTGATCTCCAGGACGCCCGAGCCGATCTCGCGTCCGTCTTCCGTCCGATTCTGTTGCGTATCCACTGCTCGTTCCATTTTCTTCACCTTCCCTAACTGGACAACCCCCAAGCTTGGCCCTGTACTTTGACGGATGCCCGCACACCGAACCGCGGGCGGGAGAGACTCCTTGAGATCATCCCTTGGAGCGATGCCGGAAGCGCTCGCTCCCTCCTGCTCGCTGCGCGCCTCCCGGCCGCGTTCGCCTTCGACGAGGATGTCCCGGCATCGCCCGCTTCGGCGTCCCGGCCGGCAGCCCGCTCGCTCACGATGGATTGAGCGGAAGTTCCCGAAACCGGCGCAAACCTATCGAAAACACACTCCCCTCACCATCGGGCCATCTTACCGATGACGGCGCGATATCCAAGGAATTTCGGAAGCGGCTTCATCCGCTCGCGGCGGCGCGCACGGCCGCGGCGAGATCGATCTTGCCTTCGTAGTACGCCCGGCCGACGATCACGCCCGCGCAGCCGGCGTCGCGGCATCGGCGAACGTCGTCCAGCGTGGCCACTCCGCCGGAGGCGATGACCGGCACGTCCGTGGCGGCGGCGACCCGGCCGGTGGCCTCGACGTTCACGCCGGAGAGCATGCCGTCGCGGGCGATGTCGGTGTAGACGATGGCTCCGAGCCCGGAGCCGGAAACGCGAGCGGCGAGGTCCGTCGCGGTCAGCTCGAGCTGCTCCCGCCAGCCCTCGGCGGCGACGCGCCCGTCGCGGGCGTCGAGCCCGACCGCAAGCCGCGCGGGCAGGTCGGTCTCCGTCAAAAGCCGCTCGAACCACGGCCAGTTCTTCACGGCGGCCGAGCCGACAACCACGCGTTCCGCGCCGAGCTCGAGCATTCGCCGGATGGAGGCCTCGTCCCGCGCTCCGCCGCCGAGTTCCATGCGGAGCTCGACCGCCTCGCGGATCATCCGGATGGCGTCGGTGTTGGCCGGCCTTCCGGTGCGGGCGGCGTCGAGGTCCACGACGTGTGTCCATCGCGCGCCACAATCGGCGAACTCCCGTGCCACGGTCGCGGGGTCGTCGCGGTAGGTCGTCTGGTCGTCGTAGTCGCCGCGGCGGAGCCGGACGACCTTGCCGTCACGCAGGTCGATTGCAGGGAGGATGTCCATCCGAGGCGCTCAGAGCTTGACGAAGTTCTCCAGCAGCCGAAGCCCGACGTGCTGGCTCTTCTCCGGGTGGAACTGCGTGGCGAAGATGTTACCGCGCTGCACGGAGGAGACGAATTCGTAGCCGTAGTCGGTCGTGGTGGCGATCACGTCGTCGTCGACCGGCACGACGTGATAGCTGTGCGCGAAGTAGACGTAGTCGTTGTCCGGAATGCCGTCGAGCACGGGCACGGGGCGCGTCTGGTGGAGCTGGTTCCATCCCATGTGCGGCACGGACAGCCGCCGCGCGGCCGTGGCCTCCGCCGGAAAGTCGAACCGCACGACTTTGCCGGGCAGCAGGCCCAGCCCGCGGTGCTCGCCGTTTTCGTAGGACACGTCGAAGAGCAGTTGCAGCCCGAGGCAGAAGCCGAGGTAGGGCAGTCCTTCCGTCACGGCGCGAGTGATCGGCTCGACGAGCCCGCGCTCGTGAAGGTGCCGCATGGCGTCCTCGAAGGCGGACACTCCGGGCAGGACGATCTTGCCGGCGCGGGGCAGCTCGGCCGGTCCGTCGACGAGCCGCGCGTCGCCGCCGGCGCGCTGCAGCGCCTTGACGACGCTACGGAGGTTGCCGATGCCGTAGTCGATGACGGCAATCACGGGGCCGATCCTGTCTCTCGGGGCCGCTGGGGGCCGTCGCCGGGGCTAGCGGACGACGCCGATGGTCACGCGACGGTTCTTGGCCTTGCCCGTCTTGGTCTTGTTCGACGCGACGGGCTGGGTCTGGCCCATGGCGATCGTTTCGATCCGCGCGCCGTCGATGCCCCTCTCGCGAAGATACCGGGTGACGGCCATTGCGCGATTGGCCGAGAGGTCCAGGTTGTCCTGCCAGAGCTTCTTGGTCTTGACGATGGGGTCGGAGTCCGTGTGTCCGTAGATGCGGACGGTCATGCCGGCATACTTTCCGCGGAGTTGCGGTAGGACGCTACCGATGGCCCGCTGGCCCGCGGCCGTGAGCTTGGCCGAGCCGGCGCCGAACAGCACGTCGCTCTCCAGCGTGATGACGGTGACCTCCCCCGGCACGCGCGTGGTGCTGTCGCCGGTCGGGCCGTCGGGCATGCCCTGGGCGATTTCCTTCCACTTGTCTCGCTCTCGCCGGGCATCGGTCAGGTCCCCCCGAACACTGTTGAGTTGGTTCTGGAGCTGGTTGCGTTGGGCCTCGCACCGCGACAGGTCCGTCCGCATGCCCTGGGTGTTCTGTAACAGGGCATTGTGTTCGGCGTTGAGTTCGGCGTACTGGCCCTGGAGTTCGTCGTACTCCTGCTTCCAGTCGGTGCAGCCGACGGTCGTCAAGGCCAGGGCCGTAAACAATACGAGGGCGGCGGTGAACTTCCGGCTGTTCATGTCATGCTCTCCTGGATCATGCTTTCCCCAGAAACGGGCCGAATCAAGGCCGATTATAGTGCTGCAACGCGCCAATGATAGGCCGAAGACCGGAAAATCCGGCGGAATTCGCCGTCCGCGCCGCGGGCCTCGCCGCGGCGGCTCAGAGCAGATCGCGCAGGACGGGTCGCATCGCGGCCTTCACGAGCCATAGCGCCGTGATGCCCGCGAGCACCACAGCGACCGTCAGCCAGGTCAGTTGATCGAGGATCGCGAACCCCAGCGCCAGCCCCGCCGCCGGGGGATGCTCCGTGTTCGTCACGACCATCACGAACAGCGCGAGCCCCACGGAGAAGGCCCCGAAAACGACGTCGTGCGGATCCTGAATGGGCCCGAGTTGCGGGGGCATGGGCACGACGCGCGCGAGCCACCACCCGAGCGCCCCGGCCGCCACGCCGACGGCGTACCCGCCGATCAGGAACCGGGCCCGGGAGGACTTCTGCGCCGGCAGGGCGAAGACGATGAAGGTACTCGCCCCGAGCGAGGCGATGACGGCGGCGTTGGAGATGCTCCGCAGCCCGGCCAGCACGACGATCATCGCGATGCCCGCCAAGACGCTTTGCAGCACGTACTGCAGACGGTGGCGACGGTACTGGCTGTCGAATAGCCGCAGGGGCATTGGACCGGCCTCCCAAGAGACGACGGGTCGGTTCGGGCGGGCGCCGGAGGTGCGTCAAGCCGCTGGATATGCTATCGTCAGGTCGTCGGAGGGCGGGCCAGCGAATTCGCCCCGGTTCCCCGGCAAGGAGCGAGAAGATGCGGCGATCTTCGGCGGCGATCGCGGTTCTGGCGGCGGGGGCGGTGTTGGCGGGCGTGGTGGCGAGCGCGGCGGACTGGCCTCAGTGGCGCGGCCCGTCGCGCGCCGGCGTGACGGCCGAGCCGTCGGGACACCCCGAGGGCTGGCCGCCGGAGCGGCTGTGGGCGAGGAACGTCGGAGCGGGCTGTACCTCGCCCGTCATCGGCGGCGATGCCGTGTACGTCTTGGGCTACGACGGTCCGAAGGACCACCGCCGCGACCGTGGCAAGGACATACTGCGGTGCCTGGACCTGCGGAGCGGGGACGTGCGATGGCAGCGGGCGTATCCGAGCCGCTGGCAGGGGCGGCACCGCAGGGGAGACACCGGCCGGTACGGCGGCCCCAACGCCACGCCGACATACGACCCGGACACGGGCTACCTGTACACGGTCAGCATCGACGGGCGTCTGCACTGCTGGAACACCCGCAAGAAGGGGGAGCCGGTCTGGAACCTGAGCTTCTACGACGAGTACGAAGTGCCGCAGCGCCCGGATGCCGGCGGCGGGCGGCGCGACTACGGCTACGCGACCTCGCCGTTGATCCACGGCGACGCTCTGATCGTCGAGGTCGGCAGCCCCGCCCGCGGCACCCTCATGGCCTTCGACAAGCGGACGGGCAAGCCGCTGTGGGGCTCGCAGTACAAGGAGCCGGCCGGGCACACCAGCGGGCCCGTCCTGCTGACCGCCGAGGGCGTGCCCTGCGTGGCCAACCTCGCGCTGCGGCATCTCGTCGTGGTGCGGATCGACAAGGGCCACGAGGGCGAGACGATCGCCAAGATCCCGTGGCAGACGCACTTCGCGAACAACACGCCCACGCCGGCGGTGATCGACAACCGCGTCATCGTCACGTCCAGCTACAACATCAGCCGCACGGCCATGTTCGAGATTTCGCTCAAAGGCGCCGAGCGGCTTTGGATCACCCGCTCGCACGCCAAGGTCGGCAGCCCGGTGGTTCACGGCGGCCGGGTGTTCCTGGTCCATGGCAAGCTCAGGTGCCTGAACGTCGCCGACGGGGAGGAGATCTGGAGCGGCGGGCGGTTCGACCACGGCACGTGCCTCGTGACCGGCGACGACAAGGTCATCGCCTTCGGCCGCGGGGACGTGGCGCTGGTGGACGCCGCGGCCGACGAGTACCGCGAGCTGTCCCGTGTCCGAGGCGTGGTCCGCGACGTGTGCTACCCGCACGTCACTCTCGGCCATGGCGTGCTGCTGTGCAAGGACCGCGGCGGACAACTGGTGGCCTTCGGGGTAAGTGCGGAAAAGGAGTAGGCGCAGTTCGTTGTTGGAGGCGTGGCGGCGATTGGCCGAAGTAGGCAACGGACGTAGCTCGGATCGGAGCCGCCGCATGCCCGACACTCAAGCCGGAACCGCAGAACGCCGCTTGTCCCAGCGCGTGCCCGCCGTCCACCGGGCGGCCGTGCTCGACAAGCGCGGCCATGCCCTCGCCCTGGGCCGGACCAGCAATCTATCCGCGGACGGCGTGCTCCTGATTCTGCCGTGGCGGGAAGAATTGGTATCGGCCGCGGAGCTTGTGGTCGAGCTTGAGTTGCCCAAGGTTGCCCACGGGCACGTTCGGCGGGGGCAGCGCCGGAAGGTCCGCTACCGCGGCCGCGTCGTACGAACCCAGGAGATCGGCCAGCTCCTCGGCGTCGGGCTGCACTTCATCGAGAAGCTCGCGTAGCGTTTCGTCGTACGCGGGTCAGTGCCCATTCGGCCAGCATCATCGCCAGTGCGGCCGCCAGCACATACGCCGCGATGGGCCGGTACCGCTCTGCGGCCCACGCACGGGACAGCGACGCCATCTCGTCCGGGGGCGTGATCCGCCCGCCGGTCAAGTCGGCCAGCCGACGCAGATTCTCCCGGTTCGGCCCGATGGCCGCGAACTCGGCGGCGTAGCCCTGTCCGAGCGTGCCGCGCCACACGATCGGCCCTTCGGCTTCCCGCTCGCGGACCGTCACGGCCGCGGGCCCGGCCGGGGCCGGCAACTCCCCCTCGTACACGCCGGGCGCCGTCTGCCGCAGTGGCTGCTCGACGAGCGGCTCGCCCTCGGCGCCGGCCAGCGTGGCGAGCAGCTCCAGCCCGTCTCGCGGCCACTGCTCGGGCAGTCGGCCGGGCTCCACGGCGCGGATGCGCACCCGCACGCGCTCGCCCTCGTCCCGCGCGCGGCCGCTGAAGCCCGGCCGGCGGGGCGGACGCAGCACCCGGCGCAGTTCGCCGGCCAGAAGTGCATTCAGCCCATTGCCGGTCGCTTCCAGCTCCCGCAGCGGCACGGCCAGCGAGGTGCACGCCCCCAGCACGGCCCGGCGGCGCGCGAGCAGCGGCTCGCCCGCTCCCGCCGCTCCGGCCGGGAGCACGCGCAGCAGTACGTCCGCCTCATCATGCGGCTTCGAGACGATATACGCCGCCAGCGGAGACAGAGCCGCGGCGGGGTCCGTCAGGCCTGAGCCGCCCGCCGCCTCGACTGGAAAGCTGCCGCGACGTAGCGGGTCGCCACGCAAACGCTGGAGGAACTCGACGAACATGTCGCCGAGTTGTCCCAGGTCGTCGGCCGTGCGAAGCGGCGCCTCAACCCGCGCCGCGAGCTGCCGCAGCGGCGCCTGCCGGGGTTCCTCCGCCGGCCCGGCGACGACGACCGCAAGGTGCGTTTCGGGCACGAACAGCCCGGCCGCCTCTTCCGCGTCGAACCGCTCGTCCAGCAGGTCGCTGAGGAGGATGACGAGCGTCTCGCGCTCGTCGCCTGATGCCAATCCCACCGCCTTCCGCAGCGCGGGCAAGACGCGCGTCGGCCCGGCCGGGCGCACCTGTCGCAGGGCGTCCTGCACGGCCGCGAAATCCGGCCGCCCGCCGCCGCTGTCGTATCGGACCCACGGCTTGCCCGCGAAGGTGACGACGGCCAGGGCGTCGCGCGGCGTGAGGTGGTCCTCCAGCGCCAGCACGGCCTGTGCGGCGAGGGAGAAGCGCTCGGCTGCCCCCGCGGCCGGGCGGGACATCGAGCCCGACGCGTCCAACGCGACGACGACCTTCAGCGGCGTTCGCTCGTACGGGCGAGCGGCCAAGGCGGCGATTCGGTTCAGCGCGTCTTCCCGATCGGCGGGCGAGCGGTGCGGACCCGTGCCGACCTGGAGCAGCCCGCCGCCGTCGCGGACGTACCCGGCCAGCGCGGCACGTTGCTCGGCGTCGAGCAGCAGCCCCTCGGCGTCGACCAGCACCACGGCCGCGTAGTCCGCCCAGCCGGGCGCCTCTCGCGGGGCGTCCGCGGGCGGCAGCGGATCGAGCGCGGCGTGCGGGCGGAGCCGCTCGGCCAGGCCCGGTCGCTCGTAGCCGTCGCGGGCCACCCACGCCACGCGGCGCGATTCCGGCAGGGCCAGGGCCTGCCGGGCGTCGTTCTCGGCGAAGGCGTCGCGCCCGAGCAGACGCGCCTCGTAGAGCGCCGCCTCGCCGGGCGGGGCGTCGGTGTCCGTAAGCCGAATCGTCGCGGACTCCCCGGCCGCCAGCTCGACGCGCCGCGGCGGGAAGATCCGCTCGCCCGGGCCTACTCGCCGAAGGGATAGCTGCCGCACGGTGCCGGCGCTTGCCGTTACGGTCGCGCGGAGGCGGACCCCGGGGCGTTCGCCGCCGGGCTCGCGCTCGGCCGTGAAAGCGGCCACGCGGGCGTCATCGCCGGGCGCCGTCATGGGCACGACGGCCACGGGCAGGCCGGTCGCGCCCAGCGCGCGGGCGGCGGGTGCCCAATCATCCTGGAACTGCCCGTCGGTGCGCAGCACCACGCCGGCAAGTTCGTCGGCACGGGCACGGGCGAGCTGCAGGGCGGGCGCCAGCCGCGTGGCGGATGTGTCCATCGCAGCGCCCGGCGGGGCGATGGTCGCCGCGAAGTGCCGCCGCTCGACCGGCAGGTCGTCGGGCCATGGCGCCGCCTCCTGGCCCCGGACGGACTCGGACGCGTCGGTGAGCAGCAGCAGCGGCTTCCGGGCGCCGGGCCCGAGCGGCGCCCGCGGGCCGGCCAGAGCGCACGCGACGAGCCCGACGGCCAACACCTGCAACGCCACGCTCGCGATGGGGATCGACCAACCACGGCGCCGGCCCCGCACGGCCAGCAGGATCGGCACCCCGGCCGCCAGCAGAGCGAGCAGCCACCACGGCTGAGCGAAGCGGAGCGGAATGCCGGCCGCGAGCGTCACTGCACTTTCCCTTTCTCCCTCGGTGCGGCTGAGTGTAGAACCCGCGGGAGGGGGCGACAAGGCCGGGACCGGCCCCGCAAGCCGAACCGCAAGTCCGAAATCCGACACAAGCGGCCAGCGACAATGGCATCCGCGGCATACTCTCCGCGGCGAAGCGACGGCGCTCGAAGTTGCCGCTTCGGCCTTAGTGCGGGTTCCGTGCTTCGGATTTCCAGTTTCCGCGACAGGGGAAGGATGCGTAAGATTCCAATCCTGCCCCGCCTGGGAACCTGCCCCGAGCGAAATCGGAGTCGTCCGGATGCACGCGAAGGAAGTGAAGGTGACGTTCCAGCCCCACGGGCGGAGCGTCTACGTCCTGCCGGGCACGAAGGTCGTCGAGGCCGCCGCCCGCGCCGGGCTGCCCGTCGAGACGCCCTGCGGGGGCCGCGGCACGTGCGGCAAGTGCCGCGTTCAGTTCACCGCCGGCGCCCCCGAGCCCGTAGCGGCCGAGCGCGCCGCCCTGGGCGATGCCGAGGTCGCCGAGGGCTGGCGGCTGGCCTGCCAGGGGGCCATCTGCTGCGAGTGCGTGGTGTCCGTGCCCGCGGCCAGCCGGGCGGGGGACGTGCACAAGATCCTCGCCGAGCGACAGGCCGGCGCCGCCGGCGAGGTCGCCCCGGCCGTGCGCAAGGTCCACGTGCGGCTCCCCGAGCCGACACTCGACGACCACGCCCCGGACCTGGAGCGTCTCGAAGCGGTCGTGGGCGAGATCGACGCGCCGCTGGCGATGCTTCGTGACCTGCCCGCGTGCCTGCGCGAAGGCGGCTTCGCGGGCACGGCCGTGCTGGCGGACCACACGCTCATCGACTTCGAGCCCGGTGACACGACGGGTGAGTGTTTCGGCGTCGCGTTCGACATCGGCACGACGACGCTCGTCGGCTCTCTGCTCGACCTTCGCACGGGTGAGGAGCGGGCCATCGCCAGCGACATGAACCCGCAGGTCCGCTTCGGCGACGACGTCCTGAGCCGCATCTCGCACAGCGGCTCCTGCCCGGACTGCACCGGCGAGCTGCAGCGAGAGATCGTCGGCGCCGTTTCCGAGATGGTCGACCGGCTCTGTGCCGACGGCGGCGCGGCGCGCGCTGGCGTGTACGAGGCGGCCTTCGCGGGCAACACGACGATGCAACACCTGCTGTGCGGCTTGGACGTGACGCAGCTCGGGGCGGTGCCGTTCGTGCCGGCCCACCAGCGGGGTCTGCTGCTGCCGGCGCGGGAGATCGGCCTGGAGCTGCACCCGCGGGCGTCGGCGTACGTGCTGCCCGTGATCGGCGGGTTCGTCGGCGGGGACGCCGTGGCGGGCGTGCTCGTCACGCGGCTGTCCGAGGCGTCCGGGCCGACGCTGATGATCGACATCGGCACGAACGGAGAGATCGCGCTGGCGCATGACGGGCAGCTCTGGGCCGCCTCGACCGCGGCCGGGCCGGCCTTCGAAGGCGCGCGGATCTCCTGCGGCATGCGGGCCTCCGGCGGCGCGATCGAGAAGATCGTGCTCAACGACGACGTCGAGTTCAGCGTGATCGGCGGGCGGGCGCCGGTGGGCATCTGCGGCACGGCGTTGATCGACCTGGCGGCTGGGCTGCTGGACGCGGGCGTCCTGAGCCCCGAAGGCCGCCTGCGGACCGGCGAGGAGCTGCCGCGGCACCTGCCCGAGGCGCTTCGGGCCCGAGTGGGCGAGGGCGGCGACGGGCAGGGCGAGTTCCTGATCGCGGAGGCGGACGGCCGCCGCGTGGCGCTGACGCAGAAGGACATCCGCGAGCTGCAATTGGCCGCCGGCGCGATCCGCGCGGGCGTGCGGATCCTGCTGCGGCAGGCCGGGCTGGAGCCGGAAGCGCTGCATCGCGTGCTGATCGCCGGCGGGTTCGGCAGCTTCGTGCGGCGCTCGAAGGCCCAGCGGATCGGCCTGCTGCCGCCGGAGGTGCCGCACGACCGCATCGGCTACGTGGGCAATACCTCGCTGGCCGGGGCGAAGGCGACGCTGCTCAGCGTGCGGGCCCGCGCCCGCGCCCAGGAGCTGGCCCGCGGCGCGCGCCACGTGCAGCTTTCCCAGGATGCCGGCTTTCAGATGGAGTTCGCCGAGGCGATGATCTTCCCGGCGGAATGACGCGAACGAAGCTCGAGGAGCATGACATGAAGGCAGTCGTCCTGGAGAAGGTCGGCGACATATCGGTGCGGGACATCGACATCGAGGAATCGCTCGGGCCGCGCGACGTGCGGATCAAGGTCCGCTACGTGGGAATCTGCGGCTCGGACGTGGAGTACTTCCGCCACGGGCGGATCGGGCCGTTCGTCGTCGAGGAACCGATGGTGCTCGGCCACGAGGCCTCGGGCGTCGTGTCCGAGGTCGGCGGCGAGATCGAGCATCTGAGCGTCGGTGACAAGGTCTGCATGGAGCCGGGCATCCCGGACCCGAACTCGAAAGCGGCGCGGCTGGGCATCTACAACCTGGACCCCGCGGTGCGGTTCTGGGCGACGCCGCCGATCCACGGCTGCCTGAGAGAGAGCGTCGTCCACCCGGCCGACTTCACCTTCAAGCTGCCCGAGGGCGTTTCATTGCCGGAGGGCGCGATGGTCGAGCCGCTGGCGATCGGCATGCACGCGGCCGCCAAGGCGCGGATCACGCCGGGCGACCTGGCCGTCGTGCTCGGGGCGGGGACGATCGGCATGGTCACGGCCCTGGCGGCGCTGGCGGGCGGGTGCAGCCGGGTGGTCATCACGGACGTCAAGCAGGCCAAGCTCGACCTGGCGGGCACGCTCGGGCCGATCACGCCGGTGAACGTCCAGCAGCGGAACGTGGCCGATGTCGTCAACGAGATGACGGACGGCTGGGGCGCGGACATCGTCTTCGAGGCCAGCGGTGCGAAGCCGGCGATGGAGAGCGTCTTCGAGCCGCTCCGGCCGGGCGGGCGCGTTGTGCTGATCGGCATGCCGGGCGAGAAGCCGGCGCTCGACGTGGTCGGCGCGCAGGTGAAGGAAGCGACCATCGAGACGATCTTCCGCTACGCCCACGTGTACCCGCGGGCCCTGGCACTGATGGGCAGCGGCAAGATCGACGTCAAGCCGCTGATCACCGACACCTTTCCGCTCGAGAAGGCCGTGGCGGCGTTTGATTGGGCGACCGACATGCCCGAGACGTCCGTCAAGGGGCAGATCGAGCTGCCGGCTTGACGGCTCTGCCAAACGCGGAGATCGCCAAGAGCGCAGGCAAAGGCCAACGAGCGGGGGGGGGACTGTACGGATTCGGGCGGCGCGCCGGAAGGCAGATGGTTCGGGAGCCGGGCGCGTTCGATACCCCATGTCGCGTTCCCCGTTGACCCACTCGCTGCGCGCAGTGTGCCGGAGGCGACCACAGGTACTGCCCGGGCAAGCCACAAGGACCTGGCCGCGAAGCCCTGAGCGACCGAGTTCTGGGCTCCGCGCCTGCACGGCCCGCGTCTTCTCCGTGCCAAGACGCCTTTCAGAACAGCCCGGCGTCGGGGTCGGGCTGCGGCTCGGGCGCGCCCGCCGAGCGGTCGGGCAAGGCGTAGACGCTGTCCGGGTACCAGGTTCCGGGGCCGCGGCGGTTATAGCGGTGCAGGGCACAGAGGGTCTGGGCGCACCGGCCATCGTCCTGGTCGCACTCGACAAGGTCGAGCGAGAACTTGCCATCCGCGCCGAGGGCGTACCGGCCGTCCGGCTCGCAGGCATATGTGCCCCGCACGAGCTTGTGGTGCTCGGGGCAGGCGATCTGGATGGGCTTGCGGCGCGGCATCTCCTGAGATGATATCGGACGCGAGCGCCGGAACGTCCAGCCGCCTGAGGCGTCGGGCCTCCGGCTTTGCCGCCTTGACGGTCCCGTAAGGCACGGCCGTGTGCCTCAGGCCCGCTTGCGGGCGATCGCGACGGACCGGTTCGGCCCGCGCGCATAGACTTGTGCGTGGCGCCGTTCCGCGCGCAGGGTGCGCGCCGGCGAACGTTCGGCGCCGACGCCGAAACAGGGAGATCGACTATGCGTACGATGCTGCTGACGATGACGTTCGCGGCACTGGTGGCGGGCCTCGTGCTGGCGCCGCTGGGTGCGGCCGCCGACGACCACGATGAGGACGACATGGGCGAGGCCGGCCTGCCGCTGGCGGGCATGAAGGTGGCGATGCTGACCGGGGAGGGCTTCCAGAGCCAGGAGGCCATGATGCCGCTGGCCTTCCTGACCAACCGCGGCGCCGAGGTCACCGTGATCGGAACCGAGGTCGGCGAGGTGAAGGCCTACGACGCGGATGTGCACCTGCTGATTCAGGCGGCCGTCGACGACGTGGACTCGGAGGACTTCCACGCGCTGGTGCTGCCCGGCGGCGCCGCCCCGGAGAAGATCCGCGAGGACGACGACATCGTCGAATTCGCGGCGGAGATGTACGAGGACGGCAAGCCGGTTGCGGCGATATGCCACGGCCCGCAGGTGCTCATCACCGCCGGGGTGGTCGAGGACAAGCAGATGACCTGCTACTCCGGCGTGGTGGAGGAGTTGAAGGCCGCCGGGGCGGACTATCGGGACGCGGAGGTCGTCCGCGACGAGAATCTCATCACCTCCCGCCTGCCGAAGGACATCCCCGCGTGGCTCTCGGCCATGGAGGAGCTGTTTATCGCCCACGCACCGGAAGGCGATGACGACGACGAGGAGGAAGACGACTGATTAGGCCTGAATTGCCCTTGACGCGCCGCCTTGGCGGATTGACGGAACCGCCGATGGCCCGTAAGATGGTTCAGGGAGCGGTTCGGAGGAGGCGGCAAGTCATGGACGAACAGCATACAGGGCCGGCCCCGGCGCGCACGGTGTTCCTGGCGCGCGAGGGCGGCGCCGTCGGCGCCGTGCCGGGGGGCTGTGTGCGCGTATCCAGCCCGTACGAGGCGGCGGCCGAGTTGCTGTGCGCGCCCACCGCCGTACTCGTGGTGGAGTTGTCGCTGTTGAGCCGTCGGCATCTGCCGTTGCTGGCGCTGGCCCGCGAGATGGAGGTCGACCTGCTGGGCGTCGGCGCGCTGCCCGGCGATCTCACCGCCGACGAGCTGGCTGGCGTGCGCCTGACTTCGGCCGACGAGTTGGTGCACGAGGTGGCCCGTTCCGCGCGGCGCTGGGCGGAGACGCCGCCCGAGTCGACGGAGCCGAGGAGTCCCCACCGGCAGCCCGAGGGCGCGTGGGAGCCGCACCCCGCCGCCGGGCGCGAGGCGGCCGCGTCGGCGAGCCCCGAGCCGCCCCCCGATCAGGCGGAGGACGAGGCGGAGGCGGGCTTCTGGCGAAGCGAGCGGGAGCCGCCCGAGCCCGCGCCCGAGCCGGAACCGCGGGACGAAAAGGGCGAGGAGGAGTCCCCGTATCATGCCCGGCACCTGCTGAGCCCCGAGGAACTGGCAGCGCTGCTGGAGGACCCGACGTGAGTCGCGCGCGAACGCTCGTTTTGGGCGGCGACGACGTGGCCGGCGAACTGGGCCGGTACGCGCCGGGCGGCGCCGAGGGCGTGATCGCGCGGGGGGACGCGTATGAGGGGTTGGTCGAGCTGTCTCGCCGCCGCTGGCCGGCGGTGGTGCTGTCGGCGCGGGGCTCGGAATTGCCCGGCCTGTCGCGTGCGGCACGGCGGCTGCAGGGCGACGCGCGGCTGATCGCGCTGTGCGACCCGGCGGATGAACCCGCGGCGCGCTCCCTCCGGGGCGACGTGCTGGACGACTACTTCATCTGCCCGCCGAACTCGGCCGACTGGCGGCGGATTGCGCTGGCGGCGTCCGAGCCGAAGCCGACGCGCCCGGCACACGGCGACGGGCTGACGTGCGAGGAGGTGTCCCGGCTGATCGACGCCGCGCGCGGCATGGCGTCGCTGGAGGAGGCGGTGGCCGAGCTGGTGGCGCGCCGCCTGGGCGTGGCCGCACGCTGGGTGGACGCCGATGACCTGCCCGAGGACGCCGAGCCGCTGCTGCTGACGATGGAGGATGCGCCCCGAGCGCTGGTGGCCCCGTGGTCCGGCTCGGGGGACCGAGCGGACGATCCACTGCTGGGCGACCTGAGGAGTTGCATGCCGGCCCTGGTCTCCACGGCCGAGCGCACGGAATCGCTCCATCGCCTGGCCGTCACCGATCACCTCACCGGCGCGTACAACCGCAGGTACTTCTACCATCTGACGGATCGCATTCTCGCACAGGCCGAGGGCCGCGGCTACCGGGTGACGCTGCTGCTGTACGACATCGACGACCTGAAGCAGTACAACGACACGTACGGACACGCCGCGGGGGACGAGATCCTCCGCGAGACGGCCGCCATGATGCGCGAGATCACCCGCAGCCAGGATATCGTCGCGCGGATCGGCGGGGACGAGTTCGCCGTACTCTTCTGGGATTCCGATCCGCCGCGCGATCCGGGCAGCGAGCCGTTGGAAAGCGCGTACGACCTGGCGGACCGATTCCGCCGGGCCGTGGAAGGCATGGAGTTCCCATCGCTGGGCCCGGAGGCGGCCGGGGTGCTGTCGATCTCGGGCGGGCTGGCGAATTACCCCGGGGACGGCACCACGTGCCGCGAGTTGCTCCGCTCGGCCGACCGGGCGCTCGACCAGGCGAAGCGTGCCGGCAAGAACGGCATTCGCATCATCGGGGCGTAATAGCGGGGGAGCGCCTACTTGCCCTTGCGGAGGAGTTTTCGGATGAGCATCTCCTCGCCGCTTCGGTTGCCCTCGACGATGTGCCCGATGAACTGCAGGGCGTAGCCGAGCACGAACAGCCCGATCGCCAAAACGAACTCCTCCAGCAGCAGGCAAATCGGGGCCGCGACGAAGCACATCGGGATCCCGATCATGTGCAGGTAGAAATTCGTCGGGTTACGGTGCCGCTTTCGCCACTTGTCGATGGGCTTCCACACTTCGTTCGCTCCGCCTTCGGGCCCGCCATCCTACCACATGGGGCACGGAGGTTCCGAAGGGCGCCGCCCGCCGTGTCCCATCCGTTGTGGCTCGGCGTTCTCCGTGCTTTCCATGCGGAAAAGCCCTTTCCGGCTACAGGAAGATACGCACACCATACCAAAAGGTCTGGAGCGTGTTGAGGAACATCCCGAGGAACAGGTCCAGCGTGAGGATCGCCAGGCAGGAGACCACGAACGCCTGCGTGCAGGCCCGCCCGACCCCGGCCGCCCCGGGTGCGCAGCGGAACCCCTTGTAACAGCAGATCAGCCCGATGGCCCCGCCGAAGAACAAGCTCTTGATCGGCCCGTAGAACACGTCGAACAGCGTCACCTGCGTCTGGGCGTGGGCCCAGAATTGCCCCCCGTCGACGTTGTACACCGCCACGCTGATCGCGTACCCGCCGATGATGCCCATGAAGCTCGTGTAGAGCACCAGCACCGGAATCAGCAGAATGCACGCCAGGAACCTCGGCACGACCAGCGTGCGTAGGGGGTGCGCGCCCATGGCGGTCAGGGCGTCGATCTGCTCGGTGACGCGCATGGTGCCCAGTTCCGCGGTCAGGCCGCCGCCGACGCGCCCCGCGAGCATCACGGCCGCCAGCACCGGCCCCAGCTCGCGCAGCACCGAGAGGTTCACCAGCGTGCCCATCGGCGCTACCAGGCCCAGTGCCTTGAACTGACTGATCGCCTGCACCGCCAGCACCATGCCGACGAAGGCCCCGGTGACCATCAGCACGGGGACGCTCCGCGTGCCGATGTCAAAGAGCTGCGGCATGAGCAGGCGCAGCGACCTCGGGTGGAATCCCGAGCGGATGGACCATGCCATCGACCGCCCCGAGAACCGGCAGAAGTTGCCGAAACCGCTGAGGGTATGGATCGTATGCTTTCCGAGCAGCGCCAGCACGTGCGTAGTCCTTCCTTGCCCGCCCGCTCCTTGATAGCCGCGTGGCGGCGGCGAATCAAGCCACAGCTCGCGGGCTCGGGGCTTCGATGCTTGTCTGATTCGGCGTTCTGCCGGATAATGCCCGAACCTGCCGCCGCCCGGCCGCGGTATAGGCACGGAATCGTCAGCGACCTCAACGGAGCAAGCGCATGTGCGGAATCGTCGGCTACATCGGGCAGAAGAAGGCCGCCAACCTGTTGGTCGAAGGTCTGAAGCGACTGGAATACCGCGGGTACGACTCGGCGGGCGTTTGCGTGTGCGACGGCGGGGCGCTTCACATACAGAAGGCCCCCGGGCGCGTGGCCGTGGTCGAGGAGATGGCCGTCGCCGACAAGGAGCTTCAGCACGGCACGGTTGGCATTGCCCATACCCGCTGGGCCACCCACGGCGCGCCGAACGAGGTCAACGCCCATCCGCACTGCGACGACAGCGGTCGGATCGCCCTGGTCCACAACGGCATCATCGACAACTACTCCACGCTGAAGCAGTTCTTGCTCGGCAAGGGCCACACCTTCGCCAGCGAGACGGACACCGAGGTGCTGGCGAACCTGATCGGCGAGTTCTACACGGACGGCTGCGAGTCGCTGGAGGAGGCCGTGCAGCGGGCCCTGCGCGAGGTCGACGGCACTTACGGCATCGCCGTGATGTCCGTGGATGAGCCGGACAAGCTCGTGGCGGCCCGCAAGGGCAGCCCGCTCATCGTCGGCGTGGGCGACGAGGAGTACGTCGTCGCCTCGGACGCCTCGGCGATTCTTGGTCATACCGCGAACGTGGTGTATCTCAACGACAACGAGATGGTCGTCATCGGGCGCGAGGGCATGCGGACGATGACCATCGACAACGTGCCCGTCACGAAGGAAGTCCAGCAGCTCGAGTGGTCCCTCGAGGAGATCGCCAAGGGCGGCTACCCGCACTTCATGCTCAAGGAGATCATGGAGCAGGGGGAGGTCGCCCGGCAGTCGCTCCGCGGCCGGATCGACCTCCGCGAGAACCGGGTGCTGCTCGGCGGCCTGCGGGACGTCACCCGCGAGCTGGTCAAGACCCGGAAGATGATCCTCTCGGCCTGCGGCACGGCCTGGCACGCCGGGCTGGTGGGGGAGTTCCTCTTCGAGGACCTGGCCCATATCCCGACCGAAGTCGAGTACGCCAGCGAGTTCCGCTACCGGAACCCGATCATCGAGGAGGGCACGACCTTCGTCGCCATCAGCCAGTCGGGCGAGACGGCCGACACGTTGGCCGCCCTGCGCGAGGCGAAGGAGAAGGGGGCCCTGGCCCTCGGCATCGTCAATGTCGTGGGCTCTACAACCGCCCGCGAGACGGACGCCGGCGTGTACCTGCACGCCGGGCCTGAGATCGGCGTGGCCTCGACCAAGGCGTTCACCGGGCAGGTCATCGCCGAGACGCTGATTGCGCTGCTGCTCGGACGGCGGCGGTTCATGTCGCAGTCGACGATGGCCGACTATCTCCGCGCCCTCTATGAGCTGCCCGACAAGATCGAGCAGATCCTCACCCAGTCGGAATACATCCGGCAGATCGCCGAGGAGCACTGCCACCGCGAGAACTGGCTGTTCCTCGGCCGGGGCTATAATTACCCCGTTGCCCTCGAAGGCGCGCTGAAGCTCAAGGAAATCAGTTACATCCACGCCGAGGGACTGCCCGCGGCGGAGATGAAGCACGGGCCGATCGCGCTGATCAACGAGGGCATGCCGGTCGTGTTCATCGCCCCGCGATGCGCGACCTACGGCAAGATCTTCGGCAACATCGAGGAGGTCCGGGCGCGCGACGGTAAGATCATCGCCGTGGCGACCGAGGGGGACGAGGAAATCCAGCGCTTCAGCGATCACGTGATCTACATCCCCGACTGCCCCGTGCCGCTGAGTCCGATCCTGACGGTCATCCCGCTCCAGCTCCTGGCCTACCACGCGGCCACGGCACGCGGCTGCAACGTGGACAAACCCCGGAACCTCGCCAAGAGCGTGACGGTGGAGTAGCCCGGCGGCGCTACAGTTCTCGATTCGGGATGATCACGTCGATGGTCGTCCCTTCGCCGACTTCGCTGCGGAGTTCGATCTGTGCGCCGAGCTGTTCGACGGCGTGCTTGACGATGGCCAGCCCGAGCCCGGTGCCGCGGTGGTTCGTGTCTCCGCTGCGGGACGGGTCGGCCTGGAAGAACCGTTCGAAGACGCGCGACCGAATCTCGGGCGGGATGCCGCAGCCGGTGTCGGACACGCGCAGGATCGTCCCGGAGCCGTTCCGCTCGTAGCGGCACGTGACCTCGCCGCCGGCCGGCGTGAACTTGATGGCGTTGTCCACGAGGTTCTGCACGATCAGCTCGATGAGCTTCCGGTCGGATCGCAGCCGGTGGTCGGGCTCGTCCGCCTTGGCCGTCAGCTCCACGCCCTTCTTGCGGGCGCTCTCGCCGAAGTTCGCCCGCACCCAACTGACCATCTCCCCCAGCACGATCTCCTCAAGCCGCAACTTGCTGCGGGCGCCCTCGACCAGGTGCAGGTCCAGCAGGTCGTTGGTCAGGTTCTCCAGCCGCTGGACGTTCCGTAGAAGGATGGACACGAACTTGCCCATCGCCTCTTCGTCGCCCGCGCCGACCGCGGTGAGCGACTCGGCCGTGGCCTTGATCGTCGCCAACGGCGTGCGAAGCTCGTGCGAGGCGTTGGCTACGAACTCGGCCTTCATACGGGCCGTGCGGGTGATCTCCGTGACGTTGTGGGCCGTCAGCAGCGTGCAGATCCCCTCGGTTTCTCCTTCGGACACGTCGGTGACGGTCAAGTCGAGCACGACGCGCCTCTGCCCGCGTTCCACTTCGACCTGGCGGCTCAGCCGCCCGCCGGGGGGGACCTGGGTCAGCATGTCGATCACGTCCACGATGCGGATGACCGATTGCACATTCCGCCCGACCACGTCCGATTCACCCGGGGCCATCAGCTCGATCGCCACGCGGTTCATATAGGAAATGCTGCGGTCCCGGTCGAGCGCCACGATACCGTTGTCCAGGTTGGTGACCACCGCCTTGAGGTTCTTCCGCTCGCGGGCGGCCAGGCCCATCTGCGTGGCCAAGCTGCTCCGCATTTCGTTCAGGGCGCGTGCCAAATCCTCCATTTCCCCCGGGCCACGTATGTGCGCCCGGTGCGTCAGGTTGCCCGAGGCGATCTTGCCGGCGGCGTGAGCGATCTGACGAAGCGGGCGGTACCAGATCCAACTGATCAGCAGGCCCAACAGCACGGCCGCGACCGCGCCGGCGAGCCCCGCCCAGAGCAGCGCCTGTCTGACGTAGTCCTGACCTCGGGCGATGGTGGTGACCCGCTTGGCGACACGGACCGCGCCGACGACCTGCCCGTCCCGGCGTACCGGCACGGCGATGTACCGGAATTGCACCCCAAGCGTCTCGCTCTCGCGCGTGGATTGGCCCGTCCGGCCGTTCATGGCGGCCAGTACCTCGGGTCGGTCCGGGGTTCTGTGGGGCTCCATCGTGGCGGGGTCGGCTTCGCTGTCGCCGAGGACCCGTCCGTCCGGGTGCGACATCACGGTCAGCCGGAGGTCCGAGCCCGCCATCAGCTTGCGGCAAAGGGGTTGCATCTCCGCGCGAGTGGGCGCCTCGGGAGGCGCGGGCCAGCGGCTCTCGAGGGTCCCGGCCAAGACTTCGGCCACGCGCTGCTGGTCGGCCGTGTCCCGCTGCAGATACTGCCGGTTGAGGTAGCGGTAGGAGACGGCGAACCCGAAGGTGATGATCACGGCGACAAGCAGCAGGTTGCCGCCGAAGAGGCGGAGGAAGAAGCTATGGTGTTTCATCTTGCTCGACCGCGATCCGGTAGCCGACGCCGCGGACGGTCTCGATGTACTTCTTCGCCTTCCCGAGCTTGCGCCGCAGCGCGGCCAGATGAACGTCGACGGTGCGGTCGGTCACAACCGCGTTGACTCCGAGGATGTGGTTGATGAGCTGGTCGCGGGTCAGCACGCGGCCGCGGGCGCCCACCAGCGTCGCCAGCAGCTTGAACTCGGTCGGGGTGAGGGAGACCGGCTCGCCTTCCACGGCGACGCGGTGCATGTCCTGGTTGATGCGGATCGGGCCGACCGACAACACGCGCCGGTCGGAGTCGCCCGTGGCCTCCGCGCGACGCAGCACGGCCGAGACGCGCGCCAGCAGCACCGACATGCTGAACGGCTTGGTCACGTAGTCGTCGGCGCCGAGCTGGAGCCCCGCGACGACGTCGCCCTCGGCCGTCTTGGCCGTCAGCACGATCACCGGCACGCCCGAGGTGCGCGGGTCGCTGCGCAGCTCGCGCAACACCTCCGTGCCGGACATCCGCGGCAGCATGATGTCGAGTACCACGAGGTCGGGCGGGGCGGAGCGGATCGCCTCCACCGCGCTGATGCCGTCCGAGAAGATCTCCGTCTCGTAATGCTCCCGCTGGAGGTTCATGGCGACAAGCTCGGCCATGTCCGGCTCGTCTTCCACGATGATAACACGCTTGCTCGGCATGTTGAGGTAGGTTACTCGGGGCGGCCGGCACTGCCAAGGGTTGTTTCGGCCTCTTTACCAAATCTTAACCGGGCACAAACGCAAACTTATTTCTCGGTCGGCAAAGTGCGAGCAGACTGGCAGAGGTGTCCGAGCGGCCCCGGCCGAGCGTCAGGCCGTCGGCGCGGCGTCGGCTTTCACGGTGGCGTCGGCCGGACATCGCTGGTACCATCGCGCCCGGCATGCGACGACGCCCCGCGACGGGCGCCGCGGATGAAAGGAAACCTGGAATTGCCGCGTTCGAAGCGATCTCGGCGGAAAGGCAGGAGTAACAAATGGCTATGCGCGTGAGTCTGACACTCGTTGTGATGCTGGCTTTGGTGATTGGCTGCAACGGCTGTGGGGATAAGGACGAAGGCGAGATGTCCGGGGAAATCGGGATCGCCGGAAGCAGCACGGTCTACCCGATCTCGGCGGCGGTTGCCGAGGAGTTCATGCGGCAGCATCCCGGCGTGAAGGTCTCGGTGAGTTCCACGGGCACGGGAGGCGGCTTCAAGAACTTCTTCATCCCTGGCAAGACGCCGATCAACGACGCCAGCCGCCCGATCAAGGACAGCGAACTCGAACAGTGCCGTGAGAACGGCATCGAGGTCATTGAGTTGCAGGTGGGCATTGACGCGCTGAGCATGGTCTGCAATCCCAAAGCGGACTGGGTTGACAGCATGACTTTCGCGCAGCTCAAGCAGATCTGGGGTCCCGGCGAAGCCCCTCAGAGGTGGAACGAGGTGGATGCATCCTGGCCGGACGCGAAGTTCGAGCTGTACGGCCCGGCGCCCACCTCGGGCACGTTCGACTACTTCACCGAGGTCGTGATCGGCGACGAGGACGCTCACCGCAGCGATTACACCAAGTCCGAGCACGACAACATGCTCGTCCAGGGCATCGAGGGGGACAAGCACGCCTTGGGCTACTTCGGCTTCGCGTATTACGTCAACAACCAGGACAAGCTCAAGGCGCTGGCGATCGCCAAGACGGCCGATGACGAGCCGGTCAAGCCGAGCTTGGACAACGCCCAGTCCGGGGCGTATCCGCTGAGCCGCCCGCTGTTCATCTACGTAAACAAGAACGAACTGGAGAAACCGCACGTGAAGGCGTTCGTGGAGTTCTACATCCGTCAGAGCGCTACCGATCTTATATCCAACGAGGGCTACGTTCCCATCACGGAGGAGCAGATGAAGGAGAACTTGGCCAAGATCGGCATCACGGAGTAGGCGCAAGGGAACAGGACAGAAGTCACAGCCGGACGGCCCCGCCTCGGGAGGCGGGGCCGTCCGGATATTCTACGGCTGAAGCCCAAGCGACGGACAGCGGCGCGACGGTGTGCAAGATTCCACCCCTAACGAGAAGCTGAACCTGACGCAACCTGTGCGCCCCGGCCTTGAGCGTGTGGTGCGCTGTGGCGTGTTCGTCTGCGCCGCGCTGACGGTGCTCATCACCGGCGGAATCATCGTGGTGCTTGTGACCAATGCCCTGGGTTTCTTCGTCGAGGTCCCGCTCTGGGAGTTCTTGACCGGCACTAAGTGGAGCCCCGCGATCGAGCCGGTCGAGTTCGGCATCCTGCCGCTGATTTCCGGGACGCTGGTGATCACGGTTGGATCGGCCATCATCGCGCTGCCCCTCGGCGTGGCGGCCGCGGTGTACCTCAGTGAGTTCGCCTCGCCCCGAGTTCGGGCGGTCGTCAAGCCGTTGCTGGAGATCCTCGCGGGGGTTCCGACGGTAGTGTACGGGTATTTCGCGCTGGTCTACATCACCCCTGCGCTGGCCAAGGTGTTCCCTACCATCGGCACGTTCAACGCGCTGAGCGCTTCCATCGTGGTCGGCATCATGATCATCCCGCTGGTGGCGAGCATCAGCGAGGACGCCATGCGGGCCGTGCCGCACGCCCTGCGCATGGCCGGCTACGGCCTGGGGGCCGGCAGGTTCTCCGTCATCGTGCGCGTGGTGATCCCGGCGGCGTTCTCGGGCATCATCGCGTCGTTCATTCTGGCCTTCTCGCGGGCCATCGGCGAGACGATGGCCGTGACCATCGCCGCGGGCCAGAGCCCACACATGGTCGACCTGCTGAACCTGGACGAAACGCTGCTCGGGCCCATCGAGACGATGACCGCCGCCATGGTGAACATCGGCAGCAGCGATGTGACAGGTGACTCGGCGGTCTACCGCAGCTTGTTCGCCATCGGCCTGGTGCTGTTCTGCATGACCTTCCTTATGAACGTGATCGGTTCCTACGTGTCGTCGCGATACAAGGAGAAATACGAGTAGCGATGGGTCCGGCCACAGACAACCCCCCGTCACGCAAGCGGCTCAGCGGGCAGGCCACGGGTCGGCCCCTGGACTGGATCCTTATGGTCGTGTGTCTGCTGGCGACCGGCCTCGGCGTCGCGGCTCTGTTCACGTTGCTGGTGCATGTTGCGATCGACGCCGTCGGCTGGCTCGACTGGCAGTTCCTGACCAGCACGAGCTCGCGTTTCCCGGAGAGGGCGGGCATTTACCCGGCACTGGTCGGTTCGGTTTTCATGGCCCTTCTGCTGATCCCGATGGCCCTGGTCTTGGGGATCGGAGCGGCCGTCTACCTTACCGAGTACGCTCGCGGTGGTCGGGTGACGCGCTTCATCAACATCAACATCGCAAACCTGGCCGGCGTGCCGTCTGTCGTATGGGGCTTGTTGGGGCTTGGCCTGTTCATCCAGTTGCTCGGCTTGGAATACGGCACGCTGCTGATCGGCTCGCTGACAATGGCGCTGCTGATCCTGCCCGTGATCGTGATCTCCTCCCAGGAGGCCATCAAGGCCGTCCCGGACTCGCTGCGACAGGCCTCCTACGGAATGGGCGCCACCCAGTGGCAGACGATCTACCGTGTGGTCCTGCCGCAGGCCCTGCCCGGCATCCTCACCGGGACGATCCTTTCGCTGGCCCGGGCGCTCGGAGAGACCGCGCCGCTGATCATGATCGGCGTGCCCACGGCCGTGTTTGCCACGCCGGACGGCGTCACCGACAAGTTCACCAGCATGACGATGCAGATCTTCTCCTGGAGCGACTACCCCCAGGAGGAGTTCCAGTACGGCGTGATGGCCGCCGGTGTGGTAACCTTGTTGGTCGTGCTGCTCTCGCTCAACGCGCTGGCGATTTACCTCCGAAACCGATTCCGAGTAACGAATGACTGAGATCGACCCGCAGACAGAGCATCAGACGCCCGTTTCGTCGCCGCCTCCCGCCGGGGAGGACGGCGGCGACCTCTCGGGCCGCGTCCGGTCGGAGACCTCGGCCGCGAATGTCAGCCCCGTTGCGGACACCGGCCCGGACGTCCAGCCGCTGATCGAGATGCGCAAGTTGAACGTGTGGTACGGCAGCCAGCAGGCGCTGTTCGACATCGCCATGGACGTTCTCGGGCGGAGCGTCACGGCCATCATCGGGCCGAGCGGGTGCGGCAAGTCGACGCTGCTGCGGTGCATCAACCGGATGAACGACCTGGTGGATGGCTGCCGCGTGACCGGGAGCTTATGGCTGGAGGGCGAGGACGTGTACGGGCAGAAGGTGGATCCCGTGGCCGTGCGGCGGCACATCGGCATGGTCTTCCAGAAGCCCAACCCGTTCCCGAAGTCGGTGTACGATAACGTGGCATTCGGCCTGCGGGTGCGGCCGCGCCGACGGGACCGTCGACTGGACGAGATCGTCGAATCGGCCCTTCGGCGTGCCTTCCTGTGGGACGAGGTGAAGGACAAGCTGCAAGAGCGCGGCACATCGCTCTCCGGCGGACAGCAGCAGCGGCTTTGCATCGCCCGGGCCCTGGCCGTCGAGCCCCAGGTGCTGCTGATGGACGAGCCGTGCAGCGCGCTGGACCCCATCGCAACGGGCCGGATCGAGGATCTGATCGCGGACCTCAAGCGGGACTACGCCATCGTGATCGTCACGCACAACATGCAGCAGGCCAGCCGGGTCGGCGACTACACGGCGTTCCTCCACCTCGGCAAGCTCATAGAATACGATACCTCGAGCAATATCTTTCAGAAGCCGGCCAACGAATTGACCGAGCGCTATATCACCGGCCGATTCGGCTAGCGGACAGGACCATGGCAGGACTCGAAGAACGCCTTGAGAAGTTGACCTTGCGCCTCGACCACCTCGGGATGCGCGTGGAGCAGGCCTTTACCGATGCGTGGCGCGCCGTCGAGCGGGGCGACGTCGAGGCCGGGAACAAGGTGGACGCCGACGACGCGATCATCGACCGGGAGGAAATCGAGGTCGAGCAGGAGTGCATCCGCCTGCTCGCGCTCTACCAGCCGGCGGCGATTGATCTGCGGACCATCTGCACCATCATCAAGACGAACAACGACCTGGAGCGGATCGCCGATCTGGCCGCGAGCATGGGCCGGCGGGTGCGGCACGTGGTCGGCGTCGGGCTCACCGTGGCGGAGTATCCACGCCTGCTGTCGCTCAAGCAGGACACGTCTGAGGTTCTGGGGCTGACCGTCCGGCTGCTGAGCCACCGCAACGCCAAGGTCGCCCACACCGTCATCGACAACGACCAGCGGATTGACGACGCCTACAGCGATCTCGTCCAATCCGTCCTCCGGGCCGAGGATAAGCACGTCGGCGGGGCCGAGGTCGCCATGACGCTCATCAACCTCGCCAAGGCCTTCGAGCGGATCGGCGACCTCTGCACCAATATCGCCGAGGACCTGATCTTCCTGGCCACCGGCGATATCGTCCGCCACCCGCACGCCTTCGGCGGACCGGACGACGACGAGGGCTGAGGCGCCCGCCCGGCCGGCGAACGCTCAACCGCAGAGTTCCGGGTCGGTGCAGAGAACCATCTCACACCATGGCAGGTGCCGGGGTGCCGGTAGCCCGCTCCGCCGGCGAACGACGGCAGCCGGGAACTTGGCCGTCGCTTGCGCGTCTGTGTAGTAGGAACCCGCGGAGACTCCGTACAGGAAAGGGGTAAACCATGAGAGCGCGTCTTACCGCATTGATGGCATTGGCGGCGGTGGCAGTGGTACTTGCGGCTTGGGGTATGCAGCGCCCCGGCCGGGCGGAAGAGCCGAGCCCGGCCACCGAGCAGACCCGGCAGGTCCGGGCCGAGCAGGCCCGCGAGGCCTCAGACGAGGCCGTATCGGCATCGAGTGCGCCGGAGGACCTCGGCCTGTCGTTCGAGGTCGAGGAATACCCCATGACGGACGGTTCCACTTCGGCCAACCCGCTGGGCATTCTCGTGGCCGCCCGGCTGGTCGGTGCGGAGTGCCAGTGGTGCCGGTACAACACGGGCTGGGGACTTGGCGCCGAACAGGTCCGGCTGGTGCCGGTCTTGCGCAAAACGCCGCGGGTCCAGGTCGCCGGCGCGACGCTGCTGCCGGGCCTAAGCGAGCTGGAGCTGCACCCCGTGTACAACGGTCGATCGCACACCGGCACGCACAGCGCCTACCAGCGGCTGATCCACGGCCATGTCGACTTGATCTACGAGTGCCGCCCGCCGAGCGCTGATGAGCGCAAGCTCATTAAGGAAAAGGGCGTCGAGCTGGAGCTGACGCCGATCGCGCTCGACGCGTTCGTCTTCCTCCGGCACAGGGACAACCCCGTCAAGGGCCTGACGGCTGAGCAAATCAAGGGCATGTACACCGGCGAGGTCAAGACCTGGGCGCCCGCCGGCGGCGAGGGCGACGTGCATGCGTACGTCCGCAACCCCAACTCCGGCAGCCAGGAGACGATGCAGTCGGTCGTCATGGGGGATCTTGAGATCACGGCCGGGCGAGACGCCGTTACCCACACGATGCGCGGCCCATACGAGGAGCTCCCGAAAGACCCACAAGGCATTGGCTACACGTTCTTCTACTACAACGAGCGGATGTCGCCGAACCCGCGCGTGGAGGTGCTGGCCGTGGACGAGGTGATGCCGAGCCGAGAGACCATCGCCTCGGGCGCCTACCGCTGGGTGACGCCCGTCTATGCCGTGACGCGGAAGGACTTGGCCGTGGATGCCCCTGCGGCCAAGCTCCGCGACTGGCTGACTACCCCGGCCGGGCAGGCCGTCGTGGCCGAGAGCGGCTACGTGCCGGTCCACAGCGTGCCGCGGCACGTCACCGCAGGGAAGTTGCACATCAAGGTCGCCCGTGACGGGACAATCAGCGTCGGCGATGCCGAGCTGACGGCTGACGAACTGGCCGATTGGCTCACGTGCCTGCCGCCGACGGACTGCGAAGTGGTCGTCACGGCTGACCGGGAGACGTCGTTCGCGATCGTCGCCGCCGTTCTCGAGGCCGTGCATGCGGCCGGGGTTGCGGAGTTCTCGCTGCGAAACGCCGAGTAGGCCCTGGGGAAGGCCGGCAAACGCCGCCCATGCCGTGCGGCAGGCCCCGCCGGGGCGGGGGCCGCAGGGTTGGCCCGCGGTCGTCCGGCCGGTCGGTTCTCGACCCACGGCCCCGCGTTGCGCCGACCGGGACCGGGCTACCCCTGCCGGAGCAGGCAGGCGTGCTGGTGGTCGATGTCGCCGTCGGCGGGCGTCAAGCTCGGCGTCTCGCACATGCAGCGGCTGACGATTCGAATCGTCTCTCCGCCGCTGGCCAGCGAGACGGTCTGGTCCTCGGGCAGCTCGGCCGCCCGCTGCCGCGTCAGCGGGCAGCGGGGGTGGAACGGGCAGCCCGGCGGCGGGGCGATCGGCGAGGGCATTTCGCCCGGCAGGGCGATGCGATCCTGCCTGCGGTGTGGGTCGGTCGTCGGCACGGCCGACAGGAGGGCCTCGGTGTAGGGGTGCCGCGGAGCGTCGTAGAGCCGGTCTCGCGGGGCGGTCTCAACGATCCGACCGAGGTACATCACGGCGACCTCGTCGGCGAAGTGCTCGACGACCGCCAGGTTGTGCGCGATGAACAGGTACGAGAGCCCGAGGTCGCGCTGGAGGTCGCTGAGCAGATTGAGAATCTGCGCCTGAATGGACACGTCCAGCGCGCTGACCGGCTCGTCGCAGACGATGAAGTCCGGCTCCGAGGCCAGCGCCCTCGCGATGCCGATTCGCTGGCGCTGCCCGCCGGAGAACTCGTGCGGGTAGCGGTCGGCGTAGCGGGCCGACAGCCCGACGCGCTCCAGCAGCTCCGCGACGCGCAGCGGGCGGTTGCCGCGAGGGACGATGTCGTGGATCTTCAGCGGTTCGCCGACGATCTGCCCGACGGTCATCCGGGGGTTCAGCGAGCCGAACGGGTCCTGGAAGATGATCTGCATCCGCCGCCGCAGCCAGCGGAGCCGCTTCGAGCGGAGGGCGAACACGTCCTGCCCGTCGAAGAGCACTCGCCCGTCGGTGGCGGGGATCAGCCGCAGCAGCGTCCGGCCGACGGTGGTCTTGCCCGAGCCGCTCTCGCCGACGAGCCCGAGCGTCCGGCCGCGGCGGACGCGGAAGTCCACACCATCTACCGCGTGGACGTACCGCTTGCGCAGTGCCAGCAGGCCCCGACGGACGGGGAACCAGGTCTTGAGCCCTTTGACGGTAAGGATGTCGCCGGTGCTACTCATCGGTGGCGGCTCCGGTCGGCTGCGCCTCGCCCGCGGGCGCGGCCCGCTCGTAGCCCTCGGCCTCCCAGCAGGCGACGAATCGCCCGGGGCGGACCTCCCGCAACTCCGGCTCGCAGGTGGCGCATCGCTTCAGAACGCGGATCGCGTCGGCGCCCGTGCCGAGCGTCAGCGTCTCGCCGGCGTCCGCCTCGGCCGCCCGCTGCCGCGTCAGGTCGCAACGCGGGTGGAAGCGGCACTGCGGCGGAACCTCGACGGGGCTGGGGACCGTGCCGGGGATCGTATCCAGCCGCTCCGCCCGCGTGCCCAGCCGCGGCACCGACCGGAACAGCCCGCGCGTGTATGGGTGCAGCGGCTCGGCGAACAACTCGCTCGCGCCGGCCCGCTCGACGATCTTGGAGGCATACATGACCGCCACGGTGTGGGCCGTCTCGGCCACCACGGCCAGGTCGTGCGTGATGAGCATGATGCTCAGCCCGGCGCCGTCCTGCAGCTCACGGAGCAAGTCCAGGATCTGCGCCTGGATCGTCACGTCCAGCGCGGTCGTCGGCTCATCCGCGATCAACAGCGACGGCTCGCACGACAGCGCAATCGCGACCATCACGCGCTGCCGCATGCCGCCGGATAGCTGGTGCGGGTACTCCCCGAACCGCTGACGCGGCTCGGGGATGCCCACGCGGCCGAGCAGCTCGACCGCCCGCCGCGCCGCCTCGGCGCGCGGCACCTTGCGATGCAGGCGGATGGCCTCGACGATCTGGTTGCCGCAGGTGAATACGGGGTTCAGCGAGGTCATCGGCTCCTGGAAGATCATGCCGACCCGCCCGCCGCGGACGCTGCGCATGTCCTTGGCCGGCAGCGACAGCAGCTCACGGCCGTCCAGCTCGACCGTGCCCGAGACGATCCGCGCCGGCGGCATCGGCAGCAGGCGGAGGATCGAATACGCCGTGACGCTCTTGCCGCAGCCGCTCTCGCCGACCAGGGCGAACGTCTTGCCCCGCTCGACGTCGAAGCTCACGCCGTCCACGGCCTGCACGACGCCGTCGTCCGTGTCGAAGTAGGTCCGCAGGTCGCGGACGCGCAGGAGTGTGCCGTTCTGGCTCAAATCCGCTTGGTCTCCTTCGGGTCCAGGGCAACGCGAATGCCCTCGCCGGTGATGTAGAATGACAGCGTCGTGATGAAGATCGCCACGCCGGGGAAGATGATCAGCCACCAAGCGTCGAGAATGTAGTCCTTGCCGTCGGAGATGATGTTGCCCCAGCTCGGGTTCGGCGGCTGGACGCCGAAGCCGAGGTAGCTCAGCGACGCCTCGATCAGGATCGCGCCCGCCACGCCCAGCACGGCGCTGACGAGCACCGGAGGCATGGCGTTCGGCAGGATGTGTCGGAAGATGATCCGCATGTGCGACGCACCCAGGGCGCGGGCCGCCTGCGTGTAGTCCACCTCGCGGAGCGTCAGGAATTCGGCGCGCACCAAGCGGGCGGCTCCCATCCAGCCCGTGGCGCCGATCACGATGGCCACGTGCCAGATGCTCGGTCGGGTCAGCGCCGCAACCGTCAGCACCAGGAAGAACCGCGGGATGCACATCATCAGGTCGACGAAGCGCATGATGATCGTGTCCACCCAGCCGCCGAAGTACCCGCTGACGCTGCCCAGGAACGTCCCGATGACGACGCTGACCCCCACGGCCACGAAGCCGATCATCAGCGATACGTGCGCTCCCATGAGGATGCGAGACAGCACGTCCCGCCCCACGTCGTCCGTGCCGAGCGGATGGGTCGGCGAGGGGGGCTGAAGCTGATCCGGCAGTTCGACGGCGACGGGATCGGCCGGCCAGTGCACGCCGGCGGCGTTGAGCCCCCAATAGCCCATTCCGACGACGAACAGCAGCACCATGACGACTAGGCCCGCCATCGACGTGCGGCTCTTGCGGAACCGCCGCCAGGCGCTTCGTCGCCGGCCGACCGGATCCTGACGCTCGGCCGATGTCTCGGATGTCTGCGGAATCGTCATTCGTTGGGTTCGTCAGCTCAGTCGCACGCGCGGGTCCACCACAGCGTACAGGATGTCCGCGATCATGTTGCCCAGCAGCACCAGGATCGACCCGATCGTCAGAGAGACCATGATCACCGGCATGTCGCGCTCCATCAGCGCCTGGAACGTCAGCCGGCCCATGCCCGGGTACCCGAAGATCTGCTCGATGATGACCGACCCGCCGAGGAAGGCCGGCAGCATGAAACCAATGAACGTCAGGATCGGGCGGAGACTGTTTCGGAAGCCGTGCTTGTAGGTTACGACTGTCTCGGAGAGCCCCTTGGCCCGCGCGGTGCGGATGTAATCCTCGTTCATCGACTCGACCATGGAGGCCCGCATGTAGCGGCTCTGTGCGGCAATGCCGGCCAGAGCCAGCGTGAACGCGGGGAGGAACACATGCCAGAACATGTCCAGGAATCTCGCCACACCCGACTCGAAGTCCACGCCGAAGGTCTGCGTGCCGAGCGCCGGCATGTTGAGGAACCGCACCATAACGAACACGAGCATGTATGCCACCCAGAAGGCGGGCAAGCTGATCAGTGCGAAGCTCAGGACGCTGACCACGCGATCCTGCCAGCGTCCCTTGTGACGGGCGGCGAAGATGCCCAGCGGCAAGGACCCGCTGAAGCTGATCACGAACGCCATGCCGCTCAAGGCCAGAGTCGCCGGAACCCTCTCCAGGACCTTAGCCAGAGCGGGGCGGTTGTCCTTGAAGCTGGTCAACTCGCCCGTGAACATGTCCCGCATCATGTAGCCGTACTGGACGTGCAGCGGCTCGTCGAAGTGGAATTCCCGGGCGATCATCTGCCGGACCTGCGGGTTGAGGTCCGGGTTCATCTCCTGTCCCGGCAGCGCCATCTGGCCGCCGGGGGCCAGGTTGATCAGCAGGAAGCTCAGGATCGAGATCCCGAGCAGCAGCGGGATCGCAATGAGCAATCGTCTTACGATGAAGGCGAGCAAGTCGCTGATACTCCGGTTACCGTGCCAATTCCGGCGCGATGTGGGCCGGCGCCCACCATTGGCTGTAGTAGGTGAAGCCGGCCTCGGTACTCCGAACGGGCTCGACGATCCAGCCCCCCTTGCCGTCCGGGCGGCGGACCACGAACTTGCCGCGGTACAGCGCGTGAGTGAGGTACGGCTGAACCAGGAAGGCGTACGGCTGGTCGCGGTAGATGATCTCCTGCATCTCGGCGCACAGCTCGGCGATCCGCTCCCGGTCGAATTCCGTGCGGATCCGCACCAGCAGCTCATCCACCCGCTCGTTACGGTAGCTGCAATGATTCTGCTGGTTCGGCCCAGTCTGCGAGCTGTGCCAGAGGGTGTACTGGTCGTAGTTGATGCCCAAGCTCCAACCCAGCACGCAGGCGTCGAACTGCCGGGTGTCGATGTAGCGGGTGATGAAGACCGCCCACTCGTACACGGCCGTGTTGACCTTGATGCCGACCTCCTTGAGATCGTTCTGTACGAGAAGCTGAATGTTCTTGCGCAAGCTGTTGCCTTGGTTGGTGATCAAGTTGAACTCGAACCGCTTGCCGTCCTTGTCGAGCCAGCCGTCGCCGTCCGTGTCGGTCCAGCCGGCCTCGGCGAGCAGTTCGCGTGCCTTCTTCTTGTCGTAGGGGTACGGCTCGACGTCATCGCTGGCGTACCACGAGCCCTGGGCGAACGTCCCCTTCGACTGCCGGGCGAGGTCGTGGTAGACGTACTTCACGATCGGCTCGATGTTGATCGCGTGGGCCAGGGCGACGCGGACGCGCCGGTCGGCGAACATCGGCTTCTTGAGGTTCCAGCCGATGTACGTGTACCGTCGGCCCCAACTGCCGAAGACCTGGAACTTGTCCTCCCGACGGTAGTCCTCCACCTGGTGCGGATCGAGCTGCCGCAGGTCGAACTCGCCGGACTCGAAGGCCACCCGGTTTCCGAACTTGTCCGGGATGACCCGGTACACGATAGCATTGAGGTTGGGCGCGCCTTCGAAGTAGTCCGGGTTGTCTTCGAGGCGCAGGAACTCGTTGCGCTGCCACTCGGCCAGCTTGAAAGGACCTGTGCCCACAGGGTCGTCGTTGTAGTTCGCTGCCCACCACGCGGCGTCCTTTCCCTCAAGGATGTGTGCCGGGATGATCTCCTGGGCCCAACTCAGAACCGACTGCCCGTAGGGGTACCGGTACCGCGCCGCGAACGTGTGCGCATCCGGCGTGGCGACCTCCTTGACCGGCCAGAAGCTGCTGCTGCGGGGAGACTTGTACTGCGGGTCGAGCATGCTGCGATACGTGAAGGCCACGTCCTGGCTCGTGAACGGGTGCCCGTCGTGCCAGCGCACGCCCTTCCGAAGGCGGAACGTGAGGGTCGGCTCGTTCAGCAGCGCCTGATCCAGGTGGTCGAGAATCCCCAGCGGGGCCTCCTCCCCCTCGGTCAGCTCGGACAGCGCCTCGCGATAGGCCGCCCCGTCCCCGATGATGCTCACGTGCAGGACCGTCGGCGCCACCTGCAGCAGTTCGTGCACCTCCGCTCCGGCGTCTTCGGCCTTCGCACGCAGCACGTCGCGGACCGCCTCCTCCTTCGCCTCCGTGCCGTCCGGTAGCTTGGCACCCGGATCGTGTGCCACCGTCAGCACCGATACGGGCAGAATCAGGGCTTGGTCCACGATTTCGAACAGTGTCTCGGTGTATGCCGTACCGGCCGCCGGCTTGCCGGCCGGATCCGCGAGGTGCAGCCGCAGCGTCCTGCCGTCCACGTCGCACTTGCTGAGCCGCATTTCGGGCCAGCGGTCCCGCGCGGCCTCCAGTTGCTCGAACGCCGCGGCAGCCGCGTCCGCGTCTTCGAAGAACGCGGCCGAGTCCTGCGTCACGACCCACGACTCGGCCAGGTCGCCGGTCAGCTCCAGGTTCTCATCCGCCTTGACCAGCCCGTTGAATACGTATGCCTGAATGTCGCTGGCGGCGGCCGTGGACGAGGTGATGGGATTCAGCGTCTCCGGCTCGCCGATTTCGCCGAAGGTAAGTTGGCCGCCCTGACGGGCGACGGCGTGCTCCTGCTGCTCCCGAACGGCCCAGAAGCTCGCCGCGACGCAGCCGATCAGTATCAGAAGAGGCGTGATGAGTAGGTAGCGTGCGATCATCTCGGCGAGTCGTGGCGCCTCCGGCTGTCGTTCCGCCCCGCGAAGCCGGGGCTATTCGTCGCTCTCGTCGCCGCTTTCCGGACCGTCGCCCTCTTCGGCGGGCCCGGTCGAGGGCGTCGGGGTCGGCTCGACGAGGCGATCCCTGGGGTTCTTCACATCCATCCCCGACAGGTGCAGCTCGATCCATTCCAGCGCCGCGCGTCGCACGGCCTTGGCCTTGGCATCCGGCTCCATTGTACCGCTGCCCAGCGGATTCGACACCGAAGTCCGGTCCGAGCCCAGAAGTTCGTTCAGGCGCGTCTCGACCGCCTCCAGCACGCGGGCGTTGGCCTCGGCGACGGCGCCGTCCGCCCCGGCCGTCCGGTACGCCTCGCTGCTTGCCCAGAGCAGGTCGGCCAGCATCTGCAGAATTTTCGACCGCGTCGCCTCGTCGCCCTCGAACCGTGCATAGCTCGCTCGCAGGCCCGGCAGGGCCGTCTCGCAGCTTCGCGCCGCCTCGACCGACCCTCGCAGCACGCGGCGGCACCACGTCCGCCAGGCGGGTTCCATCGCGCCGAGAAGCTCTCGGCGAGCGGCGAGCCGCTCTTCCTCGGGGATATCCGCCATGGGCGTGTTTGGCGCGGCCAGCATGCGGAACATCTGCTCGGCCACGATCGGCGAGGACTCCGCCTTCGCCGCCTCGCCGATCTTGCTCAGGAATCCGGGTCCTGCGTCGCCGTCGCCGGCCACGACGTCGATGGCCACCCACCGGCAGCCGTCCCAGCCGAAGTGCCGGACCGCGCCGCTGGCATGCGAGAGCATGGCCCGGTACGCCGTCGCCGCCGCCGGGCGGCGAAGCGACGTGATGGCCATACAGGCGTTGACTTCCTTGAGGCGGGTGAGCTTCTCGCGGGGGTTCTGGATGAGCTTCAGCAGCTCCTCGGCCGCCGTGGAGGCGAACAGGCGGCTCGGCTCGCGGTAGAGGTCCAGGTCGTTCCGCAGGTCCGTCAACGCATTGCGGGCCTCGTACACCTCCTCCGCCGTCTCCGCGTCGGCCATGTCGCCGACCAGGTCACCGATGGCCTCGCGAATCCGGTCCCTGTCATCGTCGCTGAGCCGTCCGCGCAGGCGGGACTCGGGGATGTCAAGCCCCCGAACCTGGGCCCGGCAGAGGCAGGGCAGGGCGAGCAGTGCGGCCGAGAGGGCAACGGTTGACATTCGGGCATGATGGCAGCGCATTCAAGATGTCCTTCTTGCTCGGCCGGGCGGGTACGCCCCAGGGTCACCGGCCTGGTTGCGCGGGTGAAGCTGACGGGTAGCTTAGGGAGCGCGTGGGGCGCTGTCAAGCAGCAAGGGACGGCCGAAGCGCTGGCCAAGATTCCTCATCAAAACCCTTGTCATTGGCCGAAGTCACTGCTAGAGTTCTTGTTAGTTCCGCTGTGCCCAGAACGGTGCAGGTCTCCCTCCACCTGCATCAGGGCTGCAGCAAATCAGCGGCGTCAGGGTCTCCCTCCACCCGGGCGTCGCTGTATTTTTGTCGCCGTCGCCGTGCCCCGGCCCTCGTCGCCTTCGAATTGCCGCGCGAAAGGGCCGCCGACGCACTTGACATATCGCCGGGTGCGGTCAAAGTGGCCCGCTCCGGTACCTACCCGAGTCGCCGGCCGGTGCCCGGTACAGCACAGGAGACAGGACGTGTCGAAGCGGAAACTGCGAGTGGGCATCATCGGTAGCGGAGGCATCAGCAGAATCCACTTCACGGGCTGGCAGAAGCTGCCGGACTGCGAGGTCGTGGCTTGCATGGACGTGAACCTCGAGGCGGCCGTGAGCCGGGCACGGGAGTTCGGCGTACCCGACGCCTACAAGACGGCGTCGCCCCTGTTCAAGCGAGATGACATCGACGTGATCGACATCTGCGCCCCGAACCGCTTCCACAAGAAGTACGCCGTGCCGGCGCTGAAGGCCGGCAAGCACGTGCTGTCCGAGAAGCCCCTGGCGCTGACGCCCAAGGAAGTGGACGCAATGATCGCGGCATCCGAGGCGGGCGGCGCCAAGCTGATGTGCGCCCAGCACCAGCGCTTCGCGGACAACAGCCGAGCGCTCAAGCAGTACCTGCGGGACAATCCCATCGGCGAGGTCTACTACGCCCGTGCGTGGTACCACCGCCGGCGGCTTCTGCCGGCCCGGCCGGGGTTCATCTATCACGAGCAGTCCGGCGGCGGGTGCTGCATCGACGTCGGCGTGCACATCCTCGACCTGGCGCTGCACCTGATGGACCAGTTCGCGCCGGTCTCGGTCAGCGGGATTTCCGTGAACAAGCTTTCCAAGCGCCCGGAGGTATTCAGCGAGTGGGGCGGCCGAGACTACGATAAGAAGGGCGTGGACGTGGAGGACTTCGCCGGCGGCTTGGTACGCTTTGCCGACGGGGCTGCGCTGAACCTGGAGTGCAGCTTCATGCTGAACATGAAGCCGCGCGCAGAGCAGCGGATCGATGTGTACGGCACGAACTACGGCGCCCAGTGGCCGAGCTGCGAGGTCTACAGCCAGACCGCCAACGATTACTTTGACGGCAGGATCGACGTGCGCGACACGAAGACCCGGGCCCACCACGAGGAAATCCGCTGCTTCGCCGAGGCGGTCATGGGCGACCGGGACGTTCCGGTGCCTCCGCACGAGAGCCGGGCGGTCATGGCGATCCTGGACGGGCTCTACCGTTCGCAGAAGACCGGGCGAGAGGTCAAGCTGGCCTGAGACCGGACCCTCGCTCGGGGAAAGGAAGGCCGCGGATGAACCGCTGCGTTCTATGGGCCGCGCTGGCGGCCGTGACTGCGCCGCTGCCGGTGGCCGCCGAGGCGGGTAAGACGCCGGGCGTGGTGCGCGTCACGGTCGAAGCCGCCGGAATCGAGCGGAACGATCTCGTAGTCGACGTGCCTTTGGACACCGGCGTCGCCCCCGCGGGACCGGCAAGCGTCGTCGAGTACAACGAGAGCGGCGATGTGGTGGACGACGACGTGCCCGCCCAGTACGACGAGGACACGGCCGAGCTGAGCATTCTGCTCGATGGGCGAACAGGCCCGGAGCAGACGCGCCACTACGGCGTCCGGTTCGCCGCGGAGGAGAGCAGCGAACCCGCCAAGCCGCTCGTCGAGGTCTCCGAACTGGAGGAATACCAGGGCCAGGCCGCCTGGAAGATCGTCACCCCGAACGCGACCTACGTGTACCACAGGAAGGGCGCGGGCTTCGCGAGTTTGATCGACGCGGACGGAAGGGACTGGATCTCCTACCGACCCAAAGGCGGGTCGGCGGGGAACTACCGCGGCATTCCGAATTTGGTGCATCCGGGCGGCTACTTCCACCCCGGCGGCGAGAAGTGCACCAGCAAGCTCGTGGCGGCCGGGCCGCTCAAGGCGGTGATCGTCTCCGAGGCCGAAGGCGGCAAGTGGCGCGTCCGCTGGGACATCTACCCGACTCACGCCAAGCTGACCGTCCTGGCGGCGGCCAAGCCCTACTGGTTCCTCTACGAGGGCACGCCCGGCGGGAAGATCGACTACGACACGGATTACTGCGTCCGCTCCGGCGGCACCCGCACGCCGGCCGGGCGGAAGTGGGACGAGAAGCTGCCAACACCCGGCTGGGTGTACTTCGGCGATGCCGAGCTGGAGCGGGCCTTGTTCCTGTACAACCACGACGCGGACCGTAAGCGGGACTCCTACTGGCCGATGCAGCGGAACATGACCGTGTTCGGCTTCGGGCGGCTGGGGCTCAAGAAGTCGATGACCCACACTCCGGCTTGCTTCACCGTTGGCCTGGCCGAGGCGGGCGAGGAGGGCTCGGTCGAGGCGGCAATGCAGGCCGTCTGTCGCCCGCTTGCAGTGCGGGTCGGCGGGGACGATTCCGGGGATGCGTAACTGCCGCGCGGGCGTACGGCTCAGGTGCCGCGCGAGACCTCGGCCATGATGGCCCGTTCCTCGTCGGTATCCAGATGGCGGGCGATGCGGGTCCGCCAGCGCGCGGATTCGTTCGGACGCGGCCGGTCGTTCGGCGGGGGCGAGACCTCCACCTCGATCGGCGGGCCGTCTGCGCGCGGAACGTCCACTTCGGGCTGCGGTGCGGCGGGCATGGGCTGGCTCCTCGAGAGCGAGCGCAGAGGCGGGGCGGTCCTGCGGGGGGGATTCCGCCGAGCCCCGACGGCTCTCTGCCGAAGCGTACGATTCGCCCCGCCCGCCGGGCCACTCGCCTGGCGCGGCCGGAGGGATCAGCGCGATTCGCTACGAAGCTCCAGCCAGGCGATCTCGGCCGCGGACAACTCGATGTCGGCAGCCGCGGCGTTCTGGGCGATTTGATCCGCTTCCCAGCCGGCCGCCAAGGCGTACGTATCGAGCGGCAAGCTCAGCACATAGGCCAACGCCGCCTGCGCCACCGACACGCCGCGCTCGGCCGCCAGCTCGCGCAGCCGGTCCAGCCGGCGGAAGTTGTCCTCGTCGGCATAGCACCGCTGCACCAGTCCGGCGTTGCGAAGGCCGGACTCGCTGACGTCGCCGGCCAGGTTCTCCCGCGTGAAGACGCCGCTGAGGAACCCCCCGGCCAGAGACGACCAGGCGAATACGGCCAGGCCGTTTTCCGAAAACCACTTGCGCGCGGCTTCGCCGCCGGGCCCGCTGGCACTGAGACAATCGGCCCACGGCGGCTCGATCATCTCAACCAGCGAGAGTTGCGGGCTCGCGGCCACGAAGGGGACCCGTCCGTTGGCGCGGGCGTACTCGTCGGCCGCCGCGATCCGTTCGTGCGTCCAGTTCGAGCCGCCGAACGCCCCGATGCGCCCGGCCGCGTGGTGCTCATTGAGCACGTCGATGATCTCGCTCACGGGCACCTCGGGGTCGTCCCGGTGCAGGACGTAGATATCGATGTGCTCGAAGCCAAGCCGGTCGAGCGACTCGGTGATGTCGGAGGAGATATCGGCGGCATTGACCTTCTTGCCCCCCGCGTCGGGGTGGGCTCCCTTGTCCAGCAGGACGACACGGTCGCGCACTCCGCGGTCGGCGACCCAGTGGCCGAAGCCGCGCTCGCTGGATCCGCCGCCATAGACATACGCCGTGTCGAACGTCGTGATGCCATGCTCCATCGAGGCGTCCAGCAACGCGGAACTCTTATCCTGGCGCTCGTCCGAGATCATGACCATCCCCTGCACGACGCGGGAGATCGGTTTGTCCACGTGTGCAATCCGTCCGTGCTTCATCGGTTCCTCGCTTGTTCTGGGGTGTCGCCGGGCGATTCCATCGGGTACGTCAGGCCCCACTGGGCCCGGATGTCGTCGAGCGTTTCCACGATGGTCACGGTCTCGTCGAGGGGCATGATTTCGCTTTCGGTCCGCCCCTCGGCCAGGCAACGTGCCACCTCCTCGGCTTGGCAGTTGTAGCCGTTGCCATCGTACTGTGCCTCAATTGCCTCGTCTTTGCCATTGGCGCGAACCGTCAAGCTCTTGGCGGCGAAGAAGGGCTCGTCGAGGCGCATTCGACCTTCCGTGCCGATGATGTCGGCGTGCTTGGGGGTGTCGGTCCTCACGGCCGAGGCCAGCATCGCCAGCCGCCCGTCCCCGTAATCGAGAATGTAGGCGGCCTGCTCGTCCACGCCCGTCTCGCCGATGTCCGCCATGCCCGCCACCCGCCGGGCCCGACGCCCGAAGACCATGGACGCCAGAGACACGCAGTAGACCCCGACGTCCAGCAGCCCGCCGCCGGCCAACTCCCGGTTCAGGAGTCGGCCCTCCGGGTCCCAGCCGCAACGGAAACCGAAGCTCGCGACCACCATGCGCGGCTCGCCGATGGCGCCGTCCGCGATCAGGCGACGCGCCTGCACCAGTGAGGGCAGAAATCGCGTCCACATCGCTTCCATGCAGAAAACACCCTTGGCGCGAGCGGCGGCGACAACCTCGCGTGCCTGGGTGGCGTTGACGGTGAAGGGCTTCTCGCAAAGCACGGCCTTGCCGTGTTGGATGCACAGCAGGGCATCCCGGCGGTGCATGGGATGGGGCGTTGCGACGTAGACGGCGTCCACCTCAGGATCGGCGGCCAGGGATTCATAGCTATCGTGGCGGTTCGAGATGTCGAACTCGTCGCCGAACGCATCGGCGTTGGCCTGGGAGCGGGAACCGACGGCGATCAGCTCGGCCCCGGCGGCGTCGGCCAGGCCGTTGGCGAACTTGTGGGCGATACTGCCGGTGGCCAGAATGCCCCAGCGTACTCGGTTCGGCATGACGGGTCTCCTCGCGGCTCGGGTCGTCCGAAGCCATGGAGGTAGATGCTTGATGGCGTCGTGTCAAGCGGGCGAGGCGCAAGACGGGAAAAAAGTGCCCCGAGCGCCGGAAAAATCCTTTGACACACTGCGAGGGCGGACTAGACTATTCCTTCTATCCTGTGCGACCGGTCGTCGTATGCCTCCCCGGCTCTACGCGGCTACAAGGCATCCATCCGGCGGCACTTACGTGGGTCGCAGCCGGTCCGACGGGCCGGGCTCGCGTTCCGGACGGTCGCACGGGCAACCGGATGCTGCTGTAGCTCAGTGGTAGAGCGCGTCCTTGGTAAGGACGAGGTCATGGGTTCAACCCCCATCAGCAGCTTGTGTATTTGATGGGGCGGCCCGCAGGAAGATCGGGCCCACCTGGGCGACCGTCCGCTGATGCGGACCGGTCGTGTTGGCAGGATACGGACTGAGCGAACGGACAGTCACGTAAGAGGAGCAATCGCGATGGCGAAGGAAGTATTTGAGCGAACCAAGCCGCACGTCAACGTGGGCACGATCGGGCACGTGGACCACGGCAAGACCACCCTGACCTCGGCGATCATGATCGTCCAGCAGAACAAGGGCCTGGCCAAGGCCAAAAGCTACGACGAGATCGCCAAGGCGTCGGAATCCCAGGGGCGCCGCGACCCGACGAAGATTCTGACCATTGCCACGGCCCATGTGGAGTACGAGAGCGACAGCCGCCACTACGCCCACGTCGACTGCCCGGGCCACGCGGACTACGTCAAGAACATGATCACCGGCGCCGCCCAGATGGACGGCTCGATCCTGGTGGTCGACGCGTCGCAGGGCCCGATGCCCCAGACCCGCGAGCACGTGCTGCTGGCCCGCCAGGTGAACGTGCCGGCTCTGGTCGTGTTCATGAACAAGTGCGACCTCGTCGACGACGAGGAACTGCTGGACCTGGTCGAGCTGGAGGTGCGGGAGCTGCTGAGCCAGTACGACTTCAAAGGCGACGACGCCCCGGTCATCCGCGGCTCGGCCACCCAGGCGATCGAGAACCCGGACGGGGACGGCGCGCAGTGCATCCAGGAGTTGATGGACGCGCTGGACAGCTTCATCCCGGAGCCGGAGCGCGAAGTCGACAAGGACTTCCTCATGCCCGTCGAGGACGTTTTCTCGATCAAGGGCCGCGGCACCGTCGGCACGGGTCGGATCGAGCGCGGCATCGTCCACGTCGGTGACGAGATCGAGATCGTCGGCCTCGGCGAGACGAAGAAGACCATCGTCACCGGTGTCGAGATGTTCAACAAGACGCTGGAAGAGGGCCAGGCCGGCGACAACGTCGGATGCCTGCTTCGCGGCGTTGAGAAGGACGAGCTGGAACGCGGTCAGGTGCTGGCCAAGCCAGGCAGCATCACGCCCCACAAGAAGTTCGAGGGCGAGGTCTACGTGTTGACCAAGGAAGAGGGCGGTCGGCACAGCCCGTTCTTCACCGGTTACCGCCCGCAGTTCTACTTCCGGACGACCGACGTAACCGGCACCATCGCGCTGAAAGGCGCAGAAATGTGCATGCCCGGCGACAACATCGCCATGGACGTCGAGCTGCTGAATACGTCCATCGCCATGGAAGAGGGCCTGCGCTTCGCTATCCGCGAGGGCGGCCGGACCGTCGGCGCGGGCGTGGTCACCAAGATCGTGGAGTAGCCGGCTATGGCCAAGTCGAAGGCCAGGGAATACGTCTGGATGCAGTGCGGCGACTGCGGCGCGCTGAACTACCGCACCAACGTGCGGGTGCAGGGCGGTGTGCCCAAGCTGTCGCTGAGTAAGTACTGTCCCAAGGAGCGCAAGCACACGACGCACAAACTGAAGCGGAAGTGAGAACTGGCGATTGCCGGGCGGCGGCAGGACGATTGGCGGACCCGCCGATCGAAGACGGCGTCCCGGCAATCGCCAATCCGTACACGGCAGTAGCTCAATTTGGCAGAGCAGCGGTCTCCAAAACCGCAGGTTGGGGGTTCGAGTCCTCCCTGCCGTGGTGGAGCGACGGACCGACAGGAAGCACGCTCGTGTCGATGTTCGAGATTTACAAACAGAATCAGGGACGCTATGTCCGTATCGTGACGTTCGTCGCCGCGATGGTGCTGATCGTCTGGGGTGCCGCGGCACTGAGCGGCAAGTTCGCCAGCTACGCCGCCACGCGGCAGCCGCTGATCCGCTTCGGCGTGCCCACGGGCGTCGTCCTCGGGCTCGGCTTGCTGGTGTTCCGCATGGTCAATCGGCAGAAGTCCGCCGATTTCCTCATCGGAACCGAGAGCGAGATGAAGAAGGTCTCCTGGTCGAGCAAGAAGGAAGTCGTGGGCTCTACCAAGGTGGTCATCATCACGGCCGTGATTCTCGCCGGACTGCTGTTCGGCGTGGATCTCCTATTCACGCTGTTCTTCCAATGGGTCGGGGTGATGGGCGCATGAGCGAAACCGGAACCGACACCGATACCCAGCCGGACATGCAGTGGTACGTGCTGCGCGTGGCCTCCAACAAGGAGGATTCCGTCCGCGAGGCCCTCGAGCGCAAGGTCAAGATCGAGGGGCTCGATGACCGCATCGGTCGCATCCTCGTGCCGACGGAGCGCCGCCCCGCCCCCCGGAGCCGCGGCGGGGCCAAGAAGCACGTGCACCGCAAGATGTACCCGGGCTACGTCTTCATCGAGATGTGCCCCGACGAGAACGGGCGGATTCCCGAGAAGGCGTGGTTCCTGATCCGCGAGACCACCGGCGTGGGCGACTTCGTCGGCGCGACGGGCAAGCCGACCCCCATGAACGCGGACGACGTGTCCAAGATGCTCATGCAGGTCGAGAAGGCCGAGGAAGGCGCCCCGGTCTCCGTCGAGTTCGAGAAGGGCGACCGCGTCAAGATCAAGGAAGGCGCGTTCGAGAACTTCGAGGGCGACATCGACGAGATCCTCGCCGACAAGGGTCTAGTTCGCGTGATCGTGACGATCTTCGGCCGGTCGACGCCGGTCGAGTTGGAATACTGGCAGGTGGAGAAAACCTGAGTTCTCGTTAACGAACCAACGCCCCAACGAGTTGACGACCCAACGAGTCAACGAGTTTACGCGCTAACGACCTAACGACTCAACGAGAAGAAGATGGCCAAGGAAGTCGTAGCCAAGATCAAACTGCAGGCCCCGGGCGGGCAGGCCACGCCGGCTCCGCCGATCGGCCCGGCGCTGGGGCAGCACAACGTGAACATCGGTCAGTTCGTCTCGCAGTTCAACGACCAGACGAAGGAGTTGAACGGCATGACCGTGCCGGTCGAGATCTCCGTGTTCGGAGACCGGACGTTCAGCTTCATCGTCAAGAGCCCGCCGGCGGCGGTCCTGCTGAAGGACGCGGCCGGGCTGGCCAAGGGCTCCGGCGAGCCGAACAAGGAGAAGGTCGGCAGCGTCACGGCCGAGCAGGTCCGGCAAATCGCCGAGCGGAAGCTGCAAGACCTCAATGCCAACGATACGGATGCCGCCTGCCGGATCGTCGAGGGCACGGCCCGGAGCATGGGCATCACCGTCGAGAAGTAGAGTCGAGTGCAGGCGGCCCGCCGCCCGCGGCCGGGGAAGAAGCCCGGCCGGGCGAACCGCCGACTAACGCCGACCACGGGCGAAACGCGTGGAAGTCCCCGGCGGGCGGGACGACAGGGAGCAGACCATGGGCCGTACGCGAAGCAAACGATACAAGCAGATGCTGGAGAAAATCCCGGAGGGCAAGGTGTCCATTCCGGCGGCCGTGGACGTCGTCAAGAGCTTCGAGTCGATGGCCTTCGACGCCACGGTGGACCTGACGATGGAACTCGGTATCGACCCCCGCCAGGCCGATCAGGCGCTGCGGGGCTCGCTGTCGTTGCCGCACGGCATCGGCAAGCAGCGGCGGGTCGTCGCCTTCTGCGAGGGCGAGGACGTGGAAAAGGCCAAGGAGGCCGGGGCCGTCGAGGCGGGCAGCGACGAGTTGATCGAGAAGATCCAGGGCGGCTGGATGGATTTCGACGTGGCCATCGCGACGAAGCCGATGATGAAGTCGGTCTCCAAGCTCGGCCGGCAGCTCGGCCCGCAGGGGCTGATGCCGTCGCCCAAGCAGGGCACCGTGGTGGACGACGTCGCCCAGGCCGTCGGCGAGTACGCCGCCGGCAAGGTCGAGTACCGCAACGACGCGGGCGGAAACCTGCACGTGCCGGTCGGCAAGCAGAGCTTCGAGGCGGCACAGCTCGTTGACAACGTGCGGGCCTTCGTTCAGCACGTGCGCAGCATCCGGCCGCAGTCGGTCAAGGGGATGTACATTCGCAAGGCCGTCCTTTCGACGACGATGTCCCCGTCCGTCGAGCTGGACATCGCCGCCCAGAGCGACGCCGCCGGCGCGGCCGCGTAGAAACAGAGGGTCACCATGAGCAAGCCGGTCAAGGAATTGATCCGCAAGGAGTTGGCCAGCCGCTTCGACGGGCTGACCTCCATCGCCGTCGTGTCCTACACGGGCATCGACGCGAACGCGAACAACGAGATCCGCGCCCGCCTGCGGGACAAGGGCATCCGGATGACGGTGGTCAAGAACTCGATGGCCCGCCAGGCGTTCCGCCAGCAGGGCTGCGAGGCGGCGGCCGAGGTCATCGAGGGCCCCTGCGCCATCGCCTACGGCGAGGACGGCGAGACGGTCGGCATCGTCGCCGTCGTCCGCGAGCTGATGGACATCCACAAGGAGGTCCCGCAACTGACCGTCCGTGCGGCCTTGATGGACGGCGAGATCTACAGCGGCGCCGACCAGGTCGAGGCGCTGAGCAAGTTCCCCACGCGGGATGAGGCCATCGCCAAGCTCGTTGCCTGCATGCTGGGCCCGGCCGGGCGGCTGAGCGGTGCGGTCGTCGGCCCGGCACGGAAGATCGCCGGTCTGGTCAAGGCGGTGGAAGAGAAGCACGGCGGCGAGACGGCGGAGGCCGCCTGAACCCGGAACTGAACCGACAGAGCCGCGCCGGTCGCCGATTGGGTCTTTGGGCTTAAATGACGCCATCGGGGCGTCGCCTATCAGGCCGGCGGGTGTGTCAGAGTAGTGGAGTCGTTCACCATGGCAGACGAAGCAACGGCAGAGGCCGCTGAGGCCCAGACGGAAGAGACGACGGACACGGCCGCCGAGGCCCCCGCGTCGAAGTCCTTCTCGGATGAGATCAAGTCCCTTGGCGACCAGATCGTCGGACTGACGCTGAAGGACGCCGTCGATCTGGCGGACTACCTCAAGGAAGAATACGGCATCGAGCCGGCCGGCGGCGGGGCCGTGATGATGGCCGCACCGGGTGCCGGCGGCGAGGGCGCCGAGGAAGAGGAGGAGAAGACCTCCTTCGACGTGGTCCTCAAGGATGTCGGCGACAAGAAGATCCAGGTCATCAAGGCCGTCCGGGCCCTGACCTCCCTGGGCCTGAAGGAGGCCAAGGAACTGGTCGAGGGCGCCCCCAAGCCCGTCAAGGAAGGCGTGAGCAAGGAAGAGGCCGACGAGGCCAAGAGCAAGCTGGAAGAGGCCGGCGGCACCGTCGAGTTGGCGTAGCCCCCGGTTCAAGCAGGAAGGCCCCCAAGGGCGCGTCGGTCCCGTACCGGCGCGCCCGGGGCTGTTTTACGATAATGGCGGGTCGGGATCGGCCCGCTGGTTTGCTATACTCGCTGGGATGCCGATTTCGCCCCCGGTCCCGGATGGCCGCGGGCGCCCGGTGCGGACGAGCACATGAGGGACAGACCATGCTGAAAATGGAAAACATGCGCGATTTCTCGAAGGTCGGCGATGGCGCGCCCGTCCCCAACCTGATCGAGATTCAGCGCGCCAGCTACGAGCGCTTCCTGCAGGACGGCGTCTCGCGGGATCGGCGCAAGGACGAGGGTCTCGAGGCCCTGCTGCGCGAGGTCTTCCCCATCGTCAGCTACGACGAGAGCGTCCGGCTGGAGTACGTGGACTACGAGTTCGGCGAGGCGCGCTACACCAAGCAGGAATGCCTGGACCTCCGGCTGAGCTACGGCCGGCCGTTCCGCATCCGGTGCCGCCTGATCCGCAAGGACACCAAGGACGTGCTCGAGGAGAGCATCTACCTCGGCGAGATGCCGATCATGCTCGGCGGCGGCGAGTTCGTCATCAACGGCGCGGAGCGCGTGATCGTCTCCCAGCTTCACCGCTCGCCGGGCGTCGATTTCAGCGTCGAGATGCAGGAGTCGGACCGCCCGTTGCACGGGGCCCGCATCATCCCCGAGCGCGGAAGCTGGATCGAGCTGAGCGTCTCCAAGAAGGACACGCTGACCGTTCGCGTCGATCAGTCGTCCAAGATTCCCGCCACGACGTTCCTGCGGGCGATGGACGAGTCGCTGAGCACCACGGCCGCCATCATCCGCGAGTTCTACGAGACCAAGACCGTCGCCTCCGACAAGCTCAAGCCGGCGATGTACCTCGTAGAGGAGTTCGTCGACCCGGACGACGGCGAGGTCGTCGTGCCCGCCGGCGGGCAGATCGGCGAAGCGCTGACGCGGATCGCCTCGGCCCCAAGACAGCAGCCGAACCAGGAAGCGCGTCGGCTCATGCGTGAGAACCTTCAGCTCAAGTGGGTGCCTGCGCTTACGGAAGAGGGTAAGCCGATTTCGGAAGATGAGCTTGCGGCTTTGGAGGATGCAGTGATCCGTGAGTTCGCAACTGAGGGTAGCGAGTGGCCGCGGCTGAATGGTGGGCACGCAAGCGGCAAGAAGAGCGAGCGGAATGCCCGGGTCAACATGCTGTTTGAAGAGTGCAAGAAAGCGGCGAATTCTTCGCGCGGTTGGCACGAGGTCGACGACTACAAGGAAGCTCCTGAGGCACCTGGCATCTATCTCTACCGTGATAAGAGCACCAAGCAGGTGTCAGATGGCTACGTCGGTAAGGCAGGCGCATCTTACACGCTGCGCGGGAGACTGACTAGACACTACTGTGGCAGCGCCAGGGAGGATAATCTTCTGAAGCGCATGGAGACCATATACGGGAAGGCAAGTGCAGCCAAGTCATCCCGCGGAGTCCAGGAGCTGGAGGTCATCGAGAAGGTCGAGGACCCGCTGGTCCTCAACACGCTGGCCGAGGACCAGGCCACCGACCACGAGAACGCGCTGCTGCGGATGTACATCCGGCTGCGTCCGGGCAACCCGCCGCAGCTCGAGAAGGCCAAGACGCTCTTCGCCGAGAAGTTCTACGACGAGAACCGCTACCGCCTCGGCAAGGTCGGGCGTTTCCGCCTGAATCGCAAGTTCCACCAGGACATCCCCGAGGACGAGATGACCCTCCGTCCGGGCGATTTCCTCCACACGCTCAAGTACGTCATGCGGCTGCGTGCGGGCGAGGGCACGGTGGACGACATCGACCACCTCGGCAACCGGCGGCTGCGGACCATCGACGAGCTGGGCATGGAGGAGATGCGCAAGGGCTTCCTCAAGCTGCGCCGCACCGTCCAGGAGCGGATGAGCTTGAAGGACATGTCCGAGCTGACCAAGATCGCCGAGCTGGTCAACTCCAAGAGCATCAGCTCGAGCATCGACTATTTCTTCGGGCGCGGCGAACTCAGCCAGGTGGTGGACCAGCAGAACCCGCTGGCCCAGCTTACGCACGAGCGGCGGCTCTCGGCGCTCGGGCCGGGCGGGCTGAACCGGAAGCGCGCGGGCTTCGAGGTCCGCGACGTGCACATCAGCCACTACGGGCGAATCTGCCCGATCGAGACGCCCGAGGGCAACAACATCGGCCTGATCTCTTCGCTGAGCATCTACGCCGGTGTGGACGAGTACGGCTTCCTGACCACGCCGTACCGCAAGGTCGAGAAGAGCAAAGTCACCGACAAGATCGTCTACTTGCGGGCGGACGAGGAGATGGAGACGGTGCTGGCTCCGCCGGACGTGGTCGAGAAGGACGACAAGGGGGGCTTCGGCATCCCCGAGGAGCACGTCCTGGCGCGCGTCAGCGGCGAGCTGAGCATGGTCGGCGGCGACGACGTGGACTGCCTCGATATCTCGCCGAAGCAGACGGTCGGCATCTCCGCGGCGCTGATCCCCTTCCTGGAGCACGACGACGCGAACCGCGCCCTCATGGGCTCGAACATGCAGCGCCAGGCGGTGCCGCTGGTCAACACCGAGCCGCCCCTTGTCGCGACCGGCATGGAGCGGTCCGTGGCGCAGAACTCCGGCATGGTCGTCCGGGCCCGCAAGGCCGGAACCGTGACGTTCGTCGACGGGGGCCGCATCGTCATCGACGACTCGGACGAATACGAGCTGGACAAGTTCCAGAAACTCAACGAGCGGGCCTGCCTGAACCAGAAGCCCGTGGTGGTCGAGGGCCAACGGGTCAAAAAGGGCGAGATCCTCGCCGACGGACCCGGCTGCTGCAAGGGTGAGCTGGCGCTCGGGCGGAACGTGCTCTGCGCGTTCATGCCGTTCGACGGGTACAACTTCGAGGATGCCATCCTGATCTCGGAGCGCATGGTCAAGACCGACGCGTTTACCTCCGTCCACATGGAGGAATACGAGGTCGAGGTTCGCGAGACGAAGCTCGGGCGGGAGGAGTTCACCCGCGACATCCCGAATGTCTCGGAACGGGCCCTGGCGAACCTGGACGAGAACGGCATCGTCCGCATCGGCACGCGCGTCGAGCCGGGCGACATTCTCTGCGGCAAGGTCTCGCCGAAGTCCAAGAGCGAGCTGACTCCCGAGGAGAAGCTGCTGCACGCGATCTTCGGGCGGGCCGGCGAGGACGTGAAGAACGACTCGCTCGAGCTGCCCGCCGGCGAGGAGGGCGTCGTCGTCCAGACGAAGCGCTTCAGCCGCCGGTCGCACATGACGGACCAGCAGAAGAAGCAGCTCAAACGCGAGATGGACGAGTACACCCAGAGGATGGACTCCCGCATCTGCGACGTGTTCCGCCAGATGTGCGAGGAGATCAACGAGGTCCTCGGCACGGCCATGGTCGACCCGTCCACCCGCCAGAAGGTCGGGCAGAGCGATATCCCCGAGGTTCTGCTCGAGCAGATCGAGAACTTCAACCCGAAGTGGATCAAGGCCAAGAGCGACGCGGCCAAGAAGCAGGCCGAAGGGCTTCGCGAGAAGTACTGGCCCCGCATCGACGAGCTCAAGGCCGAGCGCGATCGCAAGCTCGAGCACATGAGGCGCGGCGACGAGCTGCCCAGCGGCGTGCTGGAGATGGTCAAGGTCACCGTCGCCACGAAGCGGACGCTGGGCGTCGGCGACAAGATGGCCGGGCGCCACGGCAACAAGGGCGTCATCGGGCGCATCCTGCCCGAGGAAGACATGCCCTTCCTGCCGGACGGCACGCCGATCGACATCGTGCTGAACCCCCTGGGCGTGCCCGGCCGCATGAACCTCGGGCAGATCCTCGAGACGCACCTGGGCTGGGCCGCGGCCGTGCTGGGCTTCAAGGCCATCACGCCGGTCTTCGACGGCGCCAAGGAGGAGGAAATCTCCGACTGCGTCCGCGAGGCCAACGAGTACGTGCGAACGCGGTGCGAAGATCTCGGGGCCCTGCAGGAGGCGGGCGAGACCCGCGAGCTGCTCGTGGAGATGCCCGAGGACGGCAAGATCACGCTCTACGACGGCCGGACGGGCGAGCCGCTGGAGCAGAAGGTCACCGTCGGCTACATCTACATGAACAAGCTCCACCACCTGGTGGACGAGAAGATCCACGCCCGGGCGACGGGCCCGTACTCGCTGATCACGCAGCAGCCCCTGGGCGGCAAGGCCCGCACGGGCGGGCAGCGCTTCGGCGAGATGGAGGTCTGGGGCCTGGAGGCCTACGGCGCGAGCTACACGCTGCAGGAGCTCCTGACGGTCAAGAGCGACGACGTGGAAGGCCGGACGAAGATCTACGAGTCGATGGTCAAGGGAACCAACACCCTCGAGGCCGGCACGCCCGTGAGCTTCGACGTGCTGTGCAATGAGCTGCGCGGGCTGGGGCTGAATATTCAGCTTGAGAAGAAGCGGTTGATCTGAACGCCGAATGACGAAGCGCGAATGATGAAACAATGACGAACCCCGAATAACGAAGGCGGCGTGTCGGCGGGGCGAGTCTGGAATGGGCACGGACGAGGCATCAGCGACGGATGCGATGGGCGGGGCTTGCCCCGGATGCCAGGCGTCTTTGGCGTGAGGCCACGGAACTGAATCTGATCTTCTCGAGGATCTTCCGCGGATGCGGCAAGCAGGATGATTGACGGAGCCGTGACGAGGACAAGGCGGAAAATGACGAGCGCAGGCGAAGGGCGACGGACGCCGTGGTTCGGGCTTCGGGCTTGGTTCGTCATTCGCGCTTCCTCATTCGGAATTCTCGCGTAGCGGAGCGAAGCGATGGCAGAAAGCGTATACGATCGAATCAACGACTACGGCTCGGTGCGGATCCTCCTGGCCAGTCCGAACGACATCCGGAGCTGGTCGTTCGGCGAGGTCAAGAAGCCCGAGACGATCAACTACCGCACCTACCGCCCGGAGAAGGACGGCCTCTTCTGCGAGCGGATCTTCGGCCCGGAGCGGGACTGGGAGTGCGCGTGCGGGAAGTACAAGGGCACGAAGCACAAGGGCATCATCTGCGACCGCTGCGGCGTGAAGGTCACCCACAGCCGCGTGCGCCGCAAGCGGATGGGCCACATCAACCTGGCCGCGCCGATCGTGCATATCTGGTTCTTCAAGGCCCTGCCGAGCCGCCTCGGCACGCTGCTGGCCATGAAGACGGCCGACCTGGAGAAGGTCATCCTCTTCCAGAACTACGTCGTGACCGATCCCGGCCAGACGCCGCTGAAGCACCAGCAGGTGCTCACGGAGGACGAGCTGCAGTCCGCCCGCCAGAAGTACGGGCAGGACTTCCAGGTGGGCATGGGCGCCGAGGCGGTCAAGTCGCTGTTGGAGCAGCTCGACCTCGACGTGCTCGCGCTGGAGCTGCGCGAGGGCATCAAGAAGACCAACTCCAAGCAGAAGATCAAGGACCTCACCAAGCGGCTCAAGCTCGTCGAGAACCTCCGCAACTCCGGCAACCGTCCCGAGTGGATGGTCATGGACGTCATCCCGGTCATCCCGCCGGACCTGCGCCCGCTGGTGCTGCTCGAGAGCGGCAATTTCGCCACGAGCGACCTCAACGATCTCTACCGACGCATCATCAACCGGAACAACCGGCTGAAGAAGCTCATGGACCTCAACGCCCCCGAGGTCATCATCCGCAACGAAAAGCGGATGCTTCAGCAGTCGGTCGACGCCCTGTTCGACAACGGGCGCTGCCGCCGGCCGGTGCAGGGCACGGCCAACCGGCCGCTGAAATCGCTGACGGACATGATCAAGGGCAAGCAGGGCCGCTTCCGCGAGAACCTGCTGGGCAAGCGGGTGGACTACTCCGCCCGGTCGGTCATCGTCGTCGGCCCGGAGCTGGGGCTCAACCAGTGCGGCCTGCCCAAGAAGATCGCCCTGGAGCTGTATCAGCCGTTCATCATCCGGCAGCTCAAGGAACGCGGCCTGGCCGACACGATCAAGTCGGCCAAGAAGATGCTGGAGCGGCGGGACAAGGAGATCTGGGACGTGCTGGAAGACGTCATCTACCAGCACCCGGTCCTGCTGAACCGCGCCCCGACGCTGCACCGCATGGGCATCCAGGCCTTCGAGCCGGTGCTCACCGAGGGCAATGCCATCCGCGTGCATCCCCTGGTCTGCGGCGGGTTCAACGCCGACTTCGACGGCGACCAGATGGCCGTCCACCTGCCGCTGTCCGTGGAGGCCCAGGCCGAGGCGCACACGCTCATCCTTGCGACGAACAACATCTTCTCGCCCGCCAGCGGCGCGCCCATCATGTCCCCGTCACAGGACATCGTGCTGGGCATCTACTACCTGACCTCCGGCGCGGGCAAGACGTTCGTCGCCGACGGGGTCCGCAAGACGCGCTGCTCGGACGGCAACGAGTACCCGGCCTACGGCAACATCCACGAGGCGATCACGGCCTATCAGCTCGGCCGGGTGGGCATGCACGCCCAGATCGTGGTTCGCGTCGGGCGCGATCGTGAGATCGTCGACGAGGACGGCCGGCACTCGGTACCGGGCGGCAAAATCGTCACCACGGCCGGGCGCTGCATCTTCAACGACATGCTGCCCGAGGGCATGCCCTTCTACAACTCGCCGTTGAGCCGGAAGGGCGCCGGGCGGGTCATCAGCGACTGCTACCAGTCGCTGGGCAAGGCCGACACGGTCGACCTGCTGGACGGCATCAAGTCCCTGGGCTTCCGGTACTCGACGCTCTCGGGCCTTTCGTTCGGCATCCGCGACGCCAAGGTTCCGGAGGCCAAGGCCGGTATCCTGGCCGAGGCGCAGGAGCGCGTCGACCAGATCGAGGCGGACTACGAGGCCGACGCCCTGACCGAGGGCGAGCGGTACAACCAGCTTATCGACGTGTGGATCCACGCCCGCGAGGAGGTCACCAAGAACCTGCTCGAGGAGCTCAAGAACGACCGCCGGGACTACGACCCCGGCTACCTCAACCCGATCTGGACGATGCTGCACTCGAACGCCCGCGGCAACATCGACCAGATCCGCCAGCTTGCCGGCATGCGCGGCCTGATGAGCAAGCCCTCCGGCGAGATCATCGAGACGCCCATCAAGGCGAACTTCCGCGAGGGCCTGACGGTGCTGGAGTACTTCTCCTCCACGCACGGCGCCCGCAAGGGCCTGGCCGACACGGCCCTGAAGACGGCCGACTCGGGCTACCTCACCCGGAAGCTGGCGGACGTGGCGCAGAACGTCATCATCAACGAGCTGGACTGCGGCACGCTTCAGGGCGTGCCCAAGCAGGCCATCTACAAGGGCGAGGAGGTCGACGTCCCGCTCAGTGAGCTGATCGTCGGCCGCGTCGCACGCGAGACGGTCGTCAATCCGGTCACGGACAAGACGATCGTCAAGGAAAACCAGATCATCTCCCACGAGATGGCGCGGGAGATCGGCGAGCTCGGGCTGGAGACGATCAGCGTCCGGAGCCCGCTGACGTGCGAGAGCCCGCTGGGCTGCTGCGCGAAGTGCTACGGCACGGACCTCTCGACGGGGCTGCTCGTGGAGGAAGGCCTGGCCGTGGGCATCATCGGGGCCCAGTCCATCGGCGAGCCGGGCACGCAGCTCACGATGCGGACCTTCCACACCGGCGGCGTGGCGACGCGGAATGTCGTCGAATCCGACATCAAGGCCACGACCGCGGGGCGAATCCAGTACCGCGAACTCAATGCCGTGGACGATCACGAGGCCCCGACGCGCACGGGTCAGGCCGGTCAGGGCTGGATCGCCCTGAAGCGCAACGGCGAGATCGCCATCGTCGACGAGAAAGACCGCGAGCTGGACAAGTTCAAGGTTCCCTACGGCGCCCGGATCACCGTGCCGGAAGGCGCGAAGGTTCGCAAGGGTCAGGTCATTGTCTGGTGGGACCCGCACCTGGTTCCCATCCTCGCGGAGGCGGAGGGCACCGTGCGGTTCCAGGACATCGAGGAGGGCGAGACCGTCCGCATCGAGTCCGAGCGTGCCCAGCAGCGCTATGTGGTGGTCGAGCACAAGGGGCTCAAGCACCCGCGGATCGTTGTGGAAGACTCCAGCGGCAAGATCCTGGACTTCCACTACCTGCCGGCGAAGGCCCGCATCGAGGTGGAGGAGGGCCAGCGAGCCCGCCCGGGCACACTGCTGGCCCGCCAGCCGCGCGAGATGTCCGGCACGCAGGACATCACCGGCGGTCTGCCGCGCGTGACGGAGATTTTCGAGGCCCGCAAGCCGAAGGAGCCGGCCGCCATGGCCGAGATCTCCGGGCGAGTCGAGCTGCGGACGGACAAGCGCCGCGGCAAGATGACGATCATCGTCCGCGGCGAGTCGGGCATGGAGCGCGAGCACCACGTGCCGCACGACCGGCACCTGCTGGTGCACACCGGCGACTTCGTGGAGGCAGGCGATCCCCTGACCGAGGGTCCGCTGGTTCCGCACGATATCCTGGGCATCCGCGGCGAGGAGGAGCTCTACCGCTACCTGCTGACCGAGGTCCAGAGCGTGTACCGCGGCGTCGGCGTGACGATCAACGACAAGCACCTGGAGATCATCCTCAGCCAGATGCTCCGCAAGGTGCAGATCGACTCGATCGGCGATACGGATCTGCTGCCCGGAGATGTTGTTGACAAGTTCGCTTTCCGCGGCGAGAATGGACGGCTCGCGCAATCGTTGAAGATTGTCGAGCCGGGCGACACCGACTACTCCAAGGGCCAGATCGTGCCCCGCGACGAGGTGGAGCAGGCGAACATCGACGTCGAGGAGGCCGGCGGGCTGCCGGCCAAGACCCGCAAGCCGCGTCCCGCCACGGGCAAGACGCTGCTGCTGGGCATTACCAAGGCGTCGTTGCAGTCCGAGAGCTTCCTGTCCGCGGCGAGCTTCCAGGAGAGCACGAAGGTGTTCACCGAGGCGTCGCTGGCAGGGAGGGTGGACGAGCTTCGCGGGCTCAAGGAGAACGTGATCTTGGGTCACCTGATCCCGGCCGGGACGAGCTTCAAGCCGTATCTGGACATGGTGATCGACCGCAAGGTCGAGTTGCCGTCCTTGCCCGATACGGGCGAGGAACTGACCCAGGCCCAGATCACCGAGGCCGTCCAGCAGGCCCTGAGCGGGCAGGAGTAGGGTTCGGGGCCGGACTGGCTGATGAACGAACGAACGGCGCCGCCGGGGTGCGTGCGGCGCAACGAGGACGAATATGCCGACAATCAACCAACTGGTGCGTAAGGGCCGCAAGAAGGTCCGGGCGAAGAAGAAGAACGTCGCCCTGGAGGAATGCCCGCAGAAGCGGGGCGTGTGCCTTTCCGTCAAGGCCGTGACGCCCAAGAAGCCGAATTCCGCGCTGCGGAAGGTGGCCCGCGTGCGGCTGAGCAACGGCAAGGAGGTCACCGCGTACATCCCGGGCATCGACCATAACCTCCAGGAGCACAGCATTGTGCTCGTGCGGGGCGGCCGGGTGCGGGACCTGCCGGGCGTTCGGTACCACATCGTCCGGGGCACGCTGGACGCCCTGGGCGTGGAGGCCCGCCGCCAAAGCCGCAGTTGCTACGGGGCGAAGCGGCCGAAGTAGCACCGGTTGAAACGAGGAAGTGACTCACGCTCGGCGCGGGCCGAGAGTACTGGTGAGACGATAAACAACGGCGAGGAGCGCCGCTCCGAGGCCGCCAGGAAACGCTGAGAGCCAAACGATGGGATACAAGAGATTTACGGCATCGCAGAAGCAGTTCCGCCCGGACCCGCGGCACAACAGCAAGTTGGCCGCGAAGTTCATCAACTGCTTCATGGTCGACGGCAAGAAGGCGGTGATGCAGCGCGTGTTCTACGACGCCCTGGACATCATCGGCGAGAAGATCAAGGATGTGCCGCCGATCGAGGTTTTCGAGAAGGCGGTGGACAACGTCAAGCCGCTCATCGAAGTCCGGTCGAAGCGGGTCGGCGGCGCCAACTACCAGGTGCCGCGGCAGGTGAGCCAGAAGCGGCAGCTCTCGCTGGCGATCCGATGGCTTCGCGAGGCGGTGCGGAACCGCCAGGGCAAGCCCACGCCGGTCCGGCTGGCCCAGGAACTGATGGCCGCCTACAACGGCGAGGGCAGCGCCATGCAGACCCGGGAGAACGTGCACCGGATGGCCGAGGCGAACAAGGCCTTCGCGCACTTTGCCTGGTAGGCGGTTCCGGCGTAGACGTGGACGTAGACAACGTGGCCACATCGCTGGCCGATACGAGACCCCAGACGGTCTCCAAGCGGTGATGGTTGAATCGTCCCACGCGGGACGATCCCGGCGGGTGACGCCGCCTGCGGACCTGCCGGGACTCAGAGAAGCCCGAAGGGCGCTTGAGATAAGACAACCGGGCCGGCCTGTCCCGACGGGACCAAGGCCGGTGCTCGCGGGTTCCCAGCTCGCGGGCGGGTATATCCTCCCCTCGACGACAGCGCGCCTCCGCGCCGCGTCCGGGATGTGCGTATCCTCACCATGGGCGCGACTGAAGTATGGCCAAGGACCTCAGGACAATCCGCAACATCGGCATCATGGCCCACATCGATGCCGGCAAGACGACCGTTACCGAGCGAATCCTCTACTTCGCGGGACGGACGTACAAGATCGGCGAGGTGCACGACGGCACGGCCGTGATGGACTACCTCGCTGAGGAGCAGGAGCGCGGCATAACCATCACGTCTGCCGCCACGACGCTGGAGTGGCGCAAGCACGGCATCAACCTGATCGACACGCCGGGTCACGTGGACTTCACGGCGGAGGTCGAGCGGTCGCTGCGGGTGCTCGACGGCGCGGTGGCGGTCTTCTGCGCCGTCGGCGGCGTGGAGGCCCAGAGCGAGACCGTCTGGCATCAGGCGGAGCGATACCGCGTGCCGCGGCTGTGCTTCGTGAACAAGATGGACCGCTCCGGCGCGGACTTTGAGATAGCGGTGGACGAGATTCGCGGTCGGCTCGGGGCCCACCCGGTCGTTCTCCAGTACCCGATGGGCGCCGGCGAGGATTTCGTCGGTCAGATCGACCTGATCCGCAACGTCGCGATCTACTACGACCCGGCCGAGATCGCCACGGACATGCGCGAGGAGCCCGTGCCCGAGGCGTATCACGACCAGGTGGAGATCCTGCGGCACGACCTGCTCGAACGGGCGGCCGAGCAGGACGACGCACTGATGGACAAGTACCTCCACGACGAGCCGGTCGGCGAGGACGAGATTCGTGCCGCGATCCGCAAGGGCACGCTGGCCGGCACGCTGCATCCGGTGCTGTGCGGCTCGGCGCTGAACCACATCGGCGTGCGACCGCTGCTGGACGCCGTGGTGGACTACCTGCCGAGTCCGGTCGAGGTGCCGCCGGTGCGGGGCCGGGGCATCGGCAAGCGAAGCGAGGAGATCATCGACCGCCCGGCCGACAGGGACGGCCCGCTCGCAGCGCTGGTGTTCAAGATCACTTCGGATCAGCACGGCGACCTGAGCTACGTGCGCGTCTACTCCGGCCGGCTGACCACCGGCACCCGCCTGCTGAACAGCACGCAGGACAAGAAGGAGGTGGTCAACCGGATCTGGCAGATGCACGCCAAGGACCGGACCGCCCTGCAGGAGCTGTCGGCGGGGGAGATCGCGGCCGTGGTCGGGCTGAAGAACAGCTTGACCGGCGACACGCTCTGCGATCCGCACGACCCGGTCCTGCTGGAGACGGTGCAGTTCCCGGACCCGGTCATCAGCATGTCGATCGAGCCGCGGACGAATGCGGACAAGCAGCGCCTCGCCGAGGCCCTGGACGTGCTTCGGCGCGAGGATCCGAGCTTCGGGGCCGCCTTCGACGAGGAGACGGGCCAGACCGTTATCTCGGGCATGGGGGAGCTGCACCTGGAGATCATCCAGAACAAGCTGGTGCGCGACCTGGGCCTGGACGTCCGGGTGGGGCGCCCGCGCGTGGCGTACAAGGAGACGATCCGCGGAACGGCCGAGGCGGAGGGGCGCTTCGTCCGCCAGACCGGCGGGCGCGGGCAGTTCGGCGTGGTGCAGCTTCGCGTCGAGCCCCATGTGCCGGAAGAGGGCGAGGAGCACATCGTCTTCGCGGACGAGACCAAGGGCGGCGTGATTCCCAAGGAATTCATGCGTTCGGTGGAGCAGGGCGTCAAGGACGCGGCCGGCTCCGGGCCGCTGGCGGGCTTCCCGATGCTGAACGTCAAGGCGGCGGCGGTGGACGGCAAACACCATCCGGTGGACAGTTCGGACATCGCCTTCCAGCAAGCCGGTGCCCTGGCGTTCGCCGAGGCGTGCAAGCGGGCGGATCCGGTCTTCCTGGAGCCGCTCATGCGGGTCCGCGTGATGACGCCGGAGGACTACCTCGGGGCGGTCACGGCCGACCTGAACGCGCGACGGGCGGAGATCAAGCACATGGAGAACCGGGGTCGCTTCCGGTCGCTGACCGCGGAAGTTCCCCTGGCGGAGATGTTCGGGTACACGACTCAGCTCCGGTCCATCACGCAAGGGCGCGCGACGGGCACAATGGAGCCGTGCAAGTACGCCCCCGCCCCGTCTCAGGTGGCCGAGGAGATCCTGCGCCATGTATGAGCGGGAAAAGCGTGAAAAAAAGCGTGCCAAGCCGTTGACAGCGATGCGGAAATCCGTATCTTTGAATAACTCTGCATTTCGCGCTGGCGTTATCATACCTCCGCGGCGCGGCCGGAGATTACTTCATGGCGCATGACAAGATACGTATTCGTATGGAGGCCTACGACCACCGGTCGCTGGATGGCTCGGCCCGGGAGATCGTGGACCACGCCGAGCGGACCGGCGCGCGGGTCTGCGGGCCGATCCCGCTGCCGACGCGGGTGGAGAAGTACACCGTTCTCCGCGGGCCGCACGTGGACAAGAAGGCGCGCGAGCAGTTCGAGATGCGGACGCACAAGCGAATCATCGACATTCACGAGCCGACGGTGCGAACGATCGAGGCGTTGAACCGCCTGGTCGTGCCCGCCGGCGTGTTCATCAAGATCAAGGCCTAGGACCCGACCAATGCTTGGCACGCTGCTGGGAAGAAAGATCGGCATGACGCAGGTGTACGACGAGGCAGGCAACCTCCTGCCCGTGACCGTCGTGCAGGCGGGCCCATGCGACGTGCTCCAGGTCAAGACGGTCGAAACGGACGGCTACGACGCGGTGCAGATCGGCTTCGAGGACGTCAAGCCGCACCGGGCCACGCGGCCGCAGATCGGGCACGCCGCCCGCGCGGGCGTCGGGCCGAAGCGCCTCGTTCGCGAGGTGCGCCTGGAGGAGCCGGTGGAGCTCGAGGTCGGACAGCGGCTGACCGTGGAGTTGTTCGACGGCGTCTCGGCCGTGGACGTGATCGGCACCAGCAAGGGCAAGGGTTTTGCCGGCGGCATGAAGCGGCACAACTTCCGCGGGCAGCGCGCCTCGCACGGCGTCAAGCGGGTACACCGGGCGCCGGGCTCCATTGCGTCGCACGCGTCGAACGCGGGCACGGGCCCGAAGCTGAAGAAGGGCAAGCGCATGGCCGGGCACATGGGCTCCGAGCGCTGCACGAGCCGCAACCACCACCTGGTCCGCGTGGACAAGGAAAACAACCTGTTGCTCATCAAGGGCTCCGTGCCGGGGGCCAACGAATCCCCGGTGCTGGTGCGTGTCTCCAAGACGGCGAAGGTCGCGACGTAGCCGGCCGGGGCGCAAAACACGATGCTGGAAGTTCCCGTATACAACACGAGCGGCGAGCAGACCGACACGATGCAGGTCGATGAGGCCGCCTTCGGCGGCACGGTCAACGCGCCGCTGCTGAAGCAGGCGATCGTCGCCTACCAGGCGAACCGGCGCCGCGGCACCGCCGCCACGAAGTCGCGCGGCCTGGTGCGCGGATCGAGCCAGAAGCTGTTCCGCCAGAAGGGCACCGGCCGGGCCCGCCGCGGCACGATTCGCACGAATCTCCTCCGCGGCGGCGGTGTCGCGTTCGCCAAGCGATCGCGCGACCTGGGCAAGAAGCTCCCCCGCAAGATGCGCCGGGCGGCGCTCAACTCGGCCCTGCTGGCCAAGATGCTCGGCGGCGACGTGCTGGTCATCGAGGAAGTGCGGATGGACGCTCCCAAGACCAAGCAGCTCGCCGCGATCCTCGACAACCTCGGCATCGAGCGCTCCTGCCTGCTCGCCGTCGCGGATCGTGACATGAACACCTACCTCAGCTCCCGCAACATCCCGTCGCTGACGGTGCGGATCGCCGCGGAGCTGAACGCCTACGAGGTCGCCACGCGACGCAAGATGCTGGTGACCCGCGCGGCGATGGACGCCCTGATTCGCGGTGAGGCCCAGCGGGCCGCAGTCCCGGCCGCGGTGGCGGAGGAGGCCGAGGCGTGAGAGACGAAATCTACGACATCGTCGTCCGCCCGCTCGTAACGGAAAAGGGCACCTGGCAGGCCGAGACGGCCAACGCCTACGCCTTCGAGGTGCATCCGAAGGCGAACAAGGCCCAGATCAAGCAGGCGGTCGAGAAGATCTACGACGTGAAGGTCATGAAGGTGCGCACGGCCAACCGGAAGGGCAAGCCGCGCCGGACCGGCCTGAAGTGGGGCACGACGAGCCATTGGAAGAAGGCCGTCGTGATCCTGGACCCGGACGACCGGATTGACCTGTTCTAGGACGCAGCACCGGACGAGGCGCAGTCGATGGCGATCAAGACATACAAGCGAACCTCGGCGGGACGGCGGAACAGCTCCGTCATCCAGCGCGAGGAGGTCACGGAGACGCAGCCGGCCAAGTCGCTGCTCCGCCCGATCAAGAAGAAGGGCGGACGGAACCACAGCGGCAAGATCACCGCGCGTCACCGCGGCGGCGGGCACAAGCGCAAGTACCGCGTGATCGACTTCCGTCGCGACCGTGACGACCAGCCGTGCGAGGTCAAGACGATCGAGCGCGACCCGAACCGCTCCTGCAACATTGCGCTGGTCCAGTACGAGGACGGCGAGATGCGCTACATCCTCGCCCCCGCCGGGCTGAAGATCGGCCAGAAGCTCTACTCGGGCCCCGACGCCGAGCCGCGCGTGGGCAACGCGCTTCCGCTGCGGCGGATCCCGGGCGGCATGGACATCCACAACGTGGAATTGAACCCGGGCCAGGGCGGCAAGTTGGTCCGCTCGGCCGGGCAGAGCGCCCGGATGTCCGGGCGCGAGGGGCGGAACGCCCTGATCGTGCTGCCCTCCGGCGAGATGCGCATGATCAACGCCGAGTGCCGGGCGACCATCGGCACGCTGAGCAATGCGGACCATCAGAGCGTGCGGCTGGGTAAGGCCGGGCGCAAGCGTTACCTGGGCCGGCGCCCGCACGTGCGGGGCTCGGCCATGAATCCGGTGGACCACCCGATGGGCGGCGGCGAGGGGCGCCGGGCCGGCGGGCGGCACCCGGTATCGCCCTCGGGCAAGCTGGCCAAGGGCGGCCGGACACGCCGGAAGCGGAAGCAGTCCAAGAAGATGATCCTGAGGCGGCGGCGGAACGTTCGCCACGGGCAGTTGTCGCTATAGCGGCCGGGCGCGAGGCATCGGACGATGACCAGAAGCACGAAAAAGGGACCGTACGTGGACGAGAAGCTGTACCGGAAGGTGCAGCGGATGGAGGAGGCGGGCCGCCGCGAGGCGATCCAGACATGGGCCCGCTCCTGCACGGTCGTGCCGGAGTTCATCGGCTACACGTTCATGGTCCACAACGGCAAGACATTCAACCGGGTGACGGTGACCGAGGACATGGTCGGTCACAAGCTGGGCGAATTCAGCCCGACGCGGACGTTCCGCGGACACCACAGCGGCAGGCGGTAATCCGCGCGAGGTCGGCAGGCATGGCATGGCAAGCATCGCACAAGTATGCACGCATCAGCGCGAGAAAGGCGCGGCTTATCGCGGACTTGATCCGCGGGCGCGACGTCCAGGACGCGCTGGACATCCTGAAATTCACGCCGAATCGGGCGGCGTCGATGTTCTCGAAGGTGCTGACCAGCGCCGTGGCGAACGCCAACGAGGGCGAGGCCGACGTGGACATCCTCTTCGTCGTCGACGCCCGCGCCGACGAGGGGCCGACGATCAAACGGTATCGCGCCAAGGACCGCGGACGCGCCCACCCGATCAACAAGCGGACCAGTCACCTGTTGGTGTCGGTCGAGGAAGGGTGATCTAACCCATGGGTCAGAAGGTATCGCCAATCGGGTTTCGGACGGGTGTGACCCTCGGCTGGAAGAGCCGTTGGTACGCCCCGAAGAGCAACTTCGGCGAGTTTCTCGTCGAGGACGAGAAGATCCGCCGGTTCATCGACCAAAAGCTGAACCGACAGCCGCCGTTCGCCGCGATCAGCAGCATCGACGTCGAGCGGACCCGCGAGGACGTGCGCGTCCACCTGCGGACGGCCCGCCCCGGCCTGGTCATCGGGCCGAAGGGCGCCGAGGTCGACAAGCTCCGCACCGAGTTGGAGGAGCTGACCGACCGCCGCGTGAACATCAATATCGTCGAGGTCAAGAACCCGGACCTGGACGCGCAGCTCATCGCCGAGGGCATTGCCGAGCAGCTCCGGCGGCGGGCGAGCTTCCGGCGGACGATCCGCCAACGCGTGGACGCGGCCATGCAGGCCGGGGCCAAGGGCGTCAAGATCCAGGTCTCGGGCCGGCTCGGCGGGGCGGAGATGCGGCGGCAGGAGACCCAACTGAAGGGCTCCATCCCGCTGCACACGCTCGAGGCGGATGTTGACTACGGCTTCGTGCCGTGCTTCACCCAATACGGATCGATCGGCGTGAAAGTATGGGTGTACCGCGGCATGTTCGCCGAGCAGAAGGCCGAAGAGGACGCCGCGCAGGCCCAAGCCAAGACCCGCGCGCGGCAGCGTCGAGAGCAGCAGCGCCCCGCCCGGGCGGGCGGTGGACGCAGAGGCGGGCGCGGCGGCGGATCGGGCGGCAGGACGGCCGCGCCGGCGCAGTCGGCACCCGAGTCGCAGGCGCCGAGCGGTGAGGGCGAGTCGCCCGCCGGCGGGGCTCCTCAGAGCCCGGATCAGTCGTAACGGAACGGATCAGGCAGGATTTGACCCATGGCCTTAATGCCGAAACGCATCAAGCACCGCAAGCAGCAGCGCGGCCGGATTCGCGGCAACGCGACGCGCGGCCATACGGTCGCGTTCGGCGACTGCGGGCTTCAGACGACCCAGCAGGGCTGGATCACGGCCCGACAACTGGAGGCCGGGCGTGTCGCGGCGACGCACTACCTCCATCGCGAGGGTCGGGTGTACATCCGGGTCTTCCCGGACAAGCCCGTCAGCGCCACGCCGCTCGAGACGCGAATGGGCAAGGGCAAGGGCGAGACGAAGGACTGGGTGGCCGTGGTTAAGCCCGGCACCGTCCTGTTCGAGATCGGCGGCGTGGACGAGGAGACGGCCAAGAGCGCCCTCCGGCTGATTGCCCACAAGATGCCGCTGCGGTGCCGGCTGGTGCATCGTCGGCCGGCGATATAGGCGGAACGTCAGCGATGAAGATCAGCGAAGTACGAGAACTGACGGACGAGGAACTGGACACGGAACTGGCCCGGCTGCGCCGGCACTTGTTCGACCTTCGGGCCCAGGCCGTCACGGAGAAGCTCGAGGATCCGAGCATGCTCGTCGGGGCCAAGCGGGACATTGCCCGCATCCTGACCGTTCAGCGCGAGCGGGAACTCGCGGCCGGGCGGCAGGCAAGCTAGCGGAAGCGTAGGCGAAGATGGCGGAAGCGACCCAGACAGACCGGAAACCCAAGAGCCGCGGCTCCCGCGTGGGCCTGGTGGTCTCGTCCAAGGAGGACAAGACCGCCCGCGTGGAGGTGCAGACGCTCGTCGAGCACCCCCAGTACGGCAAGATCGTCGGGCGAAGAACGAAGCTGGCGGCGCACGATCCGAACAACGATGCCCGTGAGGGCGACCGCGTCGAGATCGCGCCGTGCCGGCCCCTGAGTAAGTCCAAGTCGTGGCGGCTGGTGCGAATCCTCCGCCGGAGCGAGATCGAACGGTGATTCAGCAGGAAACGCGCCTCAACGTGGCGGACAACACGGGCGCCCGCGAGTTGGCCTGCATCAAGGTGCTGGGCGGCTCGACGCGGCGGCAGGGCCTGACCCGGCGGGTGGCCCATCTGGGCGACATCGTCGTCGCCTCGGTGAAGCGGGCCATGCCCGGCAGCGATGTCAAGGCCGGTGAGATCGTGAAGTGCGTGATCGTCCGGACCAGATTCCCGGTGCGGCGGTCGGACGGAAGCTACGTCCGCTTTGACAGTAACGCGGCCGTCATCCTGGACAACGACAACAACCCGCGCGGCACGCGGATTTTCGGGGCCGTCGCCCGCGAGCTCCGCGAGAAGAACTTCATGAAGATCGTGTCGCTGGCCTCGGAAGTGGTCTGAGGCGGCGCACCCAAGGCAGCGCAGAACGATGGCACGGCACGTACGAAAAGGCGACACGGTGATGGTCATCGCCGGAAACGACAAGGGCGCTACCGGCGAGGTTCTTCGGGTCGACACGCGCACGGGCAAGGTGGTCGTCCAGGGCGTCCGCCGGGTCTACCGGCACTTGCGGCCCAGCCGGCAGCACCCCCAGGGCGGTCGGATCCAGAAGGAAATGCCGATCGACCTGTCGAACGTCCTGCCGGTGGACCCGAAGACGAACCTTCCGACCCGCGTGGGCGTCCGCGTGATGGACGACGGTACGAAAGAGCGATACGCCAAGCGGTCCGGCGCGTCGCTCGGCAAGGTATAGCGCCCGAGGCAGCAGGCAGTCATGACTCCCCGACTTCAGGACCAGTACGAACAAGAGATCGTCCCCGCCCTTCGGGAGCGGTTCGGCTACAAGAACCCGCTCCAGGTGCCCCGGGTGCGCAAGATCACGGTGTCGATGGGCATCGGCGACGCCCACGCGGAGACGGCCAAGCTCGAACAGGCCCAGAAGCAGCTTGCCGACATCACCGGGCAGAAGCCGGTCGTCTGCAAGGCCCGCAAGTCGGTGAGCAACTTCAAGCTCCGAGCCGGCATGCCCGTGGGCGTGAAGGTCACGCTCCGCCGGGCACGGATGTACGAGTTCCTCGACCGGCTGGTCTCGCTGGCGATCCCCCGCGTGAAGGACTTCCGCGGCCTGTCGCCGTCGAGCTTCGACGGACGCGGCAGCTACAGCTTGGGCCTCGTCGAGCAGTCGGTATTCCCGGAGATCGACCCCAGCTCCATCGGGCACACCCAGGGAATGAACATCGCCATCACCACGAGCGCCAAGACGGACGAAGAGGCCCGGGAGTTGCTGCGCCTCATGGGCATGCCGTTCCGAACCGAGTAGAGGACCGAACAGAGATATGGCAACCAAGGCGCAAGTTCACAAGGCCCGCAGGACGCCGAAATTCCAGACGCGCACGGTCCGCCGCTGCGAGTTGTGCGGCCGCTCGCGGGCCGTGTATCGAAAATTCCGCATCTGCCGCATCTGCCTCCGCACGCTGGCCAACGAGGGCAAGATCCCGGGCATGCGCAAGGCGAGCTGGTAGTAAGGAAACGACCGCGATGAGTCTGTCCGACCCGATTGCCGACATGCTGACCCGCATCCGCAACGCCCTGCGGAACCGTGAGGAGGCCGTCAACGTCAAGGCCTCCAAGATCTGCGAGGGCATCTGCCGGGTGCTGAAGGAAGAGGGCTACATCGAGGACTACCGCCGCGTCGAGGAGGGCCCGCAGGGCATGCTTCGCGTGTACCTGAAGTACGGGGCCGCCGGCGAGGAAGTGGTGACCGAGGTGAAGCGTTTCAGTCGTCCGGGGCTCCGGCGCTACGCCGGAGCGGACGACATCCCCCGCCCGCTGAACGGACTGGGGATTTCCATCGTATCGACTTCGAGCGGCGTGCTGAGCGACCGGAAGTGCCGGGAGATGCATGTCGGCGGAGAGGTGCTCTGCACCGTGTGCTGAGAGCGAGCGACGATGTCCCGCATAGGAACCAAACCGATTCCCATCCTCGACGGCGTGAAGGTCACGCTCAACGGGAACACCGTTTCCGTCCAAGGCCCGGTCGGCCAGTTGAGTTGGACGTTCCGGCCGGAAATGCAGGTCGAGGTGGACGAGTCCGCCAAGCAGATCACCGTGCGGCGGCCCAACGATACCGGCGAGATGCGCAGCTTGCACGGCATGACCCGCAGCATCATCGCCAATATGGTCGAGGGCTGCGCCAAGGGCTTCGCCAAGGCCATGGAGGTCTACGGCGTCGGCTACGGCGCGCAGCTCCAGGGCCAAACCTTCACGGTGACCTGCGGGCGAAGTCACCCGGTCGTGTTCGACGTGCCGGACGGCATCCAGGTGGATGTCGAGGTCCCGCAGGCCCGCGGGGACACGCAGCCGGCCAAGTTCACCGTCCGCGGCGCGGACAAGCAGGCGGTCGGCGAGTTCGCCGCGCGCGTGCGGCGTGCCCGGCCGCCGGAGCCGTACAAGGGCAAGGGCGTGCGGTACGCGGACGAGCACGTGCGCCGGAAGGTGGGCAAGGCCCTCGCCGGCGCCGGCGGCTAACCCAGAGCTTCCGGAAGCCAACAAGGCCCAGAAAGATGAAAGCAGCCAAGGAGAAGAACACGCGGTGGCGGCGGCGCAAGCGACGTGTGCGCAAGCACATCGCCGGCACGCCGGACCGCCCGCGGCTGACGGTCTTCCGCAGCCACAAGAACATCTACGCCCAGCTCGTGGACGACACCGTCGGGCAGACGCTCGTGGCGGCGTCGAGCCGGGAGGGCGAGTTGGCCGAGTCCGGCGGCGGGAACGTCGAGGCCGCCAAGGCCGTCGGGGCCGCGCTGGCCAGCAAGGCCGGCGAGGCCGGAATCAAGAAGGTCGTCTTCGATCGAAACGGATACCCGTACCACGGGCGCGTCAAGGTTCTGGCCGAGGCCGCGCGCGAGGGCGGACTGGAGTTTTAGCGCCGGCGACGACGAGCGCCGGCGGCGGGAGTAGATCATCGTGGCAATGCAACGCGGACGAGGCAAGAGACGAGGGTCCTCAGCCAGGGATACCCTCGAAAGCGAAGGCCTGCAGGAGAACGTCGTGCAGGTGTACCGCTGCGCGAAGGTCGTCAAGGGCGGCCGTCGATTCAGCTTCGCCGCGCTGGTGGTGGTCGGCGACAGCAACGGAAAGGTCGGCATCGGCTACGGCAAGGCCAATGAGGTGCCGCTGGCGGTGGAGAAGGGCATCGGCGAGGCCAAGAAGAGCATGAAGCCCGTCAGCTTGGACGGGAGAACGATCCCGCACGAGGTGTTGGGCCGCTGCGGGGCCTCCCGCGTGAAGATGGTGCCCGCCTCCGAGGGCACCGGCGTCATCGCCGGCAAGAAGCTTCGCCCGCTGCTGGAGCTGGCCGGCATCCACGACGTGCTGACCAAGGCGTACGGCTCGACCTCGCCCAAGAATCTCATCAAGGCCGGCATGGACGCGCTGCTGCAGCTTCGCTCCGCCGACCGGATTGCCGAGCTGCGCGGAGTGGAAGTGAAATGAAGCTGGAAGAAATCCTAACCACGGCCGGCAAGTACAAGAAGCGCAAGCGGATCGGACGCGGCGACGGCTCGGGCTATGGCAAGACCTCGGGACGCGGCCACAAGGGCTACGGGCAGCGAGCCGGCGCGAAGCGGCAGTTCGGCTTCGAGGGCGGGCAGAACCCGATCATCGCCCGGACCCCGCAGCGTGGCTTCTCTAACGCCCGCTTCCGCAATGAATACCAGATCATTAACGTGGCGGCGCTGAACGCGTTCGAGGACGGCGCCCGCGTTGACCGCGAGGCCCTCGCGACGGCCGGGCTGATCGACCCCGACGGCCCGCCGCTCAAGATCCTCGGCAACGGCGAATTGACCAGGAAGCTGACGGTCGCGGCGGTGAAGTTCACCGCGCAGGCCGCCAAGAAGATCACGGACGCGGGCGGCTCAACGGAGCAAGAGTAGCCCGGGCTTTCCCGACGGCAGGACGCAGAGATGGCGTTTCGGATATTCAGACTGGTGGTTGGCGTCGTGCTGCTGGCCTTGGCGGCCTCGCTCGTCTGGCAGGGCGGCGTGGCGCTGCAGGGCGAGTTGACCGGCGCGGTCCGCGCCGAGGCCCTCGTGCTGCCCGTGCTGCACATCCTCGGCGGCCTGCTGATCGTCTGGCTGTACTACTGGAGCTTGTGGTCCGAGAGCCGAATCCACCGGGCGGTGGAGAACATCTTCTCCATCCCGGAATTGCTGCGCAAGCTGGCCTTCACGCTCGGGCTGCTGTGCATCTACCGCATCGGCTTCCACGTGCCTTTGCCGGGCTTGGACCAGACGGAGATCGCCCGCTGGGCCGCGCAGCAGGGCGCGGGCGGCTACGGTGAGGCATTGGCTTATTTCGGGATGTTCACCGGCGGCAACCTCAGCCAGTCGACCCTGTTCGGCCTCGGCATCATGCCCTATATCTCCGCCTCGATTATCTTCCAGCTTCTGACGACCGTGGTCCCCTCGCTGGAGCGGCTCCAGAAAGAAGGCCCCGCCGGGCGCAAGAAGATTCAGGAATACACCCGCTACGCGACCGTGCTGCTTTGCCTCGTCCAGGCGGCGTTCTGGATGAACGTCATGCGCGGACAGGGGCTGCTGTACGCCGAGTACCGCGCGTCGACCATTACATACATCATCGGCGTCGTCGGGCTGACCGGCGGGACGGTCTTCCTGATGTGGCTCGGCGAGCAGATCGACGAATACGGCATCGGCAACGGCATCAGCTTGATCATCATGGCCGGCATCGTCTCGCGCCTGCCGTGGGCGATCGGCCAGCTGACTGACAAGACGACCGTGAGTCTGCTCGGGGCCGACGGCAAGTTTGGCGTCATCCACGTTCTGTTCCTCGCCGCGGCGTTCCTGTTCGTGGTGGCCGGGGCGATCCTCATTACCCAGGCGCAGCGCCGGATCCCGATCCAGCAGGCCAAGCACACCCGCGGGCGGCGCGTGTACGGCGGGCAGCGCCAGTACCTGCCGCTGCGCGTGAACCACGGCGGGGTGATGCCGATCATCTTCGCCTCCTCGCTGATGATCTTCCCCGGCGTGGTATTCGGCTGGATGTCGAATAAGTGGCAGAACGACGTGACCCGGTCGCTGAACGATGCGCTCAGCTACGGAAGCTACGTGTACGTGCTGGCGTACGTCGGGCTGATCTTCTTCTTCGCGTATTTCTGGACGACGGTGCAGTTCCGGCCCAAGGACATGTCGGACCAGCTCCGGGACCACGGCAGCTTCATCCCCGGCCTGCGGCCGGGCAAGCGGACCGCGGACTACCTGGAGCGCGTCATGGAACGGATCACCTACTGCGGGGCCGCGTTCCTGGCGGCCATCGCGGTGATCCCGATGGTGCTCAGCGCTCAGTTGGATATACCGTTCCAGGTATCGGCCTTCCTGGGCGGCACGGGCCTGCTGATCGTCGTGTCGGTCGCGCTGGATCTGGTCCAGCGGATCGAGGCGAACCTCGTGATGCGGAACTACGGCGGCTTCCTCGGCGGAAGCACGCGGATCAAGGGAGCGTACGGTTGAGAATCGTCCTGATGGGACCGCCGGGCGCCGGCAAGGGCACCCAGGCCAAGCGGCTGGTCGATGCGTTCGGCATGACGCACCTGTCGAGCGGGGACATCTTCCGCGCCGAACGGGCCAGCGGCTCGCAGACGGGCAGCAAGCTCGCCGAGTACATGAACGCCGGCGCGCTGGTGCCGGACGACCTGGTCGTTGAGATCATGGCCAAGGCGATCACCAGCGCCGATGGCGGCGCGGGTCTGATGCTCGACGGCTTCCCCCGGACCGTCGCCCAGGCCGAGGCGCTCGACCGGCAGCTTGCCGCGGCCGGCAAGCCGCTGGATGCCGTCGTGATGATCCGGGCCTCCGAGGACGCCGTGGTCGAGCGGATCACGGGCCGGCGGAGCTGCCCGCAGTGCGGCAAGCTGTACCACATGAAATTCATGCCGCCGAAGAACGACATGCTGTGTGACGCCTGCGGCGTCGAGTTGGCCCAGCGGGACGACGACACGGAAGCGGTCGTCCGCCAGCGGCTCGCGGCGTACCGCGAGCAGACCGAACCGGTGATCGACTACTACCGCAACTGCGACGGCGTGAAGATGATCGAGGTGAACGGGGACCAGACCCCGGATGAGGTGACACAGGACTTGGTTACTGCCCTCCAGGCCCTTCAGCAGGAAGGATAGCGGCCGGATGGCGATCAAGCTCAAGACGCCGCAAGACATCGACAGGATGCGCCGGGCCGGACGGATCGTGCGTTCGGTTCTGGAACGAATGGGCGAGATGGTCGCCCCGGGCGTGACAACCAAAGAACTGAACGACGAGGCCGAGCGGATGTGCGCGGCCGAAAGCGCCGCCTGCCTGTTCAAGGGCGTGCCCGGTCGAGGCAGCGCGGGGCCGTTTCCCGGCAGCATCTGCGCCTCGTTCAACGACGAGGTCGTGCACGGCATCCCCTCCGACCGGGCGATCCGGGACGGAGACGTGCTGAGCGTCGACTTCGGCGTCCGGCTGGACGGCTGGTGCGGCGATGCGGCCGAGACGTTCATCGTCGGCGAGGTCGACGAGCGGACGGCCCGTCTGGTCAGCGTGACCCGAAACGCGCTGGGCGTCGCCCAGGAGATGATCCGGCCGGGCGAGATGTGGTCGACGGTGGCCGGCGCGATGCAGACGTACGTCGAGGGCGAAGGGCTGGCGGTCGTGCGGGACTTCGTCGGGCACGGCATCGGCCGGGAGATGTGGGAAGACCCGAAGGTGCCGAACTTCGTGTCGCGCGAGTTGCTGGCGCACGACATCGAGTTGCGGGAAGGCATGACGCTCGCGGTCGAGCCGATGGTGAACCTCGGCACCGCGGCGGTGGAATACGCGCCGGACGGCTGGACGGTACGCACGCGCGACCGGTTGCCGTCGGCGCACTTTGAGAACACGCTGGCGGTCACGGCCGACGGCGTGGAGGTGCTGACGCGATAGACACGCCGCGGGCCCGGCCCGCGACGCGAGACACAGGTGCAGCCATGAAGGTCAGAGCTTCGGTCAAGAGAATCTGCGAGAACTGCAAGGTCATCCGGCGCAAGGGCGTCGTGCGCGTGATCTGCACGAACCCGAAGCATAAGCAGCGGCAGAAGTAGCCGTCGGGAGAGGGACGTATGCCCCGAATTGCAGGTGTGGACATTCCGGACAACAAGCCCGCGGAGATCGCTCTGCGGTATATCTACGGTATCGGTCCGGCCGCGGCCAGGCAGATCTGCGACAAGGCCCGGATCGACCCGCACGTCCGAGCCAAGCAGCTCAGCGAAGAGGACCTCTCGCGGATCGCGGGCATTTTGGACAGCGATTTCGTGATCGAGGGTCAGCTTCGTCGGCAGCTTCAACAGAACGTCGCGCGGTTGCGGGATATCGGTTGCTACCGGGGCCTGCGGCACCGCCGCGGGCTGCCCGTGCACGGACAGCGGACACGGACGAACGCCCGCACGCGGAAGGGTTCGAAGAAGACCGTCGCCGGCAAGAAGTCGGTCAAGGAGATGCGATAGCCCATGGCGAAGTCCGCAAAGAAAGGCAAACCCAAGAAGGCCAAGCGCACCAGCGCCGCACGCGGCGTGGCGCACATCAAGGCGACCTTCAACAATACCCTGGTGACGATCACGGACGCCCAGGGCGACGTGATCTCCAGCGCCTCGGCCGGCAACATCGGCTTCAAGGGATCGCGCAAGAGCACGCCGTTCGCCGCGCAGCGCGCCGCGGAGACGGCCGCCCGTGAGGCCCGCAAGGCCGGCCTGCGGGAGGTCGAGATCATGGTCAAGGGCCCCGGTAGCGGCAGGGAAAGCGCCGCCACGGCCCTTCAGGCCGCCGGATTGAAGATCGTGTCGATCCAGGACGCCACCCCGATTCCGCACAACGGGTGTCGTCCTCGCAAGAAGCGTCGCGTCTAGCGGAAGCGGCAGACAGGAGAACGGGAAGACATGGGACGTTACACCGGACCGTCATGCAGGTTGTGCCGCCGGGAGGGCATCAAGCTGATGCTCAAGGGGACCCGGTGCGAGACGGCCAAGTGCCCGATGGAGCGCCAGTGGCGCAACGCGCCGCCCGGGCAGCACAGTTGGCGCCGTGGGCGCGGCAGCGAGTATCGTCTGCGCCTTCGCGAGAAGCAGAAGGTCAAGCGGTACTACGGCGTGTTCGAGAAGCAGTTCCGCAAGTACTTCCAGCAGGCGGAGCGAATCCGTGGCAACACGGGTTCCGAGTTGCTTCGCATCCTGGAGCGGCGGCTGGACAATGTGGTATACAAGCTCGGCCTGGCCTCGTCGCGTGCCGCGGCGCGGCAGACGATCGGCCACGGTCACATTTACGTGAACGGGCGCCGCGTGACGGTGCCGAGCCGGCTGGTCCGCGTCGGGGACAGGATCACGATCAAGGAATCCGACCGGTCCAAGAACATGGTTCGCGCTCGCCTGGAAGAACTCGGCGAGCCGCACCTGCAGAATTGGCTCAAGCTCGACCTGGTCAAGCTCGAGGCCGAGGTGACGGCCATGCCCAGCCGGGACGACGTGATGATCCCGGTCGAAGAGCAGCTCATCGTCGAGATGTGCAGCCAGTAACGGTCCGTCGACGAGCGAACAGAACCCCCAGCGGATGGGAGGCATAGGGAATGCGAATACGGTGGCGCGGCCTGGAATTGCCCACAAGGGTAGTCAGCGATCAGGCGGTTTCGACCCCGACGTACGGGAAGTTCACGGTCGAGCCGTTCGAGCGCGGGTTCGGCACGACGGTCGGGAACTCGCTGCGGCGAATCCTGCTCAGCAGTCTCGAAGGCGCCGCGGTGACCAGCGTGAAGATCGCCGGCGCCGAGCACGAGTTCACCTCGATGCCGGGCGTCCTCGAGGACGTCACGGACATCGTCCTGAACGTCAAGAGCTTGGTCATCAAGTCCCACACGGACGAGCCCCGCACCTTGCGGCTCCACAGCGAGGTCAAGGGCCCCGTGAAGGCCGAGATGATCGAGACCGACCCGAGCATTGAGATCATCAACCGGGATATGGTCCTGGCGACGCTGACCGACAACGTCGCCTTCGACATGGAGCTGGTCGTCGAGACCGGCCGGGGGTACATCGCCGCCGGCGACGAGATCCCGGAAACCGACGAGGAGCAGGAGGTCGGACGCCTGTTTGTCGACGCGTCCTTCTCCCCGGTCCAGCGCGTCCGCTACAACACGGAAGAGACGCGCGTCGGCCAGCGGACGAACTATGACCGACTGGTGCTGGAGATCTGGACCAACGGCACGATCACGCCCGAAATGGCGATGGTCGAGGCCGCCAAGATCCTCCGCAAGCACCTCAACCCGTTCGTGCAGTATTTCGAACTCGGCGAGCAGATCGCCGAGACCGGCAAGACCGAGGAAGGTCCCAGTATGGACGTGGAGCTTCAGGGCAAGCTCTCGATGAGCGTCCACGAGTTGGATCTCTCGGTGCGGTCGAGCAACTGCCTGGAGGCGGCACAGATCGACACCGTCGGGCAGTTGGTCAACATGGCCGAGGCCGAGCTGCTCAAGATTCGCAGCTTCGGCAAGACCTCGCTCCGCGAGGTCAAGAAGAAGCTCGATGAGCTAGGCCTGTCGCTCGGCATGAACGTGCCGTTGCCGGAGGAGGAGAACGCCGAGGCGAGCGCCGGCTGACAGGCCGGCCCGCCCCTGAGATAGGCGGAAGGTGCATCCATGCGTCATCGAATGGCAGGAAGAACACTCAGCCGTACGCCGACCCACCGGGTGTCGGACCGGCGGAACATGGCGGCCGCCCTGTTCCAGCACGGGGCCATCCGCACCACGGAGGCGAAGGCCAAGGAATTGCGGCGATTCGTCGAGAAGCTCATCACGCGGGCGAGGCGCAACACCTTGCACGCGCGGCGGCTGGTGATCCGCGAGCTGGGCGACCCGAAGATGCACGACGAGGACGGTGACCCGATGGACAAGACCGTCGTCCAGGCGCTCTTCGACGACATTGCCCCTCGCTATGCTGACCGTCCCGGCGGATACACGCGGATCATCCATCTGTCGGACCGCCGCATCGGCGATGCGGGCCGGCAGGTCGTGCTCCAGCTTGTCGAGGAATCCACGGCCGAGGAAGGCGGGCCGTCGGCGACCTCCAAGCGGCGGGCCCGTGCGGCCAAGCGGCGCGAGGCGTTCCGCGCGGCGAAGAAGGCGTCCGGGGCGCGTAAGCCCGCGCGGGAATCTGCCGAGGATGAGGCCGGACCGAAGACGGAGGCCGAGCCCGCCGCCGAAGCTCCTGCCGAGGAGAGCGAAGCCGCGGCCGAGCAGCCCGAAACGGTCGAGCAAGAGCCCGAGCAGACCGAGGGCGACGCCGGCGAGCAAGAGAAGAAGGACGAGTAGCCCGCAGCAAGGGGTTCCGAAGAACTCAACAGCGGCAGGTCGGCGAGCGTCGGCCTGCCGTTGACTTCTGCGCGGTCGGCGGGTGGAATGGATTCGGGAGGTGAAAGCCATGGTACATACCGACCCGGACTGCATCTTCTGCAAGATCGTGGCGGGCGACATCCCCTGTGAGAAGCTCATCGAGGATGACGCCGCGATGTCCTTCATGGACATCGCGCCGCTGGCGGAGGGGCACGCGCTGCTGATTCCGCGGGAGCACTATGAGACGACGGACCGGATGCCCTCGGATACCGCCGCGGCCGTGCTGAAGCACCTGCCCTCGCTGGTCAAGGCGGTGCAGGCCGCCACCGGATGCGAGGGCGTGAACGTGCTCCAGAACAACGGCAAGGTTGCCCACCAGGAGGTCCCTCACGTGCACTTCCACGTGATCCCCCGCGACAAGGGCGACGCGTTCCAGTTCAACTGGCCGGCCGGGAGCTACCCCGAAGGCCGCATGGCCGAGCTGGCCGAGAGCATCCGCCGGGCGCTATAGCGCGGCCGGCGCTGCCCGGCCGCCTTGCACGTCCCGGCCGGGACCTGCTAGGGTAGGATCTTCCTCGATCCCCATGCGCCAACGGAGTGCACCATGAAATACGTGGAATACGGCAATACGGGTAAGCGCGTGTCGGTCGTCGGCTTCGGCGGCATGCGGTTCGACCAGCAGCGGCCCGATGAGCAGAACGCCGAGCTGGTCCGCTACGCTTGCGAGCAGGGCATCAACTACTTCGACACGGCCCCCGGCTACGGCAAGAGCGAGGACATCTTCGGCATCGCGTTTCGCGACATGCCGGGCGAGTACTACGTCGCGACCAAGGCGATGCCGACGAGCTTCGAGACGGCCGAGGCGGCCCGGGAGGCGGTGCACAAGTCGCTGGACCGCATGGGCATCGAGCGCATCAACTTCTTCCACGTCTGGTGCCTGCGGAAGATGGATCACTACGAGTTGGCCGTGCGGCCCGGTGGGATGTATGAGGGGCTTGAGGCCTGTAGGGACGAGGGGCTGATCGAGCACATCGTGTTCTCCAGCCACCAGCCGGGCGGGGAGATCCGGCGAATCGTCGAGTCCGGTAAGTTCCAGGGCGTGCTGCTCGGGGTGAATCTGCTGAACTTCCCGTATCGCTGGGAAGGCATCGAGGCGGCGCACCAGGCGGGGCTTGGCGTGGTGGCGATGAACCCGCTGGGCGGCGGCGAGATCCCCAAGAACGAGAGGGAGCTGGCCTTCCTCGCCCGCGGCGACGAGACGCCGACGGAAGCGGCGCTTCGGTTCCTGGTCGGCGCACCGCAGATCACCGTCACGCTGGTCGGCTTCACGAACCGCCAGCATGTGGACTTCGCCTGCCGCATCGCCGACAGCGCGGAGCCGTTTACCCAGGCGGACATTCAGGACGTCCGTGCGCATCTCAGCGCGAATATGAACGAGCTTTGCACGGGTTGCGGCTACTGCGAGGGCTGTCCCAAGAATATCCCCGTCCCGTCCTACATGCAGTTCTACAACCCGAAGCTCCTGTTCGGCAAGACGGAGGAGGAGATGGTCAACGAGATCGGCACGCAACACAACTGGGGCATACTCGTCGGGCGGCAGGCCGAGGCGGACGAGTGCATCGAGTGCGGCCAGTGTGAGGAGGCCTGCACCCAGCACCTGCCGATTGTAGAGCGGCTCAAGGAGATCGCTCGCTGGGAAAAGCGGGCCGCGGAGCAGGACTGAGGCGGAGCCGACATGGCCGGCGAGATCGCACTGTTCCTGGCCCAGGCGGCGCTTATCTCCCTGTCGGGCGTGATGGCGCCGGGCCCGGTCACGGCTGCTACCATCAGTGCCGGCACACGGCGTCCGCATGCGGGGGCTCTCATCGCGGCCGGGCATGGGGCCGTCGAGTTCCCGCTGATGGTCGTAATCGTGCTCGGCGCGGGGGCGGTGTTCCGGGTCACGTCCGTGCGGGTCGGCATCGGGCTCGTGGGCGGAGCGATGTTGGTTTTCATGGCCGTGCAGATGGCCATGGCTGCCCGCCGCCCCCTTGAGGCCCAGCCGCTCGCCGCCAAGCGCGGTCCGCTGATGACGGGCATCATGCTTACCATGGGCAACCCGTACTACCTGCTATGGTGGGCGACGGTGGGACTGGCGCTGGCAACGCAGGCAGCGGAGCTGGGCGTCGTGGCGTTCGCCCTGTTCGCCGTCATTCATTGGCTGTGCGATCTGGTCTGGCTGGAGGTGCTGTCCGTGGCAAGCTATCACGGCACGCGGGTTCTGGGCCCGAAAAGCCAGCGATATGTGCTGGCCGGCTGTGCGGCCGTGATGGCGCTGCTTGGCGGCAAGTTCATCTATGAGGGCGTGCGCACTTGGCTTGCGGCCTGAGGGGCGCTCACGCGGCGGGCCGCGGCGCGGCCGAGCGGCGGCGGTTTGCCACAATCGACTCGGTCACCAGAAGCAGGATCACGCCCATCAGCACGAGGTCCCACCACAGCCGCGGCGGGGGCGAGGCGGCTTCGGTCCGCCGGCTTGGCCAGTCCGGCAGAGCCGCACCGATATGCGCGGCCCGGACGCCGGCCGCGTCCAACGCGGCGGCCAACTCCTCCTCGGGCGCCGATCTGAGGTCCGACTCTCTCGCGGGCAGATGCACGTGGAACGCTCCTCCTGCCACTCGGGCGCCGTCCTCGGTCGTCGCGGCCCATTCATATCGCCCGAGGCGCCAGGTTTCGCCGAATACGGCCCGCCCGTCCCGCAGCTCGGCGGGGACGGCACGGCCTTCGGGCGGGGTTACGGTCACGCGCTCGGTTGCCGAGGGGACGGGCAGGACGGCGGCCGCACCGGTCTCGTACAGGCCGACGGACAGCGACTCGATCCCGCGCCCGATGGCCAGGTGTACCACCATCGGCAGGAAGATGTGCCGGGCGGGCAGGTTGCTCCACACGCGAGTGGCGGGGATCGCGCTGAGCAGCACATGCCCGCGCCCGGCCGGGCAGGTGACGATCAGCGGGTCGCCGCCATCGCCCGCCCGCGCGGCCGCGTGCCGAAGTGCGACGTCCGCCTCGGGCTTGCGAAGCTCGATGGGGTAGTGCCGCATGACCTCCACGCGCGGATAGCGGGAGGCATCGTCGTACAGTCCGGTCAGCAGCGGATGGGTGCCGTCGGAGCGGCGGGAGAGCCGGCCCGTTCCGCTTGGGCCGACCGCGCCGGTCGCCGGTTGGATCATGCCCGGCAGCAGGCCGGCGCCTTCGGGGCTGAGCAGTGCGTTGTAGTTGGCCACGTCCACGCGCGGGCCGGGGAAGAACGCGGCCCGCCCGCCGCGCTTCACGAAGTCGGCGACGGCCTCCGCCTGCTCCGGCGTGAAGCTGGGAACATCGGCGAAGAAGGCGGCATCCATCCCGGCCAGGTGCCGCGGCTCGAAGGCCGCCGCGTTGATGCCCTCGGCCGGCAGGAGCGAGACCGCCCAGGGGCGATCTGTACCCGCGAATGGGGCAAGCGCGCTGCGCAAGAGGGCGGACGGCGCGTTCTGCGGCGGGTCGGTTCGCCCGCTCGGGCCATGCACCACGACCACTCGCGCACGGTCCCGAATCTCGACGCTGAAGGCCAGCTCGTCGTCGAGAGGTAAGGCGTCGAGCGTGTCGGTGCCGGCCGGGGCGATGCGCACGCGGCCGGTCAGCGGCCCGACGGTCTCCGGCATGTAGGCGAACTTCACGTCTTGTCGCGCTGACTCGTTGCCGGCAGCCGGGAGCAGGACGGTCCGGCTCCCGGCCGGCTGGGACGCATTGTCTATCCACAGTTCCGCCGTCAGGCGAACGGGCATGGGCGAGAAGTTTTGCACCGTCGCCGAAATCTCCAGCGGCCGGCCCGGCACGGCCGCGCCGGACGCGGCCAGGTCGGTCACCGCTGCGTTGGGCGGCGGCGCGTCGAACGGTCGGATTATCGCGAGTCGCGCCCCGACCGCCTCCAAGGCAGGGATGCTGGTAAGTCCATCATGGGAAGTAGCTTGCGCGTCAGTGAACAGGTAGACGATTCGCTCCTCGTGCTCGGCGCGGCTCAGAAGCTCGGCCGCGTCGCGCAGTCGGGCGCGGAGCCGATCGGGCCCGCCGCTCGGCGCGTCCATGCCCGCCAAGGTCACCTCCAGCTCTTCGACTTGGCGGCGGAGTCGTTGCGGCGGCGCGGCGTCGGTGCCGGGCGGGTGGCAGGTTGTCAGGATCGCGGCCTGTGCGGGCGGGGCATCCGATCGGAGAAGCTTTGCCGCGGTGGCGCGGGCGCGGTCGAACAAGCTCGCCGAGTCCGGCCGGGCCGGATCGACCCGTGCCGCCATCGAGAAGCTGTTGTCCAAGATCAGCACTGCCGCGTAGGGCCGCGGCCCGGTGGGCGCCCCGGCCCGGACCACGGACTTGGGCTCGGCGACGGCGAAAGCGAGGAACCCCAAGAGCGCGGCTCGCAGCAGCAGGAGCAGCCAGTTGCGTATGCGGCGGCGCCGCGCCGTTCGCCGCATGCTTCGTTGGAGGAATCGCACGGTGGGGAACGGCACTTCCCGCGCCCGCGCGCTGGAGAGCAGGTGCAGCGCCACGGGGATCAGCGCGGCGACTGTGCCGATCAGCAGTGCGGGTGTTGTGAACGTGAGTCCGAGCATCATCGCAGCGCCGTCCTCCGCCGCGACAGGTAGCGCAGCAGCATGCGGTCGTAGGGTTCATCCGTCCGGGCGACGACGTACTCGATGTTCCGCTCGGAACACTCGCGCCGGTACCGCTCGATGAAGGCGTTGATCTCCTCCACGTAGGCGTCTCTGACCTGTCGCGGGTCGGCCTGCACGCGCTCGCCGGTCTCCATGTCCACGAACGACTTCATCCGCTCGAAAGGGAACGCCAGCTCGGCGGGGTCGAGCACGTGGAATACGATGATCTGATGCTTCTTGTAGACGAAGTGCTGGAGGGCGCGGAGGATCTCGTCCTGGTCGTCGTATAGGTCGGAGATGACCACCACGAGCCCGCGCTTGGCGATCCGCTGGGCGAGCTGGTGGAACGTACCTGCCAGGGCGGTGCGATTGCCGGGGCGGAGCATCTCGAGCCGCTTGAAGATCCGGTCCAGATGCGCCGGCGTCGAGGCCGGGGACAGGTGGAACCGTGTGGTCTCGTCGAAGGCGATCATCCCCACCGCATCCTGTTGCCGGCACATGAGATAGCTCAGGCAGGCAGCCAGGAAGCAGCCGTAGCCGAACTTCGTCAGCTCCGTCTCATGGCGGTAGTTCATCGAGGCGCTGACGTCCAGCAGGATGTGGGCTCGCAGGTTCGTCTCCTGCTCGTACTGCTTGATGTAGTAGCGGTCCGAGCGTCCCCAGGCGACCCAGTCGAGGTGGCGGATGTCATCTCCGGGGGCGTACTCGCGGTGCTCTGTGAACTCGACCGAAAAGCCGCGGTGGGGGCTCCGGTGCAGGCCCGAGATGAACCCCTCCACGGCCGATCGTGCGACCAAGCTCAGGTTCCGCAGCCGGGCGATCTTGTCCGGCTCGAAGTACGTGTACGACGATTTTGCCATGGATCAGCCGCCTTCCTCCGCGGCGCGGAGCAGTGCCACCGTCATGTCACCGTACTGCTTCATGCGGCCGACGGCCAGAGCTCCGACCCGCTCCGGGATTACCACGTCGGCCGGAAGACGCAGCGCCACCGTGCCTTCCGGCGACAGCGCCGCCGCCAACGGGTCGAAGAGCCGCCGCTCGGCTTGGGCCCAGTCCCAGCGGCGTGCGGCCGCGTAGGGCGGGTCCACGAAGGCCACGTCCACCGGTCGGGACAGCTCCGACAGCCACCGGGCCAGTTGCGTCTCGACGTTCCCCCGCCAGACGATGCAGCGCTCCTCCACCCCGAGTTGCTCGATGTTCCGCCGCAGCCGTGCCACTACCCCGGCGGCCCGTTCGGCGAAGCACGCCAGGGCGGCCCCGCGCGAGAGGGCTTCGAGCCCGAGCGTGCCCGTGCCGCTGTAGAGGTCCGCCACCACCGCATCCGGCATCCGCGGGGCGAGAATCTGAAACAGCGATTCCTTGGCCATGCCGGTGATGGGACGCGTCACGGCGCCCTTGGGCGGGGAGAGCAGGTTCCGCCCCTTGTACGCTCCGGCCACGATGCGCATGGGGATCCTCCGGGCGCGGTCGCCCGTGCAGGTGACCCCGGGCCGCCACGCCGAATGCTGGACATGATACCGCCGAGCCGCCCTGTTGCGGAAGGCCGCGCAACCGCGCAAAAGAACGCCCCGGAGGCGGGCGGGGAGCCACCGGGGCTGGGGGCATTGGCGCCGGGCAGGGGGAGGCCCGGCTCCAGGTTGTAGCTTGTTCTACCGGGAACGTACGATACAATGCCCGCCATGCAAGGGCTCAAGCGGAACTATCGTCCGGCGCGGATCGCCATCGGCTGGGTCTGGCTTGGCTGCGTCGCAGCCGTTGCGGTCGCGGTGGGGGGGTGTCAGCGACCGGGAATCCCCACGGAAGACCGGGAGTTGACGGCGGAAGAGTATCGCTTTGAGGCGGCGTGGCGGGCGTCCATGGATGTCCTTCGGGAGTACCGTTTCGAAGTGGACTGGTCGGACCGTCGTAGCGGGACGATCGAGACGAAGCGCATGACGTCCATGTACCCCGCGGAATTCTGGCGCAAGGACGTCACCACCTCTGACCAATTGGCCGAGTCGGCACTGCACACCTTCTACCGCACCGCCCGCGTGGAGATCTCCCCGGCGGAAGGCGACGAGGCGGGGTACCAGGCATTGGTTCGCGTGGAGGTCTCCCGGTCGGACCGCCCCGTGCCGGCCGTTACGAGCACCTCCCAGGCGCGCGATCTGTACACGGGTCGCGCCGAACGCGAGTTGCGTGCTTACCCGGTTCAGGATGTGGCTGGCGACCTGCCCGCCCGTCCGACGAGGGTCGCCTCCGTCGCGCCTCTCGGCCGTGATAACGCGCTGGAGGCCCGCCTGGCCGCCGACATCGCGGCGCGCATGTCGCAACTTCTGGCGGCCCGATAGACGGGCGCCGGCGTCCTCACTCATCTCAAGCCGCACGCTTGCCTCGGCGCTTGGCTTGCGCTCCGGCGGAATCGTAGGGTTCCCCTGCGGTGGCCGGTACGCCGGAATCGGCGGCGGGCCGCCGCGCGCCGGACCGTAATTCCAGCCGCCCGTTGCCGTCTGAGGGCGAGAGCGGAGCCAGCCATGCGTTGCAGAATACTCATCGTGCCGGTTGTGGCGGCCGCGCTGACGGCCACCGCGCCGGCCGACTTGCTTCCCGTCGAGTATGCGGATCCCGCGTCGATGACGGTCTCCGGCGGGGTCGCGGCGAGTCTGGGCCGCTTCAGCTCGGACAAATCCGAGACGGAACTCCTTACTCACACGGGGCTCTTGCCGGATTCTGACAAGGACGGCTTCCTGGACGTTCGCACGGACGAAGTGAACCCGACGGGCTACGTCGTGATGCACTTTGCGCGACGGGAGCATAACGTCCGGGTCGGCTTCGGCGGTTTGCTGAGTACCGACATCGCGGTCTACGCGCCGCCGATCCGGATCGGCGCGTCGGAGGCGCCGCGCGAGCCGCCCCGGCGCTGGGAGCGGCTGGATTCCGACTTCGGCTTGTGCGAGTACGAGCCCGCGACGCCGTTGCCCATACCGGAACCGGCGGGCGACAGCCCGGCCGCCCCGAGCCCGGTGCCGGAGCCGGCGAGCTTGCTGCTGCTCGGCACCGGCGCGCTGCTGTTGCTCAGGCGCAGGTAGCCCTCACAGCCAGAGGAAGCTCAGAGCAACGCAGATCAGGGCCAGCGCTCCGCCGAACTCGGCGGCGCGGCCGAAGGCCCGTCCCGCACGTCGGCCGATCGCAACCCCCACGAGTGACATCGCCCCGGCCGTGAGACCGATGACCAGGGCGTTGAGCCAGATGGATTCGTTCCCCGCGACTGCCAGCGAGAATCCCGCCACGAGAGCGTCGACGCTGGCCGCCACCGATAGTCCGATCAGCGACCAACCGCGGGTCGGGTCGGCCTTCCGGATGTGTCGCTCGGCGCTGTGTTCCACGGATTCCGCCACGGAGCCCGGTCTCGACCGCCACGCCTCGATGAGCATCTTCCCGCCGATCACCAGCAGCAGAGCCGTCCCGACATACCGGCCCGCACGCAACAGGACGCCCGCGAGTTGCCGGCCGCACAGCCAGCCGACAAGCGGCATTCCGAATTGGAACAGCCCCATATGCCACGCCAGACGCAGCGCTCTGCGGTGGCCGTGCCAGCGAACGCCGATGGCGGCGGAAACGCTCATGGCGTCCGCGCCAAGCCCGACGGCCAGTGCCAGAACGTGCCCGAGGTGCATGGACTAGGTATCGAAGATCGCCCCGTCGCGGTAATCGCGCCACGCGGTCTCGAAGGCGGCGTCTCGCCGGGGCATCGGGCGCGGCGGCTCGACCCACGTCCCAAAGAGGTCCTCGGCGCACGGATCGTAAGCCAGGTGCAGGATCTCCTCGCGTAGCGATTCGTTCTCGGGCAGGAAGCGGTACGGCGCGCCCGTCTCCGGGTCGGTCAGGTACGGGTGCATCGGCTCGCCCGACGGGTCGAGGATGCAGTGGCTGCCGCGGCTGCCCGCATCGCGCTCCAGGATCGCGCAAATGGCCTTGAGGATCGCCACGTGCGCCAGGCACTGCTGTACGGCCTCCACGGCCTTGGGCAGCTCGCCCCGCTCGGAGAGCTTCAGGCCGGTTTGCCCGAGTTCCCGGTCGAGCCGGAGCGCCTCGTCGAGGGCGCGCCGGGCGCCGTCCCGTGACCGAAGATGGGCGCCGTAGCGGGTCATCCGCCGGCCGATCTCGCCCATGGCCTCATCGGGCGTCCGAGTCGGTCCGCCTGCCCCGGCCGTGAGCTGCTCGATCCATTCCAGCGTGCGGACGATCGCCTCTGAAAGCACCGGCGCCGCGTCGGCTGCGGAGGGCTCGTCCGGCTCGCATACCCCCGCGATGTACTCAGCCGCGCGCATCGCGCCGACCTGCCCGGCGTTGAGCGCCGCCCCGCCCGGCCGCTTCACGCCGTGCGTGCCGGCCATCTCGCCGATGACGAACGTGCCGGGAATGCGGCTGCGCCACCAAGTGTCCACCGCGAAGCCGCCGTTCATGTGCTGGGCGCAGAGGGCGATCTCCAGCGGCTCGTTCCACAGGTCGATATCGTTCTCGGCGTAAATGTCGATGGCGGGCGGGTTCATGTGCGCCAGCCGCTCGATCGGCGTGCCCTGGAGAGCGCCGGTCGCTTCCAGGTACTCGACCGCCTCGTCGCCAAGCCCGGAGATGTGGAACTCGTCCGCCTCCTCGCCGCCGACCGGATTGCTCAGGAAGTCCATCCATACGCGGCGACCACGGACGACCGTCTCGCGGTGCACGGCCATGTCGATCAGCGATGAGCCGTGCCCCGTGATCCGCCGTGCGTCGAAGGGCCACTGGTAGCCCTTCAGGAAGATGTCCGTCGCCATCGTCGCCAGGTCGGGGAAGTACTCGTTAAGGAAATCGCGCGGCTCGCTCGCTCCGTCCGCGGCCGTCGAGAGGATCCGCGGGATCACCTGCATGTATGTGCCGGAGACGTTCCACCGGAACTTCGTGCTGGCCAGGCCGAACTGGCTCTCCGTGAGATTGCAGGCCGTCAGGCCGGCCCGCAGCGCCGGGCCGATCAGGCCGATCTGCCCCCGGGGGTAGACCGTCTGCTCGTAGATCTCGCCCGGCCCGCCGGCGGCGAGCACCCAATGCCGGGCCGTGAAGCAGGCATAGCGCGTGTCTGCGCTGCCGAGGTCGAAGCAGAGCATTCCGACGATCCGCCGGTCGGGGCCGTCGCCGGACGTGATGAGCTCGATGACCGGGTGGCGGTCGATGATCCGTACACCGAGGCGCTCGGCCTCTTCCTGGTGCCGCTCGGCCATGATTCGGCTGGTCTTCGGGCCGGCGGAGGTGGCGCGCTCGCGCGGGTCGTGGTCGGTCTTGTAGCCGATGAACGCTCCGTCCGCGTCGTGCGGGAACGGCACGCCCAGCTCCACCAGGTTGTAGAAGGCCCGCGGCGAGCAGACGCCCTCGACCAGAGCCGTATCCCCGTGGCAGCAGCCCGATCGCGTCAGGGCCTCCGCACAGTCCTCGGCGGAATCGGGAACCCGCGGCGACGAGCCCATTTTGTAGTACGTCTGCTTATCCGAGCCGCTCATGCGGCTGGCCCCCAGCGCGAGCCCGCCGGTGACGACCAGCACGCCCCGCTCGGGCTCGGGCATGCCTCGGGCCCGGCGGAAGCGCACGAGCTGCACCGCGCAGCTCATGCCCGCGGCGCCCGCCCCGACGATGATCGTGTCGGCGGCCGTGAGGGGGATCGATTCCCCATGCAACTCGACGGTGCCCGTGTTCATGCGTTTGGGGCTCCTTCGCGGGCGCGGCGTTCGTCAGAAATCATAGCCGAAGCCGACCATGAAGTACGTCTCGCGCTCGTCCCAGAACTGGCCCATCTCGGAGAAGCCGTTGAAGAATTCGACGAACACCCGCGGTCGATGGCGCTCGGGCAGGTCTTTGCCCAGTTCCATACCGAGCTGCGCGGCGATGTTGACGCGCCAGTCGTTGTGCTCGCGGGACTGAGCGTCCGCGGCCGCATAGAACGGCCGGCCGAACGCGCTCCAGCGGTACTCGCCGCCGAGCTGGAGCGTGGGGGAGCATTCGATTTCCTCGGGCTCGGCCCGAAGGTTGAGCGTGGGGCCGCCGTAGACCCGGAGGTCGCCGAAGTCGTGCGACCAGAGCAGGCGCAGCGCCTCCCGGCTGAACTCGATCTTCCGCACCGGCGAGATCTCGGGCACATCGTCGCCCAAGTGCGAGCTCTCGTGGTAGAGGTACAGCTCGAAGGCGTCGTCGCCGCGGCGGTACCCGGCCGAGACGCCGCCGAAGAAGTCCGTGTTGTACATGGGGAAGCTGGACCGGCAGGAGTTGAGCCGGCTGATGATCAGCCCGCGCAGGCCGAATGTCAGTTCCTCCTCCGGCCCCAGCTCCCGACGGGCGACCACCAGTTCGCCGCCCAGCCCGGCCGTGAAGAACTTCTCCGCGTGCGCGTCGTACAGCCAGCCCAGCCGTACGCGGGCCTCGCGCGGGTCGGCCAGCAACGGTCGAAAGGCCCGTTCCGTGCCGGACCACCATTGCCACTCGTTCCGCGGCTGCGGCGCGTCGGCCCATTCGTCGCGGGGTATGTCCAACGGGTCGCGCGGCTCGCGGGCGGCGTCCTTTGCCGGCCGTCGTCCGGCTTGGGCTTTGGCGTCGGGAGCGGCCTGCTCGATGGCGAGCATCGCGTCGCCTCGGAACCGGGCGATGGCAAACACGTCGCCCTCGGCGCTGCCCAGCGGCAGCCGCACGCGGGCGCCGTCCGGCGACGGCCGGATGCGCGATCGGGATGGCCCGACGAGCACCAGGCCGTCCTGGCTGCGGCGGTCCTGCAACGCAGTCGCTCGTCCGGACAGGATCGGCCCATCGCCCGCGACCAGACGGGCCGCCCGGAACCCCGACCCGCCCGGCCAGACGGCGCGATCGCAGCCGGACAGGTGCAGCATGAGGGTGTCATCGTGCTGGCCTCCCTCGACGTGCAGCTCCATGCGGCCGGGGGAGGTCATCACGTGCACGCGTATCGTCCGCCCGTCGGCCAGGTGTAGCGATGTGGTATGCCGGCAGTCCGAGGCCTCGTCGGGGGCGCGTGCCTGCTCGGCCTCGGCGATGCCGCCCGGCGCGTCGAGGGATACTCGCGAGATTCCCACGGCCAACGGTTCTCCGTTCGCTCGAAACGTCACGTCGGTCGGCAGGTAATGGTTCTCTCTTTGGAGCATGCCGGCCGGCCCGTCCGCGGTCCCGAAGCGGCTGGCGGGCGGGTCCTCGGCGCGGGCCCCGGCGGAAAGCAGGCAGAGGGCCGCGAGCAGGCATAGCGGCGTCTTCGTGCGATGCATGGCATTATCCTTTCCCCAAGCCGCGGCGCAGCTCGGCCGCCCGGCAAGTATATGGAGGGTGTGCGGGCGTTGGAAGGGCGCGGCCCGTCGCCCGCCGGTTGGCGCGGCCGTGAGGAGTCACCTAGAATCGTGTTAGTGCGCGAATGAAGCGGCGCGGACACATCTTGGTGCGGTGGCTGGTCGCGGTCGTGTCGATCTTCACGGTGACGGCCTGCACGCCGTCCGAAGGCGTTGCCGACCGCGAGGAGGGCCCCTCGCCCGAGCCGGCCATGCGGCCGGCCACGCGCCCGGCCGCAGAGCCGTTCGCCTTGGCGACGTACAACGTCAACGGATGGCTCGGCAACGCCAGGCAGACAGCCGAGACGCTCGCCGAGCTGGACGCCGATCTCATCTGCTGCCAGGAGACCTCGCCGGAGTTCGAGGACGTGTACCGGCTGCACCTGGCGGACCGCTATCCGCACATGCGGTTTCTGCATCACGGCGCGACGGGCGGCATGGCCATCCTCGCCCAGGCGCCGTTCGAGACGGTCCGGCACGTGCCGACCGCTCAAGGGCCGTACGGCGGCTGGGTTGTGCGCACGCGGCTGGGCGGGCGAGAGCTTGAGGTCGCGGCCGTGCATCTTGCGGTCATCGGCTTCCGCGAGGGCGAGGGCTTGTGGGACCTCCTGGAGCGCAAGAAGAAGGTCGAGCAGCGCCAGTTGGAGGAATTGCGGGCCGTGATGGAAGCGCTTTCGAAAGACGTGCCCGCCGTAGTCTTGGGGGACTTCGGCGGCACGGCCGACATGCCGGCGCGGCAGCACTTGTCCGAGCACGGCTTCCAGGACAGCTTCGCGGCGGTGACATCCCATCCGGAGAGCCATGCCACCTGGCGGTCCCGGCCGGGCCAGTGGCCCGCGGCGTATCGCGTGGACGCGATCTACACGACGGGCGAGCTGCGTACGCGCAGCAGCCGCGTGGTCGAGGCCGAGGGCTCGGCGCACAGGCCGGTCGTCAGCATGCTCACCTGGCGGTCCACGGACGCCGCCCGAGACGAACCTTTCGCTATGAATGCATCAACTCGAGCAGCCGGTCTACGTCCACGTACTCGCCCATGATGCCGATGGCCCGTTCGATCCGCTCTCGGTCCTCGGGGGTGATCTTGAAGACGGTCTGGCGCAGCGTGCTGGCGACCTGGTAGGTGTCCTCGCGGGCGAGGATGACGGGCATGCGGGCGTCCTGGATCAGCCGCTGTACCGAGCCGGTCGGGGCGATGCCGCCGGTGAGAATGAGGCCCACCACGGTCTCCGGGCCCTTGGCCTCCAGCATGTGGGCGCTCAAGGCCGCGTGGATGTTGTCGCTCCGGTCACCGGGCGTGATGACGAGCGTGCCCTGCTTGATGTAGCGGACCATGTTCTCGGTCTCCATGGCCGCGACGATCGTGTGCTTTACGCGGTTCTCCAGGTACTCCTCGCCGGCGATCAGCTTGCCGCCCACGTGTCCGTGCACCTGGTGGACGGTCGGTGAGGCCAGCACGTCCTCGAAGGGCACGACGCCGAACGAGTCGAGGCCGAAGTAGTCCAGCCCGCGCCCGGCCGCGTGCTTCACACGGTCGTACTTCTCGCGCCAGACCTTGTTCATCACCACGCCGACCAGGTCCGCGCCCCGCGCGGTCAGGAAGGTCGAGCACAGGGCGATCTCATCGAGCGCCCGGCCGATGCCGCCACCGGAAACCAGCAGCGTCCGCGCGCCGACCGTCGTGGCGACCTCGGCGGAGGACACCCCCAGGCACGAGCCCGCGGCGACGTGGCCCATGCTCTCCATCACGACCACGTCGTATTCGGCCGCGAGCTTGTCGTACACGTCCCGCACGCGCTGACGCAGGTCGGCCGAGTCCAGGTCCTCCAACTCGCGCTCGACGCGCCCGGAGGGCAGGGGGATCGCCATGTCCAGCTCCTGGCTGAACTCGCGCCCGAGGAAGGAGGCGATGAGCATGGCGTCGTCGTGGAGCACATGCCCGGCGGAGCCCTTGATCCTCTGGCCCAGGGGTTTGCTGTAGCCGACGCTCAGCCCTCGCTCGCGGAAGGCGTTGAGCAGGCCGATCGACGTGGTGGTCTTGCCGATGTCGCGTTGGGTCCCGACGATGAAGAGGGGTCGCACGCTGGGTTTTCCTGTTACTTCGGGGCAGAGCGGATATCATGGCCGCGACGCGTCGCGGCCGGACGGTCAGGGCATTATACGGGACCGGCGCGGACCGGCCATAGCCCGCATCCGCGAGACCGGCCGATGCATGCCTCCAACTTCCGGGAGACTGCATGGCTTCCGACATCGAAATCTCTCGCAGCGTTCGTCCGCGGCCGATCAGCGAGGTCGCGGCGGAGGCGGGCATCTGGCCGCACGAGTTCGAGCCGTACGGGCACGTCAAGGCCAAGGTGCGGCTGGGGGTCTGCGAGCGGCTGCAGGACGAGCCGGACGGCAAGTACATCGACGTGACCGCCCTGACGCCGACGCCGCTCGGCGAGGGCAAGACGACGACTTCCGTCGGCCTGACCCAAGCGCTGGGGCGGGTCGGCAAGCGGACGTTCCTGTGCATCCGCCAGCCGTCGATGGGGCCGACCTTCGGCATCAAGGGCGGTGCCGCCGGCGGCGGACGCAGCCAGGTCATTCCCATGGAGGAGTTCAACCTCCACCTGACCAGCGACATCCATGCCGTGAGCATCTCGAATAACCTGCTCGCCGCGGCGATCGACGCCCGCATCAAACACGAGCAGCACGCAGACGACGAGCGCTGGGCCCGCACCGGCCTGCCGCGGCTCAACATCGACCCGGAGACGGTCACCTGGCGGCGCGTCGTGGACGTAAACGACGCGGCGCTGCGGTATATCGAGACCGGGCTGAGCGAGAGCTGGATCGACGGTCCGCGGCGGCTGACGGGCTTCGACATCGCGGTGGCCAGTGAGATCATGGCGATCCTCGCCCTGGCGTGGGACGAGCGGGACTTTCGGGCGCGGCTGGGGCGGATCGTGGTGGGCATGGACCGCGACGGCGAGCCGGTGACCGCCGAGCAGATCGGCTGTGCCGGCGCGATGGCCGTGCTGCTCAAAGACGCCGTCAAGCCGACGCTCATGCAGACGCTCGAGGGCCAGCCGGCCTTCATCCACGCCGGGCCGTTCGCGAGCATTGCCCACGGCAACAGCTCGATCATCGCGGACCGCATGGCCCTGAAGCTCGCCGACTACGTCGTGACGGAGAGCGGCTTCGGCTCCGAGCTGGGCATGGAGAAATTCTTCAACATCAAGTGCCGCGCGAGCGGCAAACGGCCGGACTGCGTCGTGATGGTCGCCACGGTCCGTGCGATCAAGGTCCACGGCGGCGGGCCGAAGGTCACGCCCGGCGTGCCGCTGGACGAGGCCTACACGCGCGAGAATCTGGAGCTGGTCGAGGCGGGCCTGGCCAACCTGATGCGGCACGTCGACATCGCGCGGGGCTTCGGCGTGCCGGTCGTGGTGGCGATCAACCGCTTTCCGACGGACGCCCCGTCCGAATTGGAGCGCATCCGAAGCGCCGCGGAGGCCAACGGTGCCGTCGCGGCCGTGGTGTGCGACCATCACGCCCAAGGCGGCGAGGGAGCCGTCGAGCTGGCCGAGGCGGTGGTGGCGGCCTGCGACCAGCCGGCCGAGCCGAAGCTGACCTATCCCGACGAGATGCCCGTGCGGGAGAAGATCGCGACGATCGCCCGCGACGTGTACCTCGCCGACGCCGTCGAGTTCGCCGAACAGGCCGACGCGCAGATCGACCGCTACGAGCGGGCCGGCTTCGGCCATCTGCCGATCTGCATGGCCAAGACGCACCTGTCGATCAGCCACGATCCGTCTCTGGTCGGCGTGCCGCGGGGTTTCACCGTGCCCGTTCGCGAGGTCCGCCTCTCGGCCGGGGCGGGGTTCCTCTACCCGCTGCTTGGACGCATCCGCACCATGCCCGGCCTGCCCAGCCGCCCGGCCTTCCTCGGCGTGGATGTCGATGACGACGGCAACATCGTCGGCATGTTCTAGGGAGGTATCCGAAGAAGTGGCAGGAGCCGCAGAGGGAACGGAGGAAGCAGAGGACACGAACGGGTCGATGTTCAACGGTCGGCGAGATGTACGGGCACTTCAACATGCCCAACCGCTGGTGGCGTGGAACACCGAGCGCCGGACCGCGCAATTGCGCGCGGTTACTCCGCCAGCACCCTCCGTACCCTCCCGCCGAGTCGGCACGTGACCTCGTACGGGATCGTCCCGCAGAGGCGGGCGATGTGCTCCACGCTGTTCGGGGCGTATGGGTCCGGTGAGATGATCTCGACCTCGTCGCCCACGGCCGCGTCGGGGGTGTCCGTCAGGTCGAGGATCGTCTGGTCCATTGAGATCCGCCCGCGGACGAGCACATCCTGCCCGCGGATGCGCATGACGCCGCGGTTGGACAGCGCCCGCCCGAAGCCGTCCGCGTAGCCGACGGGCACGAGGCCGATCCGGCTGTCCCGCTTGAAGGTGTAGGTCAGTCCGTAGCCGCAGCGGCTGCCCGCCGGCACGCGCTTGACCTGCATCAGCGGGCCGACCAGCCGCAGGGCGGGGCGGATGCCGGCCGGGAAGTCCAGCGCAGCGTCCGGCCGGTAGCCGTAGATCGCGATACCGGGGCGGACCATGTCCAGGTGCGTCTCGGGCCGCGTGAGGGTGGCGGCGGAGTTGGCCGCGTGCAGCGTGAGCCCGGCCGGGCCGCCGCAGGCCTCGGCCGCCTCGCGGAAGCGCCGCAGTTGGTCGCCGGGCACGCTGCTTGCCGGCTCGTCGGCCGTGGCGAAGTGCGTGTAGAGCCCGTCCAGCCGGATGCCCCCGACCCTGCGGATCGCGTCGGCCAGCGCCCCGGCCTGGTTGCACTGCACGCCGGAGCGGCTCATGCCGGAGTCGATCTTGATATGCACACGGGCCTCGCGCCCGGCGGCCCTCGCCGCCTCGGCCACGGGGCCGATCTCATCCGGGGAGACCACCGTGAGCGTCACGTCGCGCGCGACCAGCTCTCGCAACGTCCGGGCGCGCTCGGCCGTGTCGCCGTACGCGCATGGGGAGAAGAACATCAGCACCGGCCCATCGTGGCCCATGTCACGGAGTTGGAGCGCCTCGGCGGGGATGGTCACGGCCAGCCAGTCGGCGGCCGCGGCGATCGTCGGGAGCAGGCAGCGGAGCGAGTGCCCGTAGGCGTCCGACTTGACCACGGCGCAAAGCCGGGTTCGCGGCCCGATGGCCCGGCGGATCGCCGCCAGGTTCTCTCGTACGGCGCCGGCCGAAATCTGTGCGGTGAGGTATCCGCCCGCGGCGAGGTCGGCGGGCACGGCCGGCGGCTGATCGGACGGGCCGAAGGCGTCATGCACATAGCGGCCCGGACGTTGGGCGGACCGTGGATCGGGCGGCGCATGCGGGCCGGATTTCGGTGCGTCTGCGGCCATGGGGGCTCCCTGAGGCGACCGGCGCAACGGATTCTACCGCGCCGCGGGGCGGGTCGTCTGCGCTTGACACGGGCCGCCGCCAAACGTACTTTGGACCAAGCGCTTGAGCCCGGGTGGCGGAATTGGCAGACGCGCTAGGTTGAGGGCCTAGTCGGCCGTATGGTCGGTGCTGGTTCGAATCCAGTCCCGGGCAGTCAAGGGGGCGCTCAAGGGCGCGGAAGGCCCGCCTGTTGTCGCCGGTGCATCGGCGATTGCGGCGGCTGCGGCCGGGAGGCCATGCCGCGAGCGTGCTTGAACGCGGGTGTCCGGAATCGCTCCGTAAGGAGCTACTCCATCTCCTGCACCTCAGGCACGGCATCCTTGGCGATGCCGCGGAAGACCACGTGGTTGGGCTTGTCATCGGTGTCGATGACGTAGAGCCAAGCCACGCGGACGTTCTGCACGGAGTCGATGTCCGGCCCGCGATCTTGGCCTCGCTTGGGTTCGGACGGCAAGCGGGCCAGCACGGCCAGGCCGGACAGGTCGAAGCGCCCGCGCTGCTCCTTGATCGCCTCGGCTTCCTCGATCTTGGCCCGCATGAGATATGGCTCCACGGGCATCTTGCGGGCGGCGTCCTCCTCGTCCCGCAACGGGAAGTAGCCCAAGATCGTGTCGCCGCTCGCGTCGGTCATTCCCACCGCCTCGCCGGCGACGGGGTAGTAGCTTCGCCCGCTCTGGCCGACGAGACGGAAGTGCGTGCCCACGAGCCGCCAGTAGTTGGCCTCCGTCGGGCCGCGCGCGGACTTGTCCACGGCAGCGAAGACCACCACGTACGCCCCGTCATCCAATTCGGCGAGGACCGGGTGCCGTTCCGGGTCGAACAGCCCGTGGGGCACGCCTTGCTGGGGGTCTTGGCCGATGAGGATCGGATCGGGCAGGGCCTGCTCGTCCTCTTCGAAACGCTTGGCGATGTCGACTGCCTCCGCGATGTAGGCGTCCATTCGCGTGGTGATGTCGACGGCGCCGTCGATGTCGAGGGAGTCCGGCGGCGCCTCGGTGCGCCCGTTCATCTCGGCCATGTTGCGACGGCAGTAGGCCTCCAGCAGGAGGTTGTCGTGGACCTGTCCGTAGGCCTGCTCGCCGCTGAGCGACCCGCCGGAGAGCCCGCGGGCGATGCCCAGGGTGAGCTGGTCCGGACAGAAGGGCCACAGAGCGCCGGTCCGCTGGAGGGATGGGCCGAACGGCGTGTAGCCGAGGGCGCTGCGGCCCCAGGGCAGGAGCTGGGTGGCGATGGTGAGCACGCCGACCAGCAGGATGCCGGTGAGGAGTCCGAAGATGCCGGCAATGGCTCGGTCAATCCACACGCCGGTCAGATCGGCCCCGGTGGCGACGTTGCCGCGGATGAGCCAGTCGGCAAGGTTGCGCAGCACGATCAGCGGCAAGACGAAGAGGGCCAGCAGAGAGATGGCGTCGGCGTAGGCCGGCTGCGTGCCGTGCAGCGCCCCGGCCATCGGCTCGTACCAGTTGAACGCGATCACGAGGCAGAGCATGGTCAGGAACAGCGTGATCAGCGCGCTGAACATGCCCTGGTAGGCCTGGAATGCGGCAATACCCAGGATCAGCAGCGTGGCGACGACGGCCAGGATCATCGGCGGGTCCTCCGGCTACTTTTTCTTCTTCTTGGCGTCCTGCGTGACGCGGATGACTTCGGCGATGCTCGTCTCGCCGGCGATGACCTTCCGCAGGGCCTGCTCTTGAAGGTAGAGCATGCCGGCCCTGCGGCACTCGGCCTTGATCTCCGAGACGGTCGCCCCGGACAGCACCAGATTGCGGATGTCCTCGGTGACCTCGAGCATCTCGTAGGCGGCTGTGCGGCCGAAGTAGCCGCTGCCTTGGCACGTTCCGCAGACGATGGGGGCGCCGTTCTCGTCACGGGGCTGCTGCTTGGGCGGGTGGTAGAAGCGGTCGATCTTCTGGGACTTCAGGTTGGCCTTGGCCAGCATCGCCGGATCCGGGGGGTAGGCCTCCTTGCAGCTCGGGCAGAGCTTGCGAAGCAAAGTCTGGCATGTGACCAGACGCAGGTGCCGCATCGCGGTTTCGGCATCGGAGCAGATCTTCACCCACTTGGCCAGCGCGGTGACGGTGTCGCCCGCCTGCATGCCCAGGATGATGGTCTTGTCGTTGGTTGCGTCGGCGATGACGGCGGCGGTCTTCGGATCGGTGCAGCGGTCGACGCCGACGACGTTCGGGTCGCGCCGGAGGGCGTTGGCGAGCCGTTCGGCCCGCTCGGCATCCTCGTCGTACGTATGCTGGGTGATGTTCTCCAGCTCGACGGCCGGCTTGTTCTCCACCGTCATCAGCAGCTTGGTGAAGGCGTCGTAATCCCGCATGAACGAGTAGAGCGTGCTGGTCACGCCGCTCTTGGGCGGCCCGGCGACGATGACGAGGCCCGGCTCGGCCAGGATCTGCCGCACGCGGGCGAGCTGGTCCTCGGCCATGCCCAGGTCGTTGAGGACCGTCTTGGCCGTCTCCTGCTCGACGCGGAACTGTATCCGCTGCCCGCTGGTCGTGCCCTTCGAGGCCAGGACGATGTCGGATTGCTCCGTGCCGACGATTTCCGCGGAGATGCGGCCCTGCTGCGGGCGGCGGCGATCCTCCGTGTCCATGCCGCCGTGCTGCTTAAGAAACTGTATGACGGTCTCGCTGTCACGGACGCTCCATTCGCCGCCCTGGGTCGGCACGCCGTCGATGACCAGCAGCAGCCGGCCGACGCCGCCCTGGGAGGGGGAGAGGTCGGCGTCGCTGGCGCGGCGCCAGAGAATCTTGTAGAGCAGGTCCTGTGCGAGGTTGTACGCGTGGACCTGCTCCGGCGTGGCGGTGGGCGGCTCGGGAGGCAGCACGACGCGATGGTTGGCGCCGTAGACCTTTACCTTGTTCTCGACCTCGGGGGTCGCCTTCTTGCGACGCCCGCCGCCTCCGCCGCCGAACAGGCCGGACAGATGCGAGCCGGTCAGTACCCGTTGCGATGCCTCGACTTGCCCGTTGCGGACCATTACGTAAGTGATGAGGCCGCCGCCGCCGAGGATGAGGTAGAGGACCAGGCCGATGACGAACATCGGCACGACCAGCCACAGCAGGATCCCGAGGGCGCCCGTGGCGAGAACCACAAGCGACCAGACGGTGCGATCCACGTGCCGCAACGCGCCGGCGTCCCGGCTGGCCCAGGCCGCGGCGTAGAACCACGGCACGACCAGCACGAACATCACCACGAGTTTGATGGGTGAGTAATATCCGCCCGGGTCGGGCACGGTTGCGAATGTCCAATCCATCGGCGGGCTCCGTTGGGCCGGCGTGCGGCCGAGCGTCCGCGATCTCAGGCCGGCCGCTGAGCGGGATGGTCCGTATCCTATGCGCCGGGTCGCGGATTGGCAAGCGGCAAGCGCTGAGTGCGGGCCGGTAGTCCTTGGCTTCGGGCGAGCGGTGGGTATAATGCGTCCATTGTCGTGAAGCCCCGGGCCCTTGGCGACAGGCGCCTCCCGGCTGTGTCGGCCGGGCGGCGGCTCTCGCGAGGGGCTGTGCGATGCGGACGTTCACGTGGATGAGCTCACTGTCAACCGGTGCCAGGATCTGCTGGGGTATAGGTTCAGCGACGCGGAGTTGCTGGAAACGGCCCTGACGCACGCATCCGTCGCCGCGACCCGTCTGGAAAGCAACGAGCGGCTGGAGTTCCTGGGCGACGCCGTGCTGGGCGTTACGGTGTGCGACGAACTCTACAAGGCCCATCCGGACCTGCTCGAGGGGGATATGACGAAGATCAAGTCGTCCGTGGTGTCCCGCCGCACCTGCGCGGAAATCGCGCGCGACAGCGGCATCTGCGAGCTGCTCGAGACCGGCAAAGGCATGACACAGGGCGGGCAGTTGCCGCTTTCTGTGGCGGCCGCGGTCTTTGAGGCCATCATCGGGGCGATCTACGTCGATGGCGGCTGGGAGGCCGCGCGGGAGTTCGTGCTGTGCCACATGCGCGGGTGGATCGAGCAAGCGCTGGAATCCAGCCATCAGCGTAACTACAAGTCGTTGCTACAGCAGCACGCCCAGAAGCACCTCGGCGGCACCCCGGAATACCACCTGCTGGACGAGAAGGGCCCGGACCACAGCAAGTGCTTCGAGGTCGGGGTCTCGGTCAACGGGCGGCATTTCTCGAGCGCGTGGGGTAACAGCAAGAAAGAGGCCGAGCAACAGGCCGCCTTGGAGGCACTGGGGGAGTTGCAGATCGTGCCCCGGCGACGCTCCGAGGACTCGTGAGTCCGACGGCCGTGCCGCGCCAGGCCTGATGGGTGAATTTACCCGCATTTTTGGCTGGAAATTCACAAATGAATGCGCGAATGTCCTGTAGTTAGCCGATAGCGTCTAGTAGAGTACGGAGACTCTAGCGGGTTCGGAGCCCGCGGGGATAACTGCTATGGCCAAGTCAAGGACGGTGAAGACGCTGACCGCTCTGGTCGTCTCCATGACCCTCGGCACGTTCGTGCTGCTGGCGTTGGAGACCCAACCGATCGATCCGAAGGCCCCCGAACTTGCGGCCCGCGCCGAGAGCCCTGCGCCCGACGCCCTGCTCGCCACGGACGTCGAACTGCAAGAGGAGCGCTGGCAGCGGATTGTGATCCATACGGACCGCGAGGGCGACGGGATCGCCGAACGGTGCCACTTCGTGATTGACGACCGCGGCATCACGCCCCAGGACCACTGGCGGCGGCAAAGCTCGCCGGATCACGTGGCCTACCGAGGCGGGCGCGACTACGACGCCGACAGCATAGGCATCTGCGTCCGTGCGGACTACACGCGCGACGGCGGCGTATCCCAGCACCGACTGGACGATCTGAAGCGACTGGTCGCGGCCCTCCAGGAGGGGTGCCGCATCGACCGGGGCTACGTGTACTTCCACTCCACCTTCACGAATCGCAGGCGGCCGGCCCCGGCCTTCCGCGAGGCGCTGGAATCGGCCCTGCTGACGATCTCGCGGTAGCGCTTCGGCCCCTCACTCGATCAGCATCGCGTCGCCATACGAGTAGAAGCGGTATCTCTCTTGCTGCGCCTCGGCGTAGGCGCGACGGATCGTATCCACGCCGCCCGTGCTTCCCGGCTCGCAAAACGCGGCCACCAGCATCAGCAATGTGCTGCGCGGCAGGTGGAAGTTGGTGATCAGTGCGTCGACCGCCCCGAAATCCGCCGGCGGGCGTAGGAACAGGTTTGTCCAGCCGCTGTCGGACTTCAGCTCGCCGCGGCGGGCGACCACCGTCTCCAGCACACGCACCGAGGTCGTGCCGACCGCCACCACTCGCCCGCCCGCGCTGCGGGCCGCCGCGATCCGCCGGGCCGCGCCGACGGGGAGGTCGTACCATTCCGAGTGCATGTCATGCTCGTCGAGCCGGCTTGTCTTGACGGGGGCAAACGTGCCCAGGCCCACGTGCAGCGTGACCGCGGCCGTGCTCACGCCCACTTGCTCCAGCTTGGCCAGCAACCGTGGCGTGAAGTGCAGCCCGGCCGTCGGCGCTGCCACCGCGCCAGGCCGCTCGGCGTAGACCGTCTGGTACTGCTTTCGGTCGGCTGGCTCGCGCTCCGGCCCGTTGCGCCGGATGTAAGGCGGCAGGGGTGTCGCCCCCACGCGACCCAGCAGCGGCTCGGCCGGCTGCTCGGGCGAAACCGCCACGCGGTAGCGGCCCTCGCAGAGGTTCTCCACGGGTCGCAGCACGGCTCCGGCGTCCGGCTCGAAGGTGAGTTCCTCGCCCGGCTGACAGCGGCTCGCCCCACGCAGGAGGACCTCCCATTGCCCAAGTCCGGCCTCCCGCAGGAAGAGCCCCTCGATGCGTCCGCCCGTGGCCCGGCGGAGGGCGAACTTGGCCGGCACGACGCGGGTGTCGTTCAGCACGAGCAGGTCGCCGGGGCGTAAGATACGCGGCAGCGAAGCGAACATGTGGTGCTCGACCCGGCCGGTAGGGCGGTCCAGACGCATCAGGCGGGAGGCGTCCCGCCGCTCCAGGGGCCGCTGGGCGATGAGTGACGGGTCAAGCGGGTAGTCGAAATCGTCCGTCGTCAGCGTCATTGTGCAAAAAGCCGCTTCACACCCGCCCGCGGGGCTTGCACACACACGGGCGTTCTGCGCGAAGAAATAAAGCGACGTTTGCCATATGCTTATGTCTCTGCTGCAACGTCTATCCACAGGTTATCAACAACCGGCGGGTCCGGTAATTGCATGGCCGCGGGCCGCCGGGGAGGGATTCAAAACGTCCACGGGGGGTTTTCGGCCGAAGAGCGCGCCGACCCGAGCCGATACTAAAAGCGTTGCCGGGCACGCCAGCCCACCGGGCCGGCCCGCAACGGGACGGGACTTGCCCGATGGAAGACCTCGCCGCACGCATCGCCCGCATGGAGCGGGGCGAACTCACCCGCATGTTGCTCAGTATGGACTGCAACTTCCCGGTGGATTTCAGCCGGGAGTACCTGGAGTCCATGAGCGTGGATCGGCTGCGTCACATCGTCCTTGCGGCCGGGCTACACCAGCGCGGGGCCCGGGCCTGAGCCGTCACGCCTCGTCGCCCGAGGCCCGCTTGCCGACCACCGCAATGCCGACGCGGTCCGCCAGCGCCAGCGTGGCGGGCTTGTCCACGATCAGCGTCCGCCCGGCCTCGACCACGAGGCAGGCACACTTAGCGTCCTTGAGATTTCGAATCGTACCGGGCCCGACGGTGGGCACGTCGAAGCGCATGTCCTGCTTGGGGCGGGCGACCTTCACCAGCGTCCAGCCGCCCACACGACAGACCCGCCCGGCCCGGCGGATCATCGCGTCCGTGCCTTCCATCGCCTCGACCGCGACGATGTCCCGCTCCTTGACCGCGATGGATTGACCGATGTCCAGGGCCGCGCTGGCTCGGGCGATTCGCCAGCCGAAGTCCACGTCGCCCTCCGCCCCGCGCGGGACGGGTGTGGCGGTCATCAGCCCTTCGTCGGCCAGGTGCTCCTCGCAGTACTTGACGCTCGACACCAGCTCGATCCCTTCCCGTCGCAACTCATCCGCCACGGCCAGCAGAATCGCGTTGTCCCGCTTGTCCTTTCGGACGCGGAAGTACCACAGCCAGGCGGTCCGGAAGTCCGGAATATACCGCAGCAGCCGCAGGGGCGAGTAGATTTCCTTCTTGCGGACGCCGCCGATCATCACGGCTTCGTGGACGTTGCGGCGGTTCAGCGCCCGCAACCACGCCCCGATCCGCGTGATGTTGCCGGGGATGAACTCCGTCGCCAGGTCCTGCAGCCGCACCGAGGCGAGCCCGCGCAGGCCGACGACAACCAACGGACGGCGCTCGTTCAGCACGCCACGGGCCACCAGGAAGGGCAGCCGGCCGGAGCCGGCGATCAGCCCCACGGGTTGAGGCGCTTTCGGGGCCATTGTCAGTCCTACCGGTCCTTCTCGTACAGGAGGCGCTTGAGCCGCTCGACCTCGTCGGTGAGCGCCTTGACGGCCCGTCGCAGCTCGGGCAGCTTGGCGAAGGCGACCATGGAACGGCGGGCGTCGGCCAGCGGAATGGCGGGGCTGGAGAGCATCTCCTGGCCGGGCGGGACGTCGTTTGTCACGCCCGCCTGGGCGCCGATCCGGGCCCCGGAGCCGATGCGGATGTGCCCCACAACCCCGCACTGGCCCGCGAAGGCGCAGTAGTCGCCCACCGTGACCGACCCAGCCAGGCCGGCCTGGGCCACCAGCAGACAGTGCCGGCCGAGCTTGGTGCCGTGGCCGATGGCCACCAGGTTCGAGAACTTCGTGCCGGCGCCGACGACCGTCGGCCCCATCGTGGCCCGGTCGATCGCGCAGTTCGCGCCGATCTCGACGTCGTCCTCCAGTTCGACCCAGCCGGCCTGCGGAATCTTCTCGTGCCGAACGACGCCGTCGCCGCCGGCGTGCGTGGCGTAGCCGAAGCCGTCCTGCCCGACAGATGAGCCGGCGTGTACCGTCACGCGGTCGCCGAGGACCGTGTGGTCGTAGAGCACAACGTTCGGGTAGAGCGTGCAATCGGCGCCGACGCGGCAGTCCGGCCCGACGTACGCTCCCGGATACAGGACGGTTCGCGGGCCGATCCGCGCGCCGCGCTCGACCGTGGCGAACGGCCCGACGGTGATGTCCTCGGCCAGTTCGGCGGCGCCGTGAATGCACGCACGGGCGTCGACGCCCTCGAACGGCGGCTCGCGGAAGCCGCAGAAGGCGACCATCGCCTGGCGGTAGGCGAAGTACGGATCCTCGCAGCGGATCAGGGCGACGCCCTCGGCCGCGGGGGCATCGAAGTCGGCCGCGACGATGACCGCGGCGGCTCGCGTCTCGGCCACCTGCTTGACGTATCGCTCGTTGGCCAGGAAGCTGAACTCCTCCGGGCCGGCGGCGTCCAGTGCGGCCGGGCCGCGGACGACGCGCTCGTCGTCGCCTTCTAGCGTCCCGCCGACGGTCCCGGCGAGTTCGGCAAGCGTCATCTGCTTGGGTTGGCTGGGTTGGGCCATGTCTCGTGTCGCTGCGGGTTCGCGGCGTAAGTTCGCCGACCATTATCGCCCGCGGCGGGCCGAGCGGAAAGGGCCGAAGCGCCTCTACTTCGTCGCGAGCCGCCCGTCCTGCAGGTGCAGGATGCGTCCCGCGCGGTCGGCGAGCGAGGCGTCGTGCGTGACCATCAGCAGCGTCTGGCCGCGTTCGGAGAACTCGTGCAGGACGTCCATGATCTGCTCCCCGGTCTTGCTGTCGAGGTTGCCGGTGGGCTCGTCGGCCAGGAGGACCTTCGGGCGGTTCATCAGGGCGCGGGCGATGGCGACACGCTGCCTCTCGCCGCCGGAAAGCTCCTTCGGACGGTGCTTGATCCGCTCCCGCAGCCCGAGCCGCTCCAGTGCCTCCATCGCGTCGGCGCGGACCTGCTTCCGCCGGCGCAACCAGCCGGGCACGGTCCACCGGACCTGCGCCGGCAGCAGCACGTTCTCCAGCACGTTCAGCTCCGGCAGCAGGTGATAGAATTGGAAGACGAACCCCACGTCGCGGCAGCGAACGGCGTTGCGCTTCGCGCGGGACATCTTACCCGTGTCCTCGCCGTCCAGCGTGATGCCGCCCTTATCCGGTCGGTCCAGCAGGCCGACCAGGTGCAGCAGCGTGCTTTTGCCGCTGCCGGAAGCCCCGACCACCGCGACGAACTCGCCCTTGCGGACCTGGAAGCTCACGCCGCGCAGCACGCGCAACGTCACGCGCCCCATGCGAAAGGTCCGGTGGAGCTTGTGGACCGCCACGGCCGTGGTGTTGCCCGTGTTACTCATAGCGCAACGCCTCCACCGGCTGCATCCGCGCCGCGCGGAACGCCGGAATCACCGCACCGAGGATCCCCGCGGCGATCGCGGCCACGATGATGGCGGCGGCCGTGCGCGGGTCCACCTGATTCGGGATCTTCTCGAACAGGAATACCTCCGGGTCCCACACCTGGAAGCCGTACCATCGCGCGATGGCGTCCTGGATGGGGTTGATGTTGCGCACGAACAGATATCCGCCGACGGTGCCGAGCACGGAGCCGATCAGCCCGATGGCGGCCCCGTAAGACAGGAAGATGCAAGCCACGCCCGCGTTGGAGCCGCCTATGGCCTTGACTACGCCGATGTCGCGGGTTTTCTGCACGACGATCATGTAGAAGATCACGAACACGAGTACGACCGAGACCATCGAGATGATGCTGAACATGATCACGGCCAGCGTGCGCTGCTTCTGGATCGGCCCGATGACCTGCGCATGCCGCTGGCGCCACGTCTCGGCCACCGCGCCGCCGCCCGTCTCGACGAAGTCGGGGTGCTCCTTCTCGAACTCGTGCAGCAGGCGGCGGATTCGGGCGGTCGCCGCCAGGAGGTCCTTGCCCTCGGCATGGGCGGGGGGCAGCTTGACGAAGATCTGGCTGCAACGCGCGGGACGGACCACGCTCCCGTCGGGCGCTCGCTCCTCGCCCATCTGGTTGAGTTCCTGGAGCGTCTCGAACGGAAGGTACACGAAGGACTGATCGATCGACGAAACGTCCGTGCGGCAGTCGTCCGCCACGCTGAACAGCGACGACACCGGCGTAATGCTCGTGCCCGAGACGTACTTCCGCCCCAGCGGCACGAGCATGATGCCGACCGTGTTTCCCGGCACGATCTTCCGGATTGTCTCGCCCTCCGGCGTCCGCGTGCTCATGCCCGGAATGCCCATGCCCAGGATCACCATGTCCGGCAGCGACTTGGCGCGGCGGAGTTCCTCCGTCGCATCCCGCAGGAAGCTCAGCAGCGTGGCCCGGTCCGCCGCCGGCTCGTCCGTCCACTCGATGCTCGCGTATCGGTCGTGCAGCTCGGCGTGAGCCGGCAGGCGGTCCCGCAACTCCGCCATGCGCTCGGCCGTGGCCTGCCGCAAGGCCTGGATGTCCGCCTCAGGCGGCCGGGCCGAGCGGGCCAATTCCTCGAACCGGCCGATCAGGTCACGGATGGCCTCCTGCCGGCGAAGCTCCGCGTCCGTGCCGCGTCGCCACAGCTTGGTCCGCAGCGATTGCAGCATGTCGGCGATGAAGCGGCGGAGCTTCTCGATGTCCTTTTCGGCCGTGGGGTCGTCGCGGTCCTCTCCCCAGGGGATCCGGTAATACCGCTGTCCGAGGGTGCGGTCGAGATCGGGGAACCGGGGCCTGATCTCATCGAGCCGGTCGCGGACGGCATTTTGGAGCCGCTCCACGCCCTCGGGCGCTCCGTCGCTGGTATCGGCCTCCTGCTGGAGCGCCTCGACCTGGGCGATCTGCCGTTGCACGAAGCCGCGCTGCTGAATGGTCCTGGCGGCGTCGATGTGAAAGTGCTCGGCCGTCTCGGTCGCGTCCTGCACGCTGGGGGTTTCGGCGTACTCGGCGCTGAGCGCGCGGATGTAGTCCATGTCCCGCTCAAGGTGCTGGAGAACCAGCTCGTTGGACGGGAAGAAGCTCGGATAGGCGTGGCCCTCCTGGACGAACAGGCCGCGCTCGAAGTCCGACACGTCCGTATAGTAGTCCATCGGGCCGCCGTCCGGCCCGCCGGGGCCCGGCAGGCGAATGCCCGCAAGCTGCACGTCCTTGCGGTAGTCCTGCTCGGGCACGCGGATCAGCCCGTAGGTGAGCACGAACGGCGTGGCCTTGGCGCCGGGCACCTCCTCCTTGATGCGGACGATCAGCTCCTCGTAGCGGGCCAGCCCGCCGCGACTGGTCGCGGAAATGACCACGTCGCCGAAGAGTCCGCGCGTGGCGTTCTCGATCTTGTCGAGAAAGCCGTTCAAGACGCTGATGACGATGAGCACCATCGCCACGCACAGCGCCACGCCGAGGACCGCGAAGTACGCGATTACGCGGCTCTTCAGGTATCGAAAACAAAGGAAGAGTTTGTACATTCGTTCTCTTCGCTAACTCGTTGAATCGTGTTCGGGCTTCTCGATGGCGCGCAAGTCCAGTGCGTTTGCTGCTCCGAACGGCTTGTGGAATCCACTCGCCCGGCGAGCCGCCGGAGTCCCGAGTCAACGAGTCAACGAATCAACGGGTTACCGGTCTCCCGGCCGCAGGGTCGGGAACAATACGGCATCCCGGATGCTCGGTGTATTCGTGAGTAGCATGACCACGCGGTCGATGCCGATGCCCAGCCCGCCGGCCGGTGGCATGCCGTGCCGCAGGGCCGTGATGAAGTCCTTGTCCATTACCCGCATCGTCTCGCCCTCGGCCTCGCCGCGGAGCTGGCCCCGCAGGTTCGCCTCCTGCACGGCCGGGTCGTTCAGCTCCGTGTAGGCGTTGGCGATCTCCATGCCCGCGATGTAGAGCTCGAACCGCTCGGCGATCTCCGGGTCGTCCGCCTTGCGGCGCGTCAGCGGGCACAGGGCGGCGGGGTAGTCCATCACGAACACCGGCCGGTCCGACTCCGCGAGTGCCGGCTCGACCGTCTCCTCGAACACCTCGTTGACGACGACGGCGTCGTCCTTGTTCGATTCCTCGATGCCCAGCTCGCGCGCCTTGGCCCGCACGGCCGCGGCGTCCCGCATGTCCACGCCCGCGTGCTTGGCGAGCAGGTCCGCGTACTTCTCTCGCGGCCAGGGGGGGGTGTAGTCGAGCTTCGCCTCGCCGTAGGGAAGAACTGTTACCTTGCCCGCCTGCGATTGCGTGATGGCTTGGGCCCGGGTCGCAAGGCGCCTGCCTTGGTTCCTCCAGCGTTCCTCTAGTTGCTCAATGGCAGGGCGAATCGCATCCCAGACTGCCGGGGAGCTACTCTTCTCCAGGGCGAGCAACTCGAACGCTTGCGAGGTATTGTCGATAACATCTGCTTCTTGCTGAGTTCTCAGGTTGGCCAGGACCGTGCGGGCCGCACCGGCGATCAACTCCTCCGTGATGTCCATCATCACGTGGTAGTCGGCGCCGGCCTGGTACAACTCGAAGAGCGTGTACTCGGGCGAGTGGGTCGAGTCGATGCCTTCGTTGCGGAAGACGCGGGCGAACTCGTACACTTTCTCCATTCCGCCGACGAGCAGCCGCTTGAGGTACAGCTCGGGGCTGATCCGCAGGTAGAAATCCGCGTCCAGCGCGTTGTAGTGCGTGGTGAAGGGCAGCGCGGCCCCGCCGCCGTAGATCGGTTGGAGCGCGGGCGTCTCGACCTCGTCGAAGCCGCGGTCGGCCAGCACGCGCCGGAAGTGGGCGATGATCTCGCTCCGCTGCCGGAAGCGGCGCATCGACTCGGGGTTCGTCATCAGGTCGAGGTATCGCTGCCGGTAGCGGGCCTCCGTGTCCGTCAGCCCGTGGAACTTCTCCGGCATGGGGTTGAGCGACTTGCACAGCAGCACGAGCCGCTCGGCCCAGATCGTCACCTCGCCGGTCTTGGTCCGCCGGACGGGCCCTTCGACCGCGACGAGGTCGCCGAGGTCGAGCAGTTCCTTGCCCAGCGCCCAGGTCGTCCCGTCGAATGCGTTCTTGCGGAGGGCGATCTGCATCTGGCCGGTCTGGTCGCGCAGGTGGGCGAAGATCAGCTTGCCCATCTTGCGCATCAGCACAATCCGCCCGGCCGCGTCGCCGCGCGGGCCGCCCTCGGCCTCCTGGGCCGCTTCCGGGCCGCCTTGCTCGGCTTCCCATCGCTCGTAGCGCGCGACGATCTCGGCGATCGGCTCGGCCGTGTCGTATCGACCGCCGTATGGGTCGATGCCGAGCTCGCGAATCGCTTGGAGCTTCTTCTGCCGGTCTTCCTGGACTTTCTCGAGCACGTACGCCGCCTTAGCTGGAGTGGAACGGATGATCTTCGGCATGGGGCGGGGGCAAGTCAAGCGCTGCGAGCCGCCTGGGGATGGCATTCCGGCACGGCCGGCTTGCCCGGACCTGTCCCCCGGCCACGGATTGCAGGCGTACCTAGTCACCCCGCGCGGAGCAGGAGGGTACTTGCCCCCAGCTTGGCTAGCAGCTCGTTGAAGACGCTGTTCCTGCTGCGATCGTCCGAACGGCCTGCGCGTCTGTGACGCGGAAATTCGACCCCGGCGGAACCTGCATTTCCGCTCCTGGGTGCTCGCCCGTTCCGCTCGATCTCGCGACGGAAACCAGTCTTCAACGGACTGCTAAGCGAACGGCAGCCCGCGTACACGGGCGGGCGTCTGCGCCTCGCCGACCCGAACCTCAGCGCCCTCGGCCGTGTCGGCTGCGACGTACGCCATGGCGATAGGGGCTGCGAGCCGCGGGGAGAACGTTCCGCTGGTGACGGTGCCGATCTCCCGGCCGTCGGGGGTGGCGACAGTGTCTCCCATGCGGGGGATCGGCCCGGCCGGTCCGACGTCCAGCACGAGGCCCGCGAGCCGGCGGGAAGGGCGCTTATCGCGCATCGCGGCCAGCGAGTCGTGCCCGACGAATTCGTGCTCCCAGTCGATGAGCGGCTCCAGCCCGGCGGTCAACGGGTCGATCGTCTGGTTGATCTCATGCCCGTAGCGGAGTCGGCCGGTCTCGATGCGCAGCACGTCCAGCGCGGCCGTGCCGACCGGCGGAAGGGCGTTGTCGCCCGCCTTGTCCGTGATGAACCGCCATGCCTGCCCGGCCAGCATGCCCGGTACCTGCACCTGCACGCCCCACTCGCCGGCGAAGTCGTCCCGCTGTGCGATGTAGCGGGCGACCATCAGCGTGCCGAACAGCACCTGCCCCGGTGCCAGCCCGCTGGCGCGGAAGGGCAGCACGGCGTCGAGAAGGCCCGGCGCCTCCGGCCCGGCCACGCCGAGCATGCTGGTTTTGGTCGTCTGGTCGTCGACCTTCGCGGAAAAGCCCTCCGCGAGACGCTGCAAGTGCTCCAGCACGGCCGTGCGCTGAGACGGGCTGGTCAGCAGCACCCAGAAGCTCCCCAGGCGGATCAGCCGGGCGAGATCGAGGATGCCCGCCTGCTCGGTCAGCAGGAGCGTGTCGGCCGCGGTATCATCCTCCATGTGGGCCACGTCGTGCGTGCAGGCCCGCTCCAGCAGGTCGAGCGATTCATCGCCGCGGATGCGGATGCGGCCGATGTGCGACAGGTCCGCCACGCCCGCGCGGCCGCGGATGTGGGAGACCTCGGCCAGCGGGTCGCCATAGCTCAGCGGCACGAGCCAGCCGGCCTCCTCGGCCATGTTGGCTTCCATCGCAACGTGCTTGTCGTGCAGGTGGGTCTTGAGCGGCTCGGTCACGGCGTGTCCTCTCCGGTCGGGTGAATCGAGTCAGACAACCCTAGGCGCCGGCGCTGGAGGTGTCAACGCGGGCGGCTTACATTGGGTCCGGCACGGGCGTCGCAGTCGTCCGGGGTCGGCGGCTCACTTCTTGTCGCGGTTCTTGCCGGCCGGGCGCTTGGGCTTCTTCTTCTTGGGTCCGCCGGACTTCTTGCGCGACTTGCGGCTCTTGGCCTTGCTGGGCGGCTTGCCGCCGGAGGATTTCTTCCTTTGCGAGGCCTTCTTGCCGCGGCCCTTGCCCTGGTCCCGCGCGGGCGTGAGGTCCAGCTCGCGCCGCGAGACGTCCACATTGGCGATGACGACCTTCAGCGGGTCGCCGATGCGGTACTTCCGCCCGCTCCGCTCGCCGCGGACGGTGCCCGTGCGGGCCTCGACCTCCCACCAGTCGTCGCCGAGGTCCTCCAGGCGGATCAGCCCCTCGACGCCGTACGGATGCAGCCGCACGAATACGCCGAAGTTCGTCACGCCCGTGACCGCGCCGGGGTATTCTTGGCCGACCTTGTCCTCCAGGTAGCGCAGCATGAGGACCTCGCGGACCTCGTTCTCGGCGTCCTCGGCCCGCTTCTCGCAGGCGGTGCAGTCCTCGCCGAGCTTGACCAGCGCCGAGACGTCCTCCGGCGGGCGGGTGTCGATCGTCCCCCGGCAGTACTCGGCCAGCAGACGATGCACGGTCAGGTCCGGATAGCGGCGGATGGGGCTCGTGAAATGGCAGTAGGCCTCGCTGGCCAGAGCGTAGTGTCCGATCCGCATCGGCGAGTACTCGGCCTGCTGGAACATCTTCAATACCGCGAGGTTGACGGGGAAGCTCTCCGGCTTGCCCTTGACCGATTCGAGCAGGGCCTGGATGTCCTTGCGGTCCATGTCCCGCGGCAGCGTGTGCCCCGCGGCCCGGATGAACGAGCGGAGTTGCCCCTCCCCGGCGGGGTCGGGCTGCGGGTGCACGCGCCGCAGGACCGGCCGATCCAGGCGGTCGAACAGGCGCGCCACGGCCTCGTTGGCCTCGACCATGAACATCTCGATGATCGTGTGCGTGTAGGACTCATCCTCCGGCTCGACGCCCGTGACGCGCTGATGCTCGTCCAGCACCAACTCGACGTCCGGCAGGTCGAGGTGCAGCATACCGGCTTGCCGGCGACGGGCTTCGATCCGCCGGGCGAGCTTGTCCATCTGCCGCACGAGGTCGACCACGGCCTGGTCATGGCCGCCGGTCTTGCCATCGCAGATGCCCTGCGCCTGAAGGTACGTCAGCCGCTTGGCCGAGCGGATGATCGTCTCGGCGAAGCGGGTGCGCGCCGGCATTGCGTCCTTGCCGTAGGTGATGAAGACGCTCTTGGCCAGTCGCGGGCGGCCCTCCTGGAGCGAGCAGACGCCGTTGGAGAGCACCTCAGGCAGCATGGGCAGGACCATCGTGGGGAAGTAGGCGCTGGTGCCTCGCTCGCGGGCCTCCTCGTCCAGCGGTCCGCCTTCGGGCACGAAGTGCGACACGTCCGCGATGTGGATGCCGAGTGTCACCTCGCCGTCGCCGTTGGCCTGGATGCTGATCGCGTCGTCGAAGTCACGGGCGTCCGGCGGGTCGATGGTAGCGATCGTCAGGTCGCTGAGATCCTCGCGCCCTTCCTGGTCGTCGGGGTCGAACTCCTGGACCGCGCGTCGGGCCTCGTCAAGGGCCTCCCGGCCGAACTCCTCGGCGAGGCCATAGGCACGGATGACGGCCTTCGTCTCGACCTCGGCCGGGCCGGAGTCGCCGAGGGTCTCGACGATGACGCCCTCCGGCAGGCGTCCGGGTTCGGGGTAGCGGGTGATCTCGACGACGACCTTGGAGCCCTTGCCCGGCCCGGCGGTGCCGGCTCGGGCGCGCGGGACGTCCTGGATCACGATGGGCGTGGTGAAGCCGCTGCCGTCCGGCACGACGAACCACATGTTCTGCGATTCCTGCAGCTCGCCGACGAAGCGGCTCCGGCCGCGGCGGAGGATCTGTACGATCTGGCCGGCGTACATCTGCTGCCCGCCGCGCTTGCCGCGTGAGCGGACGCGGGCCAGCACGCGGTCGCCGGTCATGGCTCCGCCGCGGCCCTCCTCGGGAACGTACAGGTCGCCATGGGCGGTGGGCTGCTCCGGCACGACGAAGCCGAAGCCCTTGGGCTTGCCGCGGTACGTGCCGATGATCCGCTTGCCCATCTCGGGCAGCGTGATGGCGTTGGCCTCGCCGAGGACGACCCGCCCGGAGTCGCGGAGCTGCTTGACCGCCTGGCGGAACGTGCCGTAGTCCTCCTCCGCTACGCCCAGGATGCGGGCAAGCCGCTTGGGCTTGACCGGCTGGCTGTTCCGGTCGGCGAGATAGCGGAGGATGGCTTCGATATAGCGTTCGGGCATGGCTCACCTCACGGTGCAAGGGCGGCGTCGGCTCGACGGAAGTGTAGCAGCCCCGGCCGGAAATGGACACATCGGGCCGGGTTGCTACTCGGCCGATTCGCTCAGGCGGCGGTAGTACTCCTGCAGCGCGTCACGGTAGGCCGCGGGCAGCTCGGCCGCCTCGGCGTCGGCGATGTCGTCCGGCGATCGCTTCGGCATCGTGCGGGAGGCGTCGACGGTGACGTCCGCCTCGCCGGAGAGCATCAGGTGCGTCTGCCGCAGTACGCCGATGGCCCGCCCGCGAGTCCGCAGGGCGTTGCGGTAGCGGTATTGCTCCAGGTCGTCGCGGACGCGGTTCATCAGCGTGATCGCCTCGAGGAACCGGAAGTGCGAGTAGTCGCCGACCGAGAAGCGCGCCTCCAGCCGCTCGGCCCGGCTCAGGATGCTCGCCTGCTTGCCGGCCAGGCGCTCCAGCTCGCGCTGAAGCGGGGCCGGAACGGAACCCTCCAGCCCCTCGGCACCGGCGCCGGAGACCTTGCCGCCGCCCGTCGCGCCGCCGGGCGAGTCGGTGGAGCTGTCCTTGACCTGTCCCTGCTGGAACGGGTCATCCGTCAGTCGAGTCGGCGTGCGCCGCCCGCCCTTGCCGACGGCCTCATCCTGCACGAACTCGCCGCTGCTGCGTCCGCTGCGGCCCTCGCCGCTCCGGCCGGTAAGTTCGTTGTCGTTCGGGAGCTGGTTGCCCGTGACACCTTGGGCGTTCATGTTCGAGATCGGACCGTCCATTGCGTCCCAGCCGGCGCCCTTGTCGAAGCTGGCCAAGTACGTGCTGGTTACGTCCTCCATCTCCTCGAACAGCTCTTCCTCCTGCTCCAGCAGCTCGCCGACGAGGTCCTCCAGCTCCGTCGGCAACTCGGGCTGCTCGATCATCTCCTGGCCCTCGGGCGGGGCCTCCATGGTCCATTTCTCCCGGTCCGGCTCGTCGGGCAGCCACTTCTCGAGGTTCGCCGTCAGTTCCTCGGCGTTCTCGATGCCGTTGTCCTCGAAGGCCGTGGCGATCTCCGCGGCCTGCTTCTCCAGCGCATCCTTCGCCATCGTTACATCGTTCCGAACGGACATCAGTTCCTCGAGCATCGCCGGGTTGGAAAAATCCTGCTCGGCGAGCTTGGAGAAGTCCGTGAGCTGCTCGTTGAGGAACTCCTCCCACTTGTCCTGCACGGCCTTGAGGGCCTCGAGAAGTTCCCGTTCCTCATCGGTGAAGTCGTCGACGGGCGTCTTGGCCAGGCGGTCGGTCGCTTCAAGGACCTTGGCCTCCTCCTCCACGAACTGCTCGAGCGCCGCCTTGAGCTCCCGGAGCTTATCCTGCACCTCGGGCGGCAGGTCGCCGCCGGGCGCGTCGGGGTGCTCCTTCCTGCCGGCCATCGAGGGCATGACGGCCAGAAGCCGCTCGATCGCGTCGATGATGTCGTCCTGCGTTTGTGCGAGCGGGCCGCAGGCGTCGGCCCGGCCGGTCAGGGCGTCCAGCCCCTCGACGACCTTGGCCTGGTCGATGGCGAGCTGGGCCTCGTCCACGGCCAGGTCGGCCACGGCCTGGCGAATCGCGACCATCTCGCTGTCGAACGGGAAGTCCACCGCCAGCTCGCGCAAGGCGGACTTGATCCGTTCCTGCCCGCGGACGATCTCGCCGCCGAGCCGCGTCACCTCCGCCAGCTTGGCCTCGCCCCGCAGGCACAGGGCCGTGCTGAGCCGCTGGGTCTGTTGCTGCCGCAGGATCGCCAGCAGCCGCCTGCGCAGCTCGTCGTAACGTGCGGCCTTCCGGGCGGCGAGACGGTCGGCGTCCTGGACGTGGATCTCGAAGTCATCCGTCCGCCTTGTCTGCGGGCCCATGCCCCGCAGGCGGCGATTGTCCGTGGCCGTGGCGTAGTAGACGTACACGTCGCCCATCTTCGCCGCGGGCGGCAGGGGGAAGGCGTACTCGATCCGGCGTGACGCCCGGCCGTTGAGGCGGAAGGTCTCCACGGGCCGCATCTCGCCGCCTTTCGGCCCGGCGTGGAAGACGACTTCCGTCAGCCCGTGGTCGTCCGACGCGGCGATGATGGTCTCCAACGCGTCCCCCGGGGCGACCGGAACGTCCTTGGCGGGGGCTTGGAAGGCAATCCGCGGCGGCTCGTCCGCCACGGCGGTGACGGTGTACGCGCCGCCGTGGCTCGGCGCTGTAAGGCGCACGTCGCCGTCCGAATCGTGAACCTCGATTCGATACGTGGCGTCCTCCGTGACGGGGAAGGACGCTCGCAAAGCCCGCCGGCCGGGCGTAGGACGCATGACGAGCCGCTCCTCGTTCAGTCGGAGCGCCGCGGACGGTACCGGCGCCGAGACGCGCAGCGACAGTGCCACGCCCGTGCCGACCGGCAGGCGCAGGTTGCGCTGCTCCTCGGAAGCGTCGCGGAGGGTCTCCGGCTCGTCGCCCTCGGCGAGGTACTCCGGATAGGTCGTGGTGATGTCCAGTCCTTCGATGCGGACCACGCTGAGCCGATAGAACGCCCCCGGCCGTGCGGGCAGCCGTTGCCCGCCGGCAGTGACGGCATACTCGACGTCCGCCTTCGCGTGCTCGGCCAGCAGCCCCGAGAGCTTCAGGACGCCGCCTGGCCGTAGGCGCGGGTTGCCGAGCGGGATCGTCCGCCCGTCGGGCGTCTCGATGTGGGCGTCCAGCCGGCCGGCCAGCTCGGCGATGCGCGGCTCCGCGTCGGTGGCGCCGGTGAGACCCTCGACGTCCGGCCCGCCTACGAGCAGATCGACCTGCACGCGGTCGCCGGGGAACACGGCCGCGTCGCCCGGCGCGACGCCTTGGAGGTCGATGTTCGCCGCCTGGGCGGCACCGAGCCCGGCCTTCGCTTCCGGGCCGAGCACGACGGCCCGCAGCCCGTGCCGGAACGGTCCCGGCTGCAGCGCCGCGAAGGCCGCCAGCAGCGTCCCCGCCAGCGCGAGCGCCAGCCCCGCCTTACGCAAAGGACGCGTCGAGATGCTCGCCTCCAGATCGACCGTGCCGGTTCGCCGCACGGCCTCGCGGATGGCTTCCTCCACGAACGCGCCGTCGGCCTGCTCGCGGTCTCCCGCCAGCAGGACCACGTTGATCAACTCGTTGTGCAGTTCGGGCAGGTGCTGCTCGACGAAGCGTGCGGTTTGGGCGGGGTTCTGTCGCCAGATGACCGCCCGCCCGAGGAACCACACCACGGCGAAGCCCGCGATCGCCACCAAGGCCAGACGCAGGGACCACCGCAGCGCGGCTACGCCGGGCGCGTAGCCCGCCACGGCCGAGACGACTAGCAGGGCGGAAACGAAGAGGGTGGCGGTGACGGCGGCCGCGGTCAATACGCGGAGCGTCCAGCGGCGCGTCTGCACGGCCGTCAGCTTGTGGAAGACCGACTCGGCGCCGCTGGGCCCGATCTGCATTGGTAGCGTGGTCATGGGCGGCCCTCGCTCGCACCTATTCTACGGATCGGCGCGGACTCACACCCCATGCAAAACGCAACCAAGACGCCCGTATCGCGGGAATCCCGGCGAGCCCTCAGCCGGCAGGGATCACCCAGCGCGACGTATGCCGCCACTGTCACCGGCTACCGGCTGCCGACCAGAACCCACCAACGCCGCGCCACGAGCGACTACTCGCCGAACGCCTCGGCGTACCAGGCGTGCATCTCCTCGTCGCTTATGGCGGTCGTCCGGCCGTCCTCATACTCCTGCTCGACGCGGTCGCGGATCTTGATCAGCCGGGGGTCATCCTTGGCGACGTTCCCGCCGTAGTAGCCCTCGATCCAGTGCTTAATGCCCGCGGCGCCGGACTTGTCGGTGATCGCCACGCCCATGGGGCGGTCGAGAACCTTCAGCGTGTTGAACGGGCTGTAGATTTCCTCGCTCTTGAGCAGGCCGTCGGCGTGGATGCCGGCCCGCGTCGTGTTGAAGTCGCGCCCGACCAGCGGGTAGCCGTGGGGGATGCCCTCGCCGATCTCGTCGCGGTAGTAGCGGGCGATCTCGGTGATGACCTTGTAGTCGACGCGTTCGTCCTGCCCGCGCATCTGGCCCGCCTCGATGACCATGCCCTCGATGGGCGTGTTGCCGGTCCGCTCGCCGAGACCCAGCAGCGAGCCGTTGCACGCCGAGCAGCCGTAGAGCCACGCCGTGGCCGGGTTGGCCAGCACCTTGTGGAAGTCGTTGTGCCCGTGCCACGAGAGCAGGTGGCCCGGCACGCCGGCGTCGTGGATCATCGCGTGGACGATCTTCGGCACCGATCGCGGCAGCTTCGCGTTCGGCCACGGGACTCCGAAGCCCATCGTGTCGCACAGGCGGATCTTCACGTCCCGCCCGTACTCCTCGCGCAGCTTCATCAGCTCCGCGGCGAAGGGCACCACGAAGCCCGGCACGTCCGCACGCGTCAGGTCCTCGAAGTGGCACCGGGGCGTGATGCCCGCGTCCAGCGCCGACCGCGCGATGTCGAGGTACATCTCCATCGCCTGGCGGCGGGTCTTCTTGAGCTTCAGGAAGATGTGGTAGTCGCTGCAGCTCGTCAGGATGCCCGTCTCCTCCAGGTTCATGTCCTTGACGAGCTTGAAGTCGGCCTTGACCGCGCGGATCCAGCCGGTCACCTGCGGGTAGTCGAAGCCCAACTCCCGGCAGCGGTCCACGGCCTCGCGGTCCTTCTTCGAATAGAGGAAAAACTCGCTCTGCCGGATGAGCCCCGATCCGCCGTCCAGCCGGTGCATCAGCGTGTACAGGTCCACGATCTGCTGCACGGAGTAGGGCGGACGGGCCTGCTGGCCGTCACGGAACGTCGTGTCCGTGATCCAGATGCCCTCGGCCGGGGCGAACGGCACCGTCTCGTCCTCGAAGATCACCCGCGGCAGCGTCTCGTAGGGGAACTGATCCCGGAACAGATTCGGTTCTTCCACGTCGTCAAGCGTCGGGTTGGTTTGTGTCTGCGTCACGTTTTCCTACACCTTTCCCGGCTTGGAGCCGGCTCTCGGTCCTGTCGTTCTCCCGCGCGTCCCTGTAGGGGCAGCCAGGTGATGTTACAGGGACGGCATCCCCCCGATCTGCCATGATGATTGTACGGGACCGGCGAGCGAGTTTCAACGTTTTCGCCTCCGGCGCCGGTCGGGAGGTCTCGTCCGCCGCGACGGCCGAGAAGATATAACCAATTCGCCGTATTGAAGATAGGCCCGCCAATTGCCGAAGGGATGGGTAGGGTGTTGCACGATCGGTCAACGCACCGGACGGATGCGTTTCGTGCGACCGGGAATCGGGAAGGGCCGGGCGCTGAAGATGCGGGGAACGTCTTCCGGCGACTCGACGCATTGAGCACGGGGTCTCTCTCGCTTCGCTCGACCAATTCGCCATGGGAAAGGAACAGGGAAATGGCAACCGAATGCGAGCTGTTGGCCAATTGTGGGTTCTTCCGTAAGTACTCCAAGGCCAGAAACCTGGCATGCGAGGGCTTTATCCGGATGTACTGCCGGGGCGCCAAGATGGACGAGTGCAAGCGAAAGCAATACCGGCGCGAGCACGGCGCGCCGCCCCCGGATGACATGATGCCCAACGGATGCACGATCTCGCAGGACGAGTCCTGCCAGGTCGCGTAGGCCCACCCACCAGGCCGGGCGCGCGGGAGTGAAGGGGCAAGTGGCCGGGGGGACTTCGCTTCCGCAGCCCCGCCCGCCGGGCGGCGGGGGCACTACCGACGCAGCTTGGGTGCCCCGAGGGCTTGGCGCACGGTGTGCGGACGTGAGTGACGGATGACCCGGATCTCGACCGTCTGCATGGCCCGCAGACGCCGCAGGGCGTCGTAAAGGTCCTCGGGCGACTCGACCGCGTACCGGCTGAAGGCGACGATCACGTCGCCTACTCGCAGCCGCCCCGCCCGGTCGGCCGGGCCGTCGTGCACGAGCTCCGTGATCTCGGCGCCGCCCTCGCCCTGCTCCACTCGGACCCCGAGCATCGCCAGCCGCCTGAGGTGCAGTCCCTCTGCCGGCTCGAGCTCCAGCACCCAGCGGCGCCATTCCTCGTCGATGCAATCGATATCCCCGGGCAGCGCGCGCTCGAAGGCCCGGACCCCGGCCGGCTCGTCGGGCGGGGCGTCCTGGAGCCGCCGCCAGAAGTTCTTCAGCCGGTCGCGCTCGTGGAGGTAGTAGAACAGGTAGTGCGACTGGGCGTACGCCAGATGCGTCCGCTCGACGAACCAGTGCTCGTCTCGGCGGAAGAAATCCCCCAGCGGGATGCTCCGCTCTCGCAGGATCGCCTCCTGGACGGTGTAGACGCTCTCGTCCACGTACGGCTCCAGCCCGCCGGGCGTGATGTCGCTGGACTCGAACAGCGTCGCCAGGCCTTCCCGGACCCACAACGGCTGGGCGGCCGCCTCGACGTGCGCGTCGTGCAGGGCGTGGGTGAACTCGTGCAGCAGCACCTGCCCGCGGTCCAGCGAGATGATCTTCCGCCCCCGGTGGTAGTACATGCCCGCGTAGCCGCCTTCGACCCTCTCCCGGAAGTCCGCCACCGTCGGCAGGATGACCGTGATGTTCCACGGCATTTCGAAGTCGCCCATCGTGCGGCGGTAGGCGTCGTGGAAATCCCGCATCAGCTCCATTGTCTCGCGCAAGTGGCTGTCGTCCAACGCGCTGATGTAGATCAGGTGCCGGTGGCGGTCGATTTCCGAGGTGTACCCCTCGCCCAGCTCCTCGACCTTCTGCTCAGCGATCTTGCGGGCACGGACGTTCAGGTCCGCGCTCGGACCCGCGGGCGCCACCCCCAGCAGGCCCAGCACGGCCGGCACGGCCGCGAGGCGAACCAAACGGACAATGAGCGATGACCTGTGGCGCATGGCGATTCCCTCGCTTGACGTATCGGCGCTTCGGAGCGGCAACCTGAGCAGCCCGATCACATCTCCCCTCGACCAGTGGAAATGCACAGGTTTTCCACTGAATAAATTGACGCCCAAGATGTGGATCGCTAGAATCCGGGTAATCCCATATATGGGCTTTCGGGAGATCTTCGGGCATGCAGTGTCCCTTCTGCGGGCAGAATAACGACAAGGTGGTGGACTCCCGCAGTTCCGAGGGCGGCCGTTCGGTCCGCCGGCGCCGGGAGTGTCAGGCGTGCGAGCGGAGGTTCACCACCTACGAGCGCCCCGAGGAAGCGTTGCGGCTGGTCGTCATCAAGAAGGACGACTCGCGCGAGCCGTACAGCCGTCGGAAGGTCATCGACGGGCTGGAGAAGGCCTGCTACAAGCGGAAGGTCAGCCAGGACCAGATTCGCAACATCGTGGAGGCCGTGGAGGACGCCATCTTCCGCAACTACGAACGCGACGTGCCCTCGAGCTTCATCGGGGACTGCGTGGCGAGCGAACTGCGGAAAGCCGACAAAATCGCCTACATCCGCTTCGCCAGCGTGTACCAGGACTACGAGGACGTCGAGGACCTCATCCACGAGGCCACCGACGTGCAGGATGCCCCGGTCATCGGGCCGGAGCAGAAGGGACTCTTCGCCGAATCGGAGTAGAGCCGAACTCACCGAAGGAGCACGGACGTGGACGGGTCAAGGACGATCCGGGTGATCAAGCGGGACGGGGACGCGGAGCCGTTCGACCGAAGGAAGCTGGCGGCCGCCATGCACGCTGCCATGCGAGAGGCCGGTCGGGGGCGTTTCCGTGACGCCGAGCAACTGGCACTGGCCATCGAGATCTACCTCAACCGTGTCGGCCGCACGGAGATTCCCTCGCGGGCGATCTTCGAGATGTCGGTGCGCGTCCTGCGGCGCGTTCGACTCTTCGCGGCCGCGTCGGCCATGGAAGCCAACCGGCTCTGCCGCGCCCGGCGGCGGGCCCGCCTGCGGGTCGTGCATGGCTGCGGCAAGGTCACGCTGTGGGAAAAGGCCTGGCTGGCGGAGCTGGCCTGCCGAAGCTGGGGCCTCGGGCGGCAGACCGGGCGGATCATCGCCGGCGAGGTCGAGCGCGTGCTGCTCGGCGGGCAGCGCGCGGAGGTCGGGCGGGATGAGATCCAGGCACGGATCAACGAGGCGGTGGCCGCCTGCGGCCTGGCCGAGGCCGTCCCGGTCCGGGCGAGCCGGTAGCCGTTCGCGGTCAGGCGCGCGACGCTTGGGCGCGGCCGCGGTCTTCCGGTACCATCCCGCCGTCCGGAATTCGCCAGACCCCACGGAACCACCATGGCCAGGAAGAAGACCACCAAGGGCGCCGACGAAGTCGTGCATCGGATCTCGACCGAGGCCGACGCGATCTACCGGCGCGTGAAGAAGCGACAGAAGCCGCAGATCAAGCTGCCGGTCCGGTCGCTGTCCAACGTCCGCTACCGCCCCAAGCCCGGACACTTCGAGATCGGCGCCAAGAGCAAGACCCGCACGCTGACGGTCAACACCGTCAAGACCTTTGCCCAGTCGCTCAAGATGCTCTCGATGAGCAAGGAACTCGTCGAGACCGAGCGGAACTCCACCAAGCGGGAGGCCTACTACCAGGCGTACAACTGGGGCGAGGCGGCCTTCGCCGGGCAGGATGAGTCCGACGCCGTTATGGACGACGTCGAGGCCCTTCTCGGCGTGAACCGCGAGCAGATGCACTTCCGCGCCGACGAGCACGGCGGCGAGGTGGCCGGGCGGCTGATCGTCATCGACCGCGACCGGAGGACGAAGCAGCGGATCGAGATCGACTGCACGAAGTTCGGCAGCGGCGCCTACAGCGTGCCGACGGTCGTCGAGGAGCTCCAGTTCAAGACGGACGCCAAGTTCGTCCTGGCCGTCGAGACCAAGGGCATGTTCGAGCGCCTCGTCGAGGAGGACTTCTTCGACAAGCGCGAGTGCGTGCTCGTGTCGATGGGCGGCGTCCCGAGCCGGGCCTGCCGGCGGTTTATCCGCCGCCTGGCCGACGCCAGGCGGATTCCCGTGTACGTCTTCACCGACGGCGACCCGTACGGGTACCTCAACATCTACCGCACGCTGAAGGTCGGCTCCGGCAACGCGGCCCACCTCAACGAGTTCTTCTGCGTGCCGCAGGCGCACTTCTTGGGCGTCACGCCCGAGGACGTCGAGCGGTACGAACTGCCCACGCACCCGCTCAAGGAAGTGGATATCAAGCGGGCGCGGGACGCCCTCAAGAACGACCCCTTCATCCAGCACTACAAGAGCTGGCAGAAGGCCCTCGAGAAGATGCTCAAGATGGGTGTCCGCGTCGAGCAGCAGGCCCTGGCCAAGCACGGACTGGAGTACGTCGCCAACACGTACCTTCCCGAGAAGCTCGCGGCCTCGGACCGCTTCCTGCCGTAGGCGCCCCCGGCCGCGCAACGGCGAATGCCGACCGCAGAATGACGAGACATGCCCGAAGCCGGAAGGACCGTCGCCGCGCGGCATCGTCATTCGGATTTCGTCATTGATTCGGCACTCTGGCTTCGTCATCGCTTATTCGCGCGGCGCTGCCTGAGATACGATCTCCCAGGGCCGGGTCCTGAAACGCCGGGCGCCCCGGGCGCGAGGACACGCCCGTGGAGGGCAGGTCACGATGTGCACACGAGCGCCGGACGCGCCGGCAAGCCCGGCACTCGTTCGTACGTACGAGGAGCATGTGCTCGCCGGTGCGGCACGGGCGGCGGCGGACGGAGCGGCGGCGATCAATTCCGCAGTGATATCGCCGGAGGCGATGGTAGGATGACGCCCGCGCGCCGTGAAGCAGCGTCTTCCCAGGACTGTGCCATGACCCAGCATGCCGATCGAAGCGATTGTCCGTATCGCAACCCCGAGCTTTCGCCCGATGCCCGAGCGGCCGATCTGCTCGAGCGCATGACCCTCGGTGAGAAGATCGCGCAGCTTCAGTGCATGCCGCGCTCGGAGGACCTGCCGCAACGAATCGACGCCAACGGCATCGGCTCATTGGCCAGTCCGTTGCGGGCCCTGACCGCCGGCGAGGCCGCCGAGACGGCCAATCGCATTCAGCGCCACATGCGGGACAACACACGCCTCGGCATCCCCGTCCTGATCCACGAGGAGGCCCTGCACGGGCTGCTGACCAACCGGGCGTCGAGCTTTCCCCAGCCGATCGGCCTGGCCGCATCGTTCAACCCGGCGCTGGTCGCACGGGTGGCGGCGGCGATCGCCGAGGAAACCCGCGCGCGAGGCATCCGTCACGTGCTCTCGCCCACCATCAACATCGCCCGCGACGTCCGCTGGGGGCGGACGCACGAAACCTACGGCGAAGACCCCCTGCTGACCGCGCGCATGGCCGTGGCGTTCTGCACGGCGTTCGAGCAGCGCGGCGTCGCGACGACGATCAAGCACTTCGCGGCCAACATCGGCGACGGCGGACGCGACAGCCAGGCGATCCACGCATCGCAGCGGCTGCTGGAGGAGGTGTACTTCCCCGCCTTTCGCGCGGCCATCGCCGAAGCCGGCGCGTCTTCGGTCATGACCGCGTACAACTCGCTCGACGGGCTGCCCTGCTCGACGAGCCCCTACCTGCTGTCCGATGTTCTCCGTAAGCAGTGGGGCTTCACGGGCCTGGTCGTCTCCGACTACAACGCCATCCCAGGGGCGCATTGGGAACACCGAACCCAAACGCTGCCCGCGCAGACCACGGCCGCGGCGATCAAAGCGGGCGTGGACCTGGAGTTCCCCAACGCCCAGTTCTATGCCACGAAGGAGGTCCAATCGGCACTGGATAAGGGCCTGATCGCCGCCGAGGACCTCGACGCGACGGTCGGCCGGATTCTGAAGCTCAAATTCCGGCTCGGCCTGTTCGAGGATGCCGACGCCGATCCCGCCGGCGCCGAGGCGATCAACGACTGCGCCGCCCACCGAGAGCTGGCTCGCCAGGCGGCGCGCGAAAGCATCGTGCTGCTGACCAACCCGCAATCGGTGCTTCCGCTGGCCGCGGACCGCGTGCAGACGCTGGGCCTGTTCGGTCCGGCAGCGGACCCGGCCGACCTGGGCAGCTATTCCGGCTACGGCATGACATGCGTGTCCATACTGGAGGGCATCACGGCCAAGCTCGGCGCCGATCGCGTGGCGTACCGCGCTGTCTGCTCCAACGGGGCGCCGCAATACGACACGGTGCCCGCGGAGCACCTGCTGGCCGACGCGCAGGGCACGGCGCCGGGCCTGGCGGTCGAGTACTTCGATTCGCACGTCCTGTCCGCCGAGCCGGCCCGCCGCGGGACCGACGCGGTGGTCGACGTCGCCTGGAAGGCGCAGAACCCCTTCGGCGAGCCGGTCACCGAGCCGTTCGCGGCGCGGTGGACGGGCTTTCTGCGCGCGCCGGCGTCGGGCGAGTACGTGTTGCGTACGTCCGGGCTGGGCACCGCGCGGGTGTGGCTCAACGGCCGGCTGATTATCGACACGTCGATCCGCTCCCCCGGCCAGCGGTGCTTCGCGCATGTGCGGCTGGAGGCGGGCAGACGCTATCCGCTTCGCGTCACGTTCCTTTCGCATTTCGACAACGCGTCCTGGCCGAAGGACCGTGCGATCCGCCTCCAGTGGAGCACGCCCCGCGACTACGCGGACGACATCCGCGAGGCGTGCGAGATCGCCGAGACGTGTGACGCCGCTGTCGTCGCGGCCGGTCTCGTGGAGGGCGAGGATCACGACCGCGCGATGCTCGCGCTGCCCCAGGCGCAGGAGGCGCTGATCGAGGCGTTGTGCGCGACCGGCACGCCGGTGGTCGTGCTGGTGCACGCGGGCAGCGCGGTCACCATGCGGCGGTGGATTGACCAGGTCGCGGCCGTGGTGCAGGTATGGTACCCCGGCGAGGAGGGCGGCACGGCCGTCGCCGACGTGCTGTTCGGCGAGTACAACCCCGCCGGCCGGCTGCCGATCACGTTCCCGCAGCATACCGGCCAGTGCCCGTTGTATTACAATCCCAAGCCGACCGGACGCAGCTACGACTACGAGAACCTCAGCGGCTGGCCTCTGTTCGCGTTCGGCCACGGACTGAGCTACACCGCGTTCGAGTACGCCAACCTGGCGATCGCGCCGACGACGATCCCGGCCGACGGTTCGGTGCACGTCTCGCTCGACGTGCGGAACGCCGGCGCGCGCGACGGCGAAGACGTCGTGCAGCTTTACGTCCGCGACCGCGTCGGCTCGACTGCCCGCCCGGTGCGCGAGCTGAAGGACTTCCGGCGCGTTTGCCTCGCGGCCGGGCAGACAACGCGGGTGGACTTCACGCTCGCAGCGGATCAACTGCGGATGCTGGATACGTCCCTGCACTGGACCGTCGAACCGGGCGCGTTCGACGTCATGATCGGCGCCTCCTCGGCCGACATCCGCCTCGCGGGCGCGTTCCACGTCGTTTAGGCAGCGCGCGTGCGTGTGTCTGGCGCACCTCCGGAGAGGATCGCAGCGTGTAGGGGTGTCGGATCGTGTGGATGAGGGCCACATGATCGCCGCCATAGGTAACTCAGCAACACCACCGGCCCCCACCCATACATGGAGCTGCTGGACGGACGCCCATGCACGGCCCGCGCGGAACCGCTCGAATTAGAGCAGTCCGGCCTTCCGTTCGGATTTCGGGTGGTGCGCACGCCGAGGCGGGCTGTCGCCGAGGACACGGATGCACTGTTCGTGCCCGAAAGAACTGCGTAGCGCCCTGGCCGGATTTGCCGGCAGAACGGGCCGCTAAAGGTGATTCCGGAGACCCCACCCCATCACGCTTGCTGCACGGACTCCCGGCTGCGTCCGCGTCCATCGACGACACCCCGGCATCGCCTGCCTCGCCGGCCCTGCCGGGCCATCGCTTCGCGGCGGCTTCGATGCCTCTTAGGCGGGCCCCCTTGGCCTCCCGCGGGCCGGTCGGAGGAAGCACGGAATGGCCGAACCGGTGGGTCCGATATTGCGGGTTGCCAAATCGGCGAAGGCATGGTATAAGGGCATACGCTCAAGATCGTAGCTGCAAGGAGAACACATAGCCGAACTGAAGGTGAGGTGCTGCAAATCCTGCTCAGATTTGCAGATATCGTAGATGGCTCACGGAGGTCACATGCTCCCTGGTTCTGTGGGTGATGTTCCACGGGACGGGATTCGCACCGGCCCCCGCTTGATTGCCGTCAGTTCGCTCTTCCGTCAGGTGCTTGCCGTAATCGATGCGGTCGCGCAGAACGACTGCGTTGTGCTGCTCGAAGGCGAGTCCGGGACGGGGAAGGAGCTGCTGGCCAAGCGGGTGCACGATAGGTCCGCGCGGCTGCGGGGGCCTTTCATTCCCGTCAACTGTCCCGGAATTAGCGAATCCCTGTTTGAAAGCCAATTCTTCGGGCATGTCCGGGGGGCGTTCACCGGGGCAGCCGTCAGCACCTTGGGTGTGGTCCGGGCGGCCGAAGGCGGAACGCTCTTCCTGGACGAGGTGGGGGAGTTGCCCATCCATCTCCAGCCCAAGCTGCTTCGCCTGCTCCAGGAGCGCGAGGTCACGCCGGTTGGGGCGTCGCAGCCCATTGCCGTGGATGTTCGGTTCGTCGCGGCGACGAACCGGCACCTGTCGGCGGCCGTGACGGCGGGGGAATTCCGCGGCGACTTGTACCACCGGCTGAACGTCGTCCGGATCGAGGTGCCGCCGCTGCGGTCTCGGCGGGAGGACATCGAGCCGCTTCTCGACTACTACACCGCGTATTATGCCGAGGAGTACGGGATGCCTCCGCGGCGGTACTCGCCGTGGCTTCGCGAGCAGTTGCGGAGCTACCCCTGGCCGGGCAATGTGCGGGAGTTGTCGGCGTACGTGGAGCGGCTGTACGCGGCCGATCTGCCGCCGATGCTGCCGGGCGAGACGCTGGGCTGGGACGCCGGCGAGGACCATCACGCACGGCCCGCGGCGCCCCTCCCGGAGGCCCGCATTCCGCAGCCGGACGCGCCGACCGGGACGTACCGGCTGGCGGACCTGGAGGAGCGGGCGATTCGCCGCGCCCTAGTCGCCACGAGTCACAATCGCACTGCGGCCGCACGTCTCCTGGACATCCATCGCAGCACGCTGCTTCGGAAGATCCGTGCGTTCGGGCTTGACGACGCGGACCTCGAACCTCTTTAGCAGCCCAGTGAAGAAGCTGTTCCTGCCGCGATCGGTGGAAGCCGTTCTTCAAGTAGACGCGCATCGCCACTTCGTCCGGTTGTTCCCACAGTTCCGCGGTGTCCGTCGCACGATGCAACTTGCGGCGCGCGGTGTTGTGCGTTGCGGCGCGGCATGGCGCAGTTTGCGGCGCAACGCCACGACGGGCTCGCCCCTGCTGCCGCAAAAACATCTCCATAAGCATCTATAAACAGGGCATTTGTATTCCCATCTCGGCTCGCGAGGTCGCTTGGCATGCCGGTTGTATCAAATAGTGTGAGCCGCTGAGAGGCACACGGAATGAGTAGGGATGCGAGGGTTAAGACGGCGCCGGCGGTACGTCCGGTGCGGCGCGGTCTGTGCATCATTGTGGTATGCACGGACATGAGCGAAGCCGACCAAATGGGTCGGGCGCTTTCAGAAGTGAATAGCGGTTGTCTGGTCACCTACCGGCGGGCGGAGGACTTGATGTCCAACGCCCCGGCGGGCGAGGTGGCTTTGGTCATACTGGCCAACGAGAGTTCGCCGGTCCGCTTGGACCGGACACTTAGATGGCTGCGGCGCCGCTGGCCGCGATGCCCCCTGGCTGTTGTCGGCGATCGGGGCGGCGGCGAGCGGGAGATGGCCGCACGATCGAGCGGCGCGATGTACCTGACGCGGCCGGTGGCCGCGGAGGAATGGTCGGCCCTTCTGGAGCCGATCTTGCCGTCGCGGGTACATGCCAGGGTCCCGAGGGACTCCGCCCAGCCGAGTGGTGGCGGGCGTGGCGCTCGTTGACAAGTAGTGTGATCGAGGAGCGTTGTCGGCGCTTCGGGCCCTCGTGCCCGAACGTGCCGGCACAATGAACCTCACACCGGGGCCTTGCGAAACGGCGACAGGGCTGGCGGAGATGAGCGCCCGTCGGCCTCCACCCTTTAAGGTTGGATGTCGCCTTAAGGTCCCTGCGGTAGAGGCGAAGCAACGCCATGGCAGGCACAGCGGAGTTGAACGCCCGCTGATATCCGGTTTTCTCTCTCCTTCACCGGAGGGCCTGTCACCCAGGGGCCTCACTGGGATTGCCTCTACCGGGCGAAGGGCGATGGCGCGGCCTTGAGCAAGCCGCGTCTCGCCCCCTGTATTCAACCCGGTTCGGCGCCGGGCGAGCCCGGCGCCGCGCCGGCTGCCGTTTTGTCTTGCGGGACCAAGGAATGCGACGAAGAGCGGAGTTGTGCTCACTGAAGGATGTTGTCTTGACCGAGGAGCCGATACGTTCGTCTTGCGAGGGCAAGCTGTTGAGCGAACGTACCTAGTTGTAGCGGACCGCCATTCGAAGGCAGGATCGACGGAGATGAGCGCCCGTCGGTTGCCGTCCTCTCCTCCTGGGGCGGGTGCTTGGGCGGGCCGCACCGGCAGGGGTGCTGCGGCGACAACGGCGGAGATGAGCGCCCGCCGGGATATTCCGGTTTCCCCTCTCGTTTCACCGGAAAGCGTTGCCGGGCTTCCCCATGGGATAGCCCCTGCTAAGGCGAAGGGCGATGGCGCGGCCTTGAGCAAGCTGCGTCACGCCCGCTTTTTTTTGCGCAAACGGCGCTCCCCACCGGCCGGGCCTTCGTACCAAGGGGACACGAAGATGCAGCCCGACCGCCTCGACAACGAATCGCGACCGACGCGTCGGCGAGTGCTGAAGCTCGCCCTGGCCGGCACGGCGACGGCCGCGGCGGCCGGGGGTATCATTGACGCCATGTTCCTGGAGCCCAAGCGGATCGACGTGAGCCGTCCCGTCATCGAGCTGCCGGACTGGCCGCCCGCATGGGACTCCCTGCGCGTGGTCCACCTGACCGACCTTCACCTCGGCCGGCTGATCGGCGCCGACTATCTGACTCGGGCCGTGGAGATGGCCAACGCGGCCCGGCCGGATCTGGCCGTGCTGACCGGCGACTTCGTCACCCACTTCGACGAGTCGAACGTCTCATTGGATGAGATCCTCGCGGGGCTGCGGGCGCCGCTGGGCCGGCTGGCCGTGCTGGGCAACCACGACTATGCCGTCGGCGCCGATCGAGTCGCGGAGCTGCTGACACGGGCCGGCGTCACCGTTCTGCGCAACGACAGCCGCCTTCTCATGCGGGACGGGGCGGCGTTGTGCGTGGCGGGCGTGGAGGACATGTGGCGCGGTCGCCCGGATCTGGCCCATGCCACGCGCGGGGTGGGGCCGGACGTGCCGCGCATCGTGCTGGTCCATAACCCCGATTACGCCGACAACATGCCTGAGGGCGTCCGCGCCGACGTGCTGCTGTGCGGGCACACGCACGGCGGGCAAGTCCGGCTTCCGTGGATCGGCGCGCCCCGCCTGCCGATTCGGAACCGGCGCTACGCCTCGGGCTTGGCGGCCGGGCCGCGCTGCTGCGTGTACGTCTCGCGAGGCCTGGGAATGGTGGGCGTGCCGGTGCGGCTGAGCTGTCGTCCGGAGATGCCGGTGTTGACCTTCCGCCGGCGTCGGGCGTGAGCGGGCGGGCCCGCGAAAACGGCTTCGGCGCCCGGCGGGGCCCTGACGTATAATGTTGGAACTCGACCGCTTCGAAGAGGGTCCAATCCGAGGGTATTCGTTCGAACGGCACCCGAATCGGGAGATGACATGAGACGCTTCGCGCTGCCTGCATTGCTCTTCACCGCCCTGTGCGCGGCCCCCGCGCTCGCGGCGGACACCGACGCCACGACCCGTCCCGCCGAGGACGCCGCCGCCTTGTGTGCGAGGTGCATCGACGAGGCGATGGCCGGGGAGTTCGAGGAGGCCTACCGGCTTGCGGGGAGGGCCCATCACCTCGAGCCGGAGAACGAGACGGCCGCCCGCGCCGAGAAGCTTCTGGAGAGGTACCTTGAGCAGCGAGCCGACGCGGAGGCCCACCGGCGCCGTGAGTACACCCAGGCCGTGGAGCGCGTCCGGCGCTGCCTGATGGCCCAGGACCGCATCGGCGAGCTGGAGGACGCCGAGGCGGCCAAGCCCGCTCGCGAGAATCTGAGCCAGGCCTTCGAGCTGTACGCGCAGGCCACCGCGGCCGTCGAGACGGCCCGCACGACGCTGGAGGAGGCGTTCGAAGCGGCCGAGGGCGACGCCGGGGACGCGCAGGAGCAGGCCGAGGCGCGACTCATCGAGGCGCGCCGGACGCGGGACGAGACGATTCAAGCGGCCGAAGAAATGCTGGAGCGCGTCGCGTCCGCCCGCGAGGCCGTCGCGGCGAACATGGACGGGGCATATGCGGAGACGTTTGACGAGCTATGCGACGCGGCCGTGGGGAAAATCGAAGGCCTTCGTACGGCCTGGTCGGAGATGCCGGAGACGCGCGCCGGGCTGTGGGAGTGGTCCGAATTGCTGGCGGCCCTCGACGACGAGCTGGCCCAGGCGCTGGCGGACCTGGACAACCTGGTGGACGAGAGCCCCTGGCAGGCGGCCGTCATGCATGCGTCGCTGGCCCGCCGCCTGTCGAACGGGACGGACTACAAGGCCACGGATTGGTACCGCCGGGTCGTCGGGCGCGTCGAGGAGATCGGCAGGAAGTCGATGGACGACGCGGAGTGGTACGACGCGCTGTCGGCCTATGCCGGGCTCGAGGAGCTGGACCCGGACAAGGAGGAGTACCAGGACAAGGTCCGGATCGTCCGCCGGCACGTCCGCGTGTTGGGCCTGTACGGCCCGGAGGACGAATCCGACGCGCCGGAGGGCGCGGAGCTCGAGGAAGGCCCCGCCTGGCGGGAGACGGTGGCGGGCGTGGACGCGGAGATGGTCAAGAGCGCCATCTCGCAGTTGGACATGTACTACGTCACCACGGTGGAGTATCGCGAGGTGGCTACGGCCGCCCTGGAGGCCATGCGCGTGCTGGCGGAGACGCCCCAGGCGGCCGAGACGTTCGAGGGTCTCGCCGACGACGCGAAGCGGCGCGAGTTCCTCGCCGCGGTCCGGCGGCAGATGGACACGATCTCCAAGCGCGCGCGGGTGGACCACGTGGATGTGCTGCTGGCTTTCAACGCGGTTCTCCGGGCGTCTGAGAAGTCGGTGAACGTTCCGCCCGAGGTTCTGTCGGTCGAGTTTACGGACGGGCTGCTCTCGGCGCTGGACAAGTTCACGTCGATGATCTGGCCGAGCGACCTGGACGACTTCGTGAAGAAGACGATGGGCCACTTCACGGGCGTGGGCGTTCAGATCAGCAAGGAGGAGGGCGAGCCGCTGGAGGTGGTCACGCCGCTGGCCGACTCGCCGGCGCTCCAGGCGGGCATTCGGACGGGCGACCTGATCGTGGCGGTCGACGGCACGCCGACGCGGAAGCTGAGCATCAACAAGCTGGTCAGCATGATCATGGGCGAGGAGGGCACCAAGGTGGTGCTGACGATCGAGCGGCGCGGCCACCCGGCGCCGTTCGACGTGCCGGTCATTCGCGACCGAATCGAGATCCGCACGGTGAAGGGCTGGCGTCGGCAGCGCGGCGGCGACTGGCGGTACCTCGTGGATTCCGAGGGCACGGTCGGCTACGTGCGGCTCGAGCAGTTCACCCGCAAGACGCCCGAGGAGCTGCGCGAGGCCCTGACAGAGCTGGCCGTACAGGTCCGCGACGGCGACGGCGGCGAGCTGCGGTCGCTGGTGATCGACCTTCGCTTCAACCCCGGCGGGCTGCTGCCGTCCGCCACGGACGTCGCCAACGAATTCCTCAACCACGGGCGGATCGTCGCCACCAAGGGACGCCAGCGACGCCCGAACGCCGTGGACGCAAGCTCCAAGGGGGCCTACCTCACTGGCGACCTGGTCGTGCTGGTCAACGACAACAGCGCCTCGGCCGCTGAGATCGTCTCCGGCGCGATCAAGGACTGGGAACGCGGCGTCATCATCGGCGAGCGGACGTACGGAAAGGGCAGCGTCCAGAATGTCATTCCGCTTCGCCACGAGCGGGCCCGGCTCAAGCTGACGACGGCCTACTACTACTTGCCGTCGGGGCGGCTGTTGCACCGCAAGAACGGGCAGAAGGACTGGGGCGTCGACCCGGATATCGAGGTCAACATCACGCCGAAGCAGACCAAGAGATGGCTCGAGCTGCGGCGCCGGACCGGACTGCTGCTGCTCGACCGCGAGGCCGACCACCTCGAAGAGGACCTCCGGGAGCAGTACGACCGCGATATCCAACTCCAGACGGCCGTGCTGGTTCTCAAGCTTCTGCAGTTGCGGGCGGGCGAAGATGCGGCATAGCGGCCGCATGCCGGCACGAACGGCGGCGCTGCTTCTGGCGGCCTTGTGCGCCGGCGCCGGTTGCGGGGAGACGTCCGGCCCGTCCGGCGACGCCGCCGCGCTGCCCACGACGACGCGACCCGCGCCGCCCGACTTGCCGGCGGCCGAGGTCCGGCCGTTCGATGTCGAAGATCCGGACGTGGTCGTTATCGTCACGGGGGGGACGCACGGCATGCTGGAGGTGTGCGACTGCCCCGGCATCCGGCTGACGGGCGGACAGGCATCCCGCAGCGGACTGGCGGCGAGCTACCGCGCCGCCTTCGAGCACGTGCTGCTGATCGACATCGGGGACGCCTTCCATGTGGATCCGGACGCCGTGGCCAACGAGTACGTGCTGCGCGGCTTCGAGCGGATGGGCTACGACGCGGTCGTCCTGGCGGACCACGAGTTGGCCCTTGCCGCCGACGATCTGAAGCGCCGTCTGCCGGACGGTCTGACCTATGTGGGCACGAACCTTCTCGCGCCGGCGGGCCTGCCCGTGGTGCCCGAGGTCCGGTGGGAGTGGGGCGATGTGAAGCTCGCGCTGGTCAGCGACTTGCGTGCGGAGGCGCTGCGGTTCCTGCCGCCCGCGCGCCAGGAGGCGGCCATGCTGGCTCCGCCGGAGGAGGTCAGCCGGCGGATCGACGCGCTGAAGCGCGACGGCTACGTCGTCCTGCTGGCCGTGCACGGGGGCTTCGGCGACGCCGAGCAGGCCGCCCAAGACACGCGGGCGGACGTTGTCCTGCGCGGGCACGTCGGCGTGGGCCGGCCCGAGCCCCGCGAGATCGCGGGCACATGGATCGTACAGTCGGGCGGCAGTCAGACGGCCGGGGTATTGGCCCTCGACGTGGCCGATGGTCGGATCGTCGCCGCGGATTGGGGGTTGGAGGTGCTCGACGATCACTGGCCGCTCGACTCGCGGCTGCTGGAGTTGTTCAAGGCATATCTGCGTGAGTTGACCGAACGGCGCGCCCCGGTATGACCGGGCGTCTGCCGGTCGGGTGATTGCCGCATATCTTCCCTAAAGGTGCGGACGGGCATACCGATATCACCAATGGGTCGGGGCAGGGTGCGGTTTTCTCCCGCCGGAGGATGCCTCTTGGGTCGAGCCGTGCGAAGCCGGTTTCATGGGCCCTTCCGCCCATTCGCTTTCGGGCGGAATCCGTCTGGACACGCGGAAGGCGCGCGGGCCCGCGGCCGCGACGATTGCTCAGGAGACGTGCATGTCCGATAACCTGCCCGCAGGCGTCCCGGTCATCTCCGTGGACCCGGACAAGTGCGTCAACTGCCACCGTTGCATCGCGGACTGTCCTGTGAAGTACTGCAACAACGGCAGCGAGGACCACGTCGAGATCGATCCCGCGCTGTGCATCGGCTGCGGCAACTGCCTCAGCGCCTGCACCCACGGCGCCCGGACGGTCCTCGACGACTTCGCCCCGGCCATGGCGGCCCTGGAGCGGGGCGAGCCGATGGTCGCCATCGTGGCGCCGTCGGCGGCGTCGTGCTTCGGCTCCGATCACCTGCGAGTCAACGGCTGGCTCGAGTCGCTTGGCGTGGCGGCCTGGTTCGACGTCAGCTTCGGGGCCGAGCTGACGGTGCGCAGCTACGTCGAGCACCTCCGGCGCGACCAGCCGGAATGCGTCATCGCCCAGCCGTGCCCGGTGGTCGTCAACTACATCGAGCTGTACCGCCCGGAGTTGATCCCGTTCCTGGCGCCCGTCGACAGCCCGATGCTGCATACGATCAAGATGATCCGGCGGGACTACCCCCGGTACGCCGGCCATGCCGTGCTGGCCGTCTCGCCCTGTGCGGCCAAGGCGCAGGAGTTCCGGGCGGCCGGCGTGGACGTGTACAACGTCACGGTCTCCTCGATACGGCGGCACTTCGAGCAAGCGGGGCTTTCGCTGGCGGACCTCCCCGCGCGGGAGTTCCATGGCCCGCAGGCCGGCCGGGGGGTGGGCTTCTCCAGTCCCGGCGGGCTCGTGCGGACGGTCGAGCGGGAAATCCCCGGCATCGAGATCCGCACACGACGCATCGAGGGCGCCCCCCGTGTCTACCGCTACCTCGACGGGCTGTTCGAGGAGATCCGCCAGGGCACCGCGCCGCTGTTGGTCGACTGCCTGAATTGCGAGCTGGGCTGCAACGGCGGCACCGCGACGCCGGACCACGACGCGGCACACCCCGACGCGCTGGAAGGTCGCATCGAGCGCCGCCGACGCGAGATGGTCCGCCGAAACGAACGGCCGACGGGGGCCGACGGCGGCGGGGGGGACGGCCCTCTCCGCGCCGCGATCGAGGAGCATTGGGCGGAAGGGGTGTTCGCCCGGAGGCACTGCGACCGGGGCGACACGGCCGCGCGGGTCGAGGCGCCGAGCGAGGAGGACCTGGCCCGCATCTACCACCTGATGGGCAAGCGGGACGAGTCGGACATCAAGAACTGCGCCGCCTGCGGCTACGGGTTGTGCGAGAACATGGCCCGGGCCATCCACAACGGGCTCAACCGCCCGGAGAACTGCCACTTCTACCTTCAGCAGCGAGCGCGGAACTCGCTGCTGGAGCGGATGCAGGTCGGCGTGATCCTGGTGGACCCCGAGACACACACGATCGAGCAGGTCAACCCGATGGCCGAGCGGCTCTTCGGGCGGCCGAGGGAGGACATCCTCGGGCACGTCTGCCACGGATTCCTGTGCCCGGCCGAGGAGGGCAAGTGCCCGATCACCGACCTGGATCAGGAGGTGGACAACTCCGAGCGGGAGCTGATCGCCTCGGACGGTTCGCGGCTGCCGATTCTCAAGACGATCCGCCGCACGGAGGTGGACGGGCGGGAGATGCTGCTGGAGAGCTTCGTGAGCATCGCGGATCTCAAGCGCGCCGAGACCGAGCTCCAGGAGAGCGAGCGGAAGTACCGCACGATCATCGAGAACATGGAGGAGGTGTTCTATCGTGCGGACCTGGAGGGTCGCTTCACGCTGATCAGTCCGTCGGGGCTTCGCATGTTCGGCTGCGAGGCGGCCGACGAGCTGATCGGGCGGCAGGTCAAGGACTTCTACGCCCATCCGGAACAGCGCGACGGCTTCCTTCGGCGGCTCGAAGAGCAGGGCGGGCGGATTCTCAACGCCGAGCTGATGCTCAAGCGCACCGACGGGTCGGCCTTCCCGGCGCTGGCCAGCAGCGTGTACTATTACGACCCGGACGGGCGGCTTGCCGGCGTCGAGGGCATCGTCACCGACATCACGGATCGCAAGGCGGCGGAGGACGCCGTCGCCCGCTCCGAGACGATGTACCGCACGCTGCACGAGTCGACGGAGGACGCCGTCGTTCTGATTGATGATGAAGGGGTGTTCGACTGCAATTCCGCCGCGCTGAGGATGTTCGGCTGCTCGACCCGCGAGGAGATGATCGGCCTGCACCCGGCGGACTACTCCCCGCGGCGCCAGCCGTGCGGTACGGACTCCCGCGAGTTGGCCGAGGAGCGGCTCGCCGAGGCGATGCGGGAGGGCAGCCATCGCTTCGAGTGGACGCACATTCACCGCGACGGGACCGCGTTCCCGACGGAAGTTCTGCTCAACTGCATGGAACTCGACGGGCGGCGGGTGCTGCAATCCGTCGTGCGCGACATCACCGAGCGGAAGCGCGCGGAGGCGGCCCTTCAGGCAAGCGAGGAGCGCTTCCGCACGTTGGCCGAGCTCTTGCCGGAGGTAGTGTACGAAACGGACCGGACCGGCACGCTCACCTTCGTCAACCGCAACGCGTTCGAGACGTTCGGCTACACGGAGGAGGAGTTCCAACGCGGCCTCCACGCGCTGGACATGGTGCAGCCGGAAGACAGGGAGCGCGTCGGCGAGAACCTTCGCCGCATCCTCAACGGCGAGATGCTCGGGCTTAATGAGTACACCGTCATGCGGAAGGACGGTACGACCTTCCCGGCGCTGTTCCATTCCACGCCGGTGTACCGGGACGGGCAACTCCTCGGAGCCCGCGGCATTGTCATGGACATCACGGATCGCAAGCGCGTGGAGGAGGAGCTGCGGCGGGCCAAGGAGCAGGCAGAGGCCGCGGCGAAGGCCAAGAGCGAGTTCCTGGCCAACATGAGCCATGAGATCCGCACGCCGATGAACGGCGTGATGGGCATGACCGAGCTGGCGCTGGAGACGGACCTGACCGAGGAGCAGCGCGAGTACCTGTCCGTCGTGAAGCAGTCGGCCGACGCGCTGCTGCGGATCATCGACGACATCCTGGACGTATCCAAGATCGAGGCCGGTAAGCTGTCTCTGGAGCAAGAACCCTTCTCGCTGCGGACCTGCCTGGACGAAACCCTGTCGCCCTTCGGCGTCCGGGCCGACGAGAGAGGCCTGGAGCTGCTCTGCGACGTGGACTCGGACGTGCCCGACGAACTCACCGGCGACCCCGGCCGCCTGCGGCAGGTGCTGGTCAACCTGCTCGGAAACGCCGTCAAGTTCACCGAGGTCGGTGAGATCGCCGTCCGCGTGCGGATGCTGGAGTGCCAGGGCGACGCGTGCCGGCTGCGCTGCGAGGTGGCCGACACCGGCATCGGCATTCCGCCCGAGCATCAGGCGCGCGTTTTCGACGCCTTCCACCAGGCGGACGGCTCCACGACCCGCGAGTACGGCGGCACCGGCCTGGGGCTGACGATCACGCGCCGACTTGTCGAGATGATGGACGGCGAGATCGGCGTGGACAGCACGCCCGGCAAGGGCAGCGAGTTCCACTTCACCGCTCGCTTCGGGGTTCGCGCCGGGGCCGCACCGGTCGCCGAGCCCCGGCCGGACGCGCTGGCGGGCCTGCGCGCGCTGGTCGTGGACGACAACGCCGCGGGCCGCGACGTCGTCGCCGGGATGCTTGCCCGCTGGTCCATGCGGGCGGAGGAGGCGACAGACGCCGAGGACGCCCTGCGGAGACTGCGCCGGGCCGCCCAAGACGGGGACCCGTTCCCGCTGATCGTCGTGGACGCGGACATGCCGGACTCCGACGGCTTCGACCTGGTCGAGAGCGTCCGGGCCGACGATACGCTCACCGCCGCCTCGGTGATGCTGCTCGCCTCGGCCGCGCGGCACCGCGATGCCGCCCGCTGCCGCGAGATGGGCATCCCGTCGTATCTGTTCAAGCCGGTCCGCCAGTCGGCGTTGCTGGATGCCGTGCTGACGGCCGTCCTGGGCGCGGAGCCGGCGGATGAATCGCGCGAGGCCGCCGAGACGCCGGAACGGGCGCTGCACGTCCTGCTGGCCGAGGACAACGCCGTGAACCGCAAGCTGGCCGAGCGGATGCTCCAGCGCCTGGGGCACACGGTGGCGGTCGCCGTCAACGGGCGGGAGGCCTTGGAGCGGATCGAGCGGGAGTCGTTCGACGCGGTCCTTATGGACGTGCAGATGCCCGAGATGGACGGGCTGGCGGCCGTGGCCGAGATCCGCCGCCGCGAGGCGGTCGAGCCGGAAGCCCCGCACCTCCGCGTGCTGGCGCTGACGGCCCACGCCATGAGCGGCGACCGGGAGCGTTGCCTCGCGGCCGGGATGGACGGCTACCTGCCCAAGCCGGTGAAGCTCGCGGACCTGCGCGAGGCCCTGGCCGGCGGACAGGTCGGCGAGCCGCGAGAGCCCGGTGCGCGGGGCTTCGACCCGGCCGCGGCGCTTCAGCAGCTCGACGGCGACGAGGAGTTGCTGTACGAGCTGGTCGGCATCTTCCTGGAGGAGGCGCCGAAGCTGGTGGAGCGCCTGGGCGAGGCAATGGCAGGCGGCGACGCCGAGTCCGTCGCCGCGACGGCACACTCGCTCAAGGGCGCGCTGGGCAACCTCGCGGCTCGCCCGGCGCTGGAGGAGACGCTGAACCTCGAGAGCGCCGCGCGCGACGGGGACCTGACGGCCGCCGGCCGGCGGTGGGGCAAGCTGCGCGCGCGGCTGGACGAACTGCTCGAGGCGCTGGCGTCCTTCGCCCGGCAGGCCGCGCGGTCCGCTTGACGTCAGGACACGACGTTCTGTGCCCGGCCGTCGAGGAAGGCGCGTACGTTCTCGACGGCGATGTCCATGAGGCGCTGTCGCGCCGCCCGCGTCGCCCAGGCGATGTGCGGCGTGACGTAACAGTTGCGGGCCGTCAGCAGCGGGTTGTCCGGTGCGGGCGGTTCGGTCGAGAGCACGTCGACGCCCGCCCCCGCCAGCCGGCCCTCGTTCAGCGCGTCGGCCAGGGCCCGCTCGTCGACGACCGGTCCCCGGCTCGTGTTGATGAGGAAGGCCGACGGCTTCATCTTCGCCAGACGTGCGGCGTCCATCAGGCCGCGCGTCTCGGCCGTCAGCGGGCAGTGGAGCGAGACGACGTCGCTCTGCCGCAGCAGCTCTGCCAACTCCGCGCCGCGAACGCCCGGCGCGTCGACGGCCCCGTTCCGCCCGCAGGCCAGCACCGCCATGCCGAAGGCCCTGGCGATGCCTGCCACGGCCCGCCCGGTCTGACCGTAGCCGACGATGCCCATCGTCCGCCCGTCCAACTCCGTCAGCGGATAGTCCCAGTAGCAGAAGTCCGCGTTGGCGGCCCACTTGCCGCCGCGGGCCCCGGCCGAGTGCTCGGATACGTGGTGCGTCAGGGCGAGCAAGTGGGCGAAGACCATCTGGGCCACGGCCTCGGTGCTGTAGCCGGGCGCGTTCGTGACGACGATTCCGCGCTCGGCGGCCGCGGGGATGTCCACGACGTTGTAGCCCGTGGCCAGCACGCCGACGTACTTCAACTCCGGACGGGCGGCCATCACGTCCGCGTCGATCACCGTCTTGTTCGTGACGGCGATCTCGGCGCCGGCCAGACGCGCGATCGTCTGCTCCGCCGGCGTGCGATCGTGAATCTCGCAGTCCCCGAGGGACCGTAGCGGCTCCCAGCTCAGGTCGCCGGGGTTCATGGCGTATCCGTCCAGCACGACGATCTTCATGGCGGCTCTCCTGCGGGGTGGGGCGGGGCAGGATACGCCTCCGCGGGCGGCACGTCCAGACGGTTGACCTCGGACGGATCGTCCCCTAAACCGGAAGTGCTGAGACCTGCCCGGTCGGCGCAGGAGATATGTCATGCAGGCCATCTTCATCGTCGCCTTTGCGTTCGTCGGATACCTGGTCGCCTATCACACGTACGGTCGCTTCCTGGCACGGAAGATCTTCCGTCTGAGCGACGCGGCCCCGGTGCCGTCGCGCGAGCTGGAGGATGGCGTGGACTACGTGCCGACCCGGCGGGGCGTGATCTTCGGGCATCATTACACGTCCATCGCCGGCACGGGCCCCATCGTCGGCCCGGCCATCGGCATCATCTGGGGCTGGGTGCCCGCGATCATCTGGGTGTTCGTCGGAAGCATCGTGATGGGCGCGGTGCACGACTTCGGCTCGCTCGTGGTCTCGCTCCGCAACGAGGGCAGGAGCATGTCCGAGATCGCGGGCCGCTACATCAACAAGCGCGCCCGGACGCTGTTCTTCCTCGTGGTGTTCCTCGAGCTGCTGATCGTCATCGCGATCTTCGGCGTGGTGATCGCCAGCGTGTTCGCGATGTTCCCGGAGTCGGTCTTCCCGGTGTGGTGCGAGGTGCCGATCGCGGTCATGCTGGGCCTGGGCATCGCGAGCACGGCCGGGCGGAGCAAGGTGGTGCTGGGCACGATCATGGCCGTGGGGCTGATGTACGCCACGGTCGTCGCGGGGCACTTCATGCCGCTGGAGATGCCGGCGCTGACCCTCGGCGGCGTGACGCTGCCGCCCACGGCCGTGTGGGTCGCCATTCTGCTGTTCTATGCCTTCGTCGCCTCGTCGATCCCCGTCACGACGCTCTTGCAGCCGCGCGACTACATCAACGCCTGGCAGCTCTTCATCGCGATGGCGCTGTTGCTGGCCGGCGTGGTGGGCGCGACCTTCGCGGCTCCGGGCGGCTTGCGGGTCGTCGCGCCGGCCTACAACCCCGGCCCGGCGGAAGCGCCGCCCCTGTGGCCGTTCCTGATGGTGGTTATCGCGTGCGGGGCCATCTCCGGCTTCCACTCGCTTGTCGGCTCGGGCACCACGCCGAAGCAGATCCGCACCGAGCGCGACTCGCTCTTCGTCGGCTACGGATCGATGCTGATGGAAGCGGCGCTGGCGACGCTGGTGATCGTGGCCGTTTCGGCCGGCATCGGCATGGCGTACGAGACCGCCGCGGGCCAGACGCTGACCGGTACGGCCGCATGGCAGCAGCATTACGAATCCTGGACGGCCGCCAAGGGCCTGGGCTCGAAGATCAACGCCGTAGTGGTCGGCTCGGCCAACATGATCGGCACGCTGGGGATCGAGAAGGGCCTGGCGATCGTCATTATCGGCGTGTTCATCGCCTCGTTCGCGGGCACGACGCTGGACACGGCCACGCGCCTCCAGCGATACGTGGTGGGCGAGGTGGCCACCGAGTGGCGGCTCGGCTGGCTGGCGAACCGCTGGGTGGCGACGGCTCTGGCGGTGGTCACGGCCGGGCTGCTGGCCTTCGCGGCCCGCCCGCCGGGCAAAGGGCTGGGCACGGGCGCCCTGGTGCTGTGGCCGATGTTCGGCGCGATCAACCAGCTTCTGGCGGCGCTGGCGCTGCTGTTGGTGACGCTCTACCTGCGGCGCAAACACGCCTGGGGCTGGCTGCTGACGCTGCTGCCGTGCGGGTTCATGCTGGTGATGACGCTTTGGGCGGCGATCCACAACGAGGTCGACTTCATCGAGAAGCGGCAGTGGACGCTGATCGTGCTCAACGGGCTGACGCTCGGGCTGGCCGTGCTGGTCGCGATCGAGGCCTTTGGCGTGCTGTTCCGCGGGCGGGCCCAGCCGGAGAAGGGCTGAAGTCCACGGATTTCACGGATTGAGCCGGCCCGGCCGGTCGGGCGCGCCTGACGCGATGCCCGCCGCTGATTTTCCGAACTCCGATCTTCGAACTGCCGTCAACGCGCGTATTCCACCGCTCGCACCTCGCGGACGACGGTGACCTTGACCTCGCCGGGGTACTCCAGCTCGTCCTCGACGCGGCGGGCGATGTCGCGGGCGACCTTGTAGGAGAGCCGGTCGTCCACGCTGTCGGCGTCGACGATGACGCGGATCTCGCGCCCGGCCTGGATCGCGTAGGCCTGCCGCACGCCCTCGAAGCTCGTGGCGATGCCCTCGAGCTTCTCCAGCCGTTGGATGTACCGCTCCAGCGTCTCACGGCGGGCGCCGGGGCGGCTGGCGCTGATCGCGTCGGCCGCGGCGATGATCGGCGTGTACAAGCTCGCCGCCTCGACATCGCCGTGGTGCCCGGCCACGGCGTTGACGATTTCCTCGTTCTCGCCGTGCCGCTTGCACAGGTCCGCGCCGATCTCCGGGTGGCCGCCCTCGACCTCGTGGTCGATGGCCTTGCCGATGTCGTGCAGCAGCCCGGCCCGGCGGGCGATGCGTCCGTTGAGCCCGAGCTGATCCGCGATGAGCTGGGACAGGTACGACACCTCCATCGCGTGCTGCAGGACGTTCTGCCCGTAGCTCGTGCGGTAGTGCAGCCGGCCGAGCAGTTCGGTGAGCTTGTTGTGCAGCCCGCGGACGTTGGCGTCGGTCACCGCCTGCTTGCCATACTCCTGGATCTGCTTCTTGACATCCTTCTGTACGTTGGCGACGACTTCCTCGATGCGCGTCGGGTGGATTCGCCCGTCCTGAATCAGCTTCTCCAGCGAGAGCCGGGCCACGTGCCGGCGGACCGGGTCGAACGCCGAGACGACCACCACGCCCGGCGTATCGTCGACGATCACGTCCACGCCCGTGGCCTTCTCGAAGGCCCGGATGTTCCGGCCCTCGCGGCCGATGACGCGGCCCTTCATGTCATCCGACGGGATGTCCACCGCGGACACGGTCGAGTCGCAGGTGTGGTCCGCCGCGTACCGCTGGATCGAGTTGACGATGATCTCGCGGGCCTGCTCGTCGGCCGAGTCGCGGGCCTCGGTGAGGTGCTTCTCGATGATCTTGGCCTTCTCCTGCTGCATCTCCTCCTCGACCTGCTTGAGGAGGATCTTCCGGGCCTCATCCGTCGACAGGTTCGCGACCTTGAGAAGCTGGGACTTCTGCTGGGCGATCAGCTCGTTGAGGTGCCGGTCCTTGTCGGCCAGGCCCTTTTCCCGTTCCTTGACCGCGTTCTGGGCCGCCTCGACCATCCGCTCCTTCGAGCTGAGCGTCTCGAGCTTCTGGTCGAGCAGATCCTCGCGCTTCGAGACCCGCTTTTCCTCGTCCCGGAGTTCCTTTCGGGTGGCTTCGGTTTCCTCCTCGAATTTCTCGCGGCGACGGATGAACTCGTCCTTGGCGTCGGCCTCGGCCTTGGCCTTGATGCGGTCGGCCTCGGCCAGGGCGGCGGACCTGTGGGCTTCCAGCTCGCGCTCGGCCTTCACGCGGGTCCCGCGTTCGAGCCACTTCATGACGAAGGCCGTGGCGCAGACGAGAAGGATGGCCCCGGCGAAGGCCAGAGCGACCTCCTGGCCGGTCAGCTCGGCGAGTATGAGTTCCATGACACGTTCCTTTCTGTCAGGACGTGCCGCGAGATGCCCCCGTCGATGAGCCCAGCCGTCCGGCCGCCCGGCGCGAAGCCGGAACGCCCAACGAGGTCACGTCGATTCACCCGGCGCGCGAGCGATCAGCCCGCGCGCAACTCCTGCGCGATGCCACAATCGGAAGCTTCCTTCCGGGACCCGGGCGGCGCCGGGCAGCTCGCCTGAGGCGCCCGAACTCCGCCTGCCTGCCCCGGAACTCTCTGCCAGCAATCCAATTGCCGTACGCACTCAATCATTCGTGAATCTATGACCCGAAGGTCTCCCGCGTGCGGGAATCCTCGGCGCCCGGTGCTGCGGTGCCCTTTGTCAAAAGCTCCCTCTCGGGCGACACCAACAACACTCACGTCCCAGCGGGACGGGGACGCCGCTTGCCGGACGGCCGGCCTGTCGAGCATTCGCGGCCGTCGCGTTCGTAGCCGACGTGTGCCACCGGGCGCGCCGCCCGGAACACACTGTCCATACGAAAATGTACCCCGTATGGTTCCTGGGGTCAAGCCGAAGCAGGCCCGATGCTGCCGCTCGGGCGGACCGAACGCGCGGACATGTCTGTAAGCTCCTGAAAATACAATTCTTACTGCGAATGCTACACGATTCGGCTTGCGGGGTTCGCCCGGCCTCGTGGAGGGCCTGCGTGCCGTCCGGCCCCCGTCCGGGCCCCACGCGCGGCTCGGCCTTGCCGCTCTCGGCGGACGGCGCCGGCGGCGCGCGGCCGGGCTTCGTTCGGCCCGGATGTGACAATCGGCGGTGGTTCGCCTATAGTAGGTTCCCCGATGGCGACCGAGTGACACGCGGGAGACGCTAGCATGTTCGATCCCCGGCCCCTTGCGGCGAGCTGGACCGAGTGGTTTACCGACGAGCAGTTCCTGAACAACGAGCCGTGGCGCTGGCTGGCGCTGCTCGGCACGCTGCTGGTGAGCTTCGTCGCGGGCAAGGTCATCGGCTTCGTGCTGGCCCACTGGTCGGAGCGGATGAAGCGCCGGGGCGGCGCGTCCGTGCTGGCAACCGTGCTGAAGTCCATGTCCGGTCCGGCCACGATGTTCATGCTTGCCGGCGGCCTGTACGTCGCCAGCACGTTCATGAATCTGGAGTACCGGGCCAACGGGGTCGTCCAGTCCGTCCGACCGTTCTGGATCAATATCTGCCGGACCATCGCCGTGCTGGCCGTGGCCTGGCTGCTGTTCGCGTTGGTGGACCTGATCGAGAACATCCTGGCGCACTGGACGTCCAAGACCAAGACGCAACTCGACGACCAGCTCGTGCCGATGGTCCGCAAGTCGCTACGGGTTTTCGTGGTCATCATCGCGGCGCTGTTCATCGCGCAGAACATCTTCAAGTGGGACATCGCGGCCCTCATCGCCGGCCTGGGCATCGGCGGCCTGGCGCTGGCCCTCGCGGCGAAGGACATGTTGGCCAACCTCTTCGGCTCGGTGGTGATCTTCTCTGATCGTCCCTTCCAGCTCGATGACTGGGTCCGCATCGGTGACAAGGAGGGCTTCGTCGAGGAGGTCGGCTTCCGCTCGACTCGGATCCGCACCTTCTACGGCGAGCTGATCGTGATCCCGAACGCCAAGGTCGCCGACGCCGCGATCGAGAACGTCTCCGCCCGGCCGTATATCCGCAGGAACTTGCACATTACGGTGACCTACGACACGGCCCCGGAGAAGATGGAGGAGGCGTTCGCGATCCTGCACGACATGCTGGACGCCCGCAGGGAGCACTGGGCGCCGGACCGCGACCCGAAGGTGCACTTCAACGACTTCAACGCGGCCAGCTTGAACATCTGGGTGGCCTACTGGTACGCCCCGCCGGACTTCTGGGAGTATCAGGCCTTCAGCCACGACTTCAACATGGAGCTGCTCCGCCGCTTCAACGAGGCGGGCATCGAGTTCGCCTTCCCGACGCAGACGCTGTACGTCAAGCAGGACTCGCCCTTCGAGGCGCAGTTGCGGATGGAGCAGGGGGGGTAGGAGCGACCGCCCGTCAACGCATCAGCCGCTTGAACTCGCGGTGGTACTTCGCCCGCAGGCCGCCGCCGGCGCCCTTGGAGCGCTCGCGCTCCAGCTTGGCCAGCAGGCGGTCCATCGCGGCGCCGTCGACCGGCACATCGACCGGCTTGCCGCCGTTGAAGCCGGAGAGGTACGCGGCGTTCGACAGCTCCAACTCGTTGATGGCGTTGTCGCCGGGGGCGTACTGCTCCCCGCGGCCGAGGACCTCGCGGGCGAAGCCGCGGATGATCTCGATGTGCTGCCCGTCGTTCTTGCGCTGGGCGTACTTGACCTCGCGCCAGTGGCAGCTCTGCTTCATGTCGTTCTCGCCGACGGCCATGCGGGCTTTGCACTCGTAGACGTAACGGCTGACGGGCACGGCCAGCTTTCCGAGCATGATGCTGCCGCCCTCGACGACCATGGTGGCCTTGTCGCCCGAGAGGACGAACTGCTCGCGGCCGGGCTGCTCGGCGGTGGTAGCGTAGATGTATCCGACGCGTCCGTCGCCGTAGTCGCAGACCAAGTTGGCGGTATCCTCGACCTCGATTCGATGCTCGCGGGTTTCGGTCAGGGCGATCATGCGCCGGGGCAGGCCGAGGCCGATCCACTGGAACAGGTCCAGGTGGTGGGGGGCCTGGTTAATGAGCACGCCGCCGCCCTCGCCGTCCCAGGTGCCGCGCCAGGCGCCGCTGTCGTAATAGGCCTGCGTGCGGAACCAGTTCGAGCAGGTCATCTGGAAGCGGAAGACCTCGCCGAGCGTGCCATCGGCCACGAGCGTGCGGGCCTTCTGCATGATGCCGCGCGTGCGGTGCTGGAGCATGGCGCCGAAGACCTTGTTTCGCTTCCTGCACTCGGCCAGCATGGCCCGCGCGTGGCTGACGCTGGAGGCCAGCGGCTTCTCGCAGAGGACGTGCAGCCCGGCGCGCGCGGCGAGGATCGTCAGCGGCGCGTGGGCATAGTGCGGGGTGGCGACGATCACGGCGTCGACGAGCCCGGAGTCGTACATCTCCCGGGCGCTCGTGAAGGCAGGCACGTCGCACTCCCGGCCGGCCTGCCGTGCCCTGGCCTCGTCGATGTCGCACACCGCGCCGAGATCGATATACCGGCAGGCATCCTGCCGAATGCTGAGGGCGTGCGGGCGGCCCATCGCTCCCGTGCCGACGATGCCGAACCTGACTTTGTTCATCTGCGCGGCTCCTTGGCTGGGGGTTCGCGGCTCGGTCCGCTCAGCATAGGCAACCGGGGGGCAAACGCAAGGTGTCCGCCGGATCTACGGCTTGGAAGGGCTGATTCCTCCCCGACCGGCGCGCCGGGCCGGCCGAGCCGGGTAGGAGCCGGTTCGAAACGGAATTGACACATGGCGGCGCGACTCGTATGGTTCGCCCGGCGCATGTCGCGGGCCCGCGAGCGGTCCGCTCGGGCGGGGCACACGGCTGCGCGATGACATCGGGAGACCGAAGGAGTTATGGAAACGACCCGGGCACTTGCAATTGTGGCGGTCCTGGCGGCCGCGACGTTCAGCGCGCTCGCCGAGGCGCCGACCGTCGTCGACGTGCGCGTCGAGGGCAACAGCCGCATCACGGACGAGCAGGTTCTTTCGCACGTGCGCACCGGTCGCGGCGAGCCGTACGACGAGGCGATCGTCAAGGCGGACCAGCGCCGGCTGCTCGAGACGGGGGAGTACGAGAACGTCGTGGTCCGGCGAGTCGAGGCCGCCGGCGGCGTGGCCGTGGTCTTCCAGGTCGAGGAACGGCCCATCGTCGAGAAGATCCAGATCCTTGGCAACAACGCCTTCCCGGACGAGGACCTGCTGCCGCTGATTCCGCTCCGGACGGGCGGCCCGCTGGATTTGGCGGCCGTGCAGGCGGGGCGGGAGGCGCTGCTGGGCCACTATGCCGAGGAGGGGTTCCACGACACACGGGTGGACTACGACCGCGGTAAGGCGCTTCGGAGCGGCGAGGTCGTTTATCAGATACGCGAGGGCGTGACGACGCGGGTGACGGATATCCGCTTCGAGGGGAACGACTTCTTCACGTCGATCTGGCTGAGGCAGCGGATCGACAGCATGGAGGCGTTCTGGCCGTTCGTGCCGGGCCGGCTGGACCGGGCCCGGGTCGACGGCGACGTGGGGACGGTCCGCCAGATGTACGACCAGGAGGGCTTCCTGGCAGCCCAGGTCGGCGCGGAGATCGAGTTCTCGGAGGATCGCGAGGAAGCGGTCATCCTCTTCCGGATCGACGAGGGCCCGCGGTTCCGCGTGGGGGAGGTCCGCTTCGAGGGGAACGAGCTGTTCGCCGACGAGGTTCTGGCCGAGCGGATCGAGCTGACGCCGGGGGCGTACTTCACGCCGCTGAAGTTCCGGCGCGACATGGAGCGGCTCGAGGACACGTACGGCGCGTTGGGCTACATCGAGACACGGGTGACGGAGCGCAAGGTCTTCACCGAGCAGGAGGGGGTGGTCGATCTCGTGTTCGCGTTCCGGGAGTCGGGGCAGTACGAGGTGGGGGACATCATCATCCGCGGCAACTCGGTCACGCGCGAGAGCGTGATCCGCCGGCAGTTGACCTTTTTCCCGCGGCAGCGGTTCGACAGCACCGCGATGGACCGGTCCCGTCGCCGCCTGTTGGACACGCAATTGTTCGACGAGGTGGAGATTCGCCCGGTCGGGGCGGGCCCGGACACGCGCGACGCGGTCGTCGAGGTGACGGAGGGCCGTACCGGCAACTTCATGATCGGGGCGGCCGTCAGTACCGACGACGGCCTGGTCGGCACCATCACGCTGGTCGAGCGCAACTTCGACCTGTTCGAGGGGCCGAAGTCCTTCGCCGAGATGTTCGACCCGGAGGCGTGGCGCGGCGGCGGGCAGACTTTGCGCATCACGGCCGAGCCGGGCACCGGGCTGATGCGCTTCAACCTTCAGTGGCGCGAGCCGATGATGTTCGACCGCCCGTACTCGCTCTCGGCCCAGGCGTTCCTGTACGACCGCGCGCGAGAGAACTACGACGAGCGCCGGTACGGCGGGCAGTTCGGCATCGGGCACATGTTCGAGAACCGCTGGTACGGCTCGATCACCCCGCGGGTCGAGGGCGTCGAGTTGAGCGACGTCGACGTGACCTCGCCGGTCGAGGTTCGCCTGCTGGAGGGGCGGCACACGATCATCGGGCTGTCCGGTTCGCTGGTGCGGGACCGCACGGACAGCAGGATCCATCCGACCCGAGGCGGGCGGTTCTCGATTTCCTACGAGCAGGTGATGGGCGACTTCGACTACGGGCGGGCCGAGACGGGGTACCGCCACTACTGGACGGTCCACACGGACGCGCTGGACCGCCCGCACGTATTGAAGGGGCGGGTCTCCGTGGGTCACATTGTGGGCGATGCGCCCGTGTTCGACCGGTACTTCGGCGGCGGCAGCGCGTGGCTTCGCGGCTTCGAGTATCGCGGCGTCAGCCCCCGGAGCGGCCCGGCGAACGAGCCGATCGGCGGCGACTTCCGCCTGTTCGCCGGCTGCGAGTACGAGTTCCCCCTGGTGGCCGAGCAGCTCAAGGGCGTGCTGTTCCTCGATACCGGCACGGTCAGCGAGGATTTCTCGGTCGATACGTATCGCGCCTCGGTCGGCTTTGGGCTACGATGGACCATTCCCGGGATGGGGCCGATTCCGATCAAGCTGGACTTCGGCTTCCCGGTGTCCAAGGATGAGAATGACGAGACCGAGGTGTTCAATTTCAGTATCGGCTGGTGGTTCTAGTCGACGCGCGAGGCGCCGGGGCTCGAGCGATCCGAACGTAAGATGAGCGTGACAGACGCTGTGGAGACATGGGCGATGAAGTGGATGAAGCTTTGTGTTCTGGCGGCCGCTGCGGGCGGGTTGCTGACGATGCTGGTGGCCTCGGCGACGGGGCAGGACGCCCCGCCCGTCGCGGAGGCGAGGGATATGGGTGTCGCCGTGTGCGACCTGAACGAGGTCTACGGCAACTACAACCGGGCCGCCGATCTGAACACGGAGCAGCAGACGCGCCGCGAGAGGATCCAGGCCGAGGCGGCAAAGCGCGCCGACGCGGAGAACGAACTGTCCAAGGAGCTTCAGCAGTGGAAGCGGGGCACCGACGCCTACGAGCGGGGCTTCCGCGAGCTGGAGGAGATGCGGGCCCGGAACGACGCGTGGCATAAGTTGGAGTCTTCCCGCCTGGAGCGCTGGCACGTGCAGATGACCAAGGAGATGTACGAGGACATTCAGCGGTCGGTCGCCAAGGTCGCCGAACGGCGCGGCGTGGACGTGGTCCTGCATGTGGACCACGGGGAGCTTCGCGGCTCTCGCCTGCCGGAGGTGTTCCGCGAGATGTCGCTGCGCACGGTCGTCTACGGCGCGCCGCAGATCGACATCACCGAGGTCGTGCTGACACAGGTCAACGAGGATTACGAAGCATCCCGCCGCTGATGGCCGGTCGGGACGCCGGACCGCTCCCGCAAGTTGCCGCCCGCAGTTCGCGCCGCTATGATGGCTCTGCCCGCCTATGGAACGCTCGTTTACAGTCCGAGAGGTCGCTGAGTGGACTCACGGCGCCGTCGAGGGCAACGCCGACGTCGAGCTTCGCCGGGTCGCGCCGTTTGACACGGCCGGTCCGGGCGAGCTGACCTTTGCCGCGGACCCGAAGCGCGCCGCCCGGCTGCCCGAAAGCCGGGCGGGAGCGGCCCTCGTCGGCCCGGACGCCCCGGCCGCGAGCGTGCCGCTCATCCGCGTGGAGAACGTGCAGGCCGCGCTCGCGGCCGTGCTGGCCCGGCTGGCCCCGCCGGACGACGCCCCGCCGTGGGGGGTGGACCCCACGGCCGCGGTGGCCGCCGACGCGGAAGTCGCCTCGGATGCGGCGATCGGTCCGGGCGCGGTGGTCGGCGCGGGGGCGAAGCTCGGCGCGGGCGCGGTGCTGTACGCCCGCGCGGTCGTGGGGCCGCGCGCCGAGATCGGCCCGGCCAGCCGGCTGTTGGAAGGCGCCGTGGTGCGGTCGGATTGCGTGGTCGGGGCCCGCTGCATCATCGGCCCGAACAGCGTGGTCGGCGCCGATGGCTTCGGGTACTACACCCAGGGCGGCATGCACCACAAGGTGCCGCACGTCGGCACGGTCATCCTTGAAGACGACGTCGAGCTGGGCGCGTGCGCCTGCGTGGACCGCGCGAAGTTCGGCGCCACGCGCGTCGGGACCGGCACAAAGATCGACAACCTCGTGCAGGTCGCCCACAACGTGCAGCTCGGACGCGGCTGTCTGCTGGCCGGGCATACGGGCATCGCCGGCAGCGCCAAGCTCGGCGACTACGTCGTGACGGGCGGTCACGCCGGCATCCGGGACAACATCTCCCTGGGCAACGGCGTGACGGTCGCCGCCTTCTGTGCCGTGGCGCAGGATGTGCCGGACGGGCAGACCATGGGCGGGATCCCGGCCATGCGCGCGCGGGATCACCTGCGGGTCGTCAAGTCCTGTGAGAAGCTGCCGGGCCTGCTCAAGCGAGTCCGGGAGCTGGAAGAGAAGCTGAGCGAACGTGAATCGTCAGAAGACCGTCAGTAAGCCAGCCGTCGTCGAGGGCCGCGGGCTGTTCAGTGGCCGGCCGTGCCGGCTGTGCATTCGCCCGGCCGACGAGGGCGCGGGCCTGTCCTTCCGCCGGACCGACGTGGACGACGCCCCTCCGATCCCGTGCGATATCTCCCGCCTGGCCCGCAGCGAGACGCGCCGCACCGTGCTGATCTCGGGGGGGGCGACCGTGGCCACCGTGGAGCACGTCCTGTCGGCGGTGTGGGGCATGGGCGTGGACAACGCCGTCATCGAGCTGGACTCGGAGGAGCCGCCGGACGCCGACGGCTCGCCGCTTCCGTTCGCGGAGGCGATCCGCTCGGCCGGCGTGCGCGAGCAGTCGGGCGAGCGGGAGTTGCTCTCCGTTCGGGAGCCGACGACGGTCTCGCAGGGCGAGGCGACGCTGTCGGCGCTGCCGGGCTCGACCGGTTTGGACATCCTGTACGACCTGGATTACCCGGACGTTCCGAGCATCGGCCGCCAGGTGCGCTCGTTCCGGGTTGTGCCGGGCGGATATCTCGAGAAGATCGCCCCGGCGCGGACGTTTCTGCTGGCCGAGGAGGCCAAGCTGTTCCAGTCGCAGGGGTGGGGGGCTCACCTGGACGCCACCCGGATTCTGGTGATGGACGAGAAGGGCGCGGTGAGCAACAAGCTTCGGTTCGCCGACGAGCACGTGCGGCACAAGATCGGCGACCTGATCGGCGATTTGGCGCTTCTGGGGCGTCGGCTGGAGGGGCGCATCCTGGCCAGCCGCTCGGGGCACCGGCTGAACCACCAGCTCGTGCGCGGGCTGCGGGAGGCGAGCGAGGGGGGAACGGACAACGGTCCCGGATCGTCCGAGTCGGTGCTGGACATCCGCGGGATCATGCGGTTGCTGCCGCACCGCTACCCGTTCCTCATGGTCGACCGGATCGTGGAGACCGAGGGCGACGAACGTGCCGTGGGCATCAAGAACGTGACGATCAACGAGCCGTACTTCCAGGGCCACTACCCGGGCCAGCCCATCATGCCGGGCGTGATGATTCTCGAGGCGATGGCGCAGATTTCGGGCATACTGCTCAGTCGTCGGCTGGAGCACGCGGGCAAGGTGGCGGTGCTGCTGAGCATGGACCGCGTGAAGATGCGCCGCCCGGTGCATCCGGGCGACCAGATTCACCTGGAGGCCGAGGCGTTGCGCGTCCGCCCGCGGATGGGGCACTGCGCCTGCCGGGCGCGCGTGTCGGGCGAGGTCGTCGCGGAAGCCGAGATCAAGTTCATGCTCGTGGACGCCGAGCCGGCCTGAGCCGCCGAAGGAAGCGCAGATGCCGCGGGTTTCGCCGAAGGCGATGATCGAGGACGGGGCCAAGCTGGCCGACGACGTGTGGGTCGGCCCGTTCGCCTATGTCGGCCCGGAGGCGGACATCCGCGCCGGCTGCGTGATCGAGGCCGGGGCGTCCGTGCTCGGGCGGACGGAGATCGGCGCCCGGACGCGGGTATTCCCGTTGGCGGTCGTCGGCGCCGCGCCCGACGGGCGGGTCGGAAGCTGCATCGTCGGCGAGGCCAACTCGCTCCGGGAGCACGTGACGGTCTACGCCGGGGAGCGCGAGGCGACGCGGATCGGCGCGGACAACCTCATCATGATCGGCTCGGCCGTGGGCGCCGGGGCGACGGTGGGGGACCACGCGATCTTCGCCAACTGCACTCACATCGGGCCCGGCGCGGCGGTGGAGGACTACGTGCGGACCAGCGCGTTCCCGCTCATCGCGGCCGGGGTGCGGGTGGGGGCGTACACATTCGTGAACGGCTACGCGAACGTCGTGCGGGACGTGCCGCCGTTCGCGATCGTGGAGGGCGACCCGGTCCGTGTCCGGGGCGTGAACGCCGAGAACCTGCGTCGCTGCGGCTTCGGGGACCGGGACATCCGGGCGTTGAAGGACGCGTTCCGCGAGATGTACAACGGCGCCGGCGGCCGTCCGAACGCCAAGGCCGTCGCGCGTCTTTTGGAGCGGACTGATCTGAACCCGCACGTTCTCCGCGCCGTCGAGGCGTTGCGTGGCTCCGCGGGAGAGCCGGATGCCTGAGATCAGCGTCCTTCGCGAGATCGACCCCTCCGCGCGCGTCGCGCCGGACGCGTCCGTCGGACCGTACTGCGTCATCGGCCCGCAGGTGACGATCGGGCCCCGCACGCGCCTGGAGCGCCGCGTTACGATCGTCGGGCACACGAGCGTCGGCTCGGACAACGAGATCGGCGAGGGCAGCGTGCTCGGCGGGAGCCCCCAGGACCTCAAGTACGCGGGGGGACCGACCGTGCTGAGCATCGGCCACCGCAACCGTCTCGGGCGCAACGTGACCGCGCACATCGGCACGGAGGCCGGCGGGTACCTCACGCGCGTCGGCGACGACAACCAGTTGGCCGACGGCTGCCACATCGCGCACGACTGCTATCTCGACGACGGCGTCGTGCTCGGTCGCAGCGTCATGCTGGCCGGGCACATCCGCATCGAGAGCGGGGCGGTGTTGTCGGAGTTGGTGGGCGTGCACCACTTCGTGACCGTCGGTCGACATGCTCACGTCGGTCCGCGAACGCCCGTGCGCCGCGACGTGCCGCCGTACACGCGCTTCGCCGTGACGACGAGCGACGCCCCCCCGGCCGTGACGGGGCTGCACGACGCGGGTATTCGCAGGGCGGGCCTCTCCGGCTGGGAGCAGAAGGAGCTGCGCCGGGCCCTGCACGAGCTGTTCGACAACGAGTTCGCCATCCAGAACAAGATCGAGCAGCTTTTCAACCTCGGCGTCGAGGGCGAGGTCGCCGAGTTGTGTCGCTTCTGCCAGCGGAGCTTGCAGGGCGTTTACGGTCGATCCCGGGAGGTCTTCCGGGGTAGGATACCCCCCGAGGCGCGCGAGTACCTGACGCCGGAACAATGGTGCAGGATTCAAGGAAACATGCGATGAGCTTTCGCGTGGCGGTTGTGGGAGTCGGGCGCATGGGCAAGCTGCACGCCCGTGTGCTGCACGAAATGGACGGCGCCGAGCTGGCGGCCGTGGTGGATACGAACGCAGCGGCGGCGCGGTCCGTCGCGCGCCAGAGGGACTGCACGCCGCTGACGGACCCCGCCGACGCCGTCGAGTTGGCCGACGCGGCGATCATCGCCGTGCCGACGCTCGAGCACGCGGCGGCCGCGGCGCCCTTCATCGACGCGGGCAAGCCGGTGCTGATCGAGAAGCCCCTGACGGCCGATCCGGCCGCGGGCGAGGAGCTGCTGGCCCGAGCCGAACGAAGCGGTGCGAGCGTGCAGGTGGGGCACACGGAGCGGTTCAACCCGGCCGTGGTCGCGCTGCGGAAGTACGACATCCATCCGAAGTTCATCGAGGCCCACCGCATCAGCCCGTTCACGTTCCGCTCGGCCGACGTGGGGGTCGTGCTGGACATGATGATTCACGACATCGACCTCGTACTGATGCTCGCCCGCGGGCACGTCGAGGAGGTCCGCGCCATCGGCGTGAACGTCATCGGCGAGCCGGAGGACATCTGCAACGCCCGGCTGACCTTCGACAACGGCTGCGTGGCGAACGTCACGGCCAGCCGGCTGGCGATCAAGACCGAGCGGAAGATGCGCATTTTCTCGGAAGAGGCGTACGTGTCGGTGGATTACGGCAAGAAGGTCGGGCTCGTGGTGCAGCGGAGCCAGAACCTCGACCTGATCCAGATGGCACGCGATATGGACCTGGAAGACCTGGCGGAGATGGCCGAGACGGTCGACTACACCAAGCTGCTGAAGGTGGAGGAGCTGGTCGTGGACGACTCGACCGAGCCGCTCCGCCGCCAGGCCGAGGCGTTCCACGACACGGTCGTCAACGGCGCCGAGCCCGTCGTGCCCGCGCGCGAGGGGCTCGAGGCCGTGCGCGTCGCCGCCCAGGTCGTCGAATCCCTCAAGACGCACCGCTGGGACGGCGCGCTGTCCGACCGTGAAGGGCTGGACGTGATTCAGCGGGACTGAGCCGGGGGAAGGTCGGCTTGCCCGCAGAAGCTTCAGCGAAGGCGGGAGGTCCGAGAGGAGCTTGCCGCATCGGCGCCTCCGGGGTGCAGGGGCATGGGGCCGCCTACTTCATAATCTCCCGCAGCACGACCGTTGCGTACGAGCCCGGCGGCGCTGTGAAGGTCAGTTCCAGGTAGGGGCCCGCGTCATCCTCCCCGGCCGAGAGCGACGGATTCCCGAGCCGGAAGCGCAACGCCCGCCGCGTGCCCTTGGGCTTGATCGACCCCGCCGCGCGGAATGCCTCCGTCTCGACACCGTGTGCGGCCAGCACCTCGCGCTCGATCCGTCCCGGCTCGCCCTCGGCCAGACGGCCGCGATAGCCGGGAACGGGCCCGGTCGGCGAGATCTCGAACCGCTCGGCCCGCGGCGCGTCCGCGGCGAGATCTTCCACGAGGAACACGCCGCCGCTGTCGGTCTTCCGGGCGAGGTCGCCGGCGAGCACGCGGTCGATGCCGTCGATCCGCCGGGCCAGCACGTCGTTGAAGATCGCGCTTTGAAAGGCCGACACGAACAGCCGCCGCATCCGCTTGTCCACGGCCGCCAGGGCGGCCTGCGGGCGCTGCCGCTTCCTGTACGCCGCCAAGGCCTTGCGCTGGTCCACGCATTGCCGCGGCCAGCGCTCGCGGGCCCGCGCGCACTGCCCGGCGTCGAAGGCGTCGCGAGCGGCCTTGCAGTCGGGCGGGTCGTCGGCGCGCGGCCGGCCGAGGAAAATCGCCACGAACTCATCGAGGTCCCCGCGCACGAGCGCCTCGCCGAGGGCGGGCGTGTCTCCGCGCGCCCCGAAGCGCTGCGGCCCGTAGTAATTCGGCACGCCGCGGCGCTCGAGCACGTCGAGCACGGCCCTCGCGGCCGGCTCCTCCGCCCGGCCGGGGCCGCGCAGTCGGATGACGAAGCGGTTGCCCGCCAGGTGCCCGGTCCGCAGCTTGTTCGTGTGGAGGGCGAGCGGCTCGATCTCGATCTGCCGGTCCCGGAAGGCCGCCAGCCGCCCGGCGTCGGCGTGCTCGATGGACATCCGCTGCGTCGTGACGGCCTGGGCGTCCTTGAGCCCCGCGAAGCCGATGTCGCCGGGGCGCACGCCCATGTGGCGCGCGATGCGGCCCACGGCCGCCGGCGTCGGCACACCGACCTTCGTGACGCGGAAGTACAGGTGCGTCCCCTCGCCGCTCGGCTCGTACAGCGGCAGCTCCTCCACGCGGAAGTCGTCCGGGCGCTGCTTGATCCGCCCGCCGACGCCCGGCAGGTCCGCGGTGAGGCATGGCGGCTCGGCTGGGTTGGCGGAGTCCGGTATGGGCGGAGATGATACCGCGCGTGCGGGCGGAAATCTCTCTGGCAAAATGCCGCGAGATCGATAGCATGAGTACGGCTTGGGGACGCAAGTCGCCCCGATACGCATGGGAGAATCGACCGTGAAACACTTTGCCCTGACCGCACTTCTGATTGCTTCGCTCCTGGGCGGCTGCGCCGAGCCGCAGCCGGGGCCCGCCACCCGTCCGGCGGCTGAGGCCGAGGTCTCCGCGACCGTCGCCGAAACCGAGAGCATTCCGCCCGCGGCCGAGCTGATGGGCGGGCCGGACTTCCGCCGTGTGGTCCGCCAGGCCAAGGAAAAGGTCTTCCCGGCCGTCATCTACATCCGCGTGCTCAAGGAGAGTCACGAGACCGGCAAGAAGCTCACCCAGGAGGTCTCGGGCAGCGGGGTGATCGTGTCGCCCTCGGGCGAGGCCCTGACGAACTGGCACGTCGTCGACAAGGCCGTGGAGATTCGCTGCCTGCTGCTCGACGGGCGCGTGATGGATGCCGAGACCCTGGGCACGGACAAGGACACGGACCTCGCCGTTATCCAGTTGGACGTGCCGGAAGGCGAGTCGGTCCCCGCCGCGGAGATCGGCGATTCGGAAATGCTGACGGAAGGCGACTTCGTAATGGCGATGGGCGCGCCGTGGGGCATGAACCGCTCGGTGTCGATCGGCATCGTCTCCTGCACGCGGCGGTTCCTGCCGGGCAACAGCGAGTACAGTTTGTGGCTTCAGACGGACGCGGCCATCAGCCCGGGCAACTCCGGCGGCCCGTTGGTGGATACGGAAGGCCGCATCGTCGGCATCAACACCCGCGGCGTGATGTACGGCGGCGACATGGGCTTTGCCGTCCCGGCCGAGACGATCAAGCTGATTCGCCCCAAGCTGCGCGAGCACGGCGAGGCGAACTGGAGCTGGACGGGTCTTCAGCTTCAGCCGCTCAAGGACTTTGACCGCAACATCTACTTCGAGGGCACCGAGGGCGTGATCGTGGCCGAGACGGACCCCGAGAGCCCGGCCCGCCGGGCCGGGCTTCAGCCGCGGGATCGCATCATGCTTGTCAACGGCACGCCGGTGGCGGCCGAGCGGGCCGAGGGGCTTCCGGCCGTGCGGCGGGAGTTCGGCCTTCTGGCCAAGGGCAAGCCGGCCGAGTTGGTCGTCAGCCGCGACGAGGAGACCCGCACGGTCACGCTGACCCCGCGCGAGAAGGGCAAGGTCGAGGGCGAGGAGCTGGACTGCCCGCGCTGGGATCTGACGGTCAAGCAGATCAACCAGTTCGACAACCCGGACCTGTACTTCCACCGCAAGGAAGGCGTGTTCGTTTACGGCGTGAAGTATCCGGGCAACGCGTCCTCCAGCGGCATCGAGGAGCAGGACATCATCCTGCGAATCGGCGGCGAGGAGGTCCGAACGCTCGAGGACGTGAAGCGTATTCACAGCGAGGCGATCGAGAACGTCGACAAGAAGCACCGCATTCTGTTCACCGTGCTGCGCAACGGGCTGATGCGCGATGTAGTGCTCGACTTCGCCCGCGACTACGAGAGAGAGTAGCCCGGCGGCGATTCGCGCACGGGCGTTGCCAACCGAAAGGGGCAATCGATGCGACGGTATTTGTTGATTTCGCTGGTGTTGACGGCGTGCGTCGGCGCGCAGGCGTTCGGTGCCGAGGACGACGAGAAGGAAGCCCTGACGCCCGAGCAGCGCGTCGAGCTGGCCAGGCAGCTCCGGCCGCATTTCTGCCGGCTGGAGATCACCCTCCAACCGGACAAGGGCGAGCAGCCCTACGGCGGCCGCGGCTCCTACGGGCTGTCGAGCTACCTCGAGGAAGAGCGCCCGATGGAGATGTGGGCGCTGGTCGTGGCTCCGGACCTCGTGCTCTGCGCGGACCCGTCGATCCACCCGCGGTTTGTCGAGTCGATGCAGGTCCGCTGCGGCGATCAGCTCGTCGATGCCGAGCCCGCCGGATACCCGATCGACCATCCGGGCGCGTTCTTCAAGCTTGCTGAGCCGCTCGAGGACGCCGAGCCGGTCGAGTTCGACGCGGAGCTGGAAGGGCCCTACCTGGCCGTGAGCTACCGAGAGATGGAGGGCCGCTGGTCCGTCGGCGTGGTGGACTTCGCCGCCTCGGGGCTGGTCCTGGACCCGGACGGCCGTGCGTATCGTTCGGCCGATGTCGGCGGGCTCATCGTCGACGAGCAAGGCCGAGCCGTCGGCATGGTGATGAAGGATGACCTGCCCGTGGACGACAGTTGGAAGGGCTCGCCCACCGACTGGGATCAGATCTCGGCCGAGAAGCTCGACGAGACCCTCACGCTGCTCGAGGAGGCCATCGCCGCCGGCGTGATGCGCGTGAAGCTCAACTTCCGCAGCCCGCGCAAGAAGCCGGGCATGTCGCCCTACGACCGCATGGGCGGCGGCGGCGGCGAGACGGAGATCACTACGCTCGGCGGCCTGGTGGACGATACCCGCGTCCTGATCTCGCAATCGCTGAAGCCGAAGGTCACGGCCCGGCTGGAGCGGATCCGGCTGTTCCCGCCCGAGGGCGATCCGATCGAGGCCGAGTTCGCGCACACGCTGAAGGACTACGGAGCCCTGGTGGCGACGCTGCCCGAGCCGAGCGACGCGGCGCTGCCGCTTGCGGACGGCGAGATCACGGACTACCGCGACGAGCTGCTGCTGCACATGGAGCTGAAGCTCCAGGGCGATCAGTTGACGCTGTACGGCGGGCGCTCCCGAATCGACTGGTTCCGAAAGGGCCGCAAGGGCCGGATCTACCCCAGCGTCTCCGCCCGCGGCGAGAACGTGCTGCTGTTCGACACGAAGGGCCGGCTCGTGGCCATGCCCATGAGCTGGCGCGAGAAGGTTACCATGGGCGGCGGGTACTACGGCGGCGGGGGCGGGGCGATGATCCCCGTGATGCACCTCGACCCCGTGCTGGCGAACATCGAGGAGCATTCCGATCCGAGCAACGTGCCGCTGACCGAGGCGGAGGAGAACCGCCTGGCGTGGCTCGGGGTCGAGCTTCAGTCGCTGGATGCCGAGTTGGCCCGCATGCGGGAAATCTCGGACCTGACGCGGGGCGGACAGATCGGGGCGATCGTGTCGTACGTCTACGAGGGCTCGCCCGCCGACGAGGCCGGGCTGGAGGTCGGCGATATCCTGCTGCGGCTGCACGTGCCGGATGAGCCCAAGCCCATCGAGATCAGCATCAACGAGTACATGTTCAGCCGGCAGCCGTTCCCGTGGGATCGGCTCGGCGAGCTGCCCGAGCAGTACTACGACCAGATCCCCTCGCCCTGGCCGCCGGTGGAGAACCAGTTCACCCGGGCCCTGACGGACCTGGGGTTCGGCAAGGAGTTCTCGCTGGAGTACCTCCGCGGCCGGGAGGCCCACAAGGAGGGCTTCGAGGTCGTCGAGAGCCCGCCGCGGTTCTACTCCGCCCCCAAGCACAAGGCCGAGGACCTCGGCATTACCGTCCGCGACATGACCTACGAGGTCCGCCGGTATTTCCGCAAGGATGCCGATGAGCCGGGCGTGGTCGTGGCCAAGGTCGAGCCGGGCTCCAAGGCGTCCGCGGCGGGCATCAAGCCGTACGAGGTCATCACGCACGTCAACGACGAGCCGGTGAAGAACGCGGAGAGCTTCGGCGAGTTGATCACTGTCGGCGGCGAGCTGCGCCTGGCCGTCAAGCGGATGACAAAGGGCCGCGTCGTGAAGGTCGAGATGGAAGGCGGCGAGGACGGCGGCGAAGAGGAAGCGCCCGCGGACGACGGCCACGATGCCGAAGGTGCGGCCGCGCCGGCGGAAGAGGCGACCGAGGAAGCCGCCGAAGCCCCGGCCGAGGTCACGGTGGAATAGCCGGGCCGCGGCGGACGGCAGCGTTACACAGAGCGGGGGGGAAGCGTCCGGCATTCGACGTGCGCCCTGAGCCGCTCGGCCCGGCCATGCTGCGCGCCGTGTCGAACGCCAAATGCCAAATGCCCTCAGAAGTTCAGCGTCTCGCCCGGGAAGAAGATTTCTCCCGGCGTGTCGATGAATACCTGCCGGGCCACGGCCATCGCTTCGTCCCGAGTCATCAGCCCGCGCTCGATCCGCTCGGCCAGCGCGTTGGCCCACACGCGGCGGATCATCGCCAGCCGGCCGTAGATGTAGTCCACGCACCAGCCGTCCGAGAAGAAGCCCACCAGCTTGTTGAGCGGCACCATGTCCAGCCGGCGCTGCACGGCCCGCTCCATCACGGACGGGTAGAAGGTCTGCCACCAGAAGTTCGCCATAGAGAGGTTGCCGTAGCCCTGCACCATCGCGCACCAGATCGGCTCATCCGGCTCGTAGCCGTTCAGGACGTTGAAGTGCAGGTCCGGGAACTCGGCCAGCACGTACGGCCACGTGGAGGCGAACTGCGGCGCCGCCTTCTGGACCGGGTGGGCCCATTCCAACTCCTTCGTGACGTACTGCGTTCCGTAGCAGAACTGGAAGACGCGCGTGTTCTCGTTCGCCACGGCCGCGATGGCGCGGATGTACGCCGCCTCGATCCGCTGCCGCTCGGCCAAGGGCAGCGCCTCGCCCGCGGCGCTGCGGGCGACGATCCGGTCGAGCTCTGCATCGGGAACCGGCGTGAAATCCGCCTCCGAGCCGACCCACGCGACCAGGGCGTTCTTGCCCGTCCAGTCGTAGGGGTCGTAGTACTTTCTCACCGCCTCGCGGAGCCGGGCCACGGTCGTCACGTCTCGTCCGAGCACCTCGCCGAGCGTCCGCAGGTTCTCGGACCACGGGCGGTAGTCGCACTTCCCGGCCAGCGGCATGTCCTCTACGGTGAAGCGGATGTTCGGGTCCCAGTCGCCCGGTTCGAGCGGCTTGACGTCCAGCATGCACGAGGTGATCCGCGCGACCTTGGCCTTCTCGATCACCTGCCTCGGCCAGTCGTCCCGAGAGGTCTTGGCCTCGAAGGACGCCCGCAGCCGCTCCAGGGATTCCGGCGTTACCGGCTCGTCGAACTCGTACAGGTCGCGGAGGATGGTTCGCAAGATCCAGCCGAAGCCGGTGTGGCGGACCTTCGGCCATGCATCGACCCACTCGTCGAACGGCAGCCCGGCTTCGATGCACGGCTGCTCGGGCCACATCTTGGATTCGGTCACGCCCGCGCCGCGCATCACGTACATCTGCATGTGGTAGAAGACCACTTCGTGCAGGCCGCGGGCGGCCATGCGGTCCCGGTGCAGGTGCGTGTGGATGTCGAGCACGGGCATCTCGCACAGCGCCTGGTGCAGTTCGTCTCGCAGCATGGTGGGGGCTCCTGTGTTGCCGTGCCGCGCCGAAATCGCTTGCCGACGCCGCGGGGCCGGAGTATCGTGCCGGGCTCGATACGATTCAAGCGCGCATCGGGCCTTCCCCCGCGCGCAGATCCGACAGGAGCAGACCATGGCGAAGCGATCTGGCAACATGACACCCAAGCTCGGGGGCCTCGCCGCCCGCAACGGAAAGGGCCCCCTCTGGGAGTTCACGGGCGACGACGGCTCGTTCCGCCTGCCGGACCCGCAGTTCATCTCGGGGCTGTATTTCCCGCTGTGCAACATCGCGGGCATGAAGTGCTCCGTCACCCCGGAACTCAAGGGCGACGTGTGCAGCGACTTCGAACACTACCTGTCCGTCCCGATGGTGACCGAGGACTTGCACCGATCGCGAAACAGCCGGAACTTCTGGGTAACCGTCGAGGGCAAGCCGCCGTGGTCGGCCACCGGCGTCAGCGCCGAGGCGACGGCCCGCCACTGGGACGCGCCCGAGGACGTCGAGGTCCGGGCCGGCGTCGGGCACTTCACCGTCGAGCGGACGAACCGCAAGCTCGGCCTCAAGGCCAAGTGCACCGTGTTCGTCCCGGCCGCGGACGACAAGGTCGAGGTGATGAAGGTCACCATCGAAAACGTCGGCCGCAAGCCGGTCCGCTTCACGCCGACGGCGGCCGTGCCGATCTTCGGGCGCCTGGCGGATAACCTCCGCGACCATCGGCAGGTCACGACGATGTTCAATACCGTCGAGGCCCGCAAGTACGGCGTGGTCGTCAAGCCGTCCATCGTGCACGACGAGACGGGCCACCGCCCGAATGAGACGGTGTACGCCGTTCTGGGCTTCACCGGCCGGGGAGCGGCGCCGAAGCACATCTGGTCCAACTTCCGCGAGTTCTGCGGCGAGGGCGGCACGCTGGACAACCCCGAGGCCGTCTTCCGCGGGACGCCCGCGCCCAAGCTTTCGACCGATGAGCGCAGCGGACGCGAGGCGGTCGGCGCGATGCGCTTCTCGCCCGCGACGCTCCGGCCGGGCAAGTCGGCGAGCTACGTGGTCCTCAGCGGCATCACCGACGAGTCGAAGGACCTCGCCGCCTGGCAGCGCCGCTACGGCGGCGAGCCGCAGGCGGACAAGGCCCTGGACAAGACCGTCGGCTGGTGGCAGTGCGCGGTCGGCGCCGTGTCTTTCCGCACGGCCGACGACGACTTCAACAACTGGCTCAAGTGGGCCGCGGCGCAGCTCTTCTACCGGAAGGTCTACGGCAACTCGTACCTGCCGGATTTCGGCTACGGCCGCGGCGGCCGCGGCTGGAGGGATCTTTGGTCCGACCTGCTGTCGCTGTTCCTGGTGGACCCGGCCGGTTCGCGCGAGGAAATGGTCAACAACTTCCGCGGCGTGCGCGTGGACGGCACGAACGCGACGATCGTCGGCACGCGTCCGGGCGAGTTCAAGGCCGACCGCAACGACATCGTCCGCGTCTGGTGCGACCACGCCGCCTGGCCGTGGTTCGTGATGAAGTTCTACATCGACCAGACCGGCGACTACGACATCCTGCTGACCGACCTGCCGTACTGGAAGGACCATCTCGCGACGCGCTGTCGCCGCCGCGACGCCGAGTGGGCGCGGGAGCAGGGCCACGAGCAGCTCACCCGGACCGGCAAGACCTACCGCGGCACGCTGCTGGAGCACGTTCTGCTCGAGCTGGTCACGAGTTTCTACCACGTCGGCGACCACGGGAACATCTACCTCGAAGGCGGCGACTGGAACGACACGTACGACAACGCGCGGAAGCTCGGCGAGAGCGTGTGCTTCACGCATTTCTACGCCGGCGACCTCGCCTCGCTGGCCGACGCGCTGGAGGCAATGGCTGACGCGGGATGCGAGACCGTCGAGCTGCTCGAGGAGATGCTCGTGCTGCTCGACCGCCTGCCGGGAAGCAAGCGCGTCCGCTACGACTCGCCCAAGGCCCGCCGCAACCGGCTGCATGAGTACATGGACTCGGTGTTCCACACCGTCTCGGGCAATCGCGTGAAGGTGGATACGCGCGACCTGGCCGCGGACCTCCGGGCCAAGGCCGAGCACCTGCGGGCCCACCTGCGCAAGAACGAGTTCGTCAGGACCAAGGACGGCCGCCGGTTCTACAACGGGCACTACGACGACCATTCGGAGCGCGTTCACGGCGAGCATCCCAACGGCGTCCGCATGGACCTGACCAGCCAGGTACTGCCGACGATCTTCGGCACGGCCACGGACGCCCAGGCCGCCAAGATGTACGACGCCGCGCGGGTTTACCTGCGCAACCCGGACGTGGGCGGCCTGCGGCTGTGCACGGACTTCGGCGAGCTGAAGCTGGATTTCGGCCGCGTCACGGGGTTCGTCTACGGCTACAAGGAGCACGGCTCGATCTGGAACCAGCAGAACATGATGTACATGTACGGGCTGTACCATCGCGGCCTCGTCCGCGAGGGCTACGACGTGATGCGGGAAATCCGCGAGCTGTCGATGAACTCCGGACGTTCGAAGGTCCTCCCGGGCATCCCGTCGTTCTTCGACCGAGAAGGCCACGGCGGCTACTGCTACCTGACCGGCTCGGCCACATGGCTGTTGCTGGCGTCGCTGACGCAGATGTTCGGCCTGCGGGGCGAGGGCGGCGACCTCGTGGTCGCGCCGCGGCTCGTGCGGAAGCAGTTTGACAAAGACGGCCGTGCGGGCGTCGGCTTCAACCTCCACGGCAAGCGGCTGGAGGTCACGTACGTCAACAGAAAGCGACGCGACTGGGGCGACTACGCTGTGCAGGCCGTGCGAATCAACGGCAAGGATGTGGAAGCGGACATCGCACGCGACGGACGGACCGCACGCGTTGCCCGCGCCGACCTGCTGGCCGCGTGCACGAACAAGGTCAATGAAGTCGAGATCGACCTCGGGTAGACGGTAAGAGTTGCCTGGGTTTTCGCACAGCGGGTCACCGCCGCCTGGAGCTTGCATTCGGGCGGAAGATTGTTATGCTATCGTAAAGGGACGCGAGAGCGTCCCTTCCTGCTATCGGCCCGGCCCGGCGCCGGGCCCGGAAGCGACCATGGCCAACGGCAACGGCACCAGAGCGAAACCCAACGGCGACGTCGCCCCCATGCCGTTCGAGAAGCCGATCCTCCGGCTTCAGCATCAGATCGAGGAACTCGAGGAGTCCCAGCGCCAGGCCGGGCGGGACTACTCGGCCGAGATCCGGAAGCTGCGCGAGCAGTACGTGTCGCTGCTGCGGAAGACCTACGCCGCGCTGAGCCCATGGGAGACGGTGCAGGTCGCCCGGCATCCCGAGCGGCCGCTGGCGGGGGACTACATCGAGCGGATCGTCAAGGGGTTCGTCGAGTTGCACGGGGACCGGCGCTTCTCGGACGACAAGGCGGTGATCTGCGGGCTCGGGAGCATCGGCGCCGAGCGCGTGGCCGTGGTCGCCCAGCACAAGGGGCGCGAGACCAAGGAGAAGCTCACCCGGAACTTCGGCATGCCCCACGGGGAGGGCTACCGCAAGGCGCTCCGCGTGATGAAGCTGGCGGAGAAGTTCGGGTTGCCGGTGGTCTCTCTGATCGACACGGCCGGGGCGTATCCGGGCGTCGGCTCGGAGGAACGCGGCGTGGCGGAGGCCATCGCGACGAACCTGCTGGAGATGAGCCGGCTGCGGACGCCGATCGTGTGCGTCGTGATCGGCGAGGGCGGCTCGGGCGGCGCGTTGGGCATCGGCGTGGGGGACCGCATGGCGATGCTGGAGTACGCGTACTACTCGGTGATCTCTCCGGAGGGCTGCGCGAGCATTCTCTGGCGCACCGGCGAGAAGGCGCCCGAGGCGGCCCAAGCGATGCGGATCACCGCGCGGGACCTCAAGTCGCTGGACGTGGTCGACGAGATCATCCACGAGCCGCTCGGCGGCGCGCACCGCAACCCGGCCGAGGCGGCGGGGAACCTGGAGTACTTCATCGTCCGCACCCTCCGCGAGCTGCGCCGCACACCCGCCGACGAACTCGTCCGCCGCCGCTACGAACGCTGGCGCCGCATGGGCCGCGTCCTCACGCCGGAGCCGCAGCCGGCTAGCTGACCGGCTCAAGCAACTCGCCGACGAACTCGCCGACGTTCTTGACCAGCTCGGTCGTCGGCTTGTCCTTGTTGTCGGTGATGCGGTGGACGATGGCCGAGCCGACGATGGCGCCGTCGGCGACCTCGCACACGGCCGCGACGGTCTCCGGGCGGGCGATGCCGAAGCCGACGCAGACGGGCGTGTCGGTGTGCTCTCGCAGCTCGCGCACGGCCGCGATGGTCGCGTCGGGCAGCTTGTCGCGCTCGCCCGTCGTGCCGGCGACCGAGATGAAGTAGATGAATCCGCGCGAGTGGCGGGCCAGCTCGAGCTGCCGCTCGCGGGGCGTCGTCGGGGCGATGAGCATCACGTTGCACAGCCCGGCGTCGGCGGCGACGGCCTCGAAGCCCTCGGCCTCCTCCAGGGGCAGGTCGGGCACGATGAGCCCGTCGAATCCGGCCGTGGCCGCTTCCGCGCAGAACGGGGCCGGCTCGTGGCGGAAGACGATCGAGTAGCTCACCATGCACAGCAGCGCGATATCGTCATGGCCGTCGCCGATCGGGCCGCCGTCGCGGAACTGCCGGACGGTTCGGAAGATCTCGCCGCAGGTGATGCCCGCTTCCAGCGCGGCCGTGTAGCTGGCCTGGATGACCGGCCCGTCGGCGATGGGGTCCGAGAAGGGGATGCCCAGCTCGCAGACCCGCACGCCGCGGGACGCGAAGTCGGCCAGCAGCATTTCCGTCGCGTCCAGGTCGGGATACCCGGCCGTGATGAAGGGCATGAGGGCCCTGCTGTTCGCTTGGCGGAGGTCGTTGAACGTACGGACAAGACGGTTGTCTGAGAGGTCAGTCATGTTCGCTGCCCAATTCCGGATGAAGAAGCACGAACGACGAATCAATGAGGAAGACCGAATGACGATGCCGCGCGGCGCCCATTCGGGCTTCGGGCTTGGTTCGGCATTCCGGTTTCGTCATTCGCCATTTCTCCGTCGTTGGAGTATCTCCGCGATCTCGTTGCAGTCCTTGTCCCCCCGGCCGGAGAGGTTGACCAGGATGATTTCGTCGGCGCGCATGTCGGCCGCTCGCTTCATCGCCTCCGCCACGGCGTGGGCTGACTCGAGTGCGGGGATGATGCCCTCGGTGCGCGAAAGCTCGACGGTCGCGTCGAGGGCCTCGTCGTCGGTGACGCTCGTGTATTGGGCGCGTCCGGTCTGCTTCCAGTGGGAGTGCTCGGGTCCGACGCCGGGGTAGTCCAGCCCGGCCGAGATGCTGTGCACCGGGGCGGTCTGGCCGTCCTCGTTCTGGAGCACGTAGCTCCGTGCTCCGTGCAGGACGCCCTCGCGCCCGCGGCAGAGCGTGGCGGCGTGCTGCCCCGCGCCCGGTCCGGAGCCGCCCGCCTCGACGCCGACCAGCTCGACGTCGTCGCCGATCATCGGCGCGAAGATGCCGGCCGCGTTCGACCCGCCGCCGACGCAGGCGACGACAAGGTCCGGCAGGCGTCCCTCGGCGTCGATCATCTGCCTCCGGGCCTCGCGCCCGATGCAGCACTGGAACTCCCGCACCATGACCGGGAAGGGGTGCGGCCCGCAGACCGAGCCCAGGATGTAGTGCGTGTGCTCGACGCTGCCCATCCAGTCGCGCATCGCCTCGTTCGTGGCGTCCTTGAGCGTCCGCTGGCCGCTCTCGACCGGCACGACGCGGGCCCCCAGCAGCTCCATGCGGAAGACGTTCAGCGCTTGGCGGCGCATGTCCTCGGTGCCCATGTACACGTCGCATTCGAGGCCGAACACGGCGGCGGCCGTCGCGGTCGCCACGCCGTGCTGTCCGGCGCCGGTCTCGGCGATGACGCGCCGCTTGCCCATGCGCAACGTCAGCAGCGCCTGGCCGAGGGTGTTGTTGATCTTGTGGGCCCCCGTGTGGTTCATGTCCTCGCGCTTGAGGTAGATCTTCGCGCCGCCGCATCGCTCGGTGAGGCGGCGGGCGAAGTACAGCTCGCTCGGCCGGCCGGCGATCTCGCGGTGGCAGCGGTCCAGCTCGGCGCGGAAATCGGCGTCCGCCTGGGCTGCGGCGAACTCGCCGGCGAGCTGGTCCAGCGCGTGCATCAGCGTCTCGGGCACGAACTGCCCGCCGAACGGGCCGAAGTAGCCCGGGCGGTCCGTCCTGCTTGCCGTGTCTTCGGTCATGGTGCGGTCCTTGGTACTCCATAGGCCGCGGGCCGCGTCAATCGCCTGGCTGAATCTCGACGGTGACGATCTTCCCCGGCGGTACGCTCAGGTGCACGTCGTCCTCCGGACGGACGGGCAGCTCGGCCTCGCGGGCCTCGTCCAGGTTGGTCAGCCACGCGGCCGCGATGTCAAGGTCCGTTCGGACCCGCCCGTCGATCGGCCGCCCGGTCGGGTTGAACACGCGGATCAAGTACGTGCCGGCCCGGTCCTCGGACCGCTTGATCGCCGAGACGATCAGATTCGCCGGCTCGATGCTCAGCAGCCCGCGGCGCAGCGGCCACGTGCCGCCCTCGACGCGCGACGCCTGGTAGGTCAGCGGCGGCGCGTTGAGCGCATCGGCCTCGGCGTATATCTCGCCGGCGGCCCAGTCACCCGCATGCGGCACGAGCGCGTAGGTGAATTCCATGTCCCGCAGGCACTGCCCGCCGTTCTGGCTTCGCCAGTCCCCGGTGGAGCGGAACTCGGTGCAGATGCGGTTGCGGACGGCCCGGAACAGCGTCAGCGCGAGCGTGTGGCGCTCGTCGGGCAGCACCGCGTATTCCACGAGCGAGTCGTGCACGACGGCCAGCCCCGCCTTGCCGTCGCTGACGTCGACGAAGTGCTGCATCGGCAGCGTCCGCATCTCGGGCCAGAAGCTCCCGTCCGGCTGACGCGGCGGCTCGATGGCGCGGCGGTCCACGGTGAAGTGCCCGGACGCGTCGGCGTGCGTCACGTCCAGGTCGGTCGGCAGAAGCACGCGCAGGCGGTGGTCCTCTACCGTGTTCGTGAGCGTCGTGCGGATGTCCAGCCGCCGCGCCCCCCGGCGGAGCGTCAGCCGCGTGGTGACGACCATCTCGCGCGTCTCCGCGCCGCGGCGGCTCTCCGAGCGGGAAGGGACCTCGCCCGCCTCCGCCCGGGCCGGCAACGACAGGGCGAGCTCGATCGAGATCGTCGCCGCGAGCGGGCCGTTGTCCTCGAGCCGAACGCGAGCGGGCAGGCCGTGGCTGGTGTAGACCTGGTCCTCGCCCGGCGGATAGTAGGCCCAGTAGTCGCCGACGTCCCCGGCGTCCTCGAAGGCGTGCAGGCCGGCGTACGTCCGTCCGGTCGCGCGGTCCGTCAGCGAGAACGTGCCGTCGCCGGCCACCTCCACGCGCACGTGCTCGTTGGCCAGCGTCCGCGGCCCGGAGGCGATGTCCTCGCCGCGGCTGGTCCGCATGTTCGGCCACCAGTGGGCCTCGCGGCTGAAGTGCCGAGTCGGGCGGACGCGCAAGACCTCGTAGCCGCCGGCCGGAAGCTCGCCCAGGTCCGCCCAGACGGTGTGCCGGTCCGCGTAGAACGGCCAGGGGCGGCTCTCCGGGTCGTGTACGGGTAGGGTCCGCTCGGCCCGCTGCACCGCCTGCACCTCGCGCTCGTTACCCTCGGAATCGACCAGCTCGAAGTCCCACACCTCGCGTTCCCGCGGCGTGTCGAGGCAGAGCTTGACGACGCCGCCCGAGGGCCGCGTCAGCGGGTTCACCGCCACGAGCAGCACGTCGTCCGGCTCGCAGCCGGACAGGTCGATCCGCGAGAGCCACTCGCGCACGGCCGCGTCGGTGACGACCTCGCCGATCTCCGTCGCCTGGGCGATGCGGTTGAGCGTGTCCTCGGCCGTCTTGTCCTGCGTCACGCCGTTGATGGAATCGTGGGGATGGGCCCGCAGCAGGTGCGTCCAGGCGGCGTCGAGAAGGGCGGCGGGGTACTCGGCCCCGTCCATGGCCGCCAGCGTCGCCAGCGGCTCGGCGCGGCGGAGCAGCGCGTTCTGGGCGCGCTTGTTGGCGACCTTGAGGTAGGCCCGCGTCGTCAGGGCGTTGCCGGAACATCCGCTGGCCGGGCCGTCCCGCATCTCGCCTTGGACGACCGGCAGCTTCTTCCGGTTCACCCGCTCCGCCAGCACGGCCGCGTAGTCCTCCAGCGTGCCGTGAACGAACTCGATATCCTCGAACGCAGCGTCGGCGTCGGCGATCATCCGCGGCAGGGCGGGCAGCGCGCCGGAGAAGTCCGTGCCGCACATCAGCAGGCGGCAGTCGGGCACGGTGGTCTCGTCCATGGCGTCCCACGCGGCCCGCCAGGCGTCGCGGACCTTCTCGGGATGGTAGCCCCCGCCGCCGGGGAAGGCGAAGTAGTCTTGGTCCGCCTGCGCGGGGTCGGCGGTGCGGGTGACGGGCGTCCGCTCGCCCCAGTCGTAGCGGAAGGCGTCGGACATGTAGTCCATGCCGTGGCGGATGGGGATGTAGGCGTTGAAGAACGCGTTGGCTCGGGCGTACTCGCCCAGGCGTGTGGTCAGCAGCCGCGTGCCGTCGGGGGCCTCCCACAGGAACTCGCACGCGGGCGCCCGCTCCTTGGACACGCGCTTGGCGGCGATGGCGAAGGAGAAGCCGAATCCCGCGTAGATCTGCGGGAACTGGGCCGTTTGCCCCCAGCCGAAGGAGTTGTAGCCGATGCCGAGGTGCCCCCCGAGCGCGCGCGACACGCGCAGGCCCCGCAGCAGGTTGCGGAGGAGGCACTCCCCGTCGATCGGGTAGAGGTCCGGCAGCGTGTACCACGGGCCGATCGACAGACGCCCGTCGGCGATCGCCTGCCGCACCCGGGGTTCGTTCTCGGGGCGGATCTGCAGGTAGTCCTCGATCAGCACGCATTGCCCGTCGGTGACGAAGCTGCGGTACTCGGGGTGGGCCTCGAGCGTGTCGAGCAACTCATCCATGAACTCCACGAGTAGTAACCGGTTGCGCCACAGGGGGTAGCGCCACTCCCGGTCCCAGTGCGTGTGTGGGACGACGATGGCCCTTTTCTTGCCGGTGTCCGTCATGGTTGCCTCTAGCGAAGGATCTCCAGCACGTCGTCAAAGGAGCGGCAGTAATGATCGCACAGCCCGCGCGTGCCGCTTTCCACGATATTGCCGTCCTCCACGCCGATGGCCGAGAACCCGGCCAGCCGGATGGAGCAGACGCCCGCGCCGCTGTCCTCGATGCCCACGACGCTATGCCGGTCGTTCACGTTGATGCCCAGCCCCACGCGGCAGACCTCCGCGTAGAGCCATGGGTGCGGCTTGGGCGACAGCTCGCCCAGCGTGCCGACCTCGCCCTGGCGCAGCGGGTACCCGGCCGTGATGATCGCGTCGTAGAACTCCTCCGGCGAGCCCATGTCCAGTTGCCGGAAGGCCGAGAGGATCTCGGGGTACGCCTTTTCGTAGAGCCCGGAGGTCACCAGACCGATCTTGACGCCCATGTCCTTGAGCGCCAGGAGAAAGTCCTTGAGTCCCGGCGTCGGCTCGAAGGCGTCCTGCCGGCCGCCGCCGGCGAGGATCGCGTCCATCTCCCGCCGCGTGTGGCGGAAGTAGTGGTGGCGGGCCTCCTCGACCGTCTTATCCGGGCAGTACTTGCCAATGCAATGCTGCAAGTGCTCGCTGACGCTATGGCCGGAGACGTAGGGCAGGTCGGCCTCCTCCAACTCGAAGCTCGGGTCGTCGAGCAAGCTGGCGGTGGTCTGCTCGATGATCCAGACCCAGAAGCGCTCGCTGCGGACGCTCGTGCCGTCCAGGTCCATCAGAACGGCCTGAACGGGCTTGTCCAGGCGGACGGGCAGAACCGGGTAGTAGGCCGGGTAGCCCATGGCCGAGGCGACGCGGGCCAGCGTGTGGCCCTCGAAGGCGATGAATTCCACCTTGCCGTCGCCCGTGGCGGCGATGGCGCGGACGCCGTCGACGCCCGGCCGGAAGCGTCCGTCGCCGGTCTGCTGCCGGGCCGTCAGCCCCGCATCCGCCCCGATCCAGCCGATATCGGGCAGTGTTCCCTCGAAAAGCATGCGTCGTCCTCTCTGCCGGCGCGATTGCGTCCGATGCCGCGCGGGCGAAAACGGCATGATAGCGGGCGGGCCAGCCGCCGGGCCAGCCCAAATGCCGGCGGCCCCGCGCCCGGCCGGGCAGACTTAACGGCAACTTCGCGCGACGTACATCGATACCAAAGGCGGGCGCGGTATCTCTGCCCCAGGCAGCGGACAGATGCGGGGCGCGCAGGCACCCCAGCCGCCCCGCCGGGGGAGGCGGCCGGCGGATTCGGCGACGGAGGATCGTGGGCCCGCGGCCGGAAGAGATTGGCGAAAGAGAGGGCGCGAGCGAAAGCGTCGCGGCGCATCTGGGCGGGTCCCGTCAGCGGGGTCCGCCCTCATGCTGCGCCGGGTGCCGGCCCGTGCCGGGATGGTCCTTGACGCCGGGCCGCGTGGGGCGTACGTTGCGGCCGATTTGCTGAGCCCGGTTCTGGGTCGCCGGCCTTTCAATGGGTCCGTCAAGCGAAGGGACTGACATGGAACAGACGAAGATTCTCCTGACCGAAGACGAAATGCCGCGCCAGTGGTACAACCTGGCGGCCGACCTGCCGTCGCCGCCGGAGCCGCCTCTCGGTCCGGACGGAAAGCCCATCTCCCCGGACATGCTCGCGCCGGTCTTCCCGATGAACCTCATCGAGCAGGAGGTCTCGACGGACCGGTGGATCGACATCCCCGAGGAGATTCTGGGGATCCTCTCGCTGTGGCGCCCGAGCCCGCTGTACCGGGCTCGCCGCTTGGAGAAGGCCCTCGGCACGCCCGCCCGGATCTACTACAAGAACGAAGGCGTCAGCCCCCCGGGCAGCCACAAGCCCAACACGGCCGTGGCGCAGGCCTGGTACAATAAGCAGTTCGGTATCGAGCGCCTGACGACCGAAACCGGCGCCGGGCAGTGGGGCAGCGCCCTGGCGTTCGCCTGCTCGCTGATCGGGCTGGAGTGCAAGGTGTTCATGGTGCGGATCAGCTTCGACCAGAAGCCGTTCCGCAAGATGATGATGCAGACATGGGGCGCCAACTGCGTGGCCAGCCCGTCGGAGGAGACGCAGGCGGGTCGGGACATCCTGGCCCGGACGCCCGACACGCCCGGCGCGCTGGGCATCGCCATCAGCGAGGCCATCGAGCAGGCCGTGATGGACCAGTCCGGCAAGACGCGCTACTCGTTGGGCAGCGTGTTGAACCACGTGCTGATCCACCAGTCGGTCATCGGCCTGGAGGCCAAGAAGCAGCTCGAGAAGGCCGGCGAGAAGAAGGTCGACGTCGTCGTCGGCTGTGCCGGCGGAGGCAGCAACTTCGCCGGGCTGGCGTTCCCCTTCGTGGCGGACAAGGTCGCCGGCAGCGGCATGGGCGCGGAGGCCGAGGTCATCCCCGTCGAGCCGGAGAGCTGCCCGACGCTGACCCGCGGGCCGTATCGCTACGACCACGGCGACACGGCCAAGATGACGCCGCTGATGCCGATGCACACGCTGGGACACTGCTTCGTGCCGCCGCCGATTCACGCCGGCGGACTGCGGTACCACGGCATGGCGCCGCTGGTCAGCAAGGCCGTCACCTCCGGGCTGCTCGAGCCGCGAGCGCTGCACCAGCTCAAGTGCTACGAGGCGGCCGTGCAGTGGGCCCGCACCGAGGGCTTCATCTCGGCGCCGGAGACCTCGCACGCGATCGCCGCGACCATCGACGAAGCCCTCAAGGCCAAGGAAGAGGGTAAGGAGAAGGTCATTGTCATGAACTGGTCCGGCCATGGACTGATGGACCTGACCGGTTACCAGGCCTACTTCGAGGGCAAGCTGCACGACTACTCCCTGCCGCAGGAAGACCTGGACAAGTTCCTCGCCGAGCTCGAGGGTCTGCCCGTGCCGCAGGGCGGCTGAGCCCGAGGGCGGCAGCCCGCCCCCGTATGGGGGGCATCTGTTCCGTGCGATGACGCGCGGAACACACGCCGCGGGACGGCCCTCCCGCGGCGTGCCGTTGCGCCGTGCGACGGATCGCGGCGCCCATGGCGATGATCGCGCGGCGCGGTATACTCACGGCATGGACCCGCACATTACCGAGCACGACCACCGCCGCCGTCGCTGCCCGACGCTGGGGCACGACTTGGAGTTCCGCTATTGCCGCGCGCCCGGCCGGGACCTCCCGTGCGGGCGGATCGTGGGCTGCTGGTCCGAGGCGTTTGACGTGGAGAGCTGGCTTCGGGAGCACTTCACGGCCGAGCAGATCGCGGCGATACACGCCCCCCGCAAGGACAAGGCCTGCACGCTCGTCGAGTTGATCGCTCGTGCGCGGGACCGGGCGGCCGAAGCCGGCTCACGCCCCGAGCCGCGTCGCGACGATACGTAACAAGGCGGTTGGGCGACAGATTCGTGCCATGGGCAAGATGGCCATGCCACGAGACGGACGCGCACCGAACAAGGCCGGCCCGGCAAAAAGCGTTTGCACGCTGTACTCGGGGGGGTCTATAATCTGCCCCATGGGCGGGAGCGGCCCGCGCTCGCGCCACGCCTTCCAACGGCTTCGATGAACTGAACGTCGATGCAAAGCTCAGTCGCAAAATGGCTTGTGGTGGTGCTTCTGGCGGTGATCGCCACGTGCCTGCTTGTCGAGGTCAGCGCGAGTCGCTCTTCGGCAACCCCGGCCGCTCCGGTCGGTCCGGCCGCCGCCGGCGGGGACCGGCTCTTCGCCGTGGCGGGTCAGATCTCCCCCGAGACCTATGGGGTCTACCTTGTGGACCCGAATACGGGCAGCTTGGCCTTGTATCAGTGGCTGCCGCGGGAGCGGAACCTGCGGTTGATGGCCGCTCGCACGTTTATCTACGACGTTCAGCTTGACGCCTACAACACGCAGGTGGAGCCGTCCGAGATTCGGAAGCTGGTCAACCAGCAGAAGCGCCTGGGCGAGGTGCCGGAGGAGTAGCATCCGGCCGCCGGGCAGGGAGCGATACACGATGGGCAAGAAGATGTATTACAGCGAGCAGGAAGCCGCGGAGAAGCTCGGCGGGCAGGAGCAGTTGAACCAGTACGTCGAGCAGGGCCAGCTTCGGGCGTACCCCGACGGCAACAAGCGGATGTTCAAGGCCGAGGACGTGGACGCCCTCGGCGGCGGCGAGGAGGAGATCGCCCTCACCCCGGCCGACACGCAGACACCCGCGGGCGACCAGGCCAGCTTGTCCGAGGCCGACGCCGAGAGCGAGAAGCCCGACAGCAAGGAAGACACGGTCATCACCTCCGAAGGCATCAGCATCTTCGACGACGAGGACCTGGAGATCGAGACGGCCGACCCGATGGCCAAGACCCAGGTGGCCCCGAGCGTCGAGGATCAGGTGCTTCTGGAGGGCACCGGCAGCGGCTCGGGCCTGCTGGACCTGACCCGCGAGAGCGACGACACGTCGCTGGGCGCCGAGGTGCTCGAGCACATCGACATGGAGGGCTCCGTCGGCGGCGAGCCGGCGGGGATGGAGCCCCAGGCGGGGGCGTACGCCGTACAGCCGCAGGCGCCGATGGCGCCCCCGACTTACGTCGAGCCGGTGGACGCCACGAGTGGCCTGTTCACGGGCGTCCTGCTGGCGTGCCTGGTGCTGGGCATCCTGACGGTCTTCATGACTATCGCGGCCTCTGCGGGGATCGTCCCGCCCATTATCAGCGGGATGGCGGAAAACGGATCGATTGATGAGTTGATTGATGCACAACGGAGTTTCCAAACGATTGTGCTCATAGTCGGCGTGGTCGTCGCGGCCTTGTTCGGGCTGTTCGGCTGGCTGCTGGGTAAGAGCGTCGCCGCCAAGCAGGAGGCGATGCAGCGGGTTGGGCGCTGAGCGTCGCGGGTCGCGCTTCCGTCCGCCCGCGCCGGGAACCGCCGCGGCGGCCGGGCGTCGAAGCGATCTATTGGAAGAGATTTCACACGGGCTGCCGGTGCGAATGGATTCGAGCGTAAGCCGGGAAAGGACTACACCCATGAGGACCTACATCGCCGCGGGACTGAGCACACTCGTCGCGGCCGCTCTGCTCGGCGGCTGCGTGCCGAAGGAGCAGCTCGACGAGTGTCGCGCCGCCAACCGGGTGGCGCATGTGGAATTGGAGAAGACGCAGGAAGCCCTGCGACAGGCGCGGGCCGAGCGGGACGACCTCAGCCGCCGCCTCCAGCGGTACGAGGGCGAGGTCCGGGCCGGCATGGCGGACGTCGAGACTCTGGAGGAGGCCAACGCCCGGCTTCGCGAGGAATTGGAGGCCGCCCGGCGCCAGATCGCGAGCATGGACGCTCCGGTGCCGCCGCCGATCGGCCCGCTGAACGTCCGGGCCTTGCCGGAGCGGGTGGACGAGGCGTTGCAGGAGTTCGCGGAGGCCAACCCCGATCTTGTGCGCTACTTTGCGGCCTACGGCATGGTCAAGCTCGAATCGGACCTGACGTTCGAGTTGGGCAGCGACTTCGTGAAGGACGACGCCAAAGCTGCGTTGAGGAGATTCGTGGGCATCCTGGACGACCCCGCCGCCCGGGAGTTCAACTGCTTCATCGCGGGGCATACCGACAACGTGCCGATCAAGCGCCCGGAGACGAAGCGCCGCCACCCGGACAACTGGTACCTCTCCGTCCACCGGGCCGTGGCCGTGCAACAGGTCATGCAGGAGGCCGGGCTGGCCCCCGAGCGGATCTGCGCCATGGGCTTCGGCGAGTACCATCCCGTCGAGCCGAACAAGCCCGGCGACCGAGGCAACCCGGCCAACCGGCGCGTGGAGATATGGATCGTGCCCCCCGACCGCTTCCTGACGCGCCCGATGAGCGAAGGCGAGCCCGGCGTCACGGGCGTGGATTAGGGGCCGCAGCTCAGCAGACCCAGCCCCGGCGTCATCGCGGCGCCGGGGCTTTTCTTTATCGCCACACGGGACGCGAGCAATGTCGCAAGCCGACAAGCATGGCACGACCGCCCCATCGGAACCGGCGGGCGAAGGCCGTCCCGGCCTCCTGTACGCCCTCGTCCGCGGGGTCGGCAGCATCGGCTTCGGCATGGCCGTGCTCGGGCTGACGGCCGCATACCTGGCGGCCGTGTCCATCGCGGAGCAGCCGCTGGCCGATTGGCTCGGTGTGCCGCGGGAGCGCGTCTATGCCTGGTGGCCGCTGCCGACTCTCTGCGCGTTGGTGGTTCTCTCGATGTTCGCCGCGACGCTGACGCGCGTTCCGCTCCGCCCGGCCTGCGCGGGGGCGTGGCTCAGCCATCTGGGCGTCGCGGCGATCGCCGTCGGCGGCGGATGGTACGCCGTGGCCGGCGAGGCGGGCGAGTGCGGCACCGCGCTCGAGGGCGGCGAGTACGCCCCGATGACGCACGTCTATCTCCGCAATACCGCGGCCGTGTATCTGGCCGAGACGCCCGGCGGCCCTTGGCGGCAGCTTGCCGTGCCGGGCCTCGACATGGCGAACCTGCCCGAGCCCGATGCAGCGGGTCTGGTTCGTCTGGACGTTCCACTGGCCGAGGGGCCGGGCGGAACGCCGCTGCGGGCGACGGGCGTATCGCTCGCGCCGGTGCCGGTGAACTGTGCCCACGGTGAAGCGACGCATGCGATGCTCCGCATCGAGCGAGCGGGCGAGGTCGCCGACGTGCTCGTGCGCGGCCGGCGGACCTCCGAGCGAGACGGTTACAGCATCCTGTTCCTGCCCCACAGCACCCCCGAGGAGCTGGCCAAGGTGACCTTCGCGGCGCAGTCGGGCGGCCGGCCCCCAGGGCTCGAGGGCCGGGACATGCTACTGCTGATGACCGGCCCGCAGATCCCGGTCCCCACGCTGATCGCCTTCGGGCCGGGCCTGGACCCCGGCCCGTGGAAGCTGCCCCGGGGCGCATCCGCCGAGCTGACGCCGGGCGGGCGACGCGCCCGCATCAGGGCGGAGAGCTACGCGCGCGTCATCGCGCCGCCGCACTTGATGTTGACCCTCGGCGGCAGCCCGCCCCGTGAGCATGCCGTGCCGTTCGCGGCCTTCGGGCGATACGCGCCGGCCGTGCCCGTAAGCGTCGATGGCCGCCCCCTCTGGCTGCGCTTCAGCCGGGCGCGGCGGGCCCTCCCGTCGGAGGTCCGCGTGGCCGAGCCGGAGCGGGTCACGTTCGCCAACTCGTCCATGGTGAAGGACTATTTCTGCAAGCTGGCCATCGACGGCCGTCGGGAGAAGCTCTCGCTGCACGAGCCGGTGCAGGTCGGCCGCTGGCGCTGGACGCAGGGCCAGTGGGTGCCCGATGCCGACCGGCCGGAGCGGATCGTTTTCGGCGTGCGATCCCGGCCGGGACTTTGGCTCGTATGGGTCGGATGCGGCATGGTCGCGGTGGGCCTGCCGCTGGCGTTCTACGTCAAGCCGTTGCTGCTCCGGCGGAAGGAGGCACGGCCGTGACGAAGCCGCTGTGCATCCTGCTGGCATCGTTGATGTGTGCGGGCGCGGCGCGAGCGGTTACGCCCGTGTTCGTTACGGACGAGGTCACCGCGGAGGCCGACCCGGGCAAGCTGGCGGCGCTGGGCTCACTGGTCGACGACCTCTCGCTGCTCAGCGCCGCATACCGCGGCCGGATGGCGATACTGGACACGGTCGCCCGCGAGCAGCTCGGGCGGATGCACGGCTCGACGGACATCGACGGCCTGCCGCCCGTGGTCGCGTACCTGGATGTGTTCTTCCGTACGGGGGCGTACCTGGATCGACCCGTGGTCTACGTGCGGTCGGCGTCCCTGCGGCGGCGGATCGCCGCCGGGCTGCCGGGCGAGCACCGCGCCGAGTTCGAACGGACCCGCCGCCTGCCGCCGCTGGCGCTGATGCTGGCCAAGGCGCGGCGGGGGGCTGTCGAGCCGGAAACCGATGTGCCGCCGCGGCACGCTTCGCTCTTCCTCACGGCCACGCTGCCGGAGGGACGGGAGCTTCTGTTCTCGCACCGGGCGAGGTACGGCGACTTCGCCTGCTCGTCGCGGATCGAGGCGTACACGGCCGCTATCGAGGGTCTCGAGTTAGGGCCGGAGGATCGCATCCCGATCGAGCGGCTGGAAGGCCGGTACACGAGCTTCCTGGCGATCGACGTGTTCCGCGCCGTGCCGGGCCGGTACAAGTGGCACGACGCACACGCCACACTGGTGACGGGAGGGCCCGATGCCACGCCGCCGGCCGGCTCGAACGCCTGGGGGGCGCTACGGGCCTGGCGGGATATGAAGTGGGCATGGCGCCGGGCCGATCCAGCCGGCGTGCGGCACGCGCTCGACCGGCTGGCCGAGGCGCAGCAGCGGGTCGGCGCGCCGCCGCTCGTCCGCCGTCGGGCGGAGCGGTGGTACAACCGCCTGTGGAAGCTCGGGGCGGCCTGGATCGCCTTCGCCGCGGCGTTCCTCGTGACGCTGGCGGCCGTGGCGTCCGGACGGCGGTGTTTGCGCGTCTCGGGTTTGGCATTGCTGGCCGGAGCGACGCTCGCGTGCGCGGCGGGCTTCGCCGTCCGCTGGGTGCTCAGCGGGCGGGCGTGGTACCTGCCGCCCGTTACGAACCAGTTCGAGGGGCTGTTCGCCTCGGCCATGCTTGCGGGACTCTTCGCGTTCGTCGCCGAACTGATCTGGCGGCGGGGCGTGTTCGCCCTGGCCGGCTCGCTGTACGCGACGGTCGCGCTGCTCGGCGGGCTCGTGCTGCTCGGGCCGGTCTCGACGGGCATTGGTCAGGCCCCCGGTATCCTCCATACGCCGCTGCTGACCGCGCACGTGTCCGTCATCATCGCCGGCAACGCGCTGGTGGGCATGACGGGCGTGATCTCGCTGATCTACCTGTCCGTGCGGGCCTGGGCGCTGCTGCGCGGCCGGTCGGGCGCCGCGGACGCGCCGGATACGCCGGGCATGGCGCTGTCCCCGCCGGCCGCCATCGACCGCTGCAACCTCATCACGGCCCAGCTCGCGCTGTGGGCGGTCCTCGTCGGCACGGTTCTCGGGGCGGTCTGGGCGGACACGGCCTGGGGCCGCTTCTGGGGCTGGGACGCCAAGGAGACCTGGTCCCTCCTGACCGTCTTGGTCTACCTCATCGTCCTGCACCTGCGGCTCGTGATGCCGGCCCGCCGCCGCGGCCTGGTCACGGCGGCCGGGTGCCTCCTCGCCTGCGGCGTGATGGTCTTCAACTGGATCGTCGTCAACTACCTGATGACCGGCAAGCACAGCTACGCGTGAGGAGGCGCCCGGGACTCGCCCCCACATCCGTGCGAGGCATGAAGCTCGTCTCGGGCTTGCCGCGCGGCCGTCGATGACGCTTATGGCGCCCGGCTATGCGTGGGCGGCGGAGCTCGGCGACCCAGACCTTCGAGGGGATGGTCGCCAAGGCGCAGTCGTGAAGGCGGTCGGTAGATGCCTATTGCAGGCGACCTCAGGATGGATCCGTGGCCAGTCCCTGCAAATTGGGAATCGATTCCCAAGCTGCAGGACTTGGCTGGGCCGTCTTGATGTGGCCGGCGGCGGGTTCAGTCGCGGTCCCGCCCGCGCGGACGGAAGATCAGGCGGATCGGCACCTCGGCGAACGGCAGCCGCTCGCGGAACTGGTTCAGCAGGAAACGGCGGTAGGACTCGTCGAAGCTCCGGACGTCGTTGACGAAGCAGATGATCGTCGGCGGGGCGGTCGCGACCTGCGCGGCGTAGTAGATCTTTGGCGGGCGCGTGCCGCGCTTGTGGCTCGGGCCGCGCTGGGCGAGAATCCGCTCCAGCGCCGCGTTGAGCTGCCCGGTGTTCACGCGGGCCTGTGCCTGGCGGAACAGCTCCCCGGCCAACTCGATGGTCTCGCGGACGTTCACGCCCTCGTCCGCCTGCGTCAGGGACACCGGCGCGTAGGACAGCGACGGAAACGTCTTGGCCAGGTACTCCGCGTAGTCCTCGCCGGACGCGACGCTCTCGGCCAGGTCCCACTTGTTCACGACGAACAGCAACGGCTTGTCCTGCTTGGCGATCTCGGCCGCGAGCTTCTTGTCCACCTGCGAGACGGGCAGCGACGCGTCGATCAGCAGCGCTGCCACGTCCGCCCGCCGGATCGACCGCATCGCCCGCGAGTAGCTGTAGAACTCGATGTCCCCGTCGAGCTTGCGCTTCTTCCGCACGCCGGCCGTGTCGATCAGCGTCAGCTTCCGCCCGTCGAGCTCGACGACCACATCCACGCTGTCCCGCGTCGTGCCCGGCACTTCGGACACGATCACCCGCTCCTCGCCGGCCAGGGCGTTGATGAACGTGCTCTTGCCGGCGTTGCGCTTGCCGACGAGCGCCAGCTTCATCGCGGGTCGCTCCAGGCGCTCGCCGACGCCGGCGAGCCGCCCGCGGAGGACCTCCAGCAGATCGTCGACGCCCGTGCCGTGCTCGGCCGAGACGGGTACCGGCTCGCCGAAGCCCAGCTCATGTAGCTCGTAGAGCTCGTCTGCTTGGAACGGGCGGTCCACCTTGTTGGCGATCAGCAGCACAGGCCGGTTCTCGCGACGCAGCCGCTGAGCCACGTGCTGGTCGAGCGGCAGGACGCCCTCGCGGGCGTCGACCACGAACAGGATCAGCGCGGCCGCGGAGAGCGCGAAGGAAATCTGGTCCTCGACCTCGCGCGTCAGGTCGGCCGAGTCCTCGATGCCCATGCCGCCGGTGTCGACCAACTCGACGTAGCCGGTGTTCTCGTCCGTGTCGTCCAGCGGCAGCGGCACGGAGATCCGGTCCCGCGTGACGCCCGGGGTCGGGTCCACGATGCTGATTCGCTTGCCGGTAAGCCGGTTGAGCAAGCTGCTCTTGCCGACGTTCGGCCGGCCGACGATTGCCACAATGGGGAGAGCCATGCAGACATAGTACCGGTCCTGCCGGCCGCGGGGAAGCGGCGGCGGGGCGTGCGTTCCTCGGACGTGACCCGTACAATGCCGGCCGACAGGGAGCCGCGCATGGCGTACTTCATCGGATTTGTTGTGGGGGTGTTGGTCGGTGCGGGGATCGCGCTGGCGGTGACGCTGTTGCGCGGCCGGGCGGCGGCGCGCGAGCTTCAGCAGATGCGGGAGACGTTCGCGGCGCTGGCGAGCGAGGCGCTCGACGCGAACTCCAAGCGGCTGACCGAAACCGCGGCCGCCCAGCTCGAGGGCAAGCGGGAGCTGATCGACCAGTCCGTCAAGGCCGCCAACGAGCGGTTGGAGCAAGTCCGGCAGCTTCTGGCGCGGATCGAGACCGAGCGGAAGCAGGACTTCGGCAAGCTGAGCCAGTCGGTCGCGTCGCTATCGACCACGACCGGCGAGCTGCACCGCATGCTCGCCAGCAGCCAGCGCCGCGGGGCGTGGGGCGAGCGGATGGCCGAGGACGTCCTCCGGCTGGTCGGCATGCAGGAGGGCGTGAACTACGCCAAGCAGTCGTCGGCGGATGCGGAGTCCGGCCGGCCGGATTTCACCTTCTTCCTGCCCAACGACCTGCGGGCCAACATGGACGTCAAGTTCCCGTTAGAGGCGTACAAGGCGTATGTCGACGCCGAGTCGGACGACTCGCGGCGTCAGGCGGCGGCCCAGCTCGTCACGGCCGTGCGCGGGCACGTGCGGGCCGTGGCGGGCCGCGGCTACATCGACCCGAAGGCGCCGACGGTCAACTACGCCATCGTCTTCCTGGCCTCGGAGCAACTCTACGCCGTGGTCCTGGCGACCGAGCCGGACCTGATCGACGAGTCGCTCCGGCGGGGCATCGTGCTGGCCAGTCCGGTTACGCTGTACGCCATGCTGGCGGTGGTGCGCCAAGCGGCCGAGAGCGCGAACCTGATGCGCACGGCCGACGAGGTCATCGAGCTGCTCGGCACGTTCGAGAGCCAATGGCAGCGCTACTGCGAGCAGGTGGACAAGCTCGGCCGTGCGATCGAGAGCACGCAAAAGGCGTATGACGAACTCACTTCCACGCGGACGAACCAGCTACAGCGCCCGCTGGACAAGATCGACGAGCTGCGCCAGCAGCGGCAACTGCCGGAGCCGTAGGGATGCGGGGGTGCTGACGATGCGGCTCACGCTGTTTCCACGTGCTCCCTGCATGCTTCGCTTTCGTCTGTGCAGTGCGAGCCGCCGCCCGAACGTCAGTCCATTCCGCCCCCGGACCAGCCGCTTTCCTCATGCGCCGCGAGGAGGCGGGCGACCTGTTCCCGCCCGGCTTCGTGGGCGACCTCCATGGCCGTGCGGCCCTCGCTGTCGGGCAGGTAGACGCTCGCCCCCGCGTCGAGTAATTGCTGGCAGACCTCGACGTGTCCCTTGTGGGCGGCCAGGTGCAGCGGCGTGGCGCCCAGCCCGCCGAAGCCCATGGCGTTGACGTGAGCGCCCTGGTCGATGAGATAGCCGACGAGTTCCTCGTGTCCGTTCTCGGCCGCGATGTGCAGCGGCGTCCGGCCGGTCTTGTCCACCCGCTCGTTGACGCCCGTGTCCCATTCCCAGAAAAGGTTCGCCTTCGTCTCTGTGACGGAGCCCTCTCGCAGCGCTTGCGGGAGGCCTATCGTCGGTCGCTTCGGGCAGCCGCTCAGGACGAGGGCTAGGGGCAGCAGCGCCCCGACGGTCCACAGGGCGGGAGTCGTGCGAGACGGGGAATCGGGCTTCAGCATGGCGGGTCTCCTTGGGCCAAAAACACAGTTTGGCCCGGTTGCCGCGCCATGTCCAGAGGCGCCCTCGCCGGCGGCCGCGCGTTTTCGGATGAACTCCCGCACGCGGGCTGGTACGTTACTTGTGACCTGCCCGGCCGAAACAGACGGAAGACGAAAGCAAATGGCCAAGAGCGAACGCAAGCGTCATTCGAACCGCCTGACAGACTCGGGCTTCTCCACGCGGGCGATCCACGCCGGCGAGGAGCGGCTCCGCTATGCGGACTCGATCACCACGCCGATCGTTCAGACCTCGACCTACGCCTTCAAGGACTCCGAGGAAATCGCCGCCTATACCAAGGGCGGCAAGGAGCGCTTCGAGTACGGGCGCTACGGCAATCCGACGGAACTGGTCGCGGCGCGGCGCCTGGCGGCGCTGGAGGGCGCCGAGGACTGCGTCGTGTTCTCCTCGGGCATGAGCGCGGTGACCACGACGATCCTGGCGATGGTGCACGCGGGCGAGCACATCGTCATCACGGACGACGCGTACAAGAAGACGCTGGAGTTCTGCAGCTCGTACCTCCAGCGGTTCGGCGTGGATTGTGACATCGTTCCGTTCGGCGACTACGAGGCGATCGAGGCGGCCGTGCGGAAGGAGACGGCGTTTATCTTCTCCGAGTCGCCGACGAACCCGTACCTGAACATCTTTGATCTGCAGAAGCTGCGGGAGATCGCCGAGCGACACGACGTGCGGACGGTCATCGACAGCACGTTCGCCACGCCGATCAACCAGCGCCCGCTGCAGTGGGGGGTGGACCTGGTGATCCACAGCGGCACGAAGTACCTCGCCGGGCACAACGACATCCTCGCCGGGGCCGTGCTGGGCCGGGCGGAGTTGGTCGAGCCGATCCGCGCGCTGCACAAGGCCATCGGCGGCGTGATCGACCCGCACTGCTGCTACCTGCTCCTGCGGGGCATGAAGACGCTGGAGCTTCGCGTCAAGCGGCAGAACGCAACGGCCCAGGCCGTGGCCGAGTTCCTGGAGGGCCACCCGCGGATCAAACGCGTCTACTACCCCGGCCTGCCGAGCCACCCGCACCACGAGACGGCCCAGCATCAGATGTCCGGCTTCGGCGGCGTGGTGACGTTCGACATGAAGGGGCGGCTGGCGGACGTCAATCGCTTCCTCGACGCGCTGAAGCTCTGCTACATCGCCCCGAGCTTGGGCGGCGTGGAGACGCTCATCACCCACCCGGCCTCCGTCAGCTACTACGGCCACACCCGCCGGGAGCGGTACGCCCTGGGCATCACGGATACGCTGATCCGCCTGGCCGTGGGCGTGGAGAACGCCGAGGACATCATCGCCGATATCGACCAGGCACTGAAGCGTGGCGCCGCTGCGGACAGCAAGTAGTCCGCCTCGCGCCACGGGCGCGTCCTCACGTCCGTGAGGGGGCGGCGCGCGGGCGAGAAACGCCTACTCTTCGCTCGCCGGCGGCTGTTGCGGCTCCGGACGCCCGGGCGGGATCGGCTCCCCCGGCGTCGGCGGCCGGCCGCCGATGCGGCGCCGCGCGTCGGACGCCCACTCCGACAGGACCCTTTCGGCCTCAGCCGTCAGCGTGTCCGGCGGGGCGTCGGCGTAGGCGTTCGGGTTCAGCCAGACGACGGCGTGGTTCCCGGACAGGTCGATCCACGCCGCGGCCCGGATGCCCTGGGTCTCGGCGCTTTCGGACTCGACGGGTCGGCCTTGCTCGTCCACGTCCCAGGCGGCGGGGACCTGGTATTCCCACGCGGCCGGAAACTTGCCGGCCAATGCCTCGATGACCGCCGCGTAGTCCGCGCGGGGGTGGTTTGGCAGTTCAATCTTCTGCCATTCGTCTTCGGGATGCGTTTCCATATCTCGTGCCATCGGTACGTTCCTTTCCGTTCCGGGGAATCGTAGCGCGCGCGCCCTCGGCCGCCCGCTTGCACGCGGCCGCGCCCGCGGTACGATGGACGCATGAGCACAGCCAGGTTGCAGGTCGCGCTGGACTTCGTGGAGCTTTCCCGCGCGCTGGAGGTCGCCAAGGCGGCCGTGGCGGGCGGGGCGGACGCCGTCGAGGCCGGCACGCCGCTGATCAAGTCCGAGGGGCTCGACGCGGTCCGGAAGCTGCGGGAGTTGTTCGGCGACCGGACGATCATCGCGGACCTCAAGACGATGGACGCGGGGCGGATCGAGGCGGAGTCGGCCGCCAAGGCCGGCGCGAACGTGATGACCGTGCTGGCGGCCGCGTCGGATTCGACGATCCGTGAGTGCGTCGAGGCGGGTCGGCACTACGGCATCGACGTGGCGGTCGACCTGATCGGCGTGGCGGACCCCGTGGCGTCCGCGGAGCGTGCGGCCGGGCTGGGCGCCGCGTGGCTGGGCGTACACTGCGCGATCGACCGGCAGATGGAGGGGGCCGACCCGCTGGCCGAACTGAAGCAGATCCGCGAAGCGGTCGACTGCACGCTGGCCGTAGCGGGCGGCATCAACTCGGAGACGGCCGCGGCGGCCGTGGCGGCCGGGGCCGACGTGGTCGTCGTCGGCGGGGCAATCATCAAGGCGACGGACCCGCAAGCGGCGGCCGCGGGCATCCGCAAGGCGATGGACTCCGGCCAGGCCGTGGCGAGTGAGCTCTTCCGCCGGGCGACGCCCGAGAGCATCCGGAGCGTGCTGGAGACGGTTCGGACCTCGAACGTGTCGGACGGCGCGCACCGCCGCCCGTGCCTGGAGGGGCTGCGGCCGCTCTGGCCGGGTGCGGTCGCCTGCGGCCGGGCGGTGACGGTCCGCACGCTGCCGGGCGACTGGGCCAAGCCGGTCGAGGCGATCGACGCGGCGGAGCCGGGCGACGTGCTCGTCATCGACGCCGCCGGCAAGCCCCCGGCCGTGTGGGGCGAGCTGGCCAGCGAGAGCGCCCGCAACAAGGGGCTCGCCGGACTGGTCGTGGACGGGGCGGTCCGTGACAGCGCGGACATCCGGGAGCTGGGCTTCCCCGTGTGGTGCCGGCACGTGACGAGCCACGCGGGCGAACCGCGCGGCCTTGGGGAGATCAACGTGCCCGTCGAGGCGGGCGGCCAGACGGTGGCTCCCGGCGACTGGATCCTCGCCGATGACGACGGCGTGATGGTGCTGCCCACGCCGCGTGCGGCCGAGTTGGCCAACCGCGGCGCCGACGTGCTCGAGACGGAAAACCGCATCCGCGCAGAAATCCGCGACGGCAAGACCACACTCGCCCGGGTCGTCAACCTGCTGCGGTGGGAGAAGAAGGGCGGCTGACGAACTCGGCCATGGTGCTGTACTATCCAGACGGGGTGACAGCATGGACGGAGCCAAGCTGGACGAAATCGGCTATTGGTCAGAAGTGAAGCTTGAGATCGTGCGGAAGTACTCGCAAGCTTACTCGACAATCATGTCGAAACAGGCTGGTATACGCCGGCACATCTACGTGGATGGCTTCGCCGGCGCGGGTGTCCATATCTCCAAGAAAACACGTGGATTCGTGCTCGGTAGCCCACTAAACGCGCTGCATATTACCCCGCCCTTCACGGAGTTCCACTTGATCGATATGGACGGGGGGCGCGCTGCCGGGCTCCGCGAACTCGTTGGGGATCGCCCCGAGGTGCACGTTTACGAGGCCGACTGTAACCAAGTACTGGTCGATACCGTGTTTCCCCGAGCACGGTGGAGCGACCGCCATCGGGCTCTGTGTCTGCTGGACCCCTACGGCCTTCATCTGGACTGGCGCGTTATAGCTGCAGCGGGCGCGATGAAGAGCGTCGAGGTATTCCTGAACTTCCCTGTCATGGACATGAACATGAACGTTCTTTGGGGAGACCGATCCAAGGTCAGGGAATCGCAGAAGCGCAGGATGGATGCCTTCTGGGGTGGCAGCAACTGGCAGGAGGCTGCCTATCGGCGGACCCAGGGGCTGTTCGAGGAGATGGAGGAGAGGGCGGCGATCCATGCAGTAGCGAGGGCATATCGTGACCGGCTGCGAGATGAGGCGGGGTTCGAGTTCGTGCCCGAACCAATGCCGATGAGGAACACACGAGGAGGGATCGTCTACTTCCTTTTCTTTGCCTCACCCAACCGCACGGGGGCTAGGATAGTGGCCGAGATATTCGAGAAGTACAGGTCAAGGAGTTAGCTTGGATGGGCGCTCAATCCGCAATCGAGTGGACTGACGCGACTTGGAACCCGGTGACGGGTTGCACGAAGGTCAGCGAGGGCTGCGCGCATTGCTATGCCGAGCGGATGGCCCGGCGGCTTCAGGCGATGGGACAGCCGAACTACGCCAACGGTTTCGAGGTGACCACGCACGAGCGGGCCTTGGGACTGCCGGAGTCCTGGAAGCGGCCGTGCCGTGTATTCGTCAACTCGATGGGCGATCTGTTCCATGAGGATGTGCCCGACGGGTTCATTAAGCGGGTGTTCGCCGCCATGCAACGGGCGCCGCAGCACCTTTACCAAGTCCTCACGAAGCGCTCCTCCCGGCTGGCGGCGTTGAGCCCGTCGCTGCCCTGGCCGGATAATGTCTGGATGGGAGTGACCGTTGAGCTGGAGCAGTACGGTTGGAGAATCGAGGATCTAGGCCGATGCGGCGCGGCCGTGAAGTTCGTGTCCTTTGAGCCCCTGCTCGGTCCGGTCGATCATCCCCCGCTGGCCTGCGTCGACTGGGCCATCGTCGGCGGCGAGTCCGGTCCCGGCGCGCGTCCGATGGCGAAGGAATGGGTATTGTCCGTGCGCGATCAGTGCGGGGCGTTGGGGGTGCCTTTCTTCTTCAAGCAATGGGGTGGCGTGAACAAGAAGAGAGCGGGGCGGGTACTGGAAGGCCGGACGTGGGATGAGATGCCGGCCGAACTGATCGAGGCGTAGCCGCAGGACCAAGACGATATGCCGAACGACGCATCACTGCGAGAGGCCGGGCGGGACTTGCTGGACCGCATCGCGGCCGTGATGGCGAAGGTCGAGTGGTCGGACTTCGTCGAGCTGGCGCGGATGCTTCCGCCGGCGCGGCGGACGTTCTGCACCGGCGCGGGGCGGAGCGGCCTGGTCGCGCGGAGCTTCGGCATGCGGCTGATGCACGCGGGGCTGCCGGTGTTCATCCCGGGCGAGACGGTGACGCCCGCCGCGGGCAAGGGCGACCTGCTCGTGGCGATAAGCTGCACGGGCCACACGGGTTACACGGACTACATCGCCCATCGTGCTCGGGAGCTGGGAGCGACCGTCGCGGTGATTACCGCCGACGCGGGCTCGGCGCTGGCCGGCGACGCGGACAAGCTCATCGTCATCCCGGCCCAGGCGGAGAACATCGTCATCCGGGCGGCCGTGTTCGAGCACGCCACGAGTTTGTGCCTCGACGCGGTCTTCAACGTGCTGGCCGAGCGGCTCGCGCTCGACATGGAGGCGTACCGCCAGCGGCACGCGAACCTCGAGTAGCGGCGGGCCCGCGTCACGCGATGTCCACCCCCAGCCGGAGCCGCTGAATGAGGTGGGGCACGACCTCGAACAGGTCGCCGACGATGCCGAGGTCGGCGACGCGGAAGATCGGCGCGTCGGGGTCCGAGTTGACCGCGATGATCGTCTCCGAGGTCTGCATGCCGGCCAGGTGCTGGATGCTGCCCGAGACGCCGAGCCCGACATAGAGCTTCGGCGTGATGGTCTTGCCCGACAGCCCCACCTGGTGGGGGTAGCTCAGCCAGCCGCGGTCGACGACCTCCCGGCTCGCGCCCAGCGCCGCTCCGAGGGCGTCGGCCAGCTCGCGCGCGAGCGCGGTGTTGTCCGCCCGCTTGATCCCACGCCCGACGACCACGACACGCTCGGCGTCCTGGAGCCCGGCGTCCTCCTCCGATGGCACGAACTCGAGCCGCCGGATGCGCGAGCGGAGTTGCTCGGGCTCGGCCGTGGTGCGCTCGATCGGCCCCTCCCGGCCGGGCGCGGGCTCGGCCGGGCGCGTGCTGTGCGGGCGGACGGTCGCCATCTGCGGGCGGTGGCGCGGCGTGCGGATCGTGGCCATGATGTTGCCGCCGATGGCCGGGCGGGTCTGGAGCAGGCCGCCGTCGTCCGGGTCGATGTCCAGCCGCGTGCAGTCGGCCGTGAGCCCGGCGTCCACCTGGCAGGCGACGTACGGCATGAGCGTCCGTCCGGTGGTCGTGGCCGCGGCCAGGACGATCTCCGGGCGACGATTCTGGATCAGCCGCCCCAGGCAGGCCGCGTAGGGCTCGACGAAGAAGTGCCGCAATTCCGGCGCCTCCACGGCCAGCACGGCGTCCGCTCCGCGGTCGATCAACTCGCGCAGGTCATCTTCCGGCAGGGCGGGGCCGACCGCCACGGCCGTGAGGGCGCAGCCGCGACTGTCGGCCAACGCACGCCCGCGTGTCAGCAACTCATGGCTGACAGGCAGCACACGGCCGTCGGCGTGCTCAACGAGTGTCCAGACGCCTTGATGAGCCATAGCAGTCCACGGATTATGCGCCTTGGCCGGCGGCTACGGCGGCGAAGCGTTCGGCCGCTGCGGTCAGTTCGGCGTCGTTCCCGGCCGGGAGGAGTTCGCACTCGCGGGCGACCTTCGGGCGGAAGATCTTGACTACGCGCGTCGGCGAGCCGTCCAGGCCGACCTTATCGGGATCGATGCCAAGATCCTCGGCGGACCATCGCGGCACCTCCGCGCGCTTCGCCCGCTGCTTGCCGCGGAGCGTCGGCAGGCGCGGCGAGCCGATCTCCTTGACGACCGTCAGCACGCAGGGAAGCTCGGCCTCCAGCAATTCGTGGCCGGCCTCGACGAGCCGCCGGACGCGGATCCGCCCGTCCTGCACGGCCTCGATGCCGCCGACGTAGGTCAGCGCGGGCACATCCAGGAAGGCCGCCAGCCCCGGGCCGACCTGGCCGGTGTCGCCGTCCGTCGCCCGCTCGCCGCAGATGACGAGGTCGCAAGCGCCGAGCTTGCGGGTCGCGGCCGCGAGGGCATAGCTCGTTGCCCAGGTGTCGCTGCCGGCGAAGGCCTTGTCCGTCAGCAGGACGGCATCGTCCATGCCCATCGAGATCGCCTCGCGCAGCGCCTTGTCCGCCGAGGGCGGGCCCATCGAAAGGGCGGTGACGTGGACGGGGTCGTCGGCACCCCGATCGGCCAGCCGCTCGCGCAGCGTCAGAGCCGCCTCGATGGCGTAGAGGTCCAGCGGGTTGACGATGCTCTCGACACCCTCGCGGACGATCGTGCCGGTCGCCTCGTCCATTCGGACAGCATCGGTTTCGGGCACCTGCTTGATGGGGACGATGATTCGCATTGATCGGTTCGTCGGCGACGCCGTCAGTCTAACCGGCCGGCGCATCGGTCGCCACTCGCCCGTGCTCCGCCTCGCAGTAGCGGTCCGTCATGCCGGCGATGTAGTCGCAAACGACGCGCTGGAGCCCCTCGTCCTCGCCGCGCCGGGCGTAGCGGTCGGGCAGCTTGGCCGGGTCGCGCGTGTAGGCCTCGAACAGTTCGCGGATGATCGCCCGTCCGCGCTCGTCGTGGTCGGCGCTGCGCGGGTCGCGGTAGACGCGCTCCAGCAGGAAGTCCTGCATCTGCTCCGCGGCCGCGGCGATCTCGCCGGAGAAACCCACCGCTCGGCCCGGCCCGCTCCGCCCGGCTGTCGGCGAGTCGATCTCCATGCGCGCCAGGTTTACCCGTGTCGTCGCCAGCAGGTCGTCGGCGAGGATCGCCAACACGTTCTTGCCCGCGCGGATCTGCTTGTGGATCGGCCGGGCGCGGGGGTAGTCCCGCTCGGCGCGGTCCCATGCCCGCCGCCACAGCTCCAGCCCGGCCACGTCGTCGAGCGACAGCCAGCCCGCCACGAGGGCGTCCTCCAGGTCGGCCGAGGTGTAGGCGATCTCATCCGCCCGGTCGACGACCTGCCCCTCCAGCGGGGCGAGCCCCTCGCTGCCGGGGCGGTCGTACCGCGTGTCGTGCCGGGCGAGGCACTCGCGGACGGCCCCGGTCAGGTTCAGCCCGCGAAAGCCCGGATACGGATGTTCCAGGTGCGTGACGACGCGCAGCGATTGCAGGTTGTGCTCGAAGCCGCCGTGCTCGGCCATCCGCTCGGCCAGCGCCGCCTCGCCCGCGTGGCCGAAGGGCGGGTGCCCCACGTCATGTGCCAGCGCGACGGCCTCGACGAGGTCTTCGTTCAGCCCGAGCGCTCGTGCCACGTCCCGCCCGATCTGCGCGACCTCGAGCGTATGGGTCAGCCGCGTGCGGAAGTGGTCGTGCTCGTGCGGGACGAAGACCTGCGTCTTGTAGTCCAGCCGGCGGAAGGCCGTCGAGTGCAGGATGCGGTCGCGGTCCCGCTGGAAGCACGAGCGGTAGGGGTGCTCCGTCTCGGCGTGCTCGCGCCCGCCGGAGTCGTCCTGGGTCACGGCGTACGGCGCGAGCGGCCTGTGTCCGCGTGCGTCCATCGGCGGGCCCGCTCAGCCGGCGTTCTCCGTGCGGGCCGCCGGCAGCCCCAACTCGCCGGCGACCTCCAGGATTCGCGCCCGCAGCTCCTTCAGGTGCGCGGGCACGACGCGGACGTCGCCGAACACGGCCATGAAGTTCGTGTCGCCGCTCCAGCGGGGCACGATGTGCACGTGCAGGTGGCCCGGAAGGCCCGCTCCGGCGCAGCGGCCGATGTTGATGCCGACGTTGAAGCCCTCCGCGCGAATCGCCTCGCGGAGGACCTTCTCCAGGTCGCGGACGTGGACGAACAGCTCGCTCATGGCCTCCGCGTCCAGCGCGTCGAGGTCGCCGACGTGCTCGTACGGGGCGATCAGCGCGTGCCCGCCCGTGTACGGGAACAGGTTCAGCATGGCGAAGCACCGCCGGCCGCGCCAGAGGACATAGTTGCCCGCGTCGTCGTCCGAGTCCCGATAGCGGCAGAGAAAGCAGCCCTCGCCGTCCTCGGCCGGACGGTCGTCGAGCGAGTCGATGTACGCCATCCGCCAGGGGGCCCAGAGATTCCGGTTCCGCTCCGTGCTGAACTCGCTGCCGTCCATGGCGGGACATCATACCGGGTGGGCTTCCGGCTCACCACACAGAACACGGAGCCGCACAGCGTTCGACGTTCGGAGTTTGACGTTCGGTGTTCGACGTGTCGGGGGCCGACGTTCGACGGGCCGGGCGGATCGTGGATTGTCGACCCCTCCAAGCTCTGCGCGCGTCTCGCCATGCGTCGGGGGGAACCGGCAGGGCGGAGGGCTTCAGAACGCCGGCCGGCCGGTTTCGCGGAAGCGTTCCATTGCCGCAAGGCAGTCGTCGGCGTAACGGCGGGCCCCGGCCGGGTCGTCGTGGCGGCTGCTCGTCCGGATCACGATGTACTTGGCGTGCTCGTAGAGCAGGTAGAACATGCGGCGGAGCTGGCCGTCGCGCGAGCGTATCCGCTTGCGGGCCTCCGCGGCGTCTGCCAGGCCCAGCCCGTCGCACTCCTGCTCGTAGCCCGCCCAGAACGCCGGCCGTGTGACGCCGCAGTACTCCGCGATCGCCAGGTCCCATTCGACGTCGCCCCAGCAGGCGCGGTCGAAGTCCAGCACGCTCGTGACCGCGCCGTCGGGCTCGACCAGCAGGTTCGTCACCCACAGGTCGCCGTGCAGCAGGCGGGACGTGGTGCAGTGCTCGAAGGCACCGAGATTCTCATCCAGCAGGCGGCGGGCCGCGTCGGCCGTCGCCCGGTCGAACACGCCGCAGTCGATGATGTCGTCCAGCTCCTGGGCGAACATGACGGCAAAGGCGCCCGGCCACGTCGGTTGCGGGTCCATGCACCGGTGCTCGCCGAGGTAGCCGAAGCGGTTCTCCGCGTCGGTCAGCGAGTGGATCTGCGCCACGTAGCGGCCCCATTCGCGGAGCGCCCGGTCGCGCGCCCGGCCGTCGAGGGCGGCCCGGCTGAGCGGCTCGCCCCGCAGGCGCGGCATGAGGAGGTAGTCTCGGTCGATCCGCTCGCGGGAGAAGTCGTGCGCCACGATGGGCGGGACGGGCACGTCCGTCTCGGCCAGCAGGCGCTCGTGGATCGCCGGCTCCTGCCGCATCATGCGGTACTCGTAGAAGAGTTGCCGAACCGAGTCCGGCGGCGCCACGCGCAGCACGTACTGCCCGCCGTCGCCGTCGACCGAGAACACGTCGGAGAACTTCCCCGCGCCGAAGGCGCGCACGTCCCATGGTCCTGCGCCCAGGTGGGCCCTCACCAGTTCGTGCGCCTTGTCCGCATCCGGCGACATGCCGCCAGCGTACCGAACGGGCCGCTCCCACGGAAGCCCATGCGCAGCTCCTTTGTCCGCGGACGCTTACTAAACGCCGCCCCCGGAGGCGACGATACGGGGAACATCCCATCACGGGACGCGGAGAGGCGGAGGAAACGAGTTGCAGCCGATCGCAGTAAGCACAGAGGCGGCCGAAGGCCGCGCCGAGGACGGCGACATCGTCGAGGTGACGTTGCCGACGACCGATGCCCACGAGACGGTGCCCGTGCGCGCGCCCGACCGGCCGGCCCGGTTGTCGGAAATCGTGCCACTCGCACGGGCATTGGCGGATCGGATCATCGCATCGGCCCGCGGCCGTCTGGAGCGGGACGGCACGCCCGTTCCCTGCCGCGTCGGCTGCGACGCATGCTGCCGCTATCTCGTACCGATCTCCGTGCCCGAGGCGTTTCGCCTTCGGGAGGAGGTGTTCACACTGCCCGCTTCCGAGCGGCACGAGGTGATCGAGCACTTCATCTCGGCTTCGCAGCAGGTGCTCAACGCGGCCCCGCCGGACGTGGGGGACTACGCGCACTCACCGGGCCGCTTCGGCGAGGGCGACCGGCTGGGGCGCATCGCTGACTGGTACGCGTCGCTGGGTGTCGGCTGCCCGCTGCTGCACGAGGCGGCCTGCTCGGTCTACCCGCGACGGCCGTTGGTCTGCCGGGAGTACCTCGTCACGTGCAGCCCGGCGGAGTGCCGCAGGCCCGAAGCGGCCAGGTCGTGCTCCGTGCGACTGCCGGCTTCCGTCGCGGAGTCCCTGGCGCAGCTCGCGGCCGAGGTCGAGGGGACGGACCCCGAGGCCGTCATCCTGCCGCTGGCGCTGCTGTGGACGCAGGAAAACCGAGATCGCGGGGAGCGGACCTGGCCGGCGGGCGAATTGGTCTCGCGCCTGGGGGATATCCTGGCCCGCACGTCCGCCGACTCCGGGCGGGACGCGGCCTGACGCCGGCCGATCTCGGCCGCCCGTCTTGCCGCGCCGCCGCCTCCGGATTACCATCGCCCGCGTGACCGCAAGCGCGTCCACACCCTCCGACACCCCGGCCATGCGCCAGTACCGGGCCTTCAAGCAGCAGTACCCGGACTACATCCTGCTTTTCCGCATGGGCGACTTCTACGAGCTGTTCTACGAGGACGCCAAGGTCGCCGCGCGGGAGCTGGGCCTGGCCCTGACGAGCCGCTCGAAAGGCCCCAGCGCCATTCCGCTGGCGGGCATTCCGTACCACGCGCTGGACAACTACCTGCGGCGGCTGATCCGCGCGGGGCACCGCGTGGCGATCTGCGAGCAGGTGCAGGACCCGGCCGAGGCCAAGGGCGTTGTCGAGCGGGACGTGACCCGGCTGGTCACGCCCGGCACGCTGACCGAGGAGGAGCTTCTCGACCAGCGGGAGGCGAACCACCTGGCGAGCGTCTTCGGCCCAAGCGGGGCGGGGCGGAGCGGCTCGGAGCCGGCGGGGCTGGCGTGGGTCGAGCTGTCCAGCGGGGCGTTCCACGCGATGTCCGTGCCGGCCGACGCGGTGACGGACGAGCTGGTCCGCATCGCCCCGGCCGAGGTGATCGTGCCGGAGGGCTCCCGGCTGGACGACCCGGAATTCCGGCGATCCGTGGAGCAGTTGACCTCCGCTCACGTGACGAGCCGCCCGCCGTGGGCCTACGAGGCGCAGGCGGCCGGGCAGACGCTGTGCGAGCAATTCCGCACGGCGACGCTCGAGGGCTTCGGCTTCACCGACGGCGAGCCGGCGCTGCCCGCGGCCGGGGCGATACTGGAATACCTCCGCGAGACGCAGAAGACCACGCTGGCCCACATCGCCTCGCTGAGCCGCTTCGACCGGTCGGACCACATGGCCATCGACGGCAACACGCTCCGCTGCCTGGAGGTCCACCGCACGCTGCGCGGCAACCGGCGGCAGGGCAGCTTGCTGGCGTGCATCGACCGCACCCGCACCGGCATGGGGGCCCGCCGGCTGGAGCGCTGGGTGACCTATCCGCTGACGCGGTACGCGGCGATCGTCGCCCGGCAGGACGCGGTCGAGGAACTCGTTGCCGACCGCCGCCGGCTGGACGAGATCCGCGAGCGGCTCGGCGGAGTGGCGCAAATCGACCGCATCGCGGGGAACATCGCCATGGGCCGAGCCCGGCCGCGAGAGCTGGTGGCCCTGGGCGCGACGCTCGAGGTCCTGCCGGAGCTGGCCGGGCTGCTGGCGTCGCTCCGCGGCGAGCTGCTGGCGGGCCTGGCGCCCCGTCTGACCGGGCTGGACACCCCGGCGGAATTGGTCGGTCGGGCCATCGACCCGGAGTGCCCGAACGTGGTCCGGGACGGCGGCGTGATCGCCCCCGGTTACGACGAGGAGCTGGACCGCCTCCGCCGGATTGGCACGGACGGGCAGAGCTGGCTGGCCCGCTACCAGGCGGAGCAGGCCCGGCGGCTGGGGCTCGACGCGCTGAAGGTCGGCTACAACAAGGTCTTCGGCTACTACATCGAAATCACCAACGCCCACCGCGACAAAGTCCCCGCCGACTACGTCCGCAAGCAGACGCTCAAGAACGCCGAGCGGTACATCACCGACGAGCTGAAGCGCTACGAGAGCGAGGTTCTCTCCGCGGCCGAGCGGGCCAAGTCGCTGGAGGGGCGTCTGTACGAGCGGGTCTGCGGCGAGCTGGCCGAGCACGTGCCGGCGCTGCAGGCCGCGGCCGACGCCCTGGCGACGCTGGATGCCCTGTCCGGGCTGGCGGCGCTGGCGCTGGAGCGCGGCTACAAGCGGCCGACGGTCACGCAGGACAACGTGCTGCACATCGTGGCCGGGCGGCACCCCGTGCTCGACGAGCAGCTCCGCGAGCAGTTCGTGCCCAACGACGTGGAGATGGGCGCGACGGACGACCGGCTGCTGATCATCACCGGGCCGAACATGTCCGGCAAGAGCACCTACATTCGCCAGACCGCGCTGCTGGTGCTGCTGGCGCAGACGGGCAGCTTCATCCCGGCCGAGGAGGCGACGATCGGCCTGGCGGACCGCATCTTCACGCGGGTGGGTGCGGCCGACGAGCTGACGCGGGGGCTGTCGACGTTCATGCTGGAGATGGTCGAGACGGCGAACATCCTCAACAACGCCACGAGCCGCTCGTTGGTGATTCTGGACGAGGTCGGCCGGGGCACGAGCACCTACGACGGGCTCGCCTTGGCCTGGGCGATTTGCGAGCACATCGCCCTGCGGCTGCGCTGCCGGGCGCTGTTCGCCACGCATTACCACGAGCTGACCGAACTGGAGGGGCTGCTCGACGGCACGACGAACCTCAACGTCGCGGTGCGGGAGTGGGCCGACGAGGTGATCTTCCTGCACAAGATCATCACCGGCGGCACGGACAAGAGCTACGGCGTGCACGTCGCCCGCTTGGCGGGCGTGCCGAAGGAGGTGATCGACCGGGCCAAGGCGATCATGCCGCAGATTCAAGCGCACGTCGCGGAGCGCCTGGACATGCCCGAGCTGGCCGAACGGGCCCGCCAGGCGGCCCGGCAGATGGAGCTGTTCGCCGATCCGGCCGCGCGCGTAGCCCGCGAGCTGACGGACGCCGACCTGGACAACATGACGCCCCTCCAGGCGCTGGAGCTGTTGCGCAAGCTCAAGTCCGAGCTGTGAGCCGCGCCCGCGCGGGATCGGGGCCGGTTGCGCGGCGCCGGTCGAGGGCGCTTCGCCGGCGGCGGATTGTGGAGGCCCCTCCACCGCGTTGACGGGCCGGGGACGGCTGCCTATGATTTGTACGTCAGTTGAACCGGCCGGAAAGGACACTTCCATGAAAGCATTGCGCTACATTCTGATCGCCTTCCTGGCGAGCGCCCCGGTCGTCGCGGGCGGGTGCAACAAGGTCTTCCTGTTCTCGCGCGAGGACGAGATCGCCCTCGGCCGGCAGTACGCCCCCGAGTTCGAGGAGGAGTTCGGCGGCAGGGTGCAGGACGAGCGGGTGCAGCTCTACGTGCAGTCGATCGGGCGTCGGCTGGAGACGGTGGCCGAGCGGGATATGCCCTACGAGTTCGCGCTGCTGCGTTCGGAGACGCCCAACGCCTTCGCCTTGCCCGGCGGCCCGGTGTACATCACGGCCGGGCTGTTCACCGAGATGACCACCGAGCGGCAGCTCGCGGCCGTGCTCGGGCACGAAATCGGCCATATTGTGCATCGAGACAGTGCCAAGGGCTTGCAGCGACAAGTCGGAATCGAGGTCCTGGCGGCGGTGGTCGGCGGGGCGCTGGGCGGAACGGAGGGCGAGGCGGCGGAGATGGCCGCCCAGGTCGTCGGCGGAATCGTGAATCTGAAGTACAGCCGGGACCAGGAGTACGCCTCCGACCAGGCGGGCATCAAGTACATGGCGGACATCGGCTACAACCCGTGGGGCATGGTCGAGCTGCTCGAGCTGCTGATGAGCGAGCAGGAGGGCGGGCGGCTCGGCGAGATGCTCAGCACGCACCCGCTGACGAGCAAGCGGATCGAGGAAGCGGCACAGACGATCCGCGATGAGTATCCGTCCTACTCGCGCTCGGCCGAGGACCCGAACGCGGCGGAGTTCATGCGCTTCCGGCGCATCGTCGAGGCGCTGCCGCCGCCCCCGCCGCCGGAGCAGGACGACAACACCCCGGTCAACACGGCCGCGGGCTCTCACTCTCACAGCCGGGCCCGGAGCACGACGCGAGTGCGCATTCCCGACCCGGAGTAGACACTCCGGGGACGGTCAGCGCGGCATCCGGCACATCAGATCATCGCGCCGAGCACGGCGGCCCCGGCGATGCACGCGACCCCCACCCCGCGCGCCCAGCCGCGCCGGCCGACGAGTCCCAGGCCGGCCAGCCCGAAGCCGGCTGCCGCGATGAGCGCGAGCCAGGCGCCCGCGCTTGCGGCCCGGGCCTGGGGGTCGGTCTCGGGAACGTGGAATTCCCCCCGGATCTGGGGCCATCCGCTCACAGGGACGAGCCGCACGTCGCGGTCCATCGCCTCGGGCGTGATCACGGCCCGCAGCCGGGTGGTATGGGGCAGGTACTCGCTGTCCTGTCCTTCCTTGAACGGGTTTCCCAGGTCGGCGATGGTCGCGGAGTAGTAGGCGTACTCCGTCACGAACAGGTGGCCGTCGTGCTCGGCCGTTGCCTCGCGGATGAGTTGCTCGTAATTCGTGCCGCTGTGCGTGTCCGCGCGCGGCTCGAGCTGGTCCTGCTCGACGGCGTAGTTCGTCCAGTTCGCGCAGGCGTATCGCTGCTCCGCGGCGACGTAGAGCACGATCTCGTTCTCCTCGTCGGCCGAGAGCTGTGAGATCACCAGCGGGTAGACCAGCTCGTCGTCCTTGTACGTGTAGGCGACGGGGTGGGGCGCCAGCGTGGGCTTGTCGGCCTCCTCGGGGCGGATGCGCATCGCCAGCCAGTACCAGCCGCCCTCGACGTAGCGGCGGAAGACCCTCTCCGCTCCGTCCGGGATGGCATACCCGTTCTCGTCCAGCCATTCTTCCAGCGCGCCCGGTTCCGTCGAGGAGAGCACGACGTACTCGAAGACCCCGGCCGTGCCGCTGGACTCGACGATCACCGACTCGGCCTGCACGGCGTCGCGGGCGACATTGCCGAACGTGCCGCACCCGCAGCCGAAGCCGCCGCTCTTGCCGGTCCGCTGGTAGAATCTCGGCGTCGTTTCCTGTGCCAGCCGGGCGAAGGTCTCGTCGTCGGCCTCCTCGACGGAGTCGGGCTTGGCCGGCACGGGCACGACCCAAGCCAGC
>CAZHEH010000001.1:20151-114569 GCA_964531695.1 uncultured Planctomycetaceae bacterium | reverse complement strand
GTCGGCCTCCTCGACGGAGTCGGGCTTGGCCGGCACGGGCACGACCCAAGCCAGCTCCTCGGGGCCCTTGCGGAAGTGCGTCCGCAGGATGACCTTCACCCGCTCGCCTTCGGTGGCGAGGACGGCTTCCTGCTTGGGCGAGGCGACGATGCGGTCCGCCTGCCCCACGGGCCGGATCATGAAGCCGTCCGGGCGGGCGGTCGAGGCGAGTGTCAGGAGCACGGACACGGCCGCGACACACATGCAGATCCTGCGGAGCGGAAGCGATGTACTCACGTCTGGTTCCTTTCTTGCGGAGACATCATCCATGCGTAGCGCTGTACCGCCGACGGCCGGGCGCCGTCAAGGGGCGGCCGCCGACCGGGCACGGGCGGTCAACTGTCCCAGGAGCCGGTCGCAGTTGTCGCGGAATTCGTGGAACGCCTCCCCGCGTGCCTTGCGTTCGGCGCCGTCTCCGGCGGCGCCGGTGTAGGCGGCGGCCGTGACGCGCCTGTCCCGCGCGTCGCCGGTGGCGGTGCCCAGGATGGCCCCGCTGCGGCAGTCGACGAGGATGCCGTTGTAGACCGTCTCGTGCTCGACGACGTTGCCCGGCACGAGCCAGAGTCCGACGAACGTCCAGTAGAGCACGGCCGCGTCGTTGTAGTTGTCCACCGAGCCGTCGCCCTGCACGTAGACGAGCAGCAGTTCGCAGCCCTGGCGCGCCGCGGCCAGGCGCAAATCGCTCAGTGCGACGGGCTCGTCGTCCTCCCGGTCGACCGTCAGCGACGTGACCGCCTGCACGCCCTCGATCATCGCGTGCTCGCTCGACATCTCCTGCCACAGCTCTCGCTCGGCGACCGGCACGCGCGTCAGGTCCGGCCGGCTGCGGTAGTAGCCGCTGTAAAGCCGCGCCAGCGCCAGCGACGTCGGCAGCTTGGCCTCGACCTCGCGGTCCAGCAGCCGGGCGACCTCGGCCTCCGTGCCGGTTCGCGCCAGGTCGGCCCGCTCCTCGTCAGACAGGGCCAGCGCCTTGGTCATGCCCACGTCGGGGCTCTGGAGCTTCCCGGCCGTGGCGCACCCACACAGTAACGCCGCCAAAACCATCACAAGGGCCATCCATGCCGTTCCGCGCATATCTTTTCCTTTCACTGTTTGCAGCCCCCGTCGGGGGCGTCGATCTGCCCGGCTCTACCCGACGGGGGCGGGCTTGCGCAGAAATGCGCCCCCGGTCGCGCGGATTGACGCGGCCGCGAGGATGGGGCACAATCACGATCCGAAGGGGACGGATGAAGCACAACGACGCCCAGCTCGTTCAGCGATATCTGGCCGGCGACGGCGAGGCGTTCGACGCGCTCTACGCCGGGCACGCGCCGCGGCTGCGGGTGTATTTCGCGCGGACGGGCTTTGCCCCGGCCGACGCCGAGGACCTGACGCAGCAGACCTTTGCGCGGGTGGTCCGGTCGCTGCATACGTTCGATATGCAACGCGGGGCGTTCTCCACCTGGATTTCGGCCATCGCGCGGAACGTGGCGCGGAAGCAGTTCGCGCGCCGACCGGCGCCCGACAGCTACGACCCGGAGCTGGCCGAGGCCGTGCTCGAGGCGACGGATAACCCCGGCCTCTCCGCCGAGCAGGCCGAGGAGGTCGGCGCCGTGAGGGACTGTGTGGCCAAGCTGCCGGAGGAGTTGGGCCGGATTGTGCGGCTCCGGTACGTGGAGGCGAGGACGACGCGCGGCATCTCCGCCGCAACGGGCGTTCCCGAGGCGACCGTGCGGTTGCGTCTGACGGAGGCCACGGCCATGCTGGAGCGCTGCCTGCGGGAAAAAGGCATATGCTGAGGATGCGCGGCCGGGCGTCCGGCAGGATAGAACAAGAGGAATGAACGAACAGGGTGACAGCGCGAACGAGCGGCTCGAAGGACTGCTGCGGCAATGGGGCGCCGACGAGGCCGTGCGATCCGGCGGCGGCGCGAAGACCCCGCCGCGCGCCGTGCCGACCCGCGCCGCCGGCGAGCGTCTGCCGTGGGCGGGCGTGCTGCGATGGGCTTTGCCCTCGGCCGCGGCGGCCGTACTGCTCGTGGCGGCCGTGTACGTGTTCTCGCTCGGCGGCGGGTACGCAAACCGTGCGGCCGAGGACCATGGCGCCGCGCCGGCCTCTGAGGCGGCCCCCGAGCGCCCGGCGGAAGAAGCGCCCGAGGAGGTTCTTCCGGATGCGGAGGTCGTGTCGCTCCGGCAGCAACTGTCGGCCGAGCGGGACCGGAGGGGGCGGTTGGCGGAGGAACTCGCGGATTCCCGCGACCGCGTGGCGGAGCTTCGAGCGAAGCTGGACGACGCGGACCCGGCCGAGCAGCGCGAGCGCATCGACGAGTTGACGCAAGCGATCGCGGCCGCTGAGCAAGACGCGCGGAAGGCCCGGACGGCCGCGGAGACGCTGGGGGGGCGGCTGGACGAACACAAGCGCTTGCTGGCGGAGCGGGAAACCGAGGTCGAGGAGTTGCGCGATGCGCTGTCCAAGGCGGAATCCGGGTGGGAAGAGGCCCTGGCGAAGGCGAGGGCCCGTGCCGAGGCGGCGGAGCGGCGCTTGGCGGCGGCCGGCGGGGAGTTGGAGCGGCTCCGCCGAATGAACGACACGGCCATGGCCCGCGCCGAAGACCTGGCGGCGGAACTCAGCCGGGTGGAGGCCCGGCACGCCGCGATGATGTCGGATTTCACGCGGGCGTATCTGTCGGCCTTGGGGCGCGGCCGGGCCGGTCTGGCCGGGCACCAGCGCGCGGCGGCCGATGCTCGGATCGTCGAGCGAGCGTCCCGTCTGGCCTCGGGCGGCGGCGAGGCGGCGGAGCTGCTGGGCGTGATCGAGGTGGTCTTCACCCGTCTGGACATGCTGGACCCCCAGGCGCCGGGCGCGGCCAAGGGGTTTGCGGCGCTGGTGGACCGGACCGACGTGCTGACGAGGATCGAGCAGGCCCTGGCCGGTCGAGGCGGCGGGCCGGACCTGCGGATGCTTCTGTTCGAGGCGAAGCTGATCCTCACGGGAGCAAAGGATGCGGCGTAGGGCGGCACAACTTGCGGGGCTCTTGCTGGCGGCTGTGTTCGCGGCGGCGGGCGGCTGCGCCAACGCGCCGGGATGGTCCTACGAGCCGATGTACCAGCCCGCGCCGGCGCGGAAGGAAGCGCCCGTGCCGGCGGAGGAAGCCGGGCCGGACGGACCGTTGCGGCGAGTGGATTACCGTACCTCGGGCACCAACGCCAAGGCGCTGGAACAGGCCGTGGCCAAGGCCGCCAGCGGGGAGTACCACGAGGCGGCCGAGTTGCTGCAATTCTTGCCGGAGCGATTCGAGAACTCGGGCGACCGGCGCCTCGCGGCGGAGGCGACGTTCTGGCTCGGCTACTGTCGGGAGAAGCTCGGTCGCGTGTCGGAGGCCCGTTCGCTGTACGGCCGGGTGACGACGGAGTACGCCGACCAGCCCGCGGCCGACCAGGCCCGGCGCCGGCTCAGGGTGAAGGGTCCGTAGGTGCGGCGTCCCGCGCGGCGCGGCGGGCCTCGGTCTCGCGGCGCAGGCGGCGCTTGGACCGGAGGCCGTACTTCAGGATGCACCAGATCGCCTTGAGCCCGTCGCGGTAGCCGATCTTCTTGCCGGCCTCGTGCGTGCGCGGGTCGTAGCGGATCGGCAACTCGCGGAAGCGGGCCCCCAGCTTGGCGAGCTTGGCCGTCACCTCCGGCTCGAAGCCGAAGCGGTCCTGCTCCAGCGGCACGGACTGAATGAGCTCGCGGCGGAACGCCTTGTAGCACGTTTCCATGTCCGTCAGGCGCAGGCCGGTGGTGCGGTTGGACAGCCAGGTCAGGAAGCGGTTGGCCAGGTAGTTCTTCCAATAGCCCTTCCGCGAGCCGCCGCCGGAGAACCGGCTGCCGTAGACGACGTCGACCTCGCCCGCGGCGAGCGGTTCGAGCAGGCGGGGGTAGTCTCTCGGGTCGTACTCGAGGTCGGCGTCCTGGATGATGACGACGTCTCCCGCCGCCGCGGCGAAGCCCGTCCGCAGCGCGGCGCCCTTGCCCTGGTTCCGCTCGTGGAAGACGACGTGGAACTCAGCGCCCTCCGCGGGCGGCTCGTCGGCCAGCTCGCGGAGCTGCTCGCGCGTGCCGTCGGTCGAGCCGTCGTCGACGAGCACGACCTCCCGCCGCCAGCCGGGCAGGTCCACCTCGAGCACGCGGGCGAGCAGGTCGCGCCACGTGTTCAACTCGTTGTACACGGGGATGACGACGGAAAGCGTGAGGCCCTCGCCGGAGGGCGTGTTCGGGTTCTCAGGCATGTTGGGCGGCGCCGGTCGGTGCGGTGGCGGCGATGGTCAGCGGGTAGCAGCGCATCTGCGGATATTGCTCGACGATTCTGGCCATGGCGGCTTCTCGGTCCTCGGCGGAGCGCGCCACGAACTGGGCCGTGCCGTCGCCTTGGCTGCCGACGCCCTTGCCGCCGTGGACGTGCGGCGCCAACTCCTCCCAGCCGAGCAGCTCGTGCAGCAGCGGGCCGGCCAGCTCGTCCCGCGAGTGCGGCGCCACGGCCGCGTCGAAAAGCTCCTGGGCCTCGCGCATCAGCGCGCCGAGCCGCTCGGCGTCGCCCGACGACAGGGCCCGGTACGCCCGGCGGACGACCCGCTCGTTGGCGGGGCCGAGGGCTTCCTGCAGCTCGCGGCTCCGCGGGTGGGCGGCCTGCAGGTCGGTCAGGATTCGGACGGTGTCCTTCCGACCGGCGAGATCGACGAAGAACATCGGTACGTCGCCGCCGGGGAAGACCGGCTCGACGCGTGGCTCGGCCTTCGAGCCGAAGGTCAGCAGGACGGGCGTCTTGCCGTAGATGCAGGCCTGGTCCATGCGTCCGCAGCCGCTGCCGGTGAGCCGCTCGCCGTGATAGGCCGCCTCCATCAGCTCGTGCGGGAACAGGCGGAGGTCGTAGACGGCGTCAAAGGCCCTCGCCAGGAGAATGCAGACCGCCGCTGAGCTGGACACGCCCTTGCGGAGCGGCAGGTCCATGGCCGTGATGCGGACCTCCAGCCCGCCGACGCCCGGCACGTCCGCCATTTCGTGGGCGACGCCCGCGCAGTAGCGGAAGAACTCGTCCTGGTCGCACGCGGCCTCGCGGAGCGCGTCCGGCTCGAACGGGCAGCTCATCCGGCGCACGCGCCCGCTGGGCCGGCCGTCGGCGTCGGGAATCTGCGATTCGACCGCGAATTCATCGGAAGGCCTCGCCTCGGCCGTGATGCCCTGATCCGTGCCGATGACCAGGCAGTAGCCCAGGTGCGGACCTCGTGCGCCGGCCCAGTCGGCGTGCTCGCCGAACAGGCACAACCTGCCGGGGACGAAGAGTTCGACGGATTGTCGGGCGTCACTCATCGGGACATGAATATACGCGGCGGAAAGCCCCAAGCCCAGCCGGAATCGGGCCGGGGCGAACTATGATGTAACGATGATTCCTGCACGTATGTCAATAGCGATCCTGGCGGCCGGGGCGTTGGCCGCCGCTCTGGCGGGGTGCGGGGCGGAGGAGGCCGGCATGGCTTCGGACAACCCAACGCGGCGCGCGGACGAGAGCGTGGGCGACGGATGCGAGCAGGCGACCTTCGCGGCCGGGTGCTTCTGGGGCGTGGAGGAGACGTTCCGGCAGACGCCCGGCGTGGTCGAGACGAGCGTCGGCTACACGGGCGGGCACGCCGAGGGCCCGACCTACAAGCAGGTATGCGCCGGGAACACCGGGCACGCCGAGGCGGTCCGGGTGATCTACGATCCGAGCGAGGTCAGCTACGACCGGCTGCTGGAGGTCTTCTGGGAAAGCCACGATCCGACGCAGCGGAATCGGCAGGGCCCGGACGTCGGCTCGCAGTACCGCTCGGCGATCTTCTACCACGACGAGTCGCAGCGCGAGGCGGCGGAGGCGTCGCGCGAGCGGGCCCAGGAGCGATTCCGCCGGCCCATCGCCACGGAGATCACCCCGGCCGGGGCGTTCTGGCAGGCCGAGGAATATCACCAGCAGTACCTCCGGAAGCGCAACGCCGGGTCTTGCCATTTCTGAGGCCTGCGGTTTGGATGGAAGCACGGCTGGACGAGCCGGCCGTGCCACTCCGCGCCGCGGAGCCGCGCCCCGACGGAACGCGACCCCTTGAGCGAACCAGTTGCGGACATCCACGTAATCGCATGCGGCGTATTGGCGCGGGAGGTGCGCGCGGCCGGGGAGCGGCTGGGGCTTCGCGTGACGACCGAGTTCCTGCCCGGGCGGCTGCACGAGACGCCGCACGAGTTGCGGCGGCGCGTGCAGGAGGCGATCGACCGGGCGTCCGCATCCGGTGAGTGCGGGCGCATCGCCATCGGCTACGGGCTCTGCGGCATGGGCACGGCCGGGCTGGTGGCCCGCGCGGTTCCGTTGGTCATCCCGCGCGTGCAGGACTGCATCGCGCTGCTGCTCGGCTCGGACGCGGCCTATCGCGAGCAATTCGCCAACTACCCCGGCACGTACTACGTCTCGGCCGGGTGGGTGGAGGACAAGTCACCCGCCGCCGGCGAGCGACCCGTGCCGCGGGAGGATGAGCGCTTCGAGGACCTTGTCGCCCGCCACGGGCGCGAGAACGCCGAGGCCATCCGCCACTTCCTCGATAGCTGGAAGCGCAACTACCAGCGGGCCGTCTACATCGACACGCCGGGGGCGGGCGGCAGGCGATACGCCGACATCGCCCGCGCCATGGCCGACGAGTTCGGCTGGAAGTACGAGGAGCTGACCGGCACGCACGCTCTGCTCCATCAGTGGCTCACGGCCGAGGAGTCGGGGGACGAGGTGCTGTTCGTGCCCCCCGGCTGCCGAACGCTCTACGACCCGGTGGCCAAGGGGCTCACGGCCGCACCGGAATCGGTCGAGGCCGAGCCACGGTCCGACCTGCTCGTGTTCGACGAGCCCGGCGAGAAGCCGGCCGGCGAGCCGGTCCGGCTCGGGCTGGGCATAGACGCCGGCGGCACCTACACGGACGTGGTGGTCTACGACTTCGCCGAACGCCGAGTTGCCGGCAAGGCCAAGGCCCTGACGACCAAGTGGAACTACGCCGAGGGCATCACGGCCGCGCTATCGCAGCTCGATGCCGGCCTGCTTTCGCGCGTCGAGCTGGTGTCCGTCTCGACGACGCTGGCGACCAACGCGATCGTCGAAGGTCGCGGGCAGAAGGTCGGCCTGCTGGTGATGCCGCCGTACGGCCTGTTCGACCCGGCGGACATCGACCACCGTCCCGTGGCCGTGCTCGACGGGCGGATGGAGATCGACGGCACGGAGACCGCGCCGATCAACCCTTCCCAGGTGCGCTCGGCCGCACGGGAGATGGTCGAGCGGCAGCAGGTCGGGGCGTTCGCCGTGGCGGGCTTCGCCGGGCACGTCAACCCGGCCCACGAGCAGGCGGTCCGCGCCATCCTGCGGGAGCGGACCGGGCTGAGCGTGACGTGCGGGCACGAGGTGTCGGACGAGGTCAACTACCGAGTCCGCGCGGCGACCTCGGCGCTCAATGCCCGCATCATCCCGTGCCTGGAGCAACTGCTCGATCGCGTCGGGGAGGCACTCGGCGAGCGGGGCATCGTCGCTCCGGTCCTGGTCGTCCGCAGCGACGGGTCGCTGATGAACGTCAAGACCGCCCGCGAGCGGCCGATCGAGACGATTCTCTCCGGCCCGGCGGCCAGCGTGGCGGGCGCGGCGTACCTCTCCGGCGAAAGGGATGCCGTCGTCGTCGACATCGGCGGGACGACGACCGACACCGGCGTCATCGAGGGCGGGCTCGTGCGGACCTGCGAGCGGGGTGCGTCCGTCGGCGGCTGGCGGACGCACGTCAAGGCGCTCGACATGCGGACGCGGGGGCTCGGGGGCGACAGCGCCGTCGCGTGGCACAACGGGCGGCTGCACGTCGGCCCGCGGCGGGTCGCGCCGCTGGCGTGGCTGGGGACCGTACAGCCCGCCGCCACGGCCGCACTGAGTTGGATTGCCGGTCACCTGGACCACTTCGGCGGCTCGACCCTCGCCATGCCCGTTCTGGCCGCAACGGGGCGGCAGCCGCCCTTCGAGCCGACGGATTCCGAGCGGGCGATCCTGGAGGCGCTCTCGATCCGGCCCGCGTCGTTGCACGAGCTGGCCCATCGGCTGGAGAGCGTCTCCTGGGAGTTCCTGCCGCTCGGGCGCCTGGAGGAGGAGCATGTCGTGCAGCGATGCGGGCTGACGCCGACGGACCTGCTGCACGTGACCGGCGAGCTGTCACTGTGGGACGCGGAGGCGTCCCGCCGCGCCGCGGAGTGGGTCTGCCGCCTGGCCGGGCTGGAGCCGGCCGCGCTGGCCCGCCGCGTGGTCGACCATGTCGCCCGGACGTTGGCGACGGAGGTGTTGGCCGCGCGGCTGGCGGCGACGGCCGACAACGGCGAGGCCGAGGTGCCGGAAGGTCCGCTCGTGGCGAACTGGCTCACCGGCGGCGAGGACGCTCTGCGGGTGCGGGTGCAACTCGGCCGGCCGCTGATCGGCATCGGGGCCCCCGTGCGGTTCTTCCTGCCGCCGGCGGCCGAGCGGCTCGAAACGCGGGCCGTCATCCCCCCCGATGCCGAGGTGGCCAACGCCGTCGGCGCGATCACCAGTAGCGTGTCCGTCCGCCGGCAGGTTACAATCTCGCCGACGGAATCCGGGCAGTACGCGGTGCAGGGCGTAGCGGGGGCCCCGACCTTCGCCCGGTTGGCGGCCGCGCACCAGTACGCTGTCGAGCGGCTCGTGGCCGGCGTGCGGGAAGACGCCCGCCGCGCCGGGACGAGCGACGGCCGTGTTGAGGTGGCGGTGCACGACCGGATGGCCGCCGCCGCTGACGGCACGGAGATCTTTCTGGGCCGGGTGCTGGAGGGCCGCCTGACCGGCCGTCCGGACGCGGCACGCAGGAATTCCGCCTGAGCGGCGGAACCCGAGACGGATTTGTGCGTTACAAAGTGGCGAGTGGACGCTGACCTTGGACCGAAGGGGCAAAGCCATGGACAGAAAAGACGCTTGGACGCGACTGTGTACGCTTCTCGCGGTGCTCGTGCTGGCGACGGGCTGCTCGGCGGGAGAGCCGGGGGACACGGCCGGCGAAGACACGATCGGACTGGCCGACTACGAGCTGGACGGCGAGCCGGTGGAGATCGAGGGGGTGCGCACGAACCTCTCGGGCGTTACCTACGTTCCCGACAGCAAGACGCTCTGGGCCGTGATGAACGGCCCGACCGACCTGCTGGAGCTGGGGCTCGACGGCACCGTCCTGCGCCGTCTGCCGCTGGCCGGCGGCAGTGATACCGAGGGCATCGCCTGGATGGGCGACGGCAAGCTGGCCGTGACGGAGGAAGGAGCGCAGGTCGTGTACATCTTTCCCGTGCCGGATGAGGACGCCGAGCGCGTGGATCTGTCCGAGGCCGAGCACGTCCGGGTCATCGAGGGCTACGGCCGGAACACGGGTCTCGAGGGCATCGCGCACGACCCCGAGGGTAAACGGCTGTTCGGCGTGCGGGAGAAGCCCCCGGCGGTGTACGAGGTGCAGCTTCCGGCCGAGGGCCGCCCCCTGGAGGAGGCCGAGTCCCGCAAGCGATTCGACTGCGACGAGGACACGGTTGACATCAGCGATGCCGCGGGCTGCTGCTACCACGAGAAGTCGGGACACCTTCTGATCGTCAGCGACGAAAGCGCCAGCGTCGTCGAATGCACGCTGGACGGCGAGGAGGTCGCCCGGCTGGAACTGTACGCCCCGCAGGCCGAGGGCGTGACGCTGGCCCCCGACGGCACGCTCTACGTCGTCAGCGAGCCGAACCTTCTGTACGTGTACAGACCGAAGGAGCCGGAGTAGCCGCGCTGGACGCCGCTTTCCGCGCGCGGTATGCTGATAGTTCTCATTCCCCGGGCCGGGCCGGCGCCCCGGCCCGTCCACGGAGTCGCCGCCGCGGCGGGACCACACAGGCCGCGCCAAGCGTCTCCGCAGCAAGGAAAGGTAACCCCGAGACATGATGGACTGGTTGAACCAGCCCGTGGGTGTGGTGCCCGTCTTCGTCAACGTCGGCGTCGCCATTGTCCCCGCCATTATCGCGGGCCTCAGCAGCGCGGTGGCGGTCCTGCTCAACCCGAAGGAGTTGATACGCGTGTTCAAGGAAAAGCCCTATATTCCGGTCATCATCGTTGTCTGCGGCATTGGCATCTACCTGGCGGCGACTTATGCCATGGGCGGAGCCGACAAGCAGCACGACGCCGCGGGCGCTCTCGACGAAGCCGAGAACCCGCCGACTTGGATCGAGGCGGCGCAGAAGGTTTACGAGGAGCAGCAGAAGGGCATAAACGAACGGTGGGCCCGCCAGCGACGTGAAATTAGCGCCCTGCAGCGCGAGGTGGAGCGCCTCCGGCAGCGTCTGGAGGCGGGAGAGCCGGTGGGCAACGGCGATGTCGCCCCTCCGGTCGCCAACGGCGACGCCGGAACCCCCCCGGTTCCCGATGGCGGGGAGGACGGCGACGACGTCGCCGCGACGGGCGACGGCTTCTACTTCCGCGGCGGGCCGCGCCGCACGGGCTTCGGCGGCGGCGACGTGCCGCGGGGGCTCTTCCAGTTCTGGGACGTGGACGAGGATGACACGATGTACCTCGCCTCCCCGGCCGTGGTCGAGGGTGCCGTTTACGGGGCGTCTTGCTACCTCGATCTGATGCGGAACTACGGCAGCGTCTTCCGCATCGAGCCGGATAGCGGGGACGTGCTTTGGGAGACGGCGGCGGTCACGGATCCCCAGACCGGGCGTGAGGTCGAGTTCAAGGGGTTTTTCAGCTCGCCGGCGATCTCCCCCGACGGCAAGTACCTCGTCATCGGGCAGGGGCTCCACCTGGACGTGAACTCGGAGCTGATCTGCCTGAACACGCAGGATGGCTCGCTGAACTGGCTGATCCCCACGCCGCTGCACATCGAGGGCTCACCCGCCGTCGAGGGCGACATGGTGGTGGCGGGCGCGGGGGCCGTCGAGGGCCCGGACGGCAAGCCCAAGAGCGACCCCGGGTTCGTGCTGTGCGTGCGGATCTCCGACGGCAAGGAATTGTGGCGATACCCGGTGGTGGACCCGGAGAGTTCGCCGGTTCTGGAGAACGGCATCTGCTATATCGGCAGCGGGCGCAACGGCAAGGCCGTCTACGCCCTGCGCACCGAGACGGATGAGCAGCTCGCCGCCGAGGGATTGGATCGCGTGATCTGGAAGACGGACACGCCGTACCCCGCCTTTGGGCCAGTGACGCTTACGGATGAACTCGTGCTGATCGGCTGCGGGAAGGGCGACTTCGTGTTCGTGGCCGAGGATCCGGTGGGCATCGTGCTGGCGCTGGACCGCGAAACGGGCGAGGAGCAGTGGCGGGTCGAGTTGTCCAACGCCATCCTCGGCGCCATCGCCGTCCGCGACGGTCGCGCGATCGTGCCGGTCCGAAACGGCGAGGTCGTCGCCATCGACATGGAGACCCAGGAAATCCTCTGGCGGGCCCGCGTGAACGGCGATTCGCCCGTGATGTGCAGCCCGGCCGTGACGGACAAGTACGTCTACGCCACCTCCACGGACGGCTACCTCGCGGTGATCGACGTCACCAACGGCGAGGTGGCCGAGAAGGCCTACATCAACGATGAGACTGAACCCGGTGAGATGAGTCTGACCGTCAGCTCGCCTTATGTCGTCGATGGCATGCTGTACGTCGGCAGCGAGACGGGCGGATTGCGGTGCTACACCGGGGAGGAGTTGGAGTGATGCCTGCCGGCCCCCTCGTACTGCCTCTGGCCGAGTGCCACGACGCCGACATCGTCGGCGGCAAGGCGATCAACCTCGCCCGGCTGATCAGCGCGGGCTTCCCCGTTCCGTCGGGCTTCGTCGTAACGACGCACGCCTACCACGCGGCCGGGGGGGCGATGGACGGAACCGTGGCGGACGCGATCCGGGAGGCGTACCGCGCGATCGGCTCGCCGGTGGTCGCCGTCCGGTCTTCCGCCACGGCCGAGGACATGAGCGGCGCCTCGATGGCCGGGCAATACGAGACCTACCTGGACGTGCAGGGCGAGGAGGACGTGCTGGACGCGGTCGGCAAGTGCTGGGCCAGCATCGACACGGACCGCACGCGGACCTACCTGGCCAGCAAGGGCATCGACCTGTCGCAGGTCGCCATGGCCGTGGTGGTGCAGGAGTTGGTGCCGTCCGAGGTGGCGGGCGTCCTGTTCACGGCCAACCCGCGGACGGGCTCGCAGGCCGAGATGCTCATCGAGGCGAGCTGGGGTCTCGGCGAGGCGGTCGTGTCGGGCCTCGTGCAGCCGGACACGCTGATCGTGGACCGCGCGACGGGGGCGGTGAGCAGCGTGAACGTCGGCGACAAGCGGACGGCCATTCAGCCCGGCACGCACCAACAGACGGACGTCGAGGAGGCCCGGCGGACGGTCGTTTGCCTGACCAGCCAGGACGTGTACGCCCTCTGGAAGCTCGGGTTGCGGGTCATGGACCATTACGGCTCGGCGCAGGACATCGAATGGGCCATCGCCGGGGGCAAGGTGTACCTGCTCCAGTCGCGTGCGGTGACGACCCTCGAGGACGCCGAGGCGTACGAGCGCCGGCTCCAGCAGACCCGCGCGGACCTGCGCCGCTGGAAGGGCCAGGGCCGGGGGGACTGGGTCCGCCACAACATCTCCGAGACGCTGCCGCACCCGCACCCGCTGACCTGGAGCGTCATCAAGCGTTTCATGTCGGGCGACGGCGGCTTCGGCCGGATGTACCGGGACGTGGGCTTCGAGCCCGCCCCGAGCGTCTGCCGCGAGGGGTTTCTGGACCTCGTCGGCGGGCGGATCTACATGGACCTCAGCCGCGCGCCGGACATGTTCTTCGAGGACTTCCCGTTCGAGTACGACCTGGACCTCCTCCGGGCGAACCCCGACGCGGCCCAGGGCCCGCCGACCGTGCCGGCCGGCGGCATCCGCGACCAGATGCGCGTCGGCGGCAAGCTGGCCGCGATCAACAAGCGCCTCGAGACGCTCGCGGTCGACTACGACCGCCGGCTGGACGAGGAGTACATCCCCGAATTCGTCGGCTGGGTGAACCAAGAGAAACAGCGCGACCTGACGCGGCTGTCCACGGAGGAGTGGTTCGAGCTTTGGCGCCAGCGCGAGCACCAGGTGATGGATGAGTTCGCGCCGCGGTCCCTGCTGCCGAGCTTGATCACCGGCATGGCGATGGAGGAGCTGCGCGGCTTCGTGGCCGAGCACGCCTGGGAGGAGGCCCCGAACGAAACGGTCAACCTGCTCTCGGCCGGTGGGCCGGCGGACGAGACGATCCTGTCCGGACAGGGGCTCTACGAGATCGCTCGCGGCGACAAGACGCTGGAAGAATGGCTGGAGCGCTACGGGCACCGCGCCCCGGCCGAGTTCGACCTGGCCGCCCCGCGCTGGCGGGAGCGTCCGGACGGCGTCCGTTCCCTCGTCTCGCGGCTTACGACGGGCCAGAGCCCCGTCGAGATGCATCGCAAGCGCGCGGCCGAGTCGCAGGCCAAGGCCGAGCGGCTCATGGACGGGCTGTCCCGCAAGCAGCGCGAGGAGTTCCGCTCCCGGCTGGACCTGCTGCACCGGTACGTCCGGTTCCGCGAGGACGGCAAGTACTACCTGATGCTCGGCTACGATCTGCTGCGAGACCTCGCGCTGGAGGCCGGCCGCCGGCTCGAGATCGGCGAGGACGTGTTCCTGCTGACCTTCGAGGAGCTGGGCGACGCGCTGACGACGGGCTTCGCGCCGCTGCACCTGATCGAGGCGCGACGCGTCGAGCGGAACGCCGAGGCCAAGCTCGTCCTGCCGAACGTCATTCGGGAGGAGGATATTGCCGAGCTCGGCGCCCAGCCCAAGCTTGAGGGCGAGGCGCGGCACACGGCGCTGCCGATATCGAGCGGGGTGTGCACCGGCCCCGCGCGGATCGTGGAGACGCCCGAGAAGGCCGGAGAGCTGGGCGAGGGCTACGTGCTGGTCTGCCCGAGCACGGATCCGAGCTGGACGCCGCTGTTCGTCAACGCCGTCGGGCTGGTCATTGAGTGCGGCGGATCGCTCTCGCACGGGGCGGTCGTCGCGCGGGAGATGGGCATTCCGGCCATCGTGCTTGCCAACGCGACCCGCCTGTTGGAGGACGGGGAGACGGTCACGCTGGACGGCAACCAGGGCGCCATGCTGCGCGGCACGCCCGAGGAGGCGGAAGCGGCCTTCGCGGAGGCCGGCGAGCCCGAGGTCGACCCGAACGACACGAACGTGCCGCATTCCATGGTGCCGCCGCCGAAGGGCCCGCGGGAGAAGCTCGCGGCGGAGGTCCGCAACTGGGGCCTGCTGATCTGGGGTCTGTACCTCGTGATCGTGTTCTTCCTGCCGGGCCAGTGGCTCTACAACGTGTCGATGGAGGTGGTCGACGCGGCCCTCTGGCCGGTCGTGGTGGCGTGGTCCAAGGAGGGCGTGGTGATCGTCCTGGCGGTCGCGCTGGCGACGCTGACGATGCTCGGACAACGATTCCTGACGGACAACACCCGCCTGCGGGTGGCCAAGAAGCGTGCGGCCGCGCTTCGCAAGGAAGCGGCCAAGCTGCCGAAGGACTCTCCGCGGCGCAAGGAGCTGCAGCGCCTGGCCGGGCCGGTGCAGATGCGCGTGGTGGCGGCGGCGTTCGTGCCGCTCGCGATCATCCTCGGGCCGATGGTCATGTCGTTCGTGTGGCTGCCGGGCCGGATCGGCCCCGGTGCCTACACGCCGGATCCGAGAGAGGACATCACGGTCACGGCGATCGTGCGCGGGGACTACCCGGGCTCCGTGACGCTGACGCCGCCGGAGGAGATGTCCATCGCGCGAGGTACGCCGTCGCAGTCGCTGTTCGACGTGAAGGAGCAGTTGCGGACGCTCGAGAAGCGCATGAGCTCGCCGCCGGCGGCGCTCGGGCGGCCGGAGGATGCGTCGTCCCGGGGCATGCTGGACGCGTTGGCGGAGCGAGTGCACGCCTACACGGAGCCGAAGGTGGCGGTGCCGGCGCGCAAGCTGACCTGGACGCTCGCCGCGCCGCGCAAGCCGGGGCGCTACGACATTCGGGTCGAGGCCGACAAGGGCCGGCCGGTCGAGATCACAGCGGCGATGGGCCAGTGGGAGCCGCCGGCGCCGCAGACGGTGGCGGGCTGGGCGGAGCTTCCGCCTGAGGACCGTCCGGAGCCGAAGGAAGGCGGCGACGACGGCGAATCCGCAAGCGAGAAAAAGCCGGAGCCGGCCCCGCTGCTGGCCGTCAAGCTGAGCTACTCCACGAAGTACAAGCAGCCGACGCAGCAGACCTTCGCCTACATCTTCGACGGTCCGGCCTGGGGCAAGGGCTGGTGGCTGAGCGTGTACCTGGTGGTCTACCTCGCGGCCATGTTCCTGCTGAAGACCGTCCTGCGCATCGCGTAGGCGCCCCGTTCCCCCTTGTCCGTAGAGCGGCTCGGCGCGGCGGATCCGCGCCGGCCCGCGGTGGATTCACGTCGTCGCCCGGCGGCCCCGCGGCCGGGCCGGTATCGCGGACGGGCAAGGGCGGAAGGCAGGGGGCACGATGGGCCATTTCTCCCGGCGGGATTGCACGCCTCGGGCGTGACCCGAAAAAGCTCTCCGGCGGCGCATAGAATTGCGCATAGTCGCGGCCGTGCGTCGCGGCGGAAAGGATCTCCCATGGAAACGCAGCTTTCAGAGAAGAAGTGCCAGCCCTGCCGGGGCGATGTGCCGCCCTTGGCCGGACCGCAGCTCGACGAGTTGGCCGAGAACCTGGACAACGCCTGGGACGTGGTGGACGGACACCATCTGCACAAGCAGTACACGTTCGACGACTTCCGCCAGGCGCTGGACTTCACGAACCGTATCGGTGAGATCGCCGAGCAGCAGGGCCACCATCCGATGATCCATCTGACCTACGGAAAGGTGGAGGTCGACATCCATACCCACGAGATCGACGGGTTGACCGAGAGCGACTTCATCCTCGCGGCCAAGTTTGACGCGGCGTAGCCGCCCGACGACCGGCCCCTGGAAGCCACGGCCGGATCGTGCGATAGTCTCACTGGCCGGTACGGCCGGGAGATACGCCGATGGCGATGAAGACGCTGCCTCTCGCGGGTAAGACGGCGATGGTCACGGGCGCCGCTCGGCGGCTGGGGCGGGCCACCGCGCTCGCGCTGGCGGCCGACGGCGCCGATGTGGTCGTCCACTACAATCGCTCGGCGGACGAGGCGGAGCGGACGGCCTCGGGCGTGCGCGAGCTGGGCCGCGACGCCTGGACGCTCCAGTGCGACCTGAGCGACCTCAACGCGGTCGATGCGATGGTGCCGTGGGCGATCGAAAACGCCGGCCCGCCGGACGTGCTGGTGAACAACGCGTCGATGTTCACGCCCGACCACATCGTGGACGTGCCGCCCGAGCGGATCGAGGCGAACGTCCGCGTACACGCCGAGGCGCCGCTGCTGCTGAGCCGCGCGATGGCGGCACAGGGCCGGCCGGGGCATGTCGTGAACCTGTTGGACAGCCGCGTGGTGGACTACGATCGCGAGCATGCGGCGTATCATCTGTCCAAGCGAATGCTGCTGACGCTCACGCGGATGCTGGCGATGGAGCTGGCTCCGCTCGTGTCGGTCAACGCCGTCGCGCCGGGGCTGATTCTGCCGCCGCCCGGCGAGGACGAGAGCTACCTCACGCGGCTGGCGCACACGAACCCGTTGAACCGCGTGGGCAGCGCGGCGGGCATCACCCGAGCGATCCGCTTCCTGCTGGCCAGCGAGTTTATCACCGGGCAGGTCATCTACGTCGATGGCGGACGGCACATGAAGGGGCGCATGTATGAATGACGACCGGCTGGACCTCATCCACATCCGGGATCTGCGGCTGCGGTGTATCATCGGCATCAACCCCGAGGAGCGGCGAGTCAAGCAGGACGTGGTGATCAACATCACGCTGCACGCGGACCTGCGCAAGGCGGGACGGTCGGACAACATGGTCGACACGGTCGACTACAAGGAGATCAAGCTGGCCGTGGTGGACCTGGTGGAGGCGTCGAGCTTCTACCTCGTCGAACGGCTCGCCCAGGGCGTCGCCGACCTGTGTCTGAAGCGCCAGAAGGTGCGGGGCGTTCGCGTGCTCGTGGAGAAGCCCGGCGCCCTGCGCTGGGCCCGAACCGTCGGCGTGGAGATCGTCCGCTGGGAAGAGGGCGATGGCGAATGACCCGGATAGCGCCGCCCGCTGCTACGTGGCCTTCGGGTCGAACATCCGCCCGGCGGGCAACATCCCGGCCGCGCTGAGCCGACTGGCCGGCTGCGTGGGGCGCCTGTCCTGCTCCAGCGTCTACCGGACGGTTCCGCTCGGGCCGTCCGGGCAGCCGGGATACGTCAACGGCGTGTGCGAGCTGGCCACGGACCTCGGGCCGCGGGAGATCAAGGCGCTCCTGTCGCGAATCGAGAACGAACTGGGCCGGACCCGAACGGGCGACAAGTACGCTCCCCGGCCGATCGACCTGGACCTGATCCTGTGTGGGGACCGCGTCGCCGACGAGCCGGACCTGCATCTGCCGCACCCCGATCTGGAGCGTCCTTTCGTGGCGCTGCCGATCCTGGAGCTGGCTCCGGACCTGCTGCTGCCCGGCGAGGGCAGGCCGCTTCGGGAATGGCTGGCCGAGCGACACGGGCAGCCGCTGTCCGAACTCTACCCGCCGGGGGAGCTGGACCCGGAGATCACGCGGGCCGCGCGCGCGGCCGCGGGCACGTGACGCCCCGGCCGCGGGCCGCTCACTTCGCTTTGTTCGGGGACAGCATCAGCGTGATGCGCCGGCCCTCGCGCCGCGGCGGACGCTCGACCTTCGAGATGTCCGACAGCTCATCGCGGATTTGCTCGAAGACGCGGTAGCCCTCGTCCACGTGGGCCAGCTCGCGCCCGCGGAACCGCAACGAGAACTGCACGCGGTCGCCGCGCTCCAGGAAGTCTCGGGCCCGGTTGACCTTGATGTGAAGGTCGTGCTCGCCGATTTTCGGCGTGCGGATGCGGACCTGCTTCATCTCGGTCTCGTGACGCTGGGCCTTGGCCTTCTGTTCCTTCTTCCGCTGCGAGTACTTCCACTTCCCGTAGTCCATGATGCGGCATACGGGCGGGCGGCTGTTCGGCGCGACCTCGACCAGGTCCAGGCCCGCCTTCTGCGCGCGGTCCAGGGCGTCCTTGGTCTCCACGATGCCGACCTGCTCGTTGTTCTCGTCGATCAGCCGGATCGGTGAGATGCGAATGCGCGTGTTCGTGCGGAGGTTCTTCCCCGTGTCACGAGCGGCTCTGAAGTTCCTTGCGATGGCAGTGTCTCCTGCGATGTCTCGGCCGGGCGGTCGCCGGGCACGCCCCGGCGCGGCCCCGCCGCGTAATGCTATGCGGTCTGTTCGTCCATGAGCGGACGGGTCTTTCCTTTGGAGTCGCGCTCGGCCGCCAGGGCCTCGATGAAGGCCCCGAGAGCCATGGCCCCGCGGTCGCCTTCCGTTCGGCCTCGGACGGATACGGTCCGGTCCTCGGCCTCTCGCCCGCCCACCACGGCCATGTAGGGCACCTTCTCCATCGTCGCCCGGCGGATCTTGGCGCCGATCTTCTCGGCCGACTCGTCCAGCTCGACGCGGAACCCGGCCTCGCGCAGCTCTCGGGCGACCTCGCCGGCGTAGTCGGCGAACTTGTCGCTGACCGGCAGCACCGCCGCCTGCACCGGCGCGAGCCACAGGGGGAAGGCCCCGGCGAAGTGCTCGATGAGGATGCCGATGAACCGCTCCGGTGAGCCGAGCGGGGCGCGGTGGATCATCACCGGGCGGTGCGGGGCGTTGTCCGGGCCGATGTACTCCAGCTCGAACCGCTCGGGCAGGTTGTAGTCCACCTGGATCGTCCCGAGCTGCCAGTCCCGCCCGAGCGAGTCCTTGACGACGAAGTCGATCTTCGGGCCGTAGAAGGCCGCCTCGCCCGCCTCCTCGGTGTAGTTCATGCCCAGCCGCCGGACGACGGCGCGGATGTTGTCCTCGGCGAGGTCCCAGTTTTCCTCCCGGCCGGTGTACTTGGCCGAGTCCGGGTCTCGCAGGCCGATCCGCACGCGGTAGTCCTCCAGCCCGAGCGTCGAGAGCACGAGCTGGGTCAGCTCTACGCACGAGGCGATCTCGGCCTCGAGCTGCTCGGGCGTGCACAGGATGTGCGCGTCGTCCTGGGTGAAGCCGCGGACGCGGGTCAGCCCGTTCAGCTCGCCGGACTGCTCCATCCGGTAGACCGTTCCGAACTCGGCGTAGCGGATCGGCAGCTCGCGGTAGCTGTGCTGGCTCGACTTGTAGATCCGCATGTGGAACGGGCAGTTCATCGGCTTGAGGAGGTACCCCTCGCCCTCGTCCTCTCCGAGCTGCATGGTCGGGAACAGCCCGTGCTCGTAGTACGGGTAGTGCCCGCTGGTGCGGAACAGGTCCGTCTTGCCGATGTGCGGCGTGATGACGAGTTGGTAGCCGCGCTTCTGCAGCTCGCCCTGGAGCCACCGTTGAAGCTCCATGCGGAGCACGGCGCCCTTGGGCATCCACAGCGGCAGGCCGGGACCGACCTGCTCGTCGATCAGGAACAGCCCGAGCTGCCGGCCGAGGACGCGGTGGTCCCGCTGCCGGGCCTGCTCGATCCGCTCCAGGTGCTCGGCGAGCTGCTGCTTGTCGAAAAAGGCCACGCCGTAAACGCGGGTGAGCATCTTGTTACTCTCATCGCCGCGCCAGTATGCCCCGGCCGTGGTCATCAGCTTGAAGGCCTTGCCCAGCTTGCCCGTGTGCGGCAGGTGCGGGCCGCGGCACATGTCGACGAAGTCGCCCTGCTTGTAGAAGCTCAGCGTGACGTCACCGTTGCCGCCCGGCGTGCCGGCCTCGGCGAGCATGTCGTCGATCATCTCGACCTTGTAGTCCTGCCCGCGGCGGCGCATCTCGTCCTTGGCCTCGTCGGGGCTCATCTCGATGCGCTCCAGCGGGAGCTTCTCCCCGGCGATCTTCCGCATCTCCTGCTCGACCTTCTCCAGGTCGTCGGCCGAGAGGGACTCCGGCAGGTCGAAGTCGTAGTAGAAGCCGTACTGGAAGTCGTCCAGCAGGGCCGGGCCGATCGTGTATTGCACACCCTCGCCGTAAAGGCGCACCATCGCCTGGGCCAGCACGTGCGCGGCCGTGTGACGAAGGACCTCCAGCGATTCGGGGTCGCGATCCGTCAGGATGCGGACCTCGTGCGCGCCGTCGTCCAGCGACCGGGTCAGGTCGACGGCTTGCCCGTCCACCTCGGCCGCCAGGGCCGCGCGGGCCAAGCCGGAGGAGATATCCCCGGCCACCTGTGCGGGGGTCACGCCGGCGTCGTACTGACGCTCGCTTCCGTCGGGCAGCTTGATCTGCGCGCTCATGGCGTCACTCGCCTCCGGGGCATCCGGGCAATCTCGGGGGGGAGCGGCGCGGGCGAGAAAGGAAAAGCCGACACACGGCGGTGCCGCAGACCACGGTCGCGCCCCACCCCGGGTTGTCCGGAGAGGGGCCCTAACACGTCGTCGTAGTCGTGTGGGCCTGCGACATCATCCTGCATCGGCTTCGCGCGGGGTCTGAACCCGCGTGTACTCCATCTTATCGGCCAAGTGGGGGGTGTCAAATCGGAAATCGGCCGGCAGCCCTTCGGCTCGTTCCGTCGCGCCGGGCCTCGCTCAGGGCAAGCCATCAGCTAGCAGTTGTCGGTTGTCAGTGCTCAGTTCTCCGCAAGCGGAGGGCCGCACGGCCGGCTTGTCCCGCCGTGTGGCGGCTGGGGCTGGAACTTGCCGATGACGGCTCTTCTACCTTCGATCTGCCGTCAGGCCCAGCGGATGAGCCCCATGTCTCGCGGGTCGCGGAGGAGATAGTGGCGGGGCAGGACGCGGACGGTGTATCCGCTTTCTCCGCTGCGTCGGCAGGGCATGGCGACGGCGTACTTGGCCCGGCCGTCGGAGGCGTCCACCTGCTCCATCGGCAGGGCGGCGCCCTCGGTGAGCTGGCCATTCTCGTCGGTGGGGCCGTAGTAGAGTTCGACGGTGACGTCCTCGGGCTTGAGTTCGCCGAGCGCGACGACGGCCTCGACGCGCAGCTCTTCGCCCACGTGGGCGCCGGAGCCGTCGCCGTTCATGTCGTCGGTCACGCTCTCGATGCGGACGTTCTGGAAGCCGCCGCCAACCTTGTGCCGCCACGCGCTGAACTCGCGCGCCCGGCCGAGGTTGTCCGAGGTCAGCTCGTCCCATCGCCGGGCGGCAGGGGCGTAGAATCTCTCGGCGTACTGGCGGACCATCCGGTTCGTGTTGAACTCGGGGGCGAGCTTGCTCATCGCGGCCTTCATCTTGGCGATCCAGCCGCGGGGGAGCTTGTCCGGCCCGCGGTCGTAGAACAGCGGGACGATTTCCTTCTCCAGCAGGTTGTACAGGGCCTGGCTCTCGACGGCGTTCTGGTACTCCAGGTCGTCGTAGCTTTCTCCGGCGCCGATGGCCCATCCCACGGGCGGCTCGTAGCCCTCGTTCCACCAGCCGTCGAGGATGGACAGGTTCAGCCCGCCGTTGGCCGCGACCTTCATGCCGCTCGTGCCGGAGGCCTCCATCGGGCGCAGCGGTGTGTTGAGCCACACGTCGACGCCCTGCACGAGGTACCGGGCGACGTTCATGTCGTAGTCTTCGAGGAAGACCATAGACCGCCGGAACGTGTCCTGCCGGGCGATGTGGACGATCTGCCGGATAAGGTCCTTGCCGGGGTTGTCGCGGGGGTGGGCCTTGCCGGCGAAGATGATCTGCACTCGCCCGGAGGGGTTGTTCAGCAATGCGGCGAGCCGCTCGATGTCCTGGAGAATCAGGTTCGCCCGCTTGTACGTGGCGAAGCGGCGGGCGAAGCCGATGGTCAGCGCCTCGGGGTCGAGTATCTCCTCGGCCTGGGCGAGTTCGGAGGAGCTGGCGCCGCGCTTGGCGAGCGTCTTGTGCACGTGGCGGCGCGCGAAGGCCACGAGCCGCTCGCGGCGACGGTCGTGCGTGCGCCACAGCTCGGTGTCCGGGATGTGCTCGACGGCCTTCCAGACCTTGATATCCGCGGGGTTCTCGTGCCAGCCGGGCCCCAGGTAGCGGTCGTACAGCTCGGCCATGTCGTGGCTGATCCAGCTCGGCGTGTGTACGCCGTTGGTGATGTGGTGGATCGGCACCTCAGCGGCGGGGATGTTCGGCCACACGCCCGCCCACAGCTTGCGGCTGACCTGCCCGTGCAGCGCGGAGACGCCGTTGCGGAAGCTGCTGAGCCGCACCGCCAAGACGGTCAGGTTCATCGGCTCGTCCTGGTTGTTCGGCTCCTGTCGCCCGAGGCGGAGGAAGCCCTCGCGGTCCAGCCCGAGCTGGGGCCAGTACTCCGAGAAGTACTTGTCGATCAGCCACGACTCGAACGCGTCATTGCCCGCCGGCACCGGCGTGTGCGTCGTGAAGACGTTCGACGCCACGACCGGCTCCAGCGCCTCGGCGAAGCGCACGCCCTGCTCGGCCATGAGCATCCGCGTGCGTTCCAGCCCCAGGAAGGCCGAGTGGCCCTCGTTCATGTGGAACGCCTTGGGGTGGATGTTCAGCGCGCGGAGCATGCGGACGCCGCCGATGCCGAGGACGATCTCCTGGCGGATGCGCATCTCCTGGTCGCCGCCGTAGAGCTGGGCGGTGATGTGCCGGTCCTCGGGGGTGTTCTCCGGCACGTTCGTATCGAGCATGTACAGATCGATGCGCCCGACTTGAACCCGCCAGATCTGGCAGTGCGTCTTGCGGCCGGGCATGTCGACGTCGATCTTCACCGGCTCGCCGTCGTCGCCGCGGACCAGCTCGACCGGCATGTTCGGCAGGTCGTTGCGGGGGAACAGCTCGAGCTGCCAGCCGTCGGCATTGAGCCGCTGGCGGAAGTAGCCGAGCTGGTACAGCAGCCCGATGCCTACGAGCGGGATGTCCAGCTCGGATGCGCTCTTGAGATGGTCGCCCGCCAGCACGCCCAGCCCCCCGGAGTAGATCGGGAGGCACTCGTTGATGCCGAACTCGGCGCAGAAGTACGCGACCTTCGGCTCCCGGCGCGGCGCGCCGTCCTCGTACGTGCGGGACCACCAGCCCGGCTTGGCGAGGTACTCGCGCAGGGACGCGTGGATCCGCTGGACGTGGGCGAGGAAGCCCTCGTCTCGCCCGGCCTGGTCGAGACGTTCCTGGCTGATCCGCCCGAGCAGGTCAACGGGGTTGTGGTAGCACGCCTCCCACTGGTCGGGGTCGAGGCGGCGGAACAGCTCCAGCGCGTCGCCGTGCCAGCACCACCAGAGATTGTGAGCGATCTCCAGCAGGGGCTGAAGCTGCGGCGGCAACGAGGGCTCGATATTGAACGTCCGCAGTGGTCGCATGGGGGAGTCGGGTTGCCCGTCGTCTGACGGTTCTCCGGAGCTTGGGCATTCAGCCGGTTCGCACGGGGCGCCCCGCGCGAATCGGCGAATCATCGTAGTGTACTTCCGTCGTATCGGCAAAGCGGGGCGGCAGGATTACGCATTCCGTGCCGAACGGATCCCGTGGCCGGCTCGCACGCGAGCCCCCGCCGTGCGTACAATAGTAGTAGCGAAGGGCACGCGGCGTGCCGATTTACCCCACGAGCGGCCGCGGAGCAAGACCTTCGAGGCGGGAGGACGGATATGGGGCAGCAAAAGATACTGCAAATGACCACAATGTTGGCGGTTGTCGCGGCCGCGTCCGTCGCGGCGGGGCAGGTGCGCCGGCTTGACTACGGCCGCGCGCTGGACGCCAGCCCGCTGGTCGGGGCCGGCGGACGCAATGTCCAGCAGCCAATGGGAGATCGTGTGAACTCCCAACTCTATGTAACCGGGCAGGTTACGGGCCTGGCGCGCTTTCGGGGCAACATCGGCTACCGCGCCGGCGACCAGCTCCGCCTGACCTTGCCGTCGGAAGGCCTCGACGACTTCCGGCGCCGGGCCGTCGGCATGGGCAGTGCGCTCGGCGGACGCCCGTACCGGACCTCCCCGTACTTCGACCCGCTCCAGACGACCTTCAGCTTGCGAACCTTCACCTCGGACTTCCAGTCCCTGCGCCGGGCGGCCCCGCCGGAAGGGCAAGGCACGCTGAGCCAGCGGCTCTACACGGAGGCGACCGAGGGCTACGAGGTGCTTCTGGAGGAGACGGCGGCCGGCAGCCGCCGCCGAGGGCTGATGCTGGACTCCGATCCGCTGGAATGGGATTCCGAGGGCCTGACGCGCGGCTTCGTCCGTCCTCCCAGCGGGGAGGGGTCGCTGTTCGACCGGGCCGAGGCCGATGACGAAGGCGGAAAATGGCGCGGCCCGCTCGAGGAGGACGGAGAGGAGCTGCCCGAGGGCTACGTGGACCTGCGCGTCGATTCGACGGCCGAGCCCCGCGCCACGACCGGGCACGAGATGCCGCCGGAGGCGGGGGAACGGCCGGGCGCGCCGCTGCCCAGCCAGATTCGCCCGGACGCCATGCCCGAGACCGCCGCCGACGTCGCCCCGAACGAGGACGTCTACATGGACCTGCTGATTCGTCAGCAGGAGCTTCAGTCGGGGCGGCGCATTCAGCGGCTGCACGGCGCTGAGGCCGAGCCCGGCGAGGACGAGCCGGAAGACGGCGACGTGCCCGAGGAAGCCGAGCGAGGTGCTCAGCAACCCCTGGTCGAGATCACCGATGGCGTGATCACGATTCACTCGCTGGCCGGGCAACGGGCCAACGCCTTCAACGCGCGGATGGCGCGAGCGCAGCGGCTGCTTCGGGCCGGGGAGTTCTACCGGTCGGCCGAGTCGTTCCAGGTCGCCACGATGATGAGCCCGAACCGCCCGCTGCCCCGCGCCGGGCGGGCGCTGGCCATGTTGCTGGCGGGCGAGCCCCTGGCGGCCGCACTCGGGTTGCGCGAGGGCATGGAACTGTACCCGCCGCTGATGGAATCGCGCCTGGACCTGGCCCGGCTGGCGGGCGATCAGTTCCCGTTGCTGACCCGACGCCTGGCGGAGCTGGACGGTCGCATCGGCGAGAGCGTCGAGCGCCCGTCCGAGCGGAGCTTCGCGCTGCTCAGCGCGTACCTGCATCGCTGCCTCGGCCAGGAGGAGCCGGCCCGAGCGCAGGCCCGCAAGCTGGCGGACTCCGACGAGGCGGACACGTTGTCGCGGACCTTCGCGCGGCGCATCCTGGGCGAGGAGGCGGACGAAGCGGACGGGGAGGACGCGCCGCCGGAGGAGGAGCCGGCCGTCGAAGACGCCCCCCACGAGCGCGAGATGCTGGAGTAGGGCTACCTCTCTCCGACGAGCAGGGCGTTGAAGGCCCGGAGCCCCGCGCGGAGCTGGCTGACGGCCCATGCGATGTAGGCCTCGCTGTGGGCGGGCTTGCCGCGCTTCTCCAACTTGAGCCCTTGGGCGACCGGGTCCAGGAACTCGGCCATGTCCCGCTCGGTCAACCGCCGGGGCGCGATCCCCCAGGCGACGAGGTCCTCGAACAGCCGCCGGTGTCTACCGCTCTGTTCGTGCTGGGAGGCGGTCAGGAACGTCCCCGGTCGCAAGCTGACCTGCAAGCCCTTCAGCGCCAGGGCGATCGGCTCGTAGTTCAGCGCGGGCGACAGCCGCAGGAAGCGGAACTGCTGCACGTACCGCCCGGCGGTCTCGGGGGTGCGAATTCGCGGCTCGGCCTCGGCCCCGCCGCGGCTGTGGCGCAGGGAGATCTCGGAGAAGAGCATCCGGGGCGGGGGATCGTGCTGGATGATCTCATCGCCGGTCAGCCGGCGGATGCGCACGTCCCCGCGGGCGTCGCGCACGGGGTCGCCGGCCAAGGCGAACAGGCACTTCATCGCGGGCAGCGGAAGGACCCGACTGCGGTCCGGCTTGTGCTGGTGCCGCAGTTGCAGCGACAGGTGCAAGCTGTGCGGCGCGATCGGGTAGAACCTCTGCGATTCCTGCACGAACTGGTTGAGAACCCAGGGGTCGTCCGTGAGCGGCTTGGAGATGTTCTCCTGGACCGAGAGGTTCCCCAGGGCGATCTCGAAGAACCCGCGCCGCGGCCGTTCGTCGGACTTGCGATGATGGTCGTCGACGTGTCCGCCGAGCTTCCAGGTCAGCACGTCGAGCCCGAAGTCCCGGAAGTAGTAGAACCCGTCGAAACGGCTGTCGCGGCGATCCTGTCCGCCGGGGTCGCGGATCACGTCGTGGCCGATGTTGGAAAACTCCAATTCCGCACCCAGCGAGATGTAGCCCGTGCCGATGTGGCTGCGGATGAAGCTCAACTCGTGCTTCGCCTGTCGGGCGTCGTAGAGCGAGTCGGCGGCGACGATCGCCCAGCGGACGTAGTCCACCAGGTGGTCCGCGGAGAAGTCCAGCTCGTTGAGGCAGTCGCCGACGAGGATGCCCAGCAGCTCGGCGTTGGCGTTGAGCAGGCGCAAGGCGGCCAGCGAGCTGAGCGTGCGGTCGTAGTAGTGCGCGCTGGGGCCCATGTGGTCCAGCTCGTAGCGGAAGTCCCGCCGGATCGCCTCCTCCATCTGGTTGAAGATCACCTGCCGGATGACCATGTCCAGGTAGTTCGGGGCCAGGGCCGTGGCCTCCGGATCGCGCGAGAGGTGCTCGAAGTCCGGCAGGGGGGCGTCCTTGAGCGCCTGGCGGATCGCGTAGTCGCTGATGCCGCCGGCCTCGAAGTGCCGCCGGACGAGGTCGCGGATCGTCGGGCCGTGCAGCTCGCCGACGGCCCGGCGGGAGAGCGTTTCGGTCGTGTGGAGCTGCTCTCGCTCCGTCTCGACCAGGGCCTTCTCGATCTTCTCGTCGAGGAGGATTTCCTGCTTCAGCGGGTCTCGGAACTCGTGCCCGAAGGAGTGCTCGAGCTGCTTGAGGTTCGCCACGAAGGCCACGGCCTTGACGGGCCCGGTGCTGGTCTGGACGGTCAGCGTGCGGCGGGAGTAGTTGCGGCCCTCGTACTCCCGCAGAGCCGTCATCAGCTCGCCGGGCAACGGGCCGACGACGTAGCCGCGGATTCGGCCCTGCGGGTCCGGCATGGCGTACTGGTAGGTGCGGTCCGGGCTGATCTTCTCGTAGCCGTCGAGCACGGCGCGGCGGGCCTGGAAGGTCTCGACGCCGTCGGCCTGCGCCGGGTAGCGGACAAGCCGCCGGCCCAGCACCGCGCGAAACACGTCGGGACGCATCAGCGTCCCGTAGATGAACAGGTGAAAAGGTTGAGGCGTGCTGGACTTGCCCATGGTCTGTCCCGGGCCGAGCCCGGCGCGCGGCATTGTAGCATTCGGGCCGCGAACGCCAAACGGTACAATCGGACCATGCCCCGGCGGAATCGCTCAGAACCCATGCCGGTCAAGCACTGGTCGTTCGCCGGACTCATGCTGAGCTACCGGTGCGACGCCCGCTGTGCGTCGTGCTACGTCGGCTGCGGGCCGGAGCGGCGCGGCTGGGCCCGCCCCGAGAGCGTGCTCGCCGCCTGGCGCGGGCTGATCGACGCCTCGCCGCACGGCTGCCGCGTCCACCTGACCGGCGGGGAGCCCTTCGGCAACTGGCCGCTGCTGATCGAGCTGGCCGGCCGGGCCCGAGAGGAGGGGCTCGCGCCGCTGGAGAAGGTCGAGACCCACGCCGGCTGGGCCGTGGACGATGGCATCGTCCGCGAGCGCGTGGCGGCCCTCGCCGACGCCGGCATGGAGAAGCTCTCTGTTTCCTGCGATCCCTACCACCAGCAATTCGTCCCGATCCGGCGGGTCCGGCGGGCCGTGCGGGTGGCCGAGGAGCAACTCGGCGCGGATCGCGTGCAGGTCCGTTGGCGGGACTGGCTGCGGAACGGCTTTGACACCGACGACCTGACGCCGGAGCACCGGACGTCGCTGTTCCGCGAATACGCGTTGCGGGGCCGGGACCGAATGAACGGCCGGGCGGCCGACGTGCTGGGCCCCGCCGTCGCCCGCAAGACGCCCGGCTCACTCGCCGATATGTGTTGCAGGGAGCCGCTTCTGCGCGGCCGCCACGTGCACGTCGACCCGGACGGCCGGGTCACGCCGGGCGTCTGTGCCGGCATCGTGATCGGGCGGATCGGGCCGGAGACGCCGGGCGAGCTGTGGCGGCGCCTCGACGCGGACTGGGCCGAGCGACCACTGCTCTCGACGCTGGCGATTCGCGGGCCGGTCGGGCTGATGGACGAGGCGACGCGCCACGGCTACGAGCCCGCCGCGCGCTACGCGAGCAAGTGCCACCTGTGCTGGGACGTGCGGCGGTTCCTCGCCCGGCGCGGCTTGCATGCCGGCGAACTGGGCCCGGCCGAACTGTACGAGCCGGCCCCGGCGCCGGACGCGCCGGCCGGAAGCGCACGGACTTGACGATGGGTATCGGGCGGAGTAACCTGCCGCGACTTCCCCGGCCGCGGGAAGCGGGCGGCACCAGGGCGCGGCCGAGGGCATCTCACCGAGGCAAGACATGAGCGGGCAGGACGCCGGCAAGATCAGTGACTCGCTGGATACGGAGCTCGGCCGCATGGTCGTCGAGCGCAGCTTGGCGACGAAGGACGAGGTCGATCAGGCGAATCTCCGCAGGCAGGCCAGCGAGAACTCCTTGGCGGACATTCTCGTGGATCAGGGCTCGGTGACGCGCCGGCAGATCGAGCGGCTCCGCGAGACCATCAAGGCATCGCACTCGCAGCAGATTCCCGGCTACCAGATTCTCTCGAAGCTCGGAGCGGGGGCGATGGCGACGGTCTTCAAGGCCCGGCAGCTCAGCTTGGACCGCGTCGTGGCGATCAAGGTTCTTCCCCGGAAGCTCTCGGACAACCCGGAGTACGTCGAGCGCTTCTATCGCGAGGGCAAGGCGGCCGCCAAGCTCAACCACGCCAACATCGTGCAGGCGATCGACGTCGGCGAGGCGGGGGGGTACCACTACTTCGTCATGGAGTACGTGGAGGGGCACACGATTCACGATGAGCTGTCCGGGGGCAAGGTCTTCTCCGAATCCGAGGCGCTGGGGGTCATCATCCAGATCGCCCGCGCGCTGGAGCACGCCCACTCGCAGGGGTTGATCCACCGCGATGTCAAGCCAAAAAACATAATGATAAATGGCGAAGGCATGGCCAAGCTGGCGGACATGGGCCTGGCCCGGGCGGCCTCGGACGTTCAGCTCGCGGCGGCCGAGGCCGGGCGGGCCTATGGCACGCCGTACTACATCAGCCCGGAGCAGGTCCGCGGCGAGGTGGACATCGACTTCCGGGCGGACATCTACTCGCTGGGTGCGACGTTGTATCACGTGGTGACGGGCCGGGTGCCGTTCGACGGCCCGACCCCCGCGGCCGTGATGCACAAGCACCTCCAGGAGCCGCTGACGCCGCCGGACCACGTCCGCCCGGAGTTGTCGGCGGGGCTGGGCGAGGTCGTCGAGGTGATGATGGCCAAGGACCGCCGCCGACGATACGGATCGACGGGCGACCTGCTGCTGGACCTGGAGGCGATCCGCTCGGGCGAGGCGCCGCTGCAAGCACGGAAGCAGATCGACAGCGACGTGCTCAGCGGCTTGGCGGGGGGGGCCGAGGCGGAGCCAGAGGAGCAGCGCGAGACGTCCGGAGCGGCGGACCGGACGCTGCTGGTGATACTGGGCGTGGCGTTGGGGGTGAGCGTGCTGCTGAATTTCATTCAACTGCTGCTCCTGCTTCGGTAGGATCGAGCGCGGTCGCGCGTTGCCTCCGGCCGGGCCGGCGGCTAGGATGTTCCGCGAACGTTGCGGCCCTGCGTAAGGAGACCGTTGATATGCGGGAACAGAACCCCCGGCTGAACGTGTCCGTTGAGGAAGGCGCGACGGTTGTCGGCTTCACGGACGAGAAGATTCTGGACGAGGTCAGCATTTCCGAGATCGGCCAGCAGCTCAACGCCCTCGTGGCCGACGCCGACTCCCCGAAGATGGTTTTGGACTTCAGCGGCGTGTCGCACATGTCGTCCAGCGCGCTGGGCATGCTGATTACGCTGCACAAGCGCGTACGGGAGAAGGACGGCCGACTCCGGCTGGCGGGGATCCAGCCGGCGATCTACGAGGTGTTCGTCATCACGCGGCTCAACGAGATTTTCGAAATCCATTCGTCCGTAGCGGAGGCGCTGGAGACGCTGCGCTAGCCGGAGCGCGGCGACGGGGATCCCGCCAGAGAGTACGAGGGCTATCTTGGCCGAGACGTTGGTTATCGGGTCGGATCTGAAGGAAGTCCGGCAGGTGGAACGACGGCTCCTGCGGGAGGTGGCTGATCACGGGTACAGCGACTCCGCGTGCTTCGCCATTCGCCTGGCCGTGGAAGAGGCGCTGAACAACGCCGCCAAGCACGGCAACGGGCTGGACCCGAACAAGTCAATTACCGTGTCGTACGAGGTCGACGAGAAGTCCGTGCGGATCACCATCACCGACGAGGGAGGGGGCTTCGACCCGCATGCAATCCCCGACCCGACCGCCGACGAGAACCTCGAGAAGCCCTGCGGTCGCGGCATCATGCTGATGAAGGCCTACATGGACGAGGTCGAGTTCGGCGACGGCGGCAATCGCGTGCGGATGGTCAAGGACAGGGAGTGAAGGAGCTGTCATGATTCCCGAGGGCGACGAACAGGTGGCCTTGGAGGTCGAGCGCCGCGGGCAGGCGGCATTGCTGCATATCCGCGGATCGGTCGGCTTCGCCGAGGCCGACGAACTGCGGGAGCAACTCAGCCGGCTCGCCGACGAGAAGTGCGACCCGATCGTGCTGAACCTGGAGGGCATGTATTTCATCGCTTCGGCCGGGCTCGGGGCGCTCGTCGAGGCGCACCTCAAGGCGCGACACCACCAAGGGCAGATCCGGCTGCTCAACCCCCGTCCGACCGTGCGGCGGCTGTTCGAGACGACCCGCCTGACCAAGCTCTTCCCCGTGTTCGAAGACGACCGGACGGCGCTCGGGGCGTGAGGCGCCCTACGCCGCCCCTGCGGCCTGCACGGCCGTGATCGCCGTGATCAGTATGATGTCCTCCACGCTACACCCGCGCGACAGGTCGTTGACCGGTCGGGCGGTCCCCAGCAGCAGCGGCCCGAGCGCCGTCGCCGTGCCCAGGCGCTCCACCAGTTTGTAGCCGATGTTCCCGCACGAAAGGTCGGGGAACACCAGCGTGTTGGCCCGGCCCGCCACCGGGGAGCCGGGCGCCTTGCGGCCGGCGATGTCCGGCACGACGGCCGAGTCGAGCTGAAGCTCGCCGTCCACCATGAGGTCCGGGCGCCGCTGGTGCACGAGGCGCGTGGCCTCCACGATCCGGGCCACGGCCCGGGCCTTGGACGAGCCCTTCGTCGAGAAGCTCAACATCGCGACCTTCGGCTCCGTGTTCAGCAGCACGCGGCAGGCGTCGGCGGCGGCCACGGCGATATCCGCGAGCTGCTCCACCGTCGGCGTCGGCACCACGCCCGTGTCGGCGAAGATCAGCGACCCGTCCACGCCCACATCATGCACGATCGTGTTCATCACGCTGCACGAGCTGACGGTCCGGATGCCCTCCGCGGTCCCGACGCCGTACAGCGCGCTGCGTACCGTGTCGGCCGTGGGAGACATGCTCCCGGCGACCATGCCGTCGGCCCGACCGTCGCCCACCAGCATGCCCGCGTAGTACACCGGGTTGCTCAGCAGCTTGTCGATGTCATCCCGGCTCATGCCCTTGTGCTTGCGCTTCTCGTGCAGCGCGTCGACGTACCGGTCCCGGTCCGGGTCCGCCATGGGGTCGATCGTCTCCGCGCCGGACACATCCGCCCCGGCCTTCTCCGCGCTGAGCCGAACCTCCGCCGGCTTGCCCAGCAGCACCGGGCGGGCGTAGTTGCGGGCGAGAATCTCCTCGGTGGCCCTCAGCACGCGAGGGTCGTGCGGCTCGGGCAGGAGGATCGTCTTGCCGAGCCGGGCGGCGCGGGCCGTCAGCTTCTGTACAACCTGGTGCTCCATCGGATTGCCATTGCCTCTCGCATGGGGTAGGATGCCCGGCACGTAGGCGTCGGGGGAAATCCGAATTCTACAGGAAGCTCGCAGGGCTGTCGAGGACGCCGTGACGTACCGACATCAACACCTGCTCGAGAAGGTCCAGGTACAGCTCGCGGCCGTGGCGGCCGTGGCGCTGGTGTACTTCGCGCTCTGGCCGCTGCTTCGGCCTTCCGACCCGTTCGACCCGCTCGTGCTGCTGCTGGCCGGCGGCGCGGGCAGCACCGTGGCCTTCGCCCTGACGCTGTGGATGCTGGCCGCGCTCTGTGCCGTGATCACCATCTCCGCGCGTCCAGAGGGCGGCCTCATGGCGGCCGTGCTCGGCGCCGGCGGCGCGAGCTTGCACTCCGCCCAAATCCGCGGCCTGCTGTGGAGCTGGGAGGGTCGGCTGTCCGGGCTGTACCCGGCGATGATCGGCGAGCTGCTGATGCTCGCGGCGATGCTGCTGGCGGCCGCGCGGATCGTCGACCTCGTTCGGCGCGGCGTCGCGTCCATCCGACCGGGCTGGCTGCACAAGCACGCCCGCGATCACGAGCCCGACCTGCCCGCGCCCGCGACGCCGAGGCGGACGCTGACCGGGTTCCTCGGGCTCCTCCGTAAAGGCGGCCGGAAGCGCCGCTCCGCCGACCGCGGTCGGACGGCCCTGCGGATGCTCGGCTGCCTCGGGCTCGGGCTCGTCGCTTCGTGCGCGGTGCTGCTGCTTCTGCTCCGCTCCCCGGATCGCGGGCAGATCCTCTTCGCCGTGGTCGCCGCGTTCCTGCTTGGTGGGCTGGCGGCCCACCAGACGCTGCCGGTGCGCCACAGCTTCGTGGTCTGGGCCGTGCCGATCCTGGCCGGCGTCGGCTTCTACCTCCTGGCGGGCGTGACCGCGCCCGCCGACGCCACCCGCTGGAGCGAGCTGCCGTACTACGCCCGCATCCTGCCGATCGACTGGCTCACGGCCGGGTGCGGCGGGTCGCTGGTCGGCTACTGGTCCAGCGAGCGCATCAACGACATTCGCCACATCGAGCGCAAGCAGCAGGAAGCCGCCGCGGCGGGGTAGCCCGCCGCCCGATCCAGCGCCTGACGTCGTCGGCTCGGCGCGGCGGGTACGTTCTCGGGGGCCGGCCGCGCAACCGCCGTTGTTCCACGTGGAACATCGTTTGACGGAAGCGTTGCTGCGCAGGATCGCGTCGTTTGACCCCATGCGGTGGGGCGGCAAGTGCCCACGGCCGCGCGACCTGCGCACCGGCGCCTGTCGCCCGTCTTTTGACGATCGCCGAGGGGCGCTTGTGCGCACAAACGCGTCACTGTTCCACGGCGCGACACGATCGTGCGCACACGTACTTCCGCCTTTGACCGGTGAATCCCTTAGCGGGTGCCCGAGGCGCCTGCCGCGGCGGCGACCGCGACGCCGCCTTCGCCCCGCAGAGCCCCGCGACAGTGCGGCCCGAGGGGTGTCTCCTCCGACGGGATGGCCTTGGTCGGCGGATGACGGCCTTCTATGATTGGGCTGTGAGCCGGGAACTCGCCAATCAGGTCAAGCAGCTCGCGGCCGAGCTGGGCTACGCCGACTGCGGCATCACGACGGCCGAGCCGTTCGGGCGCCAAGCCGAGGCGATCAACGCTCGCGTCGGGGCCTTCCCCGAGGCGGCGCCGCTGTACGAGCCGCTCCGGCCGAGGGTGGACCCCCGCGGCACGGCACCATGGGTCAACTCCGTGGTCGTCTGCATCCGCCGCTATGGGCACTACCGGCTGCCCGACGGCCCGGCCGAGCACATCGGGCGGAACTACCTCCTCGACCGCCGCCTGGCCTGCCTGCCCGACCACGACCGGCCCAAGCGAATGACGGCCGGGCTCAAGGCGCTGGGCATGCGGGTGCAGCGGGGCGGCTGCCCGGAGCGTGCCGCGGCCGCCCGCGCGGGCGTGGCGCACATCCTCCGCAACGGCTTCGCCTGGCACGAGCGTTGCGGCACGTGGCTGAACGTCGAGACGTGGCGGGTGGACGCGGAGCTGGAGCCGGACGAGCCGTCGGGCGAGCCGCCGTGCCCGCCCGAGTGCCGGGCCTGCATGGACGCCTGCCCGACCGGCGCGATCGTCGAGCCGTATTTGATGCGAATGGACCACTGCGTAGCCCACCTGACCTACCACGCCCCGCGGCCGATCGCGCCGGAGCTGTGGGAACGGATGGGCCCGTGGATCTACGGCTGCGACGCCTGCCAGCTCGCCTGCCCGCTCAACGAGGGCAAGTGGGCGCCCGTCGAGCCGACGCCCTGGCTCGATGAGATCCACGACCGGATCACCCCCGAGGCCCTGGCGACGATGGACGAGCGGACCTACCGCGAGGTCGTCCATCCGATGTTCTGGTACATCCCGGAGGACGACGTCGAGCGCTGGCGGGACAACGCGCGTCGGGCCCTCGCGCACGCGGCCGGCAAATAACTTATCCAGTCGGTTGCCCCCCGGCGGCGGGCTTGCTACAGTTGGGCTCCATGAGCGATATCATGGACCTGATGCGATCCGTCCGCGATCAGACGGACGAAACGGAATTCCACACACCTCTGCCGGACGGCTACCAGGTCGGGCGCACCCGATACGTGGCCGTGCTCGGGACGGTCATCAGCGGGCTGGGCAAGGGCATCTTCTCGTCCTCCGTCGCCAAGCTGCTCAAGGACAAGGGCTTGCACGTCTCGCCCATCAAGCTCGAGGGCTATCTGAACATCGACTCGGGCACCCTGAATCCGTTCCGCCACGGGGAGGTCTTCGTCCTCGATGACGGCATGGAATGCGACATGGACCTCGGCACGTACGAGCGGATGCTCGACCAGGACCTCGGCCGGGAGAATTTCACGACGAGCGGGCAGATCTACCGCAGCGTGCTGGACCGCGAGCGGGCCGGCGGCTACCTCGGGCGCGACGTGCAGATGATCCCGCACGTGACGGGCGAGGTGAAGCTGCGGCTGCGGGAGCTTGCGGTCAACACGGAGGCGGACGTCGTGTTCGTCGAGGTCGGCGGCACCGTCGGGGACATCGAGAACGCCTTCTACATCGAGGCCCTGCGGGAGCTTTCGTTCGAGGAGGGCGAGGGCTCGGTGCTGTTCGTGGCGCTGACGTACATCCTCAGCCCGCCGTCCCTCGGCGAGCAGAAGTCCAAGGCGGCCCAGCTCGGCATCAAGCGGCTGATGGAATCCGGCATTCACCCGGAGATGGTCGCCTGCCGCTGCGAGAAGCCCGTCACCGACAAGGTCCGCCAGAAGATCGCCGTGTACTCGAACGTGCCGCTGCGGCGCGTGTTCTCGATGCACGACCTGCCGAGCATCTACCTGCTGCCGGAGCGGATGCGCGAGGCGGGCATTGACAGCGAGATCGTGCAGCTCCTGGGCCTCGGCGGGCGGGTGAACTCGGCCGCGGACGCCCGCGCGGCCGTCGAGTGGCAGCGGTTCTCCGCGCGGATCGGCCGCGGGCGCCACGGCGTGACGGTCGGCATCACGGGCAAGTACACGGCCCTGCGGGACAGCTACGCCAGCATCCTCAAGGCGCTGGAGCATGCGGGCGTGGCCAACGACGCCAACGTCAAGGTCGAGTGGGTGGACACCACCGACCTGACGGCCGAGAACGTCGCCGAGCGGCTCGCCGGCGTGGACGCCGTGATCGTCCCCGGCGGGTTCGGCGTCCGCGGCACGAGCGGAAAGATCGAGGTCGTCCGCCACGTCCGCGAGAACGGCATCCCGTACCTGGGCATCTGCCTGGGCTTCCAGATGGCGGTCATCGAGTACGCCCGCAACGTCTGCGGCCTGGAGACGGCCGACAGCACGGAGATCGACCCGGACTGCGACGCGCCGGTCGTGAGCATCCTGCCCGAGCAGAAGGAGCTCGAGGGGCTCGGCGGCAACATGCGCCTCGGGGGGCAGGACGTGGCCATCACGCCCGATACGCTGGCGGCCGAGCTGTACGACGCCGTCAGCGTGCGGGAGCGGTTCCGTCACCGATTCGAGGTCGATCCCGAGTACGTCGAGCGGCTGGAGCATGGCGGGCTCGTCTTCTCCGGGCGGCACCCGGACCAGCCCATCCGGCAGATCCTCGAGCTGCCGCGCGACGTGCACCCGTATTTCGTCGCCGCCCAGTTCCACCCCGAGCTGACCAGCCGGCCGCTCCGCCCTCAGCCGCTGTTCCATGGTCTGATCGCCGCGGCCGTGAGGACACGCGAGGCCACGATCGCACGCTAGCGAGCCAGCGCGTCTCGCGGGTCCGCGATACTCCCGGCCACCGCGCTGGCGGCGGCCGTCAGCGGGCTGGCGAGGTAGATCCGGGCTTCCTTGTGGCCCATCCGCCCTGGGAAGTTGCGGTTGGTGGTGGACACGACCGTGAGCGGCTCGTTCGCACGGCCGAGCGTGTCCTGCGGGCCGCCGAGGCAGGCGGCGCAGCTTGCCGGGCCGATCATGCACCCCGCGGCCGTGAAGATCTCCCGCAGCGACGTGCCGTCCACCCGGACGCGGTCGAGGTCCGCGTCGACCTCGGTGGTCGCGGGCACGATGAAGGTCTCGACGGCGACCTCGCGCCCGGCCAGGACGCGGGCGGCCGCTTCGAAGTCCGTCGTCTTTCCGCCCGTGCACGAGCCGATGTAGGCCCGGTCGATCTTCACGTCGCCGACCTCGCGCGCGGTCGCCCGGTTGCCCGGTGAATGCGGGCAGGCCACGGTCGGCTCCAGCTCCGCAACGTCGAACTCGTGCACGGCCGCGTACGTGGCGTCCGCGTCCGCGTGGAACACCCGCGGCCCGGGCGCTCCCTCGCGCGCCCGCTCGCGGACGTACGCCAGCGTCGTCTCGTCGGCGGCGATGATGCCGTTCTTGCCGCCGGCCTCGATGGCCATGTTGCAGATCGTGCAGCGCTCGTCCACGTTGAGCGAGAAGACCGCCTCGCCGTCGAACTCCATCGCGCAATAGGTCGCGCCGTCGAAGCCGATCTCGCCGATGGCGTGGAGGATCAGGTCCTTGGCCATCAGGTACTCGGGCATCTCGCCGCGGAAGGTGAACTTGATCGAAGGCGGGACGCGGAGCCACAGCTTGCCCGTGCCCAGCACGAAGCCGGCTTCCGTGTTGCCGATGCCCGTGGCGAACTCGCCGAACGCTCCGTGCGTGCAGGTGTGGCTGTCGGTTCCGAGCAGCAGCTCGCCGGGGCGGGTGTGGCCGTTCTGCGGCAGGGCGACGTGGCAGACGCCGCGGTAGCTCGTCCGGGCGGGGTCCTCGTAGGGCTCGGGCACGCCCTCGCAGCCGGTGACGATGAAGTCCGGATCGTAGTAGTGCCGGATGCCCTGCTCGCGGACGAACGTGCGCAGAATCTCGATGTTGCGGTGGGCTCGCTTGTCGGCCGTGAAGATGTAGTGGTCCGGCAGGATCACCACCCGCTCCGGGTCCCACACCTTCGCGCTGTCGCCGAATTCCTTGCGGAACACGCCGATCGTGCCCGGGCCGCATACGTCGTGCGTCATCAGCACGTCCACGTCGCACCAGACGTTCTCCCCGGGCGAGACGGTGTCGCGCTTCGCGTGGTCCGCGAGGATCTTCTCGGTGAGGGTCATTGCCATGGTCGGTCCATCCTAGCCCCTGCCGCCCGTGGCCGCAACGCGGGGGCCGTTGAAGTCCGAGCGGTGAAGCGCGTCCTGTCGTCTCGCCGTTTGGCCGGTGCTGCGTGTCGCATCCGCATGGGGCGGCCAGGGGCGAGCTATCGGCTCCGGGTGTGCTTTGTGACGAAGCGGAGCGTGTCGACGACGTGCTCGTCCCAGTAGCTCCACTCGTGCCCGCCGGGGTGCTCGGCATACTCGTGCTCGATGCCCAGTGCGTCCAAGTGAGCGTGGAAGGCCCGGGTGTGTTCGATGATGCGGTCTTCGGTGCCGCAGTCGAGCCGGAGCGCCAGCTTCCGGCCGCCGCGGGCGTGGTTCTCGGCGAGTTGCCACAGGTCGTACTCCCGGCCGGGGAGCGAATCGGCCAGGTGCGCCACGTCGCGGTACTCCTCGCCGTCGCGCATGAAGGCGGTGTCGTGGGCGAACATCAAGGCGCCGGAATGCGACACGGCCGTCGCGAATCGTCCGGGGTTCCGCAGGGCGAGCATGAGCGCCCCGTATCCGCCCATGCTCAGCCCCGCGACGGCCCGGCCGTGACGCCCGTGAATCGTCGGAAAGGTCCGGTCCACGAAGCCGACGACGTCCCGCACGATGTGGTCCTCGTAGGCGAAGCCGCACGGACGCGGGTCGTTGACGTAGAACAGCCGATGCGTGTCGGGCATGACGACGATCATCCGCCGGCCGGTGGCGTAGCGCTCGATGCTGGTCTGGCGGCACCAGCGGGTGTGGTCGTCGCTCAGCCCGTGCAGCAGGTACAGCACGGGCAGCCGGCCGGAGGGCTTGTCCGGCAGGATGACGTTCATCGCCTCGTGCTTGCGGAGCGACTCGCTGTAGAAACGGACCTCGCACAGGGCCATGGCATCGCCTCGCCCGGCGGCCGGCCCACCGAGCCGTTCCCGCCGCGATCGACGGAACCCATTGCTCGACGGACGGTCAGCCGGGGCGGCAAGGTACCCGCATCCGCGAGCGGGGGCAAGCGGAGGCATTCTCGCAATGCGGTGCGGAGAGCCCTTCGGCGCGCGACGCTCGACGCGCCGCGGCCGGGGTTGAACGTCGAACGCGACGGCCGTTCGCTTGACACGGGCACGACCCCCGACTAGGTATCATTCCTTTCACCGGCCCCCGAACGGTAGGAATCATGAAGATCTTCGTAGTCAATTGCGGCAGTAGCTCCATTAAGTATCAGCTATTCGAGCTTGACAGAGGCGAATCGGCCTCCGATTCCCCGGCCGTGCTGGCCAAGGGGACGCTGGAACGGGTCGGCTCGGACGAGGCCGGTCTACGGCACGAGTGCGGCGGGGCCGAATGGGAGCGGCCCGTCGCGGCGCCGGACCACCGAGCCGGGCTTGCGGCCGTGCTGGATGCCTTGGTCGAGGGCGAGGGCGCGGCCATCTCGCGAATCGAGGAGATCGACGGCGTCGGCCACCGCGTGGTGCACGGCGGCGAGGACGTGACGGACTCGGGCCTGGTTGACGACGAGTTGCTGGCGGTCGTCCGCCGGAACTCCGAGCTGGCCCCGCTGCACAATCCGCCGAACCTGGCGGGCATCGAGGGCGCCCGCGAGGCGCTGCCGGACGTGCCGCACGTGGCGGTGTTCGACACGGCCTTCCTGGCGAGCTTGCCGCCGCGCGCGTACCGCTACGCCGTGCCCGAGTCGTGGTACCGGGAGCATCACGTCCGTCGCTACGGCTTCCACGGCACGAGCCACCGCTACGTCACGCTCCGCACGGCCGAGCTGCTTGGCAAGCCGGTCGAGGAGGTGAACCTGATTACCTGCCACTTGGGCAACGGCTGCTCCATGACGGCCGTGGCGGGCGGCAGGGCGGTCGACCACAGCATGGGCATGACGCCCCTGGAAGGCCTCGTGATGGGCACTCGGTGCGGGGACATCGACCCGGCCGTGCCGCTGTACATGCTGGGCCGGGGTCTCAGCCGCGAGGAGATCGACGCCGCGTTGAACAAGGAATCGGGCCTGCTGGGTCTGAGCGGGCTGAGCAACGACATGCGCGACCTGCTGGCCGCGCGGGCGGACGGCCACGAGGGTGCGGCGCTGGCCGTCGAGAGTTTCGTCTACAGCGTGGTCGGATACGTCGGGGCGTATTACACTGTGCTTCCGGAGTGCGACGCGGTGGTGCTGACCGGCGGCATCGGGGAGAACTCCGTGCAGACGCGGGAGTTGATCTGCCGCGGACTCTCGCGACTCGGGGCCTCGTTCGACCGCGAGCGCAACGATGCAACGGTCCGCGGCGCGCACGGGCCGATTACGACGGATGAGTGCTCGTTGCCCGTGTGGATCGTGCCGACGGATGAGGAGCTGATGATCGCGCGGGACACCGCCCGGTTCGTGGGCGGGTGACGGCGCGGCTTGGACCCGGCATGAGCGAGCTGATCCAAAGACAGCAGCCGGACGCGGAGATCTCGGAGCCGCAGGCGCGGTGCCGGTACTGCGGGGCTCCGCTGATTCCCGGCTTCTACTTCTGCCTCGCTTGCGGGACGCCGTACAAGCCCATCGAGAGCGTTCTGCCGCCGCATCGCCCGATCCAGCCGACCGAGGGCATGCTGATCGAGCGGAAGGCGCCGCACGTCTGGCCGCTGTTCTGGACCTACCTCGGCGTGATCCTGTTCGGCTCGATCGCCGCGTTCCTGATGATGCCCGACTCGCAGGTGGGGCAGATCTTCTTCATGGAGGCCCTGCTGCTGATCGCCACCGCGATCTGGGGCGGGCTGCACTGGCGGGCGCTGGCGGTGCAGTTCAAACGGTTCGGGCTGCACCGCTGGGAAGCGGTCGTGGGCGTGGCGGCCTTGGCGCCGCTGCTGGGCATCAACTACGTGTACCACGAATGGATCCGGGAGCTGTTCGAGGGGGAGCGGCTTTCGGAGCAGGTCGCCGAGACGCAAATACCCACGGCCGTGGCGATCATCACGTTATGCGTGTTGCCCGCGATTCTGGAGGAAATCGCCTTCCGCGGGCTCTTGCAGCACTGGCTGCACATCGCCGTGAAGCCGATCACGGCGCTGCTTCTGGCCTCGGCGCTGTTCGCGGCGCTGCACTTCTCGCTCGTGAGCTTCTGGTACCTGTTCCTGGCGGGGATGCTGCTGGGCTGGCTGCGGTACCGGACGGGCAGCCTGTATCCGGGCATGGTGGTGCACTTCCTGCACAACCTGATCGTACTTGAAGTATTCTGACTCCGCGGTACACTGTGCGAAATCCGTTCGGCGGCGCTGTGCATGCACATGGCGCTGTGGGGAAACGCCATGTGGGTCGGCATGTTAATGCTGCACATCATCATCCGCGTCGTCTGTGCCATCGGCGCGGGACTGATCGCTCGCTACAAGGGGCGAAGCATTGTCGGCTGGGGTTTCGCCGGCTTCTTCCTCGCGGTCATCGGCATCATCATCGTCGCGGTGCTGCCGAATCGGAAGGAGGAGGCCGCCCGGCGACGATACGCCGAGCAGGAGCGCCGCCGGCTGCGGGAGCAGCTTCGCCAGGAGCGGCTGAAGAACGAGGCCTTCCGGCAGTACACGATGGATCGGCTGGACACGCACGATCAGGCCCTGGGCATGGACACCCGCACGCGGGATGCGTTGCCCGCGGGAACGGAAGCGGCCTTGCGGCAACTCCCGGAGGGCGGGCAAGCCCCCGGCGCGGCGGGGGCGGGGGGGATGCTTCCGCCCCCGAGCCCATTCGCCCCGGTGTGGTTCTACGAGTTCCACGGTCAGGCCAAGGGCCCGGTTTCGGCGCATGACATCCGGCGGATGCTGGGCAGTTCGCGCATTACGCCGTTGACGTTGATCTGGAGCCAGGACCTGGGCGAGTGGACGCCGCTGCGCGAGGTGGCTGCCTTCCAGCACAGCGCGCGGGCCTGACCGGTCGGGAACGATGGCCGTCCGCCGAAGCAACGACTGCGGTCGCGGCCCGACACGAGCAGGGGACATAGCGGAATGGCTTGTACGTTAGCGGCCGGACTTCTGACGGGAATCATCGCCGCGGCCATCGCCTCGAGCAAGGGCCGCAGTGTCGTAGGGTGGTTCTTCGGCGGGTTCTTCCTGGGGCTCATCGGCGTCATCGTCGTGGCCGTGCTTCCCAACCTGACCGAGCAGAAGGCCCGGTGGGAGTACTCGGAACAGGAGCGCCGCCGCCTGCGGGAGCAACTCCGGCAGGAACGGATGAAGAACGAGGCGTTCCGCCAGTACACGAGCGAGCGGCTGGACACGCACGACTCGGCCCTGAGCATGGACACGCGGACGCGGAACGCGCTGCCGGAAGACACGGCCGCGGCGCTGCATCAGCTCGGTTCGGATCGTTCCGGGCTGTCCCCGTCCCGCGCGCTCGGGATGAACCCATTGGCGCCGGTTTGGTTCTACGAGAACGGGGGCCAGTCCAAGGGCCCGGTTTCGGCGATGGACATCCGGCAATTGCTGGACGTGGGGACCATCACCTCCGACACGCTGGTATGGAGCCAGGACCTCGGCGATTGGACGCCGCTCCGTGCCGTACCGGCCCTGCAGCCGAGGAACACAGCATGACGCGACAGACCGCAGGAACCATGGTGCTGGACGGGCTGATCGAGGGCTCGGTCGCCTCGCTGGCGCCGTACGAGAACCGCCTACGCAAATGGGTGGCCGCCGCTCGACAGAGGAATCTGCGGTTCCACCTGCAGATCGACGGCAACACCTTCAGCTTGCTCGCCGACTCCGAGCCCGTTGCCGTCTCGGACCTGGAGGAGTCGGCCGACCACGTCGTCGCCGGCTTGGTGGGGGAGTTGCTGGCGATCTTCCCGCTCGACCAGCGCGGCGCGATCTTCTCGACGCTCCGCAGCCGGGAGTTCCGCGCCGGCGAGGAGGTCCAGACGCTCTACGCCGTCGGTCCGGACGGCAACTGCCACACACGGCAGCGCGTGGTCGACGCGGACACGGCCGCGCCCGAAGTGCCGATGACGCGCGAGCAGCGGTTGCGCGTCCTGCTCACCGCGGGCGTGCTGGCGGTGCTGGTCATCGGGGCGCTGGTGTACTTCCTGCCCGTCGACGAGTGGCTCAAGGGCGCCGGCCGGCAGATCACGCCGTACGACACCGAAGCGCTTGAAGTGGAGGCCGATACGTTCGAGGGATACTTCGAGATCACCGGCAGGAAGACCGGCGGGGGGAGCCGCTACGTCGAGCTGACCCTCACGCGCGGCGGGGATTTCCCGAAGGACGCCGCGGCCGCCGAGGCGCTGCTGGAGCGGGAAGACCTCGGACCCGTGGACCGGCTGATCGCCGAGGCGATCGTCCGGGGGTATGTCCGCGTCGAGCGGTACGACGAGGAGGGCAAGCTGATCGGGCACTCGATGGAACGCATCGCCGGCCTGCGCGACGCCGAAGAGATCAAGCTCCGCGTGGCCGTGGACAGCAAGCAGAAGCTCACTCGCGCCCGGATCACGTACTGAGGCGGGGCGCTCGCGCGGCTCACTCGCCGGGCAGCTTCACATACGGCCGCATTCGCTGCACCGTGGCGGGGCCGATGCGGTGGACCTTCCTCAGGTCCGCGGGCATGCGGAAGGCCGGCCCGCCATGCGTCCGGCCCCACTCGACGCGGTACTGGACAATCCGCTCGGCCAGCGTGGGCCCGATGCCCGGCAGGCGACGCAAGCTCGCCGCGGGGGCCGTGTTGGGGTCGATCCGCTCGGCCGCGGCCTTGGCACGCTCTGCGTCCACATGCTCGGGCGACCAGTCTCTCCGCCCGGCCGCCGAGGCGCCGGCCAGCACGCCCGCGACCGCGCACAGCAGAACCACCGCCGCCAACGGGTCGCGGCCCAGCTTCAGGTCGTAGCGCGGCGGCGGGTTCATGGCTTGGGCCCTTGACGAGCAGCCCGCTTGCCGCCCCCGGCCCCGGTGAGGTAGGCCCGGAAGTTCCGCAGCTCGCGGTAGGCGAGTTTGGGCGTCATGTCGTTGCGGCACAGCCCGCCGTGGGGGATGCAATGGCCTTCGTAGTCGGCCAGATCCCGCCAGCAGATGGATTCCACGAATGGCTTGGAGATGCCGATTCGGTAGAACGCCTGGAGCCACTCGGCCTGGAGCCGCTCGGACCATGGCGCGTGCCACTGGCCGGCTTGGGCGACCGTTGCCTTGCCGCCCCAGGCATCCCAGGCGTCGGGTGCGACGTTCGACGGAACCTGGCAGGCCGTCACGTGTACCGTCTTGCCCAGCGAGACGAACTCGTCCAGCAGCGCGCTGGTTTGCAGCAGGTCCCGCACGAAGTGACCGTCCACCGGCACGCCCATCAGCAGTTGCACGCCGAAGGCGTCGAAGTTGACGCCGTACTGCACGGCCGTGTCGGCGTAAAGCAGCGAGGGGATCGTCCGCTGGTTGTGGGCGTAGTACTCGGCCCAGGGCATGACCAGCTCGATCAGGATTCTGGCTTTTGGGGCGAGCTTCTTGACCCACAGGCAGCTCATCCGGGTCAGCTCGCGGATCTGCTCGAAGGTCAGGTTGAAGCTGTTGTGGGCGTGGATGCCGGAGACGACGTTCCAGACGGCCACGTGGTTGCCGTAGCGCTGCACGGTCCGCTGGATGTGCTCGTAGATCATGTCCCGGATGGTCTCGTAGTCGTGTTCCCAGATGTAGAGCCACTGGGGTACGTGCTCCGGGGCGAAGCTCAGCAGGGGGCCCGCGTACACGGGCTTGCCGGCGCGGGCGGCCCAGTTGATCCACGCATCCACGCGGGCGTATTGGTAGCGGCCCTCGTCGGGCTCCATCTGCTTCCAGGGCATCGGCACGTTGATGAAGTCGAACGTGTCGGCCAGCCGGGCGTGGTGGCGTTGCGGGTCCGACAGCAGATCGACCGCGCAGCCGAAATTCGTCCGCGCCCCCGCCGTGCGGCACGCCTTGCGCCGCCCGAGGAAGATATTCGCGTGGAACAGGCAGATCCGCTCACCGAGCGTGACGGCCTGGGCCAGGGCGTCATCGGCGATCCGTGCGGCCTCGCCCGGCTCGTCGGCCTTCAGGGCACGGACGAAGGTCGCCCGGGCCTCGTCGAACAGCCGGTTGAGTTCCTCCGCCTCGTCGTAGTCGAACAGGCCCCAATCCTCGCGCTTGCGGGCGATCCGCATGATCTGCGCGCGGGCCAGCTCGAGATTGAGGATGTACGGCTCCTTCCGGTCGGGAAGGCGGGTCGTGGGCAGAAGGAACCTTCCGGAGTCCCCCGCCTCCCACAGCAGGGCGATGCCGACCGGCACGGGCATCTGCTTGATGATGCTGATCCGCCCCTTTTCGGCGATCAGGTCGGCGCGAACCGGTATGCCGTCCTGCCCGAACGCGTAGACGCCCGAGAGGTCCAGATCCTTGCGGACCTCGCCGTCTCGATACACCGCAAAACGCAGCATGTTGCCCTATGGGATGAAGGGAATACGTATGAATTCGGAGCCGTCGGAGCAACAGGCGCGACCGATCACTCCCCGACAGGATACTCCCTGCCGGTCTTCTTCGCCACCATGTGCTTGGCCAGGCGGGCGAAGACGGGCAGGCCGTCGTCGCCGATCTCGATGTCCGCCTCGCCCCGGATCAACGGGGTCGCGTAATCGCGGAACGCCTCGGTGACGCTCGCCGCCTCGGCGTCGATGAAATCCGGCGGTACGGGCTTCTCGCCGTTGGCGACCTTGTCCAGCTCGATCAGCCCGGTCGTGCAGGCGTATGCGCCGCTGCCGGTCCGCTCGAGCGTGACCATCCGGCCGCTCACGCCCTCCAGCGCCGCCTCGACCGCCGCCTGGCCCACCCGGTACGCCTCCTCCACGTCGGTCTTCGAGGCGAAGTGCATGGCGTTCCGCTGGGCCGTGCCCGCGCTGTTCGTCCGGCACTTCACGCCGACATCCTGCTCGATGATCGCCCGAACGGCATGGGCCGCGCCGCCAAGCTGCGTGTGTCCGAAGGCGTCCTTGGCGAACTGCCCGCCCGCCTCGCCGAGGTACTGCCCGTCGGGGGTCTTGACGCCCTCGCCGCACGCCACGAAGCAGCGGTTGTACCTACCCAGGCAGTCCCGGACCTGGTCGACGAACCGGGCCTTCTCGAACGGAACCTCCGGCAGCAGGATGATGTGCGGTGCGTCCTCGTCGCAGCGCCTCGCCAGCCCCGCCGCCGCGGCGATCCAGCCGGCGTTGCGGCCCATTACCTCGTGCACGGTCGTCGTGTCGTGCGTGTAGAGCGCCTCGGTGTCTCGGCCGGCCTCCATCACCGACGCGGCCGTGAACTTTGCAACCGAGCCGTAACCCGGGCAGTGATCCGTGAAGGCCAGGTCGTTGTCGATCGTCTTCGGCACGCCGACCGCGACCATCTCGTAGTCCTCCTGCTCGGCCAGGCGACCGAGCTTGGCGGCCGTGTCCATCGAGTCGTTCCCGCCGATGTAGAAGAAATACCGGATGTCGTGGGCGCGGAAGACCTCCAGAATCCGCTCGTAATCCTCCCGGTTGGATTCCAGATCCTTGAGCTTGTGTCGGCAGGAGCCCAGCGCGGATGAGGGCGTGCGTTTCAGCCGGTCGATCTCGGCCGCGTCCTCCTTGCCGATGTCGTACAGCTCCTCGCGCAGCACGCCGAGGATGCCGTTGAGTCCGCCGTAGACGCCGGTGAACACGGTGTCGTGGGCCTTGCAGGTCTGGATGACGCCGCAGGCGCTGGCGTTGATGACGGCCGTGGGGCCGCCCGACTGGGCGACGACGGCCTTGCCGGTGAGTGTGGCCATGGTTCGTGGAGACTCCGCTGGGGGTCCGTTCGGTTCATTCCCGCTTGGGGCAGGCGGCATTATACGACGGCGCGGGCCGCGGGCAACCATGCCGCGGCGCAAGCGGGCGCGGCCGATTGCCGCCGGGGCCGAACGTATCTTAGGTTCCCACTGAGCGGGGACTTGCGGTCCCCGACGGCGTCCGCCGGCGCCGACGGCTTGGCTCGTCGGGCGCGTGCGGACGCGGTGTAGACGCATCCGGCGGCGGCAGGCGGCTGAGGGCAACGGACACATGGAATACACGGGACAGACCCCGCGCATCCTGCTCATGGCTCCCCACGGGGCCGGAACCGGACATTCGGCGCATCTGGCGCTGGCCGGGTGGCAGGTCGTCGAGGCGGCCGACGAGATCGAGGCCTTCACGGCCGTGCGGGGCCGCCACATCGACCTGGCCCTGCTCCACATGGGCGTTCAGGACAGCGCCGACATGGACCTGCCGAACGTGCTGCGGAGCGTGGCGGACGACACGTTCCTGCCCGTGATGGTCCTGTGCGGCCAGGAGGAGCAGTGCGCCTGCCAGTTCCTGGACAGCGGCGCGGATGATGTGATCTCGGTCGAGACGGCCTCGGCGGAGATGATCGCCCGAATCGGGGCGCTGCTGCGGATCAAGGACCTGCACGACCAGCTCGCGGCCTCGCGGGCGGCGTTGCAGGAGGCGCTGTCTCGCGAGCGGAAACTGCTGGCCAAGCTGCGTCGGGACAATGCCGAGCTGCGCGACCTGGCCACGACCGACCCGCTGACACACGTGCAGAACGTCCGATCGTTCCACGACCTGCTCGAGCACGAGTTCCGCGGGGCGAAGCGCTACGGCCATTCGCTCAGCGTGCTGATGCTGGACCTGGACCACTTCAAGGTCGTCAACGACACGCACGGGCACCCCAGCGGCGACTACGTTCTGAAGGAGCTGGCCGTCATTCTGCGGCAGTCCGTTCGGGAGTCGGACGTGGTCGCGCGGACCGGCGGCGAGGAGTTCGCCGTCATCCTGCCGCGGGCCGACCGGGAGCAGGCGAGGCAGTTCGCCGAGCGCATCCGTCAGGAGGTCTACGGCCGGCGGTTCCAGGTCTACGGGCACGACATCCACGTGACCACGTCGCTCGGCCTGGCGGCCTTCCCCGACGACGCGGAGATCACGGGCCCGCAGATGCTCTTCTACTGTGCCGACCAGGCGCTGCTGGAGGCCAAGGAGAGCGGCCGGGACCGCGTCGTGCCCTTTGTGGATCTCAGCGCGGGCATGCGCCGGCGAATCCGCACGCAGTTCCTCGCCACCTCGGCGGCAGACCCGGACGCCGCCCCGCGGGAGCAGCCGGCCGAGCCGGCCTGACCCGCCGCCTTGAGGACAACGGCTACTCCGGCTCCATGCCCGCCATCGGATCGTGCGGGAACGGCTCCAGCGGGCAGCCGGCGCACTTCGGCCGACGCTTCTTGCAGAACTGCTTGCCCGTCTCGACGAGCTGCGCGTGGTAGTCGTTCCACAGCTCCACGTCCTCCGGCAGGGACGATTCGAAGAGCTCCTTGACCGACTCGTAGTCGTCCTCCGGGCCGACCAGCTCGTGCCGGTAGAGGATGCGGAACGTGTAGGCGTCCACGACGAACGACGGCTTGCCCGCCGCATAGAGGATGATGCTGTCGGCCGTCTCGCGACCGATCCCCCGGATCGCCAGCAGTTCCTCCCGCAGGACCCCGCCCGAGCGGCCGAGGAAGCCGGCGAAGTCCTCGCCCCAGTCCGCCCGCACGGCCGCGATGAAGTCCTTCAGCCGCTTGGCCTTCACGTTGAAGTACCCAGCCGGGCGGATCAGCTCGGCCAGTGCCTCGTGCGGCGTGTCGTCGATCGCCGCGACGCCCAGCCGCCCGGCCTGGCGCAAGTTCTCGATCGCCCGCTCGACGTTGCGCCAGTTCGTGTTCTGCGTGAGGATCGCCCCGAGACAGATCTCGAGCCGGCCCTCGGGCGACTCGCGCCCCGCCCGCGACGGCCACCAGCCGCGATGCCCGAACCGCGCCCGCATCGCGTCGTACATCTCCATCAGCGTCTGTGACGTTCGGCTCATGGGCGAGAGGATACCCCAGGGCCGCACCCGTCTGCCAGCGGCCGCAGGATAGGCATACCGAGCTCCGGCGGCAGCCGCTATAATTCCGCCTTCCTGCCGGAGAGGAGCGAACCATGAACGTACTGCTGACGGGCGGGGCGGGGTACATCGGCTCGCACGTGGCGCGGGCGCTGGCGGCGGCGGGGCACTCGCCGGTGATCTACGACAATCTCGTCAAGGGCCACCGGGCGGCCGTGGGGGACTACGCCTTCGTCGAGGCCGACGTGGCGGACGGCGACGCCCTGCGGGCCGCGATGCGCGAGCACGCCATCGACGCCGTGGTCCACCTGGCCGCCTACATCGAGGCGGGGGAGTCCGTCGAGAAGCCGGACAAGTACTTCCATAACAACACGATCATCGGCCTGAGCTTGCTGGACGCGATGCGCGACGCGGGCGTGGGGCGGCTCGTGTTCAGCTCCACGGCCGCGGTGTACGGCCAGCCCGAGCGCGTTCCCATCGCCGAGGACGACCGGCTCGACCCGATCAACCCGTACGGAGCGAGCAAGCTCTGCGTCGAGTTCATGCTGCGGGCCTACGCGACGGCGTACGACATGGGCTTCGTTTCGCTCCGCTACTTCAACGTGGCCGGCGCCGACCCGGCCGGGGGTATCGGCGAGGACCACAATCCGGAGACGCACCTGATTCCGCTGATCCTGCAGGTGCCGCTGGGCAAGCGGGAAAAGGTATTTGTTTTTGGCGAGGACTATGACACGCCCGACGGCACGTGCATCCGGGATTTTATACACGTGTGCGACCTCTCGGCCGCGCATGTGCTGGCCCTGAGCGCCGCGGAAGCGGGTTCCGTCAAGGTCTATAATCTCGGAAACGGCGAGGGGTTCTCGGTGCGGCAGGTGATCGACACGTGCCGCGAGGTCACCGGGGCGGAAATCCCGGCCGAGTCGGCGCCCCGCCGTCCGGGCGATCCGCCGCGGCTGGTGGCCTCCTCGCGGAAGGCGATGGACGAGTTGGGCTGGCGTCCGCAGTCGCCAGCGCTGGCCGAGATCGTGGCCCACGCGTGGCGGTGGCACCAAGCCCATCCGGAGGGCTACTGCGACTGACGGTCGCCGGGAATTGCGCCGGGTTCTGCGAATTCCCTTGATCCGGCCGCGGGGGCTTACCTATACTCCCGCACAATCCGGCGGGTTCCTCACACGCCCGCCTGCGAAATGATGCTCAAGGCCCCCCTGTTGACAAGCCGATGAAGCGCAGGCAACACCTTGAGATAATCACCGCGAATCGCGTCCGACCCGCCGGCCTCAGGAGGACCGGCGGTGCTGAGGAACGATTATGAACATCCGCAAGCTGCTCCGCCCCCGGAATCGTTGGATTCGGATTCTTGTCGGCGTTCTCCTCATCAGTCTCTTCTGCATCCAGTGCACGCAGCGCACGGAAGCCGTGCCCGAGACCGACATGGTCCAGGCCGTCGACGGCGAGGCGCTCGGGCGCATGAACCAGGACACGCTGAAGAAGGTCGAGCACCTCGCCCGCACCGACCACATCGCCCTGCTGGAGTACTGCCTGGAGCAGTACGAGGGCCGCTTCAACGACTACACCTGCACGTTCATGAAGCAGGAGAAGATCGGCGGCACCATGAAGGACCGGCAGCAGATGGAGGTCCAGTTCATGGAATCGCCTTACAGCGTGGCGATGAAGTGGGTGGAGAACGCCCCGATCGTGGACCGCACGATCTATGTCGAGGGCCAGTGGGACGGGCGAATGCTGGTCCGCCCGGCGAACCCCGCGCTGCGCCTGATGGTCGCCTCGAAGCTCGTCGAGCCGGACGGCCCGGACGCGATGAAGAACACGCTCCGGCCGGTCAACCGGTTCGGCTTCAAGCGCTCGCTGGAGAGCTTGCTGCGTGTCTATCGCGAGGCGGAGGAAGCCGGCGACCTCGAAGAGTCCTACGGCGGCATGAAAGAGGTCAACGGGCGGAACGCCGTCGTGCTCGTTCGCTACCTGCCCAACAAGGGCGACTATCCCGCCCACCGGACGCTCACCTACATCGACCTGGAGTATCTGGTGCCCATCGGCGTCGAGGGCTACGGCTGGGACGACCAGCTCATGTGCCGGTACTTCTACAAGGACGTGAAGTTCAACGTCGGCCTGACGAGCGAGAACTTCCTGCCGAAGGCCAACGACGTGCAGGCCCCGTAGCGGCCGGTGAGAGACAACCCTGAACCCCCGCTCCGGCGGGGGTTTTTCACGCGCCGCGGGCGTCCCGGCCGCGGCGCCGAAAGGAGCGGCATGGTGGATACCGGCTTGCGGCGGATGTGCGTAGCGTTTCTCGCGGCCACGCTGGCCGCGGGCCTGGCCGGCTGCGTGCCGTCGCCCGACGGCCCGCCCGATACGTTCGGCCTGGACCTCTCGCTCGACGGCGCGACGGATGCGGACGGAGCGATCGTCTTCATCGTCGACGGCGTCCACGCCGGCATCTTCCGCGAGATGCTCGAGGCGGGCGAGCTGCCCGCCATCGACAAGTACTTCGTTCGGCGGGGGCTCTATGCCCCGCGTGTCGTGGCCAACGTGCCTTCGGTGACGCTGGCGAACCTCACGAGCATCACGACCGGCCGCCTCCCCGGCCACCACGGCGTCACCGGCATCAACTGGTTCGACCGCAATCAGCTCATCTGGCGCGACTACGCGACGATCGCCCAGAAGAACACGCTGGACTGCGACTACACGGCCAAGACGATCTACGAGCACTTCCCGGAGCGGACGACGGTGTCCGTGTTCTTCCAGCCGCACCGGGGCACGACGAAGTTCATCGAGAACTGGACCTCCGCCGGGCCGCCGTACTTCTTCGGCTGGTACGAGTTCGTGGACCGTCTGACGCTGTCGCGGTTCTCGCTCGTCGCGGAGATCGCCCGGCAGCGGGCCGAGTGGCCGGCCCTCACGGCCGTGTATCTGCTGGCGCCGGACTTCGCCGCCTACGGGCATGGGGCGTCGTCGGGGGAGTATCGCGACGCCCTGCGGCACACGGACCGGCAGATCGGGCGCGTGCTCGGCGACCTGGAGCGGGCCGGGCTGCTGGACAACCTGCACATCGCATTCGTGTCGGACCACGGCATGGTGGACGTCGACGAGCACTTCGTGCTGGAGGACTTCCTGCGGGACGAGGTCGGCCTCGACGTGGCCCGCAAGCATCTGTGGGAAGAGACGCCCTTCGAGAAACGGCTGGACTACTACGACGATTCCTCCTGCGTCTACTACGGCAGCGGGGACCGCTACGCGGCGATCTGCCTGCGGAAGCCCATTCGTGAGGCCAAGGGCTACGTCACCGGCTACGAGCCATGGCCCGTCCGGCCCGGCCCGGAGGATCTCGCCAACTATCCTTTCGGCGGCGGCGTCGGCGTGTTGCCGTTTTCGGCGGCGTATCACAAGAACCTGCTGGACGTGCTGGTGTCCCGTCCCGAGGTGCATGCCGTGGCCTGGCGTGAGGACGAAGCGGCCGTTCGCCTGCGGACCAAGGCCGGGGAAGTTGAGTTTCGCCAGCCGGATGGGGCGGGCGGCGACATCGCCTGTCGCGTTCCTGAAGGTGACGACCCGCTGGGTTGGGCCGGCACCGTGCCGGCGGCGGCGCTGGTGGGCGAGCCGATGGGCCCGCGGGCGTGGCTGGAGGCGACGATCGACACGGAGTACCCGGACTTGCCGGCGCAGCTCCTGGCGTACTTCCGCGCGCGTCGCGCCGGCGACATCGTCGCCTTCGCGGCCGAGGGTTGGGACTTCTCGAACGTACACAGCGGCGGGCACGGCGGGCTGTCGCGCGGCGACATGCACGTGCCGATGCTCCTCGCCGGCCCCGGCGTTCCGGTGGGGGAGGTGAAAGCGGCGCGCACAGTCGATCTGGTGCCGACGCTTCTTTCGCTGCTCGGCCGGCCCGTGCCTGAGGATCTCGACGGTCGCTCGCTCCTTCCGGGTTCCGCCGACCGGTAAAACCTCAGAACCCCGCGCGGCGGCCGGCTCAATCGTGCGGCGGAACCTTTTCGGCCGGCTCGATGTGCACGATGGCTTCGGTCACGTCCGGGTCCGCTGCCTGCACGCGATTCCGCACGTCCGTGGCGATGTCGTGTCCCTCGCGCACGCTCAGCTCCGGATCAACCTGCACGTGGATGTCCATCTCCACGTGCCCGCCGATCTGCCGGGCCCGGAAAGCGTGGTAGCTCTGCACCCCCTCGGTTTCGGCCACGGCCTGTTCGATGGCCCGGAGCGTCGCCTCGGACGGGGCGCTGTCCACGAGTTCGGACGCGCTGGTCCGCATGATCCGCACGGCCACGAACAGCAGGAAAGCCGACAGCAGGATCGCGGTCAGCGGATCGAGGAATGCCCACGCGGGCCCGCCGAAGGTCGCCCCGGCCAGTCCCGCCGCCGCCGCAACGGACGTCAGCGCGTCGGTCCGGTGGTGCCAGGCGTTTGCTTGGAGCGAGATGTCCTGCTCGCGCCGGCCCGCAAGCCGCGTGAGGTGGTACAGCGCTTCCTTGACGGGCACCGCGCCGAGGGCGACATAGAAGGCAAGCGGGTTCTCCACGCCCGGCGCGGGACCGCGCAAGGCCTGCAACGCGTTGTAGGCGATCCATACGCCGGCAAGGACCAGCACGACGCCGACGAACATGCCGACCAGCGTGCTGAAGCGGCGATGCCCGTAGTGGTGGTCTTCGTCGGCGGGCTTGCGGGAAACCTTCAGCCCGGCCAGCACGGCCGCGTCCGTGACGATGTCCGACGCGCTGTGGAGCCCGTCCGCGACGAGCGCCTGGCTGCGGGCCAGCACGCCGACGGACAGCTTGGCTATCGTCAGCAGAGCATCGACGACCGCGCCGATCCACGTGACGCCCTGGCCACCCAGCAGGCCGCCGCGCGGGGCGTCACCCGGTCGGGGACCGGTCAATGCCGCACCTCGAACCGCTCGTAGCTGCCCGTGGCGGGGCGGCTTTCTTCGTCGCGGTCGCGGATGTAGCCCTGCATCGCGCCGGACAGGTCGGCCACGAAGTCATCGATGTCGTCCGGCTTGCCCTCGACGACGCACTCGACGCGCCCGTCCGGCAGGTTCCGGACGTGGCCCGTGACCGGATGCCGCGAGGCAACCTGCCGGGCCGTGTAGCGGAAGCCGACGCCCTGCACGGTTCCGGAGAACAAAATGTGTCGTTGCTCGGCGGGCATGGCTGAATCGCATGTGGCATGGGTCCGTGGCCCATGTGCATCCGGGGCGTTGGGCCCCTTCCGTCTTCCGGGGACAAGCGTGTGCCCGGATTGCCAAGATGGCACACACGGGCAAAACGCCCTCGCTCCGAAGGCGCTTACCTTCCCGCGGTATTGTAGGCGGGCACACGCCTGGGTACAACTGCGGCAATGCCCGCCACTGCCGTCATCCCCGTCGCAGGGCGCGCGACCCGCCTGCGGCCGCTCAGCGCTGCCGTGCCCAAGGCGCTGCTGCCGCTGGCGGGCGCCGACGGGCGGCTGCGCCCCGTGATCCATCGCATCCTGGCCGGCGCCGCGTCCGCCGGAATCGACCGGGCCGTTCTGGTGACCTCGCCGGGCCAGCCCGAGGCGCTGCGGGCGTACCTGTCGGCCGCACGCGAGGCCGGCGACGACGACCTGCCTGAGCATATCGAATGCGTCCAGCAGCCCGTGCCCGCCGGGTTGGGCGATGCGGTGCTGTGCGCGGCCGACGAAGCGGACGAGCCGGTCGTGGTGCTGCTCGGCGACCACGTGCCCGTTCCCGAGCCGGGGCGGGCCGGGCCGGTCGCGCAGGTCCTGGCGGCCGTGGGCGAGACGGGCGGCGAAATGGTCGTCGGCGTGCGGGAGATCGGCCCGGAGGAGCTGCCTCTGTGCGGTGTGGCCACGGGTACGCCGCTGGGGTCGGAGGCGGGCGATGGGCTCTATCGCTGCACGGAGATCGTCGAGAAGCCCGACCCGGCCACGGCTCGCGAGCGACTGGTCGCTCCCGGCCTGCCCGCCGGGCGCTATCTGGCCCACGCCGGCGTGTACGCCTTCTCGCGGGGCGTCTTCGACTGCCTGCGCGAGCGTCAGGCGGAAGTCCGGCCGGGCGAGGAGCTTCAGCTCACCGACGCCGAACGACTGCTGCTGGCGCGCTCCCCGGATGCATGCTTCCTCCGCCGCGTGAGAGGGGAGGTTCTCGACGCGGGGACGCCGGCCTTCTACACGGCCGCGTTCGCACGCCTTGCCGGATTCGGGCCTCGCCCGTATGATGGGCCGAACCCCGGTGGGAAGTGATGGCATGAAGGTCTGGACCAACGGCAACCTCGTGGATGCGGCGGAGGCGAAGGTCTCCGTCTTCGACCACGGACTGCTGTACGGCGACGGCGTGTTCGAGGGCATCCGGGTGTACGGGCGGTGCATCTTCGAGTGTCAGGCGCACGTGGACCGCCTGTACGACTCGGCCCGGCGAATCCGGCTGGCGATTCCGTACACGAAGCAGGAGCTGATCGACGCGATGGCCGAGACCGTCTCGGCCAACGGCGTCGAGAACGGTTACATCCGCCTGGTCGTCACGCGCGGGCCGGGCACGCTGGGGCTGCATCCGTTCAAGTGCGCCGATCCGGTCACGTTTATCATCGCCGATCAGATCGCGCTCTATCCCGAGGAGATGTACCGCGACGGCATGGCCGTCATCGTGGCCAAGACGGTCCGCGTCGGCGACCGGCAGATTCCCTCGGCCGCCAAGACGCTGAACTACCTGAACAACATTCTCGCCAAGATCGAGGCCATCGACGCCGGAGTCGCCGAGGCGATCATGCTCAACCAGGACGGCGACGTTTCCGAGTGCACCGGCGACAACCTGTTCGTCGTGGACGGCGGCGGACTGATCACGCCGCCGCTGGACGCGAGCATCCTGCCCGGCATCACCCGAAAGGTCGTCCTGCAGCTCGCCCGCGACCTGGACATCCCCGTGAAGGAATCCACGCTTTCGGTGGAGCGGCTTTGCGGGGCGGACGAGTGCTTCCTCACGGGGACGGCGGCCGAGGTCATCGCGGTGACGAAGATCGACGGGACGATCATCGGTGACGGCGAGCCCGGACCGATCACCCGCACGATGCTCGAGGCGTTCCGCGGCTATATCACCGCGACGTGCGAATAGCGAGTCGAGGGGCTATCGTTCGGGCCACGCCCCGTGCGTCATCGCGTACAGCAGCACGTTGGCCACGACGCGCTGAGCGTCCTTCGGATTCAATCCGGCGCACCCGTAGGCGGCGTGTCCCTCCATCGGGCAGGCCAGGCCGTAGCGGCTCAGCACAACCACCAGCCGGCCGGCACGCTCCACGCCGTACAGCGCCGGCGGGCCCTCCGCGGCGCCGCGCTCCGCGGCCGCCGAGGGGGAGTAGCGAACTCGGCTGACGTCGCTGCCCATGCCGCCGGCGAACTCGCCCGTGACGATCGGGTGGGCCGGCTGGATCGGCCGGAGCGAGCCGGGGCCGAACGCCTCCTCCAGGTCCGCCTTGACCGTCTCGAAGAACGCCTCTCGCCCGGCGGCCGAATCGACGAGCAGCGTGCCGCCGCCCTCGACGTACTCGCGGAGCATGGTGAGCTGCTCGGGACGGAGCTCGGGGTCCACGGAGCCGGTGAGCCACCACACGGCCGCGGGCGAGCCGGGCTCGGCCTGCTCCACGCCCACACTGACGGCCCGGGCCAGCACTTCGTGCAGCCGGGGAATCGCCAGCGGGTTCGTGTTCCAGTCGCCCAGGTGGCGGACCCGCGCGACCCGCACGGTACTTGTGGTCGGGGCCTCGGCTGCCGGTTCCGGCTGCACGCGGCGCGGGCGCGGCTTGTAGCCGTTCGTGGCATAGCGGATGACGTTACCCATCAGGTGGAACGCGGCGCCGTCGCCGGCCGCCCAGCCGGCGTCCCACGTGTCGGCCAGGCCCGGCGGGAACACGAAGATGCGCATCCGGCAGTAGTCGCCGATGCCGAGCACCTCGGGGCGGGCCTCCGCGGGGATCTCCCGCACGATGCGGAAGACTGGGTGCTCCGCCGGCAGCGGCTCGGCTCGGTAGTCCGGCAGCAGCGCTGTGAAGTAGTCCCGTGCCTGCTCGACGGCCGTGTCGTCCCCGGCGGCGGGCGCGACGATGACGGTGCCGCCGCGTCGCACGTAGTCCACCAGCGTCGGGCCCATCGGCTCGGGCAGCGACACCCCCCCGGCCGGGGCCAGGTACAGCAGCGGCGCTTCCCGCAACACCCGTGGTGGGGATGTCGTCGAGACCCGCTGCCACGTAACGGCATGCCCGGTCTCGCGTCGGAACCACTCGACCAGCGCGGCCGCGTCCCGCGGGTGCGGCACGGCGGCCGGGTCGCCTTCGGGAATCGCCATCTTGTTGATCAGCACGCCGCGGCGGGCGTTGGCCAGGGCGAGCAGGGCGAAGCACGTGCTCGCCACAGCCGGCTTGTCCTCGTCCCCCGCGGATCGCCAGGCGCCGTCCTCGTGCTGGGTCCGCAGGAGGAGCCGCGTCAGGTCGACGTACCAGTCTTGCTCGCCCAACATGCGAAGCCCGGCCGCGTCGGCGGCGCGGGTGAACGCCCAAAGGTAGTACGGCGCCCAGTTGTTCCGGTCCCCCCAGAGCCACTGGGGGTTCTCGGACAGCAGCTCGTCCTTTCCGGGCTCCGGCAGGGCGTCGTGAGCGGCCAGCCAGTCGATGCCGCGTTGCATGCGTTGCCATGCGTCGGCCCCTGCGTCCTCCTCGGTCGAGTGCCAGGAGAGCAGCAGGGACGTCGCCACGCCCGCGGCCGTCATCGAGCCGTAGCTCGTGGCCTTGAGCGGCAGTCGGCTTCCGGCTCGGGTGTAGCCCCAGCCGCCGTCGTCGTTCTGGGCTCGTTCCCAGTAGTCCCTTGCTCGCGGCCAGACCTCTCCGCCGGCCACGCCCGCCTCGTGGAGCGCCAGCACGGCCAGTTGCGTGTTGGAGTTGTCCAGCCAGTTGCGGCGCTGCCGCGTGACGGGGTGCCCGGGCCCGTAGCCCCAGCCGCCGGACCGCTCCTGGACCCGGCCGAGCCAGCTCGCGTCGGCGGCGCGGATTTCGGCCCGCCGCTTGCCGCCCAGGCGGGCGTACAGCAGCGTTCGGGCCGACCGGGCGTAGACGGTCTGCGGGAGCAGTTCGTCCAGGGCACGGATCGTCCCGGCCAGCTCCGGCCGGTCGGGGGCGTCCCCGGCGCGGAGCGCGGTGTAGGCCACGAGCGCCTCGATGCCGCCGGAATGACGTGCCGCGTGCGGCGACGGCCAGGTGCCGTCCTCGCGACGGAGCGAGTACAGGTAGTCCAGCCCGCGGCGCATGGCCGCGTCGATCCGCTCGGGCCTCGGTGGGGCCGGCTTGTCCTGCGCGCCGGCCGCGGCGCAGAGGCAGAACACGAGGGATGTCAGGACCGCCCGGAACGCCGCCGGGCGCAGGTTGGCCGTCCGTGAGCGCATGTGACCGCGAGGAATCTAGTAGCTGATGGCGTACAGAAACAGGTCCATCGCCAGCCGCTTGCCGTCCTCGTCCGTGTAGCCGCGGCAAGCGTATGGATGGTCGCCCTCGAGCGCGCAACAGAAATCGTACTTGCTATAGAGGATAACCGTCCGGCCGTCAATCGTCACGGCCTCGATGGGCGGGCGCTTCGTGCCTTCGGGGTCTTCGACGCCGGCCTTCTTCAGCTCGCGTGCCAGGATGTCCCGGTAATGCACGCGCCCGAGCGGCACGCCGACCTTGCCCTCGTACAGCGGATGGTCGGCGGGGAGGTCTTGCAGCTCGATCGGCTCGCCCTCCGCGTCCGCGGCGCCCTCGGGGAAGAGCTGCAATACCATCCCGCGGAAGCTCCGGTCGAAGGCGGTCCGCCCGCAGCAGTTGCTCGCGATGAGGACGCCGCCTCGCTCCAGATACTTGCGCAGGCCCGCGATGTCCTCGGGCGGCAGCTCGAACGTGTGGTGCCCGTTCATGAACACCACCGGGTACTCGAAGAGGGCGTCGTCCCGCGGATGCAGGTGTCGCGCGCGGGAGACGACGTCGACCTTGGCCTTCTCCCGCAGCAGCTTGGCCAGGTTCGTCATGGCGTGGGGGTCGGCCTTGTAGTCGCCGTCGTGGATGATCCGCCCGATGCGGATGGCGCCCCGCGGGATCTCCGCGATCCGCTCGCCCTCTCCCTCCTCGGCCGGCAGGTCCACGGCGTCGAGCCGGTTGGCGAGCTGCTCCCGCCCGGTGGCGTACGCGGCGATGTTCGTACCGAGCATGTACGCGAAGTCCGACCACTTGGGGATGTCCTGGAGCTCCCAAAGGCACGACAGCGCCCGCGGCGCGAAAAACACGCTCGTCCGGCAGCCGACGTCGATGCCTTGAAGCCCGTAGTTCCCGTCGATCAGGTCCGAGACGGGCTCGAAGTCCCGCTCGTAGCGGTAGTAGCTGTCCCAGACCGGGTGCTTGTCCGGCCCGCGGGCGACGAGGTTCCGCACCCGGTATTCCGGCCAGACCTCGCGGGCCAGCGCGCGGAAGCCCTCTGCGAAAGATTCCTTGCCGCAGCAGGCCTCGAACAGGAGCGTGCCGCCGGAATGGACGTACTGTCGGAGCTTCGCTTTCTCCTCGTCCGTGAACTTCGGGAATTCATGCCCGGTGACGTACAGGATCGGGCTTACCCGCAGCTCGCTGAGCGGCAGGTCCAGCGTGGCCGTCTGCCACGTGACCGGCCGGCCGAGCTTCTCGCCCAGGAACGTGGTGAGGTTCTCCAGGTCGTGGATGTTGCGGTTCCACGCGTTCGGCTCTGTTCCGCGCCACTGGAGTTTCTGGATCAGCACCGGCCGGTTGCCCTTGGCCAGGAACAGCGCGGCGAAGGGCGTCTCCTGCGCGCCGCCCCAGCTTCCATCGCGGTTCTGCGAGCCGATCAGGAAGCCGGCGCCCTGTCGGTACCAGTCGTGCCGGCCGAAGGTTCGCAGCCCGGAGATCATGCCCACGCGCTCCATCGCGTAGAGGTAGTAGTGGTGCCACCGTCCTTTGCCGGGGTTGGTGCGGACGGTGAAGTTCTCGTTCATCCACTCCAGACCCTTGGCCAGAACGACGTTCTCGGCGTACCTGCCGCAATCGGGGTAGGCCCCGTCGACGAACTCGTGCCGCCCGCCGACGTGCAGTCGCATCCCGGTGATGTACAAGCTGGCGATGCCCGCGGCGGTCATGGAGCCGTAGCCCGTGTCGCGGATTCCGTGGTAGTGCCACCCGCCGTCCCGGCACTGGGTGTTCTCGAAGTGCGTGCGGGAACGCTCCCACGTCTCCCGGGGCACGGCGACTCCCTCGCCCGGCGGATCGACGCGGAGCTTGGCCGCCTCGTGGAGCCCCAGCAGCGCGAACTGCGTGTTGGAGTTGTCCCCCCGGCCGGTGCGCCTGCCGCCGTGGGAGTAGCCCCACATGCCGTTGTCGAGCTGGGCCTCTACCAGCCACCCGGCGGCACCGCGGACCTCGGCGAGGTAGGCGGCGCGGTTCGGGTTGTCCTCGGCGGCCGCGTCGTATGCGGCGGCGTAGGCCTGGGCCTTGAGCGAGACGACGTACGTGCGCTCATCCGCCACGTCGGCCAACGCCCGGAGCCCGCGGGTTACGTCGGGGTCCTCCGGCGGCACGCCGGCGTTGATCATGGCCAGCAGAGTGAGGGCCGTCATTCCGCCCTCGTGCCCGCGCCGGGGCCAGGTGCCGTCCGCCTCCTGGCGGGTGCGCATGTGGGTGACGGCCTGTTGCACGGCCCGGCGCACTCCCTCGCTGGACAGCCCCTCCTGCGCCCCGGCCGCCGGTGCGAGCGACAGCAGGAGCGCGAGGGCCGTCCCGAGCGTGACGTTCTTGTTCGCCGCCGTTTTCATAGGTAAGATTGAGCGCGATACCCACCGGCTCGTATGTCTCATTATACAACACGGCGGGGCGCCGCACAGGGCGTGCCGCTCATCGGCCTAGAGGACGTCATGGCCCGAGAGAGCTTCGAATCGCTGATCGACGAGTTCACCCGCCTGCGCCAGGTCATGGTCAACGAGATCGGCAAGGCGATCATCGGTCAGCGCGAGGTGCTCGACCAGGTCTTCGCGGCCATCCTCTCGCGGGGGCACTGCCTGCTGGTGGGCGTGCCGGGGCTGGCCAAGACGCTGATCGTCTCGACGCTGGCGCGGATCATGGACCTGAGCTTCAAGCGGATCCAGTTCACGCCGGACCTGATGCCGTCGGACATTACGGGCACGAACGTCATTGAGGAGCCGGAGCAGGGACGGCGCGAGTTCCGCTTCGTCCGCGGCCCGGTCTTCGCGCACATCATCCTCGCCGACGAGATCAACCGCACGCCGCCGAAGACGCAGGCGGCGCTGCTCCAGTCCATGCAGGAGCGGGAGGTGACGGTGGGGCAGGAGACGTACCCGCTGCCCGACCCGTTCTTCGTCATCGCCACGCAGAACCCGATCGAGCAGGAGGGCACGTACCCGCTGCCCGAGGCCCAGCTCGACCGGTTCATGTTCAACATATTCGTGGACTACCCGCAACTGGCGGAGGAGGAGCGCATCCTCGCCGAGACCACCGCGGGCGGGAAGCCCGAGCTGGAGATGGTCTTCACCGCCCGCCAGGTGCTGAACATGCAGAAGCTGGTGCTGAGCATCCCGATCAGCGATTACGTCATCAAGTACGTCGCCCGGCTGGTTCGGGCGACGCGCCCGAACGACGGAACCTCGCCGGACTTCGTCAAGCGGATGGTGGATTGGGGCGCCGGGCCGCGCGCCGGGCAGTACCTCATCCTGGGCGGCAAGGCGTTCGCGGCGATGGACGGACGCTACACGGTCAGCACGGAGGACGTGCGGCGGGTGGCCGTGCCCGTGCTGCGGCACCGGATCGGCTGCAACTTCGCCGCCACGAGTGAGGGCATCGACTCGGTGGAGATCGTTCGCCGGCTGCTCGAGGCCGTGCCGGAGCCGGCTGTGCCCAAGTACGCCGGCAAGCAGGAGGCGCGGGACGCGCCCGCGCCGCCGCGGACCGTCGAGATGCTGGACACGCCCCCGCCCGAGGCGCCGCCGCAGCAGGGGGGGTCGTGAGCGCCGCACGAGGCAAGGGCCGGCGCCGGCCGCGGGTTAAGGAGCCCCCGCCCCGGCCGCTCGAGCGGGCGCCCCGCACGGACCTCCAGGCGCGCGTCGAGGACCTCAACGCCTCGTGTTTCGCCGCGCTGGACGCCGCGGCCGGGCAGGCCCTGCGGCGGGTGGAGGGCTCCAGCTCGCTGAGTGAGATGCAGCTCGACCTGACGCGGGCCCACCTGCTTCGCGCGATGCAATCGACGCACCGGTCGATCTGCGGCCTGGTATCGGGCGGAGGGGAGCTGGACCAGTCCGTCGACGCGCTGCCCCTGACCCGCGTGCAGATGGAGCGCTGCTTCCTGGCGCTGCTGCTGGCGGACAAGCCCGGCCGGTGGCACAAGCGCTACCGAAAGAACGCCTGGAAGGCCTACGCGGAGAAGTTCTTCCGCGATCAGCGGACGGTGGGCCACATGGAGCCCTACCGGGCGTACTTCGCCTCCGACGGCGAGGGCGTGGCACTGCTCCGGCAGTTCGCCCACGAGATGGACGTCAGCGAGGATGAGTTCCAGACGCTGCGCCATCAGATCGTGCAGGACGAGCCGGACCCGCGCTGGAAGCAGTGGTACATCCCGGACATGCCCACGCCCGGCAAGACGCTGCGCGAACTGAAGGATCCGGCGTACCGGGGCCTGGCCGAGCTGCTGTATCCGTATTACGACAGCTTGTCGCACTTCTCGCACGGGGGATTGGCGGGCATCACCGCGGCGGCCATCCTGCGGCGCGACCTGCCCGGCAAGCCGCCCAGCGAGAGCGATCAGCACGGCTTCTGGTACAGCGGCGTGATGGAGCAGACGCTGCCCCTGAGCTACGTGGCCATGCTGCTGACCGCGACGCTGGCCCACCACGCGCTCGGCGACGACGCAGACGTTCGGAAGGCGCTCGATTCCGCCTGGCGGCCGTACCATGCCGACGGCTCGGCGCTCGGCGTGGCGGTGTGGGACGCCTGGGCGGGCGAGGTCGTGGCGGGTCCGTCTACGGCGCGATCTTGACCGTCGTGCCGTCCGGGATTGCCTCGTACAGCTCTTCCACGTCCTCGTTGGACAGGGCGATGCACCCGGCCGTGCCGGAGCGGTCCGCACCGCCGCCGTGGATCATGATCTCGCCGCCGAGCCGGGTGTTCCAGGGCGGTCGCTTGCCCGCGCGGATGGCCGCGACGATCGCGTCGTACTGCTCGCGGCGGATCAGCCCGTCCCGCAGGCCGCGGCGGGCGTCCTCGATGCTCGGATAGCTCAGCCCCATGGATAGATGGAAGCTCGAGCCGGGGTTGTGATGGGTAACGTAGAACTCGCCCTCGGGCGTGCAGAGGTCGCCCTCGCGCGTTTTGTCGCCTCGGCCGCGGCCAATCGCGACGCGGTAGCGTTTGACGGGACGGTCGCCGTCGTAGACCGTCAGCCGCCGCCCGCGCTTCTCGACCAGGACCCACGGGTCATCGAGGCGGGCCGGAAGCGAGCGGTCCGGCTTCGGGGGCGGGTCGCCCGGTTCGGCGTCTTCCGGCTCCACCAACGGCAACTCCTCGGGCGGCGTTTCCGTGTCGTCGCGGTCGGCGATCAGGCGCGGCCCGTACAGCACGCCGCCGATGCCGATCAGCAGCAGCGCCGCCAGGGCGGCCAAGCCGACACGTTGCTTGTTCCTGCGGGTCCACATGGGTGACCCCCGTCATGGTTATCCGGCAGCGAGACGCTCGGCGAGTCGCATCGCCTCACGCCGCGAGTTCACTTCCTCGTTGAGCTGTGCATCATACACGGTTCGCAGCACCTTTCCCAGCCGGGGCCCCTCGCGAAGGCCGAGTCGCTGCAGATCCTCGCCGGTCACGAAGGGCGGCGGGGCGGTCTGTGCCTCAGGAATACCCTTGGCGCGGCGGGCTATGCGGCGCGTGTGCCGCTCGTGCCCGGTCGCGCGGCGTTCCTCGAAGCGCCACAGCCGGCGGAGGTCGGCGAAACGACCGTGGGCCATAAGGCGCTTGAAGTCGCACAGCGGCAGGTCGCCCGCCGCTCGCCAGTCGTTGCGGTGATCGGACAGCCAGCACAGCTCATCCCGCAGGCGGTTGGCGGCGCCCCAGCGGCGTGCGACGCGGCGGATGGCCCACGGCGGCAGGTCCAGCAGAAGCCCCGCCAAGGCCAGCTCGGGCCTGCGCCGGCTCGCGACGGCCTCGACCCGCTCGACGGCCGTGGGCCAAGCGTGGCTGTCCTCGAACAGCTCGGGCAGGATGTGCCGGGCCAGGTCGAGGTCGGCGAGCATCCGCATCGCCTCGGCCGCGGAGTTTCGCTCCAGCATCTTCCAGAGTTCCTCGAAGATCCGCTCGCCGCTGATGCGGGCGATCTTCGGGGCGTGGCGTCCCACGGCCGCGGCGGTCGCGTCGTCCATACGGAAGCCGAATCGCACGGTGAACCTCACCGCCCGCAGCATCCGCAGGTAATCCTCGCCGAAGCGCTCGTCCGGCGAGCCGATCGTCCGGACGACGCCCGCGGCCAGGTCCGCCTGCCCGTCGACGTAGTCGATCACCTCCTGGGCGATCGGGTCGTAGAACATGCCGTTGATGGTGAAGTCTCGCCGGAGCGCATCCTCCCGCGGCGTGGAGAACCGCACGCCCTCCGGCCGTCGGCCGTCGGCGTAAGACAGGTCGCTGCGAAAGGTCGCCACCTCGACCCGCCGGCCGTCGTGGATCACCATCGCCACGCCGAAGTTCGCCCCGACCAGCAGCACGTGGCCGAAGAGCTTGCGGACCTCGCGCGGCGTGGCGTCGGTCGCCACGTCGTAGTCGTAGCTCCGCAGCCCCAGGAGCATGTCGCGCACGCACCCGCCGGCCAGCAATGCCTGGAAGCCCGCCTTCCGCAGCCGCCGGATGACCCGCAGCGCGGTCGACTTGGTCGCCGGAAGGGCCATGGGGGCGTTATACCGACTTCGCCGACGGTGTGCGAGTGGGGCGCTTCTGCGCGGGAACCGGTTGACCCGTCGCCGGCGGCCCGGCGACCCGACGGAACTGCCTGCCCGAGCCCGCGAGTCAACGAGTCAACGGCCTACAAGGTCCGCAGATGGAACCCGCCGTCCACGTTCAGCACCTCGCCGGTCGAGTACCGCAAGTCGCCGCGGCAGCAGGTGGCGACGGCGTCGGCCACGTCGGCCGGGGTTCCCCAGCGGCGGATAGGCGTGAGCCCGTCGGCGATGAGCTGGTCGTATTTCTCGCGCACGGCCGCGGTCATGTCCGTGGCGATGATGCCCGGCCGGACCTCGTACACGCCGATGCCGTGCTCGGCGAGCCGGGCGGCGTAGAGCTTCGTCGCCATCGACACGCCCGCCTTGGACAGGCAGTACTCGCCGCGTGACGGGCTGGCCGCGTACGCGCTGCATGAGGAGATGTTGACGATGCACATCCAGTCGTCCGGGCGTTCGGTCCGCCGGCGGACCATCCAGTTCGCGGCCGCCTGGGTGAGGAAGTAGGGCCCCTTGAGGTTGATCGCCATGACGCGGTCGTAGCTGTCCTCGCCGGCGTCGAGGAGATCCGCCCGCGCCTCGGGGGCGACACCGGCGTTGTTGACCATCGCGTCGAGGCGTCCGAAGGCGGCGTTGAGCTGCTCCATCGCACCGGCGCGGTCCTCGGCGCGGGCGATGTCGCCCTGGATCGCCAGGCCCCGCCGGCCGGCCCTTTCGACCCTGCCGATCGTCTCCGCCGCGTCCAGCACGTCGAGGGCCGCCACGTCGAAGCCCTCCTCGGCGAGTCGCACGGCGATGGCGGCGCCGATGCCGCGGGCGGCGCCCGTAACGAGGGCAACGCGAGTGTCGGTCATGTCGGCTCTCCGCACTTGTCGAGCTGAAGCGCGGCGCCTCGCGCTCAGCCCTCGAATCGCCGCACGATCAGGCAGGCGTTATGCCCGCCGAAGCCGAAGCTGTTGGACAGGGCCACGTCGACGTTCACCTCTCGCGGCGTCCGGGGGACGTAGTCCAGGTCGCAGTCCTCGCCGGGCTCCTCCAGGTTCAGCGTGGCCGGCAGGACGCCTTCGTGGATGGCCCGGGCGACGGCGAGCATCTCCACACCGCCGGAAGCGCCGAGCAAATGGCCGGTGGAACTCTTGGTCGACGACACGGCCAGCTTGTAGGCGTGGTCGCCGAAGGTCTTCTTCAGGGCGATGGTCTCGGCTACGTCGCCGAGGACGGTGCTCGTGCCGTGCGCGTTGACGTACTCGACCGTCTCCGGCGCGATGCCGGCGTCGCCGAGAGCCCGCTGCATCGCGAGCACGGCTCCCTTGCCGTCGGGGTCCGGCGCGGAGATGTGGTAGCCGTCGCCGCTGGCGCCGTAGCCGATCAACTCGGCGTAGATGCGGGCGCCGCGCTTGCGCGCGTGCTCCAGTTCCTCGAGGATGACCACGCCGGCGCCCTCGGACAGCAGGAAGCCGTCGCGGCCCTTGTCCCACGGGCGGCTGGCCGTGTCGGGATCGTCGTTGCGGGTGGAAAGCGCCTTCAGCGCGCAGAAGCTCGCCAGGCCGATCCGGGTGAGGGCGGCCTCGGAGCCGCCGGCGATCATGACCTCGGCCTCGCATCGTTGGATCATCCGCAGGGCCTCGCCGATGGCGTTGCCCGCGGTCGCGCAGGCCGTGGCCGTGGCGGAGTTCGGCCCGTGCAGGCCCCAGATGATGGAGATGTTGCCGCTGGCGGCGTTGACCATCAGCTTGGGAACGGTGAAGGGGCTGACGAACCGCGGCCCTTTGTCTCGGAGCCGGATGTGCTGGGTCTCCAGCTCTTCGAGGCCGCCGATGCCGCTGCCGACCAGCACGCCGGTACGCTCGCACTCGGCGCCCTCGAGCGTCAGCCCGCTGTCGCGCACCGCCTCGATGGCCGAGCTGACGGCGAACTGCGCGAAGCGGTCCATCCGCTTGTTCTCTCGCGGCTCGAGCAGGTCGCCCGGGACGCCGTCCCAGTCCTGGACCTCGCCACCGATCTGCGAGGTATACGGGCTGGGATCGAAGCGCCCGATGGGGCGGATTCCGCTCTTGCAGGCGAGCAGGTTCTTCCAGAAGTCCTCGGCGCAGTGACCCAGCGGGTTCACCGTGCCGAGGCCGGTCACGACGACGCGGCGGCGTTCGGGCATTACTGCGTGGCCTCTGGGGCGGGCTACCCCTTGTTGGCGTGCTCCTTGATGTAGTCGATGGCCTGGCCGACGGTTTGAATCTTCTCGGCCTCCTCGTCGGGGATGCTCAGCTCGAACTCATCCTCGAACTCCATGACCAGTTCGACCGTATCAAGCGAGTCAGCGTTGAGGTCGTTGACAAACGAGGTTTCGCGAGTGATCTCGCTCTTGTCCACGCCCATCTGCTCGGCGACGATCTCAATGACCTTCTGTTCCGTTTCGTCTGCCACTTCGCGATCTCCAACCAGGTTCGTGTGATTCGGAAACCCGCCGGCCCGTTTCGGCTCGTCCGCCGCCCGACGCCCGGGCGCCGGCGGGAGCTTCACAGGTCGCGGCCACTATATCGGTACGGCCTCGGCTACGCAACGTCAACAATACCGGCGATTACATGTGCATACCGCCGTCCACGCTCAGTACCTGCCCGGTGATGTACGAGGAGGCGTCGGAGACGAGGAAGGCCACCGCGTTGGCGATGTCCTCCGGCTCGCCCATCCGCTTCAATGGAATCTGCTCCAGGGCCACTTCCTTCGCCTGGGGCAGCATCGCCTCGGTCATCTCCGTCCGGATGAAGCCCGGCGCCACCGCGTTGCAGCGGACCTTCTTCGAGGCCAACTCTTTGGCTGTGGTCTTCGTCAGGCCGATCAGGCCCGCCTTCGAAGCGGAGTAGTTCGCCTGCCCGCGGTTGCCCTCGATGCCGGAGTAGCTGGCCATGTTCACGATCGAGCCGCTGCGGGCCCGCAGCATGTGCCGGGCGACGGCACGGGTGCCGATGAACGCGCTTTTCAGGTTGACGGTCAGCACCGCGTCCCAGTCGGCGTCTTCCATTCGCATCAGCAGCCCGTCCCGGGTGATGCCCGCGTTGTTGACCAGGGCGTCGATCCGGCCGTGCTTATCGGCCACGTCGTCGATCAGGCCGCCGAAGCCCTCGCCGTCCGTCACGTCCATGGTGCGGCAGTCGAGCTTCTCCCCGCCGCCCAGCGCCTCGGGCAGCTCGGCCAGCAGCTCTTCCTTCAGGTCGACCGCCACGACGGTCATGCCCGTGCCCAGCAGTTCCCGGGCGATCTGCCGCCCGATCCCGCGGGCGGCGCCCGTCACGATCGCGACCTTATCCTTCTCAGCCATCCTTGCCTACCATCCTTACCCATATCGGGCGGCCGTGCTACGTCCCGGCCGACAGCTTCTCTAATGCATCCAGCGAGTTGACGCAAGTACACTCGGCCGCCCGGTCGATCCTTCTCAGCAGTCCGCGGAGCACCTTGCCCGGCCCGATCTCGTAGAACCGCTCGATGCCGTGTCCGCGGGCATACTCCATCGACTGCTGCCAGCGGATCGGCGAGGTGAGTTGCCGCAGGAGCCCGTCACGAATCCCGCTCGCGTCGGAGTAGGCGCGGGCATCGACATTGGCGATGACCTCGACGTTCGGCCGGCGGAACTCGACCGCGTCGAGCGCCTCGGCGAACGCCTCGGCGGCCGGTTGCATCAGCGGGCTGTGGAACGCGCCGGCCACCTTCAGCGGAATCGCCCCCTTGGCGCCGTGCTCCTCGGCGAGCTGCTCGACACGCCGGCAGGCGTCGATTTCGCCGGAAAGCACCACTTGCCCCGGCGAGTTGAAGTTCGCGCACGCCAGAACCTGCCCGTCGGCGGCCGCGTCGCAGAGCTTCCGCGCGGCTTCCTCATCGAGTCCGAGCACGCTGACCATGCCGCTCGGCACGGCCGTGGCGGCCTGCTGCATCAGCTCGCCGCGACGGGCGACGAGCTTCAGCATTTCGTCGAAGTCCAGCGCGTCGGCCGCGTAGAGGGCCGTATACTCCCCCAAGCTCAGCCCCGCGGCGAACGCCGGCCGCATCCCTTCGAGTTGCTCCGGGCTGTGCAGGTCGTCCATCGCCGCCAGCATCGCCGCCGAGACCGTGAAGATCGCCGGCTGGGCGATGTCCGTCCGGGCCAGTTCCTCTTCCGGGCCCTCGAAGCAGAGCTTCTTGAGCGGCAGACCGGTGACTTGCTCGGCTCGGTCGAAGACCTGCGACCCGGCCGTGAGCCGCTCGTACACGTCGCGGCCCATGCCCACATGCTGGGCGCCCTGGCCGGGGAAGACATACGCGATATCGCTTCGTTCGTCACTCATAGCGTCAGCACCACGCCGGACCACGTCAGCCCCGCGCCGAAGGCGACCAGCAGCAGCGTCGAGCCGGGGCCGATGAGGCCCTCGCGGCGGGCGTCTTCCATCGCCAGGGGGATCGACGCCGCCGACGTGTTTCCGTAGCGGTCGATGTTCACGTAGACCTTGTCCATGGGGAACCCGTACTTCTCGGCCGCCGACTTGATGATCCGGATGTTGACCTGGTGGGGCACCACCATGTCGACGTCGGCGACGGTCAGCTCGCAGGCGCTCATGCAGTCGCCGAGGAGCCACTGCATCTTCTCGACGGCGAACTTGTACACGTCGCGCCCGCGCATCTTGAGGAAATGCCCGTGCGCGTCGACCGTCTCGTGGCTGGCCGGGGTCCGCGAGCCGCCGGCCGGCACGTGGATGAGATCCCAGCCGGTCCCGTCGGCGTGCATGACCGTGTGCCGGATGCCGCGGGCGGGATCCTCGGACGGCTCCAGCACGGCCGCTCCCGCGCCGTCGCCGAAGATGACGCAGCTTGTGCGGTCCGTGTAGTCCGTGAAGCGGCTGAGCGTCTCGGCCCCGAGCACGAGGATGCGGCGGTACGTGCCCGTCTCGATGAACTTGGCGGCCACCGAAAGCCCGTAGAGGAAGCCGCTGCATGCGGCCGCCAGATCGAACGCCGCCACGTCCGTCGCGCCGATCTCATCCTGGATGAAGCACGCGGTCGACGGGCAGGTCATATCCGGCGTGATCGTGGCGCAGATGATCAGGTCCAGATCGGTCGGCTTGATGCCCGCGTCCGCCAGCGCCCTGCGGGCGGCCTCGGCGCCGAGCGTGGCGGTCGACTCGCCTTCGCCGACGATGTGCCGCTCCTTGATGCCCGTACGCTGGGTGATCCACTCGTCGGACGTGTCGACGATCTTCTCGTAATCCGCGTTCGTCATGACCCGCTCGGGCAAGGCGATGCCCAAGCCGGTGACGGCCGCCCGTGCAGCTTGGCTCATTGGGCCGATCCTTGCCCCGACAGAAGCTCGGTAATCCGTTCGTTGACGCGGGCGTTGGACAGGTCCGTCGCCACGCGCACGGCATTCATAATGCCCCGGTGGTTGGTCGCCCCGTGGGCGATGATGCACACGCCCGCCACACCCAGCAGCGGCGCCCCGCCGTATTCGTTGAAGTCGTATTTGGCCAGGATGCCCCGTGCGGCCATCTGGATCGCCTCGGCCTGCGCGGGCGCCTCATGCGAAAGCTCGCCCAGGACGGCCTTGATGACGCTCTCGGCCATGCCTTCCATGAGCTTCAGGACGACGTTGCCGACGAACCCGTCGCAGGCCAGCACGTCGCAGACGCCCTGGAACAGGTCGCGGCTTTCCGTGTTGCCGATGAAGTGCAGGTTCGGGTCGTCCCGCATCAGCTCGTTGGCCCCCCGGACCAGCTCGTTGCCCTTGGCGTCCTCCTCGCCGACGCTCAGCAGCCCGACACGCGGCTCGGGGATGTTCGCGACCACCTTGATGTACTCCGACGCCATGATCGCGTATTGGTGCAGGTGTTGCGGGCGGGAGTTGACGTTCGCTCCGACGTCGCACAGCGCGACCGGCCCGCGGAAGGTCGGCGTGATGATCGCGATGCCCGGGCGGTGCACGCCGCGCAGGCGACGCAGGCGCATCTGGGCGGCCGCCACAAAGGCGCCGGTGTTGCCCGCCGAAATCGTCGCGTCCAACTCGCCGTCCCGCTGCATCTCCGCCATGATCGCCAGCGAGGATTCGGGCTTGGCCCGCAACGTCTCCACGGGGGGGGCGTCCATGCCGACCACGTCCGGGGCGTGGCGAATCTCGATGAACTCCCGCCAGTTCGGCGTGTCGGCCAGCTCGCTGAGGATCACGTCCTCCCGCCCGACGAGGACGAGGCGGTCATCCGGCTGGAGCAGCGGACGTGCTTCAAGGGCGCCCCGGACCTGCTCGGCCGGCGCGCGATCGCCCCCCATGGCGTCTATCCCGACCCGCATCCGCTACGTCTCCTCTTCGCCAACCTTTATGCTCAGGCCCGGGCGGACAAAACCGCAGTTGTCGCAGGCCGTGTGCGGCAGCTTCGGCGAATTGCAGCGGGGGCAGTCCACGTAATTCACCGCCCGCATGGCGTGATGGGCACGCCGCGAGCGGGTTCGGCTGCGTGACTTTTTGTATTTCGGGAGCATCGTTACCGCACCTCAGTCGCGGCGGGGCTGCGGCCGTCTCGTCAGGGCGCCGCGAGCCCGGACGATTCATGAATTCCAGGAAACCTAGAAGCCCTTCCGGGCTTTGTCAACGATAAACGCGTGACCCCGGCACGCCCCTCGACTGGGGCTCGCTCAGGCCGGCGGGACGGTCAACCGAGCCGGTCCCGGGCCACTTCGGCCGCCTTGGCCAGGGCATCCGGCAGTTTGTCGGGCTGCTTGCCGCCGGCCTGTGCGAGCGTCGGCTTGCCGCCGCCTCCGCCGCCGACGGGCTCGGCCGCCGCCCGGACCCACTCATCCGCCCGCAGCGTGCCCGCGCCGGCGAGGGCTTCGTCCACCATCGCCACGAGCATGACCTTCTTGCCGTCGGTGCCGCAGACCATCACGCCCGCGGCGCCCTTCTGACGCTGCATGTCGCAGATCTTCCGGGCCGCGCCGGCGTCGCAATGATCCACCCGACCCACCAGCACCTTGCCCTCGGGCGTCTCGGTCACTTCCTCGGGGCTGAAGTCCGCTCCCGCCGCCGCCTTGGGCGGGCCCGACTTGCGGAGCTGCTTGATTTCCTTCTGCATCGCCGCGACGCGCTCCGCCAGTTCCTCGGGGGCCGTCCGCAGGGCCCGCGACACCTCTTGGACCACCCGCTCGACCTCGCGGACGTGCTCCAGAGCGCCGCGGCCCGTCACGGCCGTGATGCGCCGGACGCCCTTGGCGACCGATTCCTGCGAAAGAACCTTGAACAGGCCGATCTGGGCCGTCCGCTCCACGTGCGTGCCGCCGCAGAACTCCACCGGGGTCTCGTCATCCGCCTCGACCTCCGGCTTGTCCGTGCCGATCGACAGCACGCGGACCGGGTCCGGGTACTTCTCGCCGAACACGGCCCGCACGCCGCGGATCTTGCGGGCCTCGGCCAGCGGCATCGTCCGGTCGTGAACGGGATCGTCGGCGAGGATCCGCTTGTTGACCAGCTCCTCGACCCGCGCAAGCTCTTCATCGGAAAGGGCTTGCGTGTGCGAGAAGTCGAATCGCAGCCGGTCCGGCGCCACCACGCTGCCGGCCTGGCTGACGTGATCGCCCAGCACCTCCCGCAGTGCCCAGTTCAGCAGGTGCGTGGCCGTGTGGTTCCGCATCGTGTCCCGGCGGGACGGGTCCACCTCGCAACGTACGGTCTGCCCGGCCGCCAGCGCGCCCGACTCGACCGTGCCGACGTGCAGCACGCCTGGGCCCGCCGGCTGGGCGTCATCGACCTTGAAGGCGCCGCCGTCCCACGTCAGCCGCCCGGAGTCGCCGACCTGTCCGCCTTGTTCGGCGTAGAAGTTCGTCCGGTCCAGCACCACGGCCGCCTCGTCGCCGGTGGGCAGGTCGCCCTTCGAAACGAACTCGCCGTCGCGGACCCAGCCGAGGACCTTGGCCTCGACGGGCTCGAGCGAGTACTTGGACGCGCTGTCCGTGGGGGGCAAATCCGGGATGTCCGCCGCCTTGAAGGCGTCTCCGCCGCCGCTCAACTCGCGATGGCGCTCCATGGCCTGCTCGAACCCGGCCATATCGACGGTCATACCTCGTTCCTGCGCCATGAGTTGCGTCAGATCGACGGGGAAACCGTAGGTCGTGTAGAGATCGAAGGCCAACTCGCCGGGCAGTTCCTTCGTTCCCGCTTCGGCCAGTCGCGTCGCCTCCTTATCGAACAGCTCAATGCCCCGGTCCAGCGTCCGCCCGAACGATTCCTCCTCCTCTCGGACGGTTTCGACGATGTAGTCCCGGCGATCCTTCAACTCGCCGAAGAACTCGCCCATCAGCTCGGCCACGGCCGGGACGAGCTTGACGAGGAAGGGCCCCTCGATGCCGAGGTACTGCCGGCCGTAGCGGGCGGCCCGGCGAAGGATGCGCCGGAGCACGTAGCCCCGCCCCTCGTTGCTGGGCAGAATGCCGTCGGCGATGGCGAAGCTCAAGGTCCGGACGTGGTCCGCGATGACGCGGCAGGCGACGTCGCCCATGTTGTCGGCGTCGGCCGTGTCGAAGCGGTCCGATTGCGAGTCGCCCGAGCCGCTTGCCGCGAGCGAGGCCGAACCGTAGCGGTGATCCGTCAGGGTCTCGATCCGCTCGATGAGCGGCACGAACAGGTCGGTGGCGTAGTTGGTGTGCTTGCCTTGCAGCACGGCCGCGATGCGCTCCAGGCCCATGCCGGTGTCCACGTGCGTGGCCGGCAGGGGGGAGAGCTTGCCGCCTTCATCCCGGTTGAACTGGATGAACACGAGGTTCCAGATCTCGATGACGCGGGGGTCGTCCCGGTTCACCAGCGCCCCGCCGGAGCCGTCGGCGGTCAGGTCGATGTGGATCTCGCTGCACGGCCCGCACGGGCCGGTCTCGCCCATCTCCCAGAAGTTGTCCTTCTTTTTGCCGTGCAGGACGTGCGACGGGTCGATGTCCGTGACCTCGCGCCACAGGCGCTCGGCCTCGCGGTCGGGTTCCAGCCCGTCGCCGGCGTCGCCCTCGAAGACCGTCGCGTACAGCCGGTCCTTGGGCAGTCCCCACACGTCCGTGAGCAACTCCCAGGCCCAGCGGATGGCCTCTTCCTTGAAGTAGTCGCCGAAGCTCCAGTTGCCGAGCATCTCGAAGAACGTGTGGTGGTAGGTGTCGTGTCCGACGTCCTCGAGGTCGTTGTGCTTGCCGCCGGCGCGGATGCACTTCTGGCTGTTGGCCGCGCGGACGTAGTTCCGGCTCTCGCGCCCGAGGAAGATGTCCTTGAACTGGTTCATGCCGGCGTTGATGAACAGGAGCGTCGGGTCCTCCGCGGGCAGCAGGGGAGCCGACGGCACGAAGATGTGCTCGCGCTGCTCGAAGAACGCGATGAACTCCCGCCGGATGTCGTGGGCGGTCTTGATGTTTCGGGCGGTCCGGGCCATGACGGCGGTCAGTCTACTCCCCGGCCGCGACGGTGCAACCCCGCCGACCGGGGCAGGGAAAGATCAACGATTCTACCGGCGACCGCACGGACTGCCAAGATGGATTTGGCTGAAGCACACCCGGCCCTGCATGCTCGGCGTCTCACTCGCATAACTGAGTGATCGCCACGGCATTGCGGCCGACTGCCCGGTGCGCTTCGTATACACGCAGCGGGGCTTGGTGCGCCGCGACCCAGGCGAGGACCTTCTCTCGGTTCTCGGCCGAGATCCTCGCCCCCAGTATCACACCTGCCAGTAGGCCCTTGGGGTACGTCTGCACTCCAGCATTGTCTCTGACGATACGCCATTCCTGCTCGTGCTCGTATTTGCGGAGTTTCGTGCAGAGCGATCGACGGACCTTGTCTTTCCATGGGGTGGTGTGCACGTTGATGCAGGGGGGCAGGTCGACGTAGTCGACCTTGAGGGCACGCCCCTGGAAGTCCACGTGGGCACGATTGGCAATACGGAACTCCAAGCATATGCCTCGGTGAGCATCAGCGTGCTCTTCCCACACGGCAGGGCTGTCGTTGACCTCACACAGGCACAGGATGCCAAGCTGTTGAAGCTTGCTCCGCAGTGTGTGCCCGCCGTCCTGCTCGGCATTCCGTAGCATCGGGCCAGCATTCTCCCAGACCTGTCGCCGCGACATCTCGGGATGCCTGGAGCGCATATGGTCGCGGGCGTGTTTCCGCTTGGTTGCCTTCGGGGCCGAGTAGATGAGCTCGGGGCGGCACTCGTACTTGTCGTCAAACTGGGTGGGGCGCGCGAAGTAGATTTCCCTGTGGATGAAGACCCTTTCCAGGAAACCTCGCTGCTCTTCTGTGGCCAAGCTCCTGTACTTGTAGAGCTGGATCGAGTCTTCAGCGGGCTGTTGCCACGTCTTGGCGAACCGCTTCTGACGGACCTTCTTTCTTTGCCGTCTGTCAGCCGCCTGCTTTGTCATCGCCGCACCTGTTAGCTAAATGTACGCTTTTTTGTGCGGAATACTAGCATCATCTGCGCATTTTGACCAGCAAAGCGCGCCAAGCATATTTCATGCCACACAAGCGTCCTCCCTATGGCGAACGCGATTCAGCCAGACAACTTGCCTAGCTTGGCCATGTGGCTGGCGGCGCAACTTGGCCTCTCCCAGCTTAACCAAATCCCGCCAACACCCTTGAATCGGCAAGCTGGGAGTTCGTAGTATGGCCCCGTTGTGCAACGGTCCCGGCCGGCGGGCGGCCGGGCGGGTCCCGATGGAGCCGATTGAGGAGTACAGAGGATGGCCTACAAGATTACCGATGACTGCACGAAGTGCGGGGCGTGCGCCGAGACGTGCCCGGTCGAGGCGATTTCAGAGGGCGAGGCGAAGTACGAAATCGACGCTGACACGTGCATCGATTGCGGCGCGTGCGTCGATTCCTGCCCGGTCAGCGCGATCGTCGAGGCGTGACGGGCGGCGGTTCCGCCGATTCCAGGACGTTTTTGAGGCAAGCTCGGCCGGGCGCTGGGCTTGCCTCTTTTTTGGGTGCGGGGACCGGGAACAGGTTTTGGCATAGGGGCGAACAAATCTCGGGCCGGCGCGTTTAACATGTATAGTAGACTCGACCGGACCGATGGAGAAAGTGGGATGACAGGCACGTTGCGAATCCGGCTGGCGGGGGTGTTGCTGGCCCTGGCGGCCGCGTGGGGAGCCGCGCCCGCGCCGGCCGCGCCGGCGACCCGCCCGGCGGTGGTCCGCGTGGCGGAGGCGTCCGATCGGTCGGCCGGGGGCGAGGTTGCGCATCCGCCCGCGCTGATCCAGGCCCGGCGGCTGTTCATGGCCGGCGAATACGACGCCGCCATTCGGGCATACCGGGATCTGCTGGGCGAGCGGGACGTGGGCGTAACGGCCGGGGTCGGCATGTCCGAGGCCCTGGCGACCATCGGCGAATACGAGAAGGCCCTGCGCGCGCTGGACAAGGTGGCCGAAGCCGGCAAGAAGGACGCCGCATGGCACGTGGCGCGCGGCCGGGCGCTGGCCGTGCGGGGCGGCTACGGGGCGGCGCTGGCGGCCGCGGAGAAGGCCTGCGCGCTTCGCCCCGACTGGGCCCCGGCGATCCTTCTCCGCGGGAGGATGCTGGAGACGCTCGGGCGCAAGGAAGAGGCCGTCAAGGTCTACAAGTCGATGGAGGAAGTGTTGGCGGGGGACTCCTATCGGCGGGACGCGGCGTCGCTGGTCGCGCTGGGGCGGATCCTGGACCGGTACGCCATCCTGACGGGCCGGCGGGCTTCGGAGCAGGCGCGGAACATCCTGCACAACTACTTCCAGGTCGCCTACCAGGAGGTCGAGCCCGGCTACTGGCCCGCGAACGTGGCGGCCGGGATGTTCCTGCTGGCCAAGCACAACCCGGAAGAGGCGGTCACCGAGTTCGAATTGGCGGCCGAGCACAACAAGCGGATTCCGAGCGTCCACGTGGGCTTGGCGTCGCTGCACCTTCGGGAATGGCGGTTCGAGCAGTGCCTGGCCGAGGTCCAAGCGGCGCTGAAGATCAACCCGCGGCACCCCGGCGCGCTGCTGATCAAGGCGGCGTGCCTGATGAAATGGCGGAAGTTTGACCAGGTCCCGGAGGTTCTCGACGCGATTCTGGAGGTCAACCCGGACCACGCCGAGGCGTTGAGCTTGGCTGCGGCGCGGCACATCCGCCTGGGCGAGCCGGGCGAGGCCCGCCCGCACATGGAGCGGGTGCGGGAGCTGGCCCCGAAGTGCGCGACGCTGCCGAACACGATCGGCGAGTGGCTCTCGGCCGGGCGACAGTACGAAGCGGCGGAGACGTACTTCAAGCAGGCGATGGAGCTGGCGCCGGAGCTGGCCGACCCGGTGACGAACCTCGGGCTGCTCTACATGCAGACCGGGCAGGAGGCCGAGGCGCGGGAGGTGCTGGCACGGGCCCACGAGCTGGACGACTACCGCAAGGACGTCCGCAATTACCTGAAGCTCCTGCGTCAACTGGAGCACTACCAGATCCGGGAGACGGAGCACTTCGTTATCAAGGTCGACGGCGAGCATGACCGGGTGCTGCTCGACCAGGTGGCGGAGTATGCCGAGCGGATGTACCGGGAAGTGACCTCGGACTTCGACCACGAGCCGGAAGGCAAGACGCTCATCGAGATCTTCCCGGCCCACGACGCGTTCTCGGTTCGGATTTCCGGCAAGGGCTGGATCGGCACGGTCGGGGCCTGCACGGGCCCGGTGATCGCGATGGTCGCGCCCGACGCCCAGCGGAGCCAGTTCGGCACATACAACTGGGCGACCGTGCTGCGGCACGAGTTCGCACACGTGGTGACGCTCTCGGCGACGGGCAATCGCATCCCGCACTGGCTGACCGAGGCGTGCGCCGTGTGGGAACAGCCGGATCGCCGGAACTACGACGCCGTTCGTACACTCGTCAAGGCCGTGCGGGAGGGCCGGCTCAAGCCGGTGGCGGAGCTGAACTGGTCCTTCATCCGGCCGAAGCGGCGGGGCGACCGCTCGCTGGCGTACGCCCAGTCCGAGTGGATGCTCGAGTACATCATCACGACCCGCGGGTACGAGACGGTCATCGATCTGCTGGAGGGCTTCGAGCAGGGCCTGACTCAGGCGGAGGTCTTCGACCGGCATCTGGCAACGAGCGAGCCGGCGTTTGACACGGCCTTCGCGGCTTGGGCTCGGGGCGAGGTGGAGCGGTGGGGCTTTTCGCCCGAGCCACTGCCGGATCTGGGCGAGGCCCGTAAGGCCGCCGAGGCGGGCCCCAACGACGCCGATGCCCATGCCCGCCTGGCCGAAGCGCTCTACCGCAGCGGGCGGCGGGAAGACGGTGCCAAGGCGGCGCGGAAGGCCCTCGCCCTGGACGCCGAACAGACCACCGCGCTGGCGGTGCTGGCCGAGGCCATGGCCGAGCAGGAGCAGTGGGACAAGGCGGCGGAACTGGCCGGTAAGCTGTCGGAGCTGGACCCGCACTCGCGCACGGCCCCGCACGTGCTGGCTCGGTGCCACCTGGTCAAGCGGAATTGGTCGGAGGCCGTGGCAGCGCTGGAGGAGCTGAAGCGACGCCGCCCGCTGGCGGACTACAGCTACGAGCAGCTCGCCCGGCTGTACCTCCAACTCGGGCAGCGCGAGGAGGCGCTGCCGAACCTCATCGAGTTGCATCGCCGGACCATGACGGAGCCGACGTACGCTCGGCAGATCGCCGAGACGTACCGCACCATGCCCGGCGAGGAGGACAAGGCGCTGCGCTACTGGACGGAGGTCACGCGCATCAACCCGTACGAGGCGAGCGCCTACAAGGCGATGACGGAGATCGCCATCGCCGCGCAGCAGTACGGGCAGGCCGTGGCGTCCGCGCGGAGCATGACCTACGTGGCCCCGGACTCGGCCGAGGCGTGGACGTACCTCGGCATCGCGAGGTATCGGCAGGCCCAGTCGGAGCCGTCCCCGCCGCGTGAGTGGCTTGTCGAGGCCCTGGAGGCGGTGGACAAGGCCCTCGAGCTGGATCCGGCCGAGCCCATGGCGCGGCGCGTCCGCAAGCTGATCGAGGGGGCGCTGGACTGACGGGCCCCGTCTCAGGCCATACGCGGAGGCGCTGTACCCCACGGCCGCGCCACGGTATTCTGCATATCCGGACCCGATCACAGCCGCTCCAGCCGAGGAGACCGCCGTGACCCTACGCGAGTTCCAGGACTTCATCCGCCGGCAATACCACGAGCGGGACAGCGAGCGCGGCACCCCCGGCACGTTCATGTGGTTCGTCGAGGAGGTCGGCGAGTTGTCCTCCGCGCTGGCCGGCGACGACGAGTACAACAAGGAGGAGGAGTTTGCCGACGTTCTCGCCTGGCTGTGTACGCTGGCGAACATCAACGGGGTCGATCTGGAGCGGGCCGTCGAGAAGTACACGGTCCGGGGCGTCGAGGGCACTAAGTAGCGGCGGATGCCCCGGCCGCGCTCGGGCTGGACTCGCCGGGCGAGCGGGCCGATACTGGCGGGCATGGGTTTGCTGCTCGACATCGCGTACGCCGCCGGCCTGACGGCGCTGAGCCCGGTGTGGCTCTACCGGATGGCGCGCCATGGGCGGTACCGGGAGGACATCGGCCAGCGCTTCGGCGCCGCTCCCGTCCGCCACGGGCTCCAGCCGGCCATCTGGGTACACGGTGTGAGCTTGGGCGAGGTCAACGCCGCCCGCACGCTCGTCGAGGAGCTGCACAGCCAGCTTCCCGACTACCGCGTGGTCATCTCGACGACGACCGAAACCGGCATGGCCCGCGCCCGCAAGCTCTACGAGCCGGACCATGTGGTGTTCCGCTGGCCGCTGGACTTCTCGCTGGCCGTGCGGCGGGCGCTGGACCGCGTGCGACCGGCGGTGGTCGTGCTGATGGAGGGCGAGGTCTGGCCGAACTTCCTGGCGGCGTGCAATCGGCGGCGCATCCCGGTCGTCGTCGTCAACGGGCGGATGAGCGCGGACAAGGGCTACCCCGGCTACCGCAAGCTCGGGCCGCTGGCGGCGCGGCTGTTCAACCGGCTGACCGCCATCGGCGTGCAGGACGAGAGCTATGCCGAGCGGTTCCGGTCGCTGGGCGCGGACGCGGAGCGGATTCACGTCACGGGCATGATGAAGTTCGACACGGCCGGCGTGGCGGACCACGTCGAGGGGCAGGAGGCCTTGGCGGCGGCAGTGGGCCTCGACGATGAGTCGCCGCTGATTGTCGCCGGCGGGACCGGCCCGGGCGAAGAGGAGCTGCTGCTCGACGTGCTGGCGCGCTTGGGCGAACGACACCCGGCCGCTCGCATGGCCCTCGTGCCGCGCAAGCCCGAGCGTTTCGACGAAGTCGCCCGGCTGATCGCTACCCGCGGCTACGAACCGATACGCCGCAGCGAACGGCCGGACGATGACGGCGGGGCGGCATCGCCGCTCGCCGAAACCCGGGAGCCGGGCGGCTCGCATGCCGTCATCCTCGGCGACACGATGGGTGAGCTGCGCAAGTTCTACGCGCTGGCCGACTGCGTGTTTGTCGGCCGGTCGCTCGTGCCGATGGGCGGCTCGGACATGATCGAGGCGGCCGCGCTGGGCAAGCCGACTTGCTTCGGTCCGCACACGTTCAACTTCCCGCAGGCGGACGGCCTGGCGACACACGGGTGCGCGCGCGTTGCAGACGCCGGGGCCCTGGCTGAGACGCTCTCGGCCTGGCTGGACGAGCCACGGACCGCGGCCGAGGCGGGCCGGGCGGCACGCGAGTACGTTCGCTCCCGCCAGGGGGCGACGCGGCGGAACGTCGAGATGATCTGCGACGTGCTCGGGCGGGAGCCGGCCTCGGCCCCCGGCGGGATCGCAACGGACAAGCTCAGGGAGGCACCCCATGCCGGATAGGTCGATCCGACAGGACGTGCTCACGGCCGCCCGGCGGGTCGTAGTCAAGATTGGAACCAACGGCATTTGCGACGAATCCGGCCGGCCCGATGCCCAGTCGATCTCGGAGCTGGCCGGGCAGATCGCTGCGCTCCGCAAGAGCGGCGTGGACGTGGCGCTCGTGGCCAGCGGGGCGATCGGCGCGGGCATGGGCGAGTTGGGCCTGGCCGAGCGGCCCAAGGCCATGCCCGATCTTCAGGCCGCCGCGGCCGTGGGGCAGGGCCAGCTCATGCGGGCCTTCCACGACGCATTCGCCCGGCGGGGCCTGCGCGTGGGGCAGGTGCTCGTCACGCGGGACGACTTCGAGGACCGCACGCGGTACCTCAACATTCGCAATACGCTGAGGGCCCTGCACGCGATGGGGGCGGTGCCCATCGTCAACGAGAACGACACGGTCGCCGTGGACGAGATTCGCTTCGGCGAAAACGACGTGCTGGCTGCGCTGGTGGCGAGCGTGACGGATACGGACGCGCTGATTCTGCTGACGAGCGTGGACGGCGTGATGGACGCGGGGGAGGTGCTCGACGTGATCGAGACGGTCGACGACCGGGCCTTCGCGCTGGATAGCGGCGTCCGCAGCTTGCGCGGCTCGGGCGGGCTGGCGACGAAGCTCGAAGCGGCGCGGCTGGTCACGCAGGCGGGCGAGGTCGCCGTCATCGCCGGCGCCCGCATGCCGCGGGTACTGGAGCGCCTGCTGGCGGGGGAACGTCTCGGCACGCTGATTTTGCCCGCAAAGCGCAGAATGTCCAGCCGGCGGCGGTGGATCGGCCAGGCCTCGCGCCCGGCGGGTAAGATCGCGGTGGACGCCGGCGCGGCCCGCGCCCTGACCGAGCGAGGCAAGAGCTTGCTGCCCTCGGGCATCACGGGGGTGATCGGGCGATTCGCCAAGGGCGCGACCGTTTCCATCCTCGACCCCGACGGCCGGGAGATCGCGCGGGGCCTGACGAACTACTCCGCCGAGCAGATCGGCCGGATTCAGGGCCTCAAGAGCGGCCGGATTGCCGATGCCCTGGGCGACAAGCCGTACGACGAGGTCGTCCATCGGGACAACCTCATGCTTCGGTGATTCTCTCACCACAGAGCGCACAGAGCGGCACGGAGGCGATGGCGGGGAGGGGCCGCCGTGCGCTCACGTCCGCAGCAAGAACCGGCAAGTCGGTTCCGGAACCATTGCCAACGTCCCGCTTCAAGCGGAGCGGGCGCTTCGCTCGTTCTACGTGTTCCTTCGTGTCCTCGATGGTCAGAGAAGAAGCTTCACCGCATGGTCTGCACGTCGAGCCCGCCCGCGCCGAAGCGGACGCGGATCCAGCCGTTGCGGTACGTCGCGTAGAAGCGGTAGGCCGAGGGCAGGCGCGTGTAGAAGTCGCGCCGCTCTTGGGAGGCCGTGGGCGGCAGGTCCGTCTCGCTGCTGTCGCTGACGAGGACGATCTCCGGCTCGACCGCTTGGAGGAACGCCGGCAGCGCCTTGCACCAGCCGCCATGGTGCGGCATCACCAGCACATCCGCCCGCAGGTCCGCGCCGGAGGCGACCAGGCGGCGCTGCCCGAGCTCGCTCAGGTCGCCGCAGAGCATGGCGGTCCGGCCGTCGCAGCGGACGCGAATGACGAGGGATGTGTTGTTCACGTTCGCGGCGATCTCCTCGTCGCGCCCCGGCGGTGGCCACAGGACCTCCACCTCCGTCCGTTCGTCCAGCCGCACGAGATCCCCGGCCGCCAGCCGCCGCAAGTCCACGTCCCCGGCCTCCAGCATCCGGGCGAACTCCCCGGCTTCCGGGCCTTCCGCCCGCCGACCCTCGCCACCCGTGGCGAAGTAGCGGCTCACCCAGGCGCCCCGCAGCCGCGGCACGCCGGGTTCCCGGTCGGGCGGCAGGAGCGGCGGCAGCGCGTTGTAGTGGTCCGTGTCCCCGTGTGAGATGAACGCCTCGCTCGGGGCGGGCAGGCGCAGCTCGCGCAGGAACGGCAGCAGTGCGGCCCGCCCCGCGTCGTAGCCGCTGCGCGTGCCGGCGTCGATCAGCACGGTCCGGCCGCTTGGCAGGTGCAGCACGGCGCACTGCCCGCTGCCGACGTCCAGCAAGTGCAGCTCGGCGGCCGGGGGCGAAGGGGCCGTCCGTTGCGTCCAGGCCGTCGCCGCCGCCAGCAGGACCACCGCGGCCGCTACCCATGCACGCCCGCGCGGGATCCGCCGATGCAGCGCCACCAGCGCGAGGATCGCCAGGAAGCCCGCCGCCCAGGCCGCCGGAACCGGGCGCAGGGTCCAGGACGCCCCCGGCAGGTGCCCGATCCACCCGACCGCGGTTGCCAGCCAGTCGGCCGCGCCGGCCGCCAGCCGGCCGATCTGATACGACAGGTTCGGCAGCGGCCAGGCGAGCGCGAGCGACACGTAACCGGGAATCAGCACGCCTGCCACAAGCGGCAGCAGGAGGATGCTCAGCACCGGCGCATACGGGCTGAAGATGCCGAAGTGGTGCGCCACGAGCGGCGCGGCCACGAGGTAGGCCGTCAGCGAGGCCGCGACCACGTCCATCATGGCGTTCGCCGCGCGGTAGTGCAGCCAGCGGGCGGCGCGTTGGTCGCCGCGGAAGACCATCAGCCCGCGTCCGCGGATGAACCGTCCGAACAGCGCCTGCCGCATTGCGCGGTGCAGCAGGATCAGGCCCGCGACGATGCCGAAGCTGAGCTGGAAGCCCGCGCGGAAGAGCCGGAGCGGGTCCATCACCAGCAGCAGGATCGCCGCGAGAGACAGGGCATTCAGCATGGAGAGGCGGCGGCGGAAGATCGCGGCCGCGCAGATCGCCACCGCCATGATGACGCTTCGCAGCAGCGGCGCCCGCGGCGTGGCCAGCACGAGGTAGCTGCCGAGAACGACCAGTACGACGACGGCCGAACGTCGCGGCGTCAGTGCCGCCAGCCGGCACACGCCGTAGACGAATCCGAGGAAGATGCCCAGGTGCATGCCCGAGATGCTCAGAAGGTGGGCCACGCCCGTGCGGCGCATCGTGCGGCTCAGCTCGGCCAGCGCCGGGGAGCGCTCGCCGATGACCAGCGCGTTGAGCATCGCGCCGGATCGCTCGTCTCCGCAGTCGGCCAGATGCTGCCGGGCGGCCGTGCGCAGGTTCCAGAGGATCCGCTCGTTCCACGGGCGGCGCAGGGCGTCTTCTGCGAGGACGCGCGCTCCGTCGGCGCCCGGCGCGCTGAGCTGCACGCGGATGCCGTGGTCGCGGTCCAGCTTTGCCCAGTCCCGCTGGCCGGGGTTCGAGGGCCCGGCGGGCCGGCTGAGCCAGCCGGCGATCTGGACCTGCTGCCCGGCCCGCAATTGCCAGGCCGGCTCCCCCAGCGATACGCGCAACCGTCCATCCGCCCGCCGCCAGCCGTCGGTGGTGCGGACGGCGTCGGCTGCCAGGATGAAGCCCGTCTTCGGGTCGGGCTTGTAGCCGAACTCCAGCGACTCCCCGGAGCTTCGGATGCGCGGCACCGTGAGGATTCGGCCCCGGACCGTCGCCAGCCGCGGCGCCTCGGTCGCGTAGGTGACGATGTCGTCGTCGGAGACGTGCCCGCGCCGAAGCTCGGCGGAGAGGCCCCCCAGCGCCGCGACGGCCGTCAATGCCGCCCCGGTCGCGATGGGACGCAGGTTCGGGCGAGGCACGGTGAGCACGGCCGCCAGCCCGGCTACTGCCGCGACCGCGCCCCAGGCCGCCGGCGGCAGGTCAGCCCAGCACCCGGCCGCGATGCCACACGCCAACCCGACCGCGACCGGTGCCAGCGGCGCGCGAAGGAGTCGGACCCGAGGTCCCCGGTCCCCGGTTTCGGACGGTGCCATGGGCGGATTGTACGGGCAGGGAGGTAGCCGCCGGTACACTTTTCGGACGCGGCGCGGCGTTCGGGCATGTCCTGCAGGCCAGCCGGAGCGCTTGCCCTTGGAAAGGCGCCTGAGCCCCTTTCCGGGCCGCTAGGTGTCTGCGCACACACACGGCCGACCCGGAGGCCGGCCGTGCGCTTGCATAGGCCAAGCTTGCCTGAAGCCGTGTCGCCTACCGCCGCCTTCGCCGCAGCAGGGCAAGCCCGCCGATCGCCAGCAGGCCCATCGACGCCGGCTCGGGGATGCACCACGTATCGATCACCAACTCGTCGACGTCGATTTCCCCGGCGATCGTGAAGGTCTCATCCACCGGGTTGGGGACGACCCTCCATTCGTACAGCGTGTGATGCCATCCGAAGTTGTCAACCGTGTCCGTAGCCGTGATCGGGCCCTGATTGTACGGGCCGTCCGGCCCGCTGGCGCCACGGCCGATGATCAGCATATTCGGGTCGATCGGCGCGCCTGGGTCCTGTTCCTTCCAGGTAAGCTGGACGTGCATCCACTTCTCCGGATTCGGCGGCTCGTGATTGTCGACTATCACCTCGATCTCACCCGAAAGCGGCCAGACGCCCTGGCGGCCGGATTCGTCGTTGTAGATGTCGATCCATTCGCCAAAGGGGTAGACCCATACTCGAGTGCTCGGGAGGTAGCCGGGCGGGTAGGGCTGGCCTTGCTCGCCTTGCACGAGCGGCCCGGGTCCGTCGGGCGTCATGCCTTCGGTCGGGTTGGCCTCCGTGGAGAACTCCCAATACTGCGTCGTCGTGCTCCATTCGCCTCGCCATGGCGGCGGGTTAAAGTCGTCGCCCGCGGCGATCGCCGTGCAGATTCCCACAGCAGCAAACAGCGCACACAACTGCATCTTCACACCAAGCTTTCTAGTCATCTGCGGCTCCTTTTGCCTGGGCGCCAGGACATGCCACGCGTCCGATTTGCCAATACAACGAGAAGTACCTTACTTGGGTGGGAACTTGGCCGTGCGGCCTCGGGTAAGAGGCGATCGAGCGAGAACGCCCATGCCCGCTGAGACGCCCGCATCGCTCCCTGAGGTGCGGACTGGGAACTCGGCCGTGTGGCCTGGGCTGGGGCGAACGAGCGAGATCGTCCATGCCGCGGAAAAGAGATTCCGCATGGCTCCCGCACATGCAGTCAAGCCACATCTATTCTAGCTCACAAACGCTATGCGACAACCAAAAACCGAAATTATTTATCTACAGCGTTCGCCCTACGGCTTCCGCGATTCGTCCCAGCACGGGAATCATGTCGCTCAGAGCGGTCGGGGTGAGGGACTGAGCGCCGTCCGACATCGCGTGCTCGGGGTCGGGGTGAACCTCCAGCAGGAGCCCGTCGGCTCCGGCCGCCACGGCCGCACGGCACATGGCGGGCACGAGATACGCGTGTCCGGTCCCATGTGACGGATCGATCACGACCGGCAGGTGCGTCCGCTCGTTGAGCTCGGGCACGCTGGCCAGCGGGAGCGTGTTTCGCACGTGGTCCTCGAAGGTCCGGATGCCCCGCTCGCACAGGATGACCTGCGTGTTGCCGGCGTTGATGACATACTCCGCCGCGAGCAGGAACTCCTCGAGCTTGGCGCTGAGGCCCCGCTTGAGCATTACGGGCTTGCCCGCCTGCCCCACGGCCTCCAGCAAGGGGTAATGCTGCATGTTGCGGGCGCCGATCTGCAGGACGTCCGCGTACTCGGCCACCGGCTCGACCTGCTCGAGGCCGATGACCTCGGTGACGATCGCCAGGCCGGTCTTGTCGCGCGCCTCGGCGAGGAGTTGGAGCCCCTCCACGCCCATGCCCTGGAAGGTGTAGGGGCTCGTCCGCGGCTTGTAAGCCCCGCCCCGCAGGCCGATCGCGCCCGCCGCCTTGACCGCGTCAGCGGTACGCAGGAGCTGGTCCCGGCTCTCGACGGCACACGGGCCGGCGATCACGCCGACCCGCTGCCCGCCCACGGGGAAGCCCTCCGGGCCGATGGCGATCTCGCTACGCTCCTTCTTCACCTCCGTCGAGGCCATCTTGTACGGGGCGAGGATCGGCACGATCCGCTCGACCATCGGGGCGGTCTCGATCGCGCCCTTGTCCACGGCCCGCTTGTCGCCGATGCACGCGATGACGGTACGATCCGTGCCGTAGATCGGGTGGTCCTTCAGGCCGTAGTCCCGCACGAGGTCGATCACGTGCTGGATCTGCTGCTCGTCCGCTCCGGGCTTCATTACGACGATCATCGTAGTTTCTCCTTTGCCGATGCATGGATCGGCCGATGGATTCGGGGAGGTTCGTTCGTGAGGAGACGACGGCCCCGCGGTTCAGCCGCGGCGCCAATAGAACAGGGCGAAATGGGCGCGGGCAAAGACCCCGCCGGAGTTCACGCGAGAGGTCTCTCGCATGCCCCGGCCGTGTGCCTCCGCTCTGTGCGCCGTGTCCGACATCGGTTTGCTCCGTGCGGGCGTCTGCCCGATGGGCTCATTATCCCGCGCGACGCGGAATTGACAAGGGCTACTTTGTCGGCTCGATCCGTTCCATGCCGTTCATGTACGGCCGGAGTGGCTCCGGCACGGTGACCGAGCCGTCGGCGTTCTGGAACAGTTCGAGGATCGGGATCAGGATCCGCGGGCTGGCGATGACCGTGTTGTTGAGCGTGTGGCAGTGCTGGAGGTTCCCGTCGGCGTCGCGGTAGCGAATGTTCAGCCGCCGGGCCTGGAAGTCGTAGAACCGGCTGGCCGAGTGCGTCTCGCCGTAGCTCCCGCGGGAGGGCATCCACGTCTCGATGTCGTACTTCTGAACCTGCCCGAGGCCGAGGTCGCCCGTGCAGACGTTCACGACCCGGTAGGGCAGGCCGAGCGCCCGGAGCACGTCCTCCGAGTTGGCGAGGATCTCGTCGTGAAAGCGCTTGGACTGCTCGACGTCCGCCTCGCAGATGACGACCTGCTCGACCTTGTCGAAGAAGTGAATGCGATAAAGCCCGCGGGTGTCCTTGCCGGCCGCCCCGGCCTCCCGGCGGAAGCAAGTGGAAAACGCGATATATTTCTTGGGCAAGTCGCCCGCCTCGAGGATCTCGTCGGTGTGATAGGCCGTAAGGGAGACCTCGCTGGTTCCCACGAGGGCCTGCTCGTCCCGCTCGCAGAGGTAGGCCTCGTCCCGGCCGATGGGGAAGTAGCCCGTGCCGTACATGACGTCCTCATTGACAAGCACCGGCACGTTCAGCAGCGTATAGCCCTTGGCCGTCATTTGGTCCTGTGCGAGGCGGAGTACGGCGTAATGGAGCATGGCGCCGGCGCCACAGAGTACGTAATTTCTGCTTCCGGAAAGCTTTACGCCGCGCGGCGTGTCGATGATGCCGAGTCGCTCGCCGAGTTCGACGTGGTCCTTCGGCTCGAAGTCGAACTCGGGGATTTCACCGACCCGGCGAAGCTCCACGTTCTGCGTATCATCGGCCCCGAGCGGCACGTCCGGGTCCGGCGGCTGGGGCACACGGAGCATCAGCTCGCGGAACTCCGGCTCCAGCGCCTGGACCTGCTCATCCAACTCCTTCGCACGGGCCTTGAGTTCCGACATGCGCTGGATTGCGGCCTGCTTTTCGTCGCCTTTCAGTTTGGCGATTTCCTTGCCGGCCCGGTTCTGCTCGGTCCGCAGGTCCTGAAGCTCCCGCTGGGCGTCGAGCAGCTTGCCGTCGACTTCCAGAAGCCGGTCGATGTCAACGGCGAAGTTCTTCCATTGGGCGGCCTCGGCGTATTGGGCCGGCTTGTTGCGGATCTGTTTGATGTCGATCATGTTGATGCCCGTTCTCGCGCGGGTGCGTTGCGCGGCGCGGCCAGATTACGGGATTCCTCCGGGGCGGGCAAGCCGCACGAGCGGTTGAGGCAAGGCCTTTGGACGCTTTTTTGTTTGACTGTCGGTCGGGGGTTTCTGTAATCTACGCAACCGTAAGGCATTGGTAGCCCGCCGGACGGCCGCCAAAGGCGCAACGGCCGCCCGTCGGGCGACTTGTATTCGGATATCGATGAGATGCGAGCGAACAGGCCGGGAGTCACAGACGTGATGCTTCGCCTGCGTTGGGAACGAGCCGGTGTGCCGCAGTAGTGCCATGCCGGCCTTGCCTCGCGCCGGGGCCTGGAGAGGGCTAGGTCCACCCGGGTAGCTTCCGGGGCGGCGCATCGATGGCACGTGCCTTGGCCAAGGGCGCGGGGCCGATGCGTCGTCCAGCACATGGAGGGTGTGACTGGGCAAGTGGGCGAGGTGACCCACTTTTTTTAGTGGCCTGATCGCGGACTGAACAGGCGCAAGACGGCGGCCCGCCCGCCCGAGATAACGAGAATCGAAATGAACCAGGACCTGCTTCGCTTGGTGGACGGATTGGCCCGGGACAAGAACATCGACCGGGAGACGGTGATCGAGGATCTCGAGGCCGCCATGTACTCCGCCATCCGCAAGTCCCATACGGAAACCGAGGACATCGCGGTCCGGATCAACCGTGACAGCGGCGAGATCACGGCTGTTGTGGACGGCGAGGCGATGAGCATCCGCGACCTCGGCCGGATCGCGGCGCAGACCGCCAAGCAGGTCATCATTCAGCGGATTCGCGAGGCGGAGCGGGACAGCATCTACGAGGAGTTCCTGGAGCGTCGCGGCGAGATCGTCACGGGTAGCGTGGCTCGCCGGGAGAGCGGCTCTCTGATCGTCGAGCTGGGCCGCACCGACGCGATCCTGCCGCGAAGCGAGCAGATCCCGGGCGATTCGCACGAGAAGGGCGACCGCGTCCGGGCGATGGTGCTCGAGGCGCGCGAGGAGCCGGGGCAGGTCAAGGTGGTCCTGTCCCGCTCGCACCCCGATTTCATCCGCGCGATGTTCGAGCTGGAGGTGCCCGAGGTGGCCGAGGGCATCATCGAGATCAAGGCGCTGGCCCGCGAGGCGGGGTACCGCACCAAGGTGGCGGTGGACAGCTTGGACTCCAAGGTGGACGCGGTCGGCGCGTGCGTGGGCATTCGCGGCAGCCGCATCCGCAACATCGTCGACGAGCTGGGCGGCGAGAAGATCGACATCGTCCGTTGGAACGACTCGTCGAAGATTCTGATCGCCAACGCGCTGAAGCCGGCCGAGGTCGCCGAGATCGCCCTGTGCTTCGAGTTGGGGCGGGCGACGGTGGTGGTCAACGACGACCAGCTCTCCCTGGCGATCGGCAAGCGAGGGCAGAACGTCCGGCTGGCGGCGCGGCTGACCGGTTGGGACATCGACATTCTGACGCCGGCCGAGTTCAACCAGGCCCTCGACGTGCTGGAGAAGGCCCTCCGCGAGGTCGAGGGGGTCGAGTCCACGGCCGTGGATCAGGTCATCGCCATGGGCATGGTCAGCGTGCTGGACGTGGAAGAGGTCGGTCAGGAGCCACTGGTGAATGAGTTGCAGCTAGACGCCGAGCTGGCCCGGCGGCTCGTCATCCGGTGCGCCGAGGAGGCCAAGCGGGTCTCCGAGGAGCAGGCGCGGGCGGCTGAGGAGAAGAAGCGGGCGGCGGCCGCCGAGGCCGAGGACCGCCCCGAGCCGCCCGTCCGGGCGTCGGGCGCGGCCGAATCGCCGGCCCCCGCCGGCGGTGAGGAGTCGGCTCCGGCAGCTCCGGGCGAGCCGGAGGCCCCGTCCAGCCCGACGGAAGCGGCGGCGGGCGGCCCCGAGGCGCCGCCGACTCCGGCATCCGAGCCGACTCCGGCTCCCCAGCCCGAGAGCGAATCGGCCGCGGACGCCGAGCCGGCGCCCCAACCGGATGCGGCATCGCGGGCAACGGACGCCGGCGAAACCCAGACGTAGTAACACCGGCCCCGCCGGCCCAACGGCCGGGCGGGGCGTTACGTTGTGAGATGAAGTGCTTCGCGGGAGGCCGTTTTGGCGACACGGATATTTGAGCTTGCACGGGAACTTGGCGTGACGAGCAAGGTGATGCTCGAGAAGTGCCGCGCCGAGGGCCTGGACATCAAGAACCACATGTCGACCGTCTCGGCCGGCCTGGAGGCGACGCTTCGCGAGTGGTTCAGCGAAGAGGCGGAATCCGCCCACACGGCCGTCGAGACGAGCGAGCACGTGGACCTGGCCACCGCGCGCAAGGAGGCGGCGCGTCAGCGGCGTCGCCGCAAGGCGGAGGAAGAGGCCGCCGCGGCGGAAGCCGCCGAGGCGGATACCGCCACGGCCGTGGCGGGTGAAGAAGCCGAGCAGGTCGAGGCGCCGGTCGAAGGTCCGCCCGCGGCGGTCGAGGAAGGCCCCGCGGAACCGGCCGAGAGCGTCGAACAAGAGGCCCCGCAAGCCCCCGAAGAGGCCGAGACCCCGGCAGCCGAGCCGGAGTCGGAACAGGCGGCGACGGCTGCGGCCGCCGAAGCCCCGACCGAGGCGGCGAAGCCGGCGCCACCGGCGGAATCGGACGCGGCGGAGGCCGAGCCCGAGCCCGCCGCCGCGGAGGCGCCCGAGCCGGCGGCGGAAGGCGAAGAGTCCGAGGAGAAGAAGGCCGAGGAGCCGCCTGCGCCCGCGGGTCCTCAGGTCGTGCCCCAACCGGCGAAGCTGCAAGGCCCTCGCGTGGTGCGTGTGGAGCGTCCCGAGCCGGCCGCGCCGATACGCCGTCGGCCGCCTCGTCCGGCGCCGGGCCCGACATCGGGCGAACCGGAGCGTGGGGGCCGTCCGGGCGAGCGCGAAGGTCGCGGCAAGCGCAAGCGCCGCAGCCCGCGCCGGCGTAGCGGCGGGCGGAGTGCCGACAGCGGCGAGAAGCTCCGCGAGTGGCGCAACCAGGACCTGGTCGAGCGTAACCAGCGCCTCGCGGCCGCCAGCGGAGGCCTGCGCCGCCACCGCGCCCGTGTCGGCAAGCAGGGCGGGGGCGGTGGCCCGGCGGCCAAAGGCGGCAAGATCGAGATCGAAGAGCCGATCACCGTCAAGAGCTTCTCGGCGGCCACGGGGCTCAAGTCCGGCGCGATCATCAAGCACCTGATGGGCATGGGGATTCTGGCGACGGTCAACCAGGTGATCGACCGGGAGACGGCCGAGGCCGTCGCGGCGGAATACGAAATCGAGTTGGTCATCAAGGCGGCCAAGACGGCTGAGCAGGAGTTGATGGAGCGGCTGGACCAGCGCGAGAAGGCCGACGGCAAGCTCCGTCCGCCGGTGGTGACCTTCCTCGGTCATGTCGATCACGGGAAGACGTCGCTGTTGGACTATATCCGCAAGACGGGCGTTGCGGCGGGCGAGGCCGGCGGGATTACCCAGCACATCGGCTCCTACAGCGTGGATCTGGACGACGAGCACCGGGTGGTGTTCCTGGATACTCCGGGCCACGAGGCCTTCACCGCGATGCGTTCCCGCGGGGCGAACATGACCGACGTGGTGGTCTTGGTGGTGGCCGCCGACGACGGCGTGATGCCGCAGACGATCGAGGCGATCAACCACGCGAAGGCGGCGGGCGTGCCGATCGTTGTGGCGTTGAACAAAATCGACGTGCCCAACGCCAACGTGCAGCGGGCGCTGGGGCAACTCGCCGAGCACGGCCTGCAGCCGCAGGAATGGGGAGGCGAGACGGAAGTCATCCACACCAGCGCGGAGACGGGCGATGGCATTTCCACGCTGGTCGAGACGCTGAGCTTGGAGGCGGAGCTGCTCGAGCTGAAGGCCGAGCCGGACGCGCCGGCCTCCGGCTACGTCATCGAGGCGGAGGTCGACCCCGGGCGGGGCGTGTTGGCACGGCTGCTGGTGCGGAACGGCACGCTGAACGCCGGCGACGTCCTGCTGGCCGGCCCCGGCTATGGGCGCGTCCGGCAGATGCTGGACCATCGCGGACAGGAGATCGACAAGGCCGGCCCGTCGATGCCGGTCGAGGTGGCCGGGCTCGACGAGATGCCTGAGGCGGGCGACCGCTTCTTCGTCGTCGAGAACCTGGACGAGGCCCGCGCCGTCGCGGAGGATCGCCGCGACCGCAGCCGCGCCGAGCAACTCGCCAGCAATCGCGTGAGCTTGGAGGACATGTTCGCGCAGATCGGCAGCGAGGAGATCCCCGAAGTCAAGCTGATCCTCAAGGCCGATATGCAGGGCTCGATCGAGGCCCTGGTCGGCTCGCTGGAGAAGCTCGGCACGGAGGAGGCGAAACTGACCATCCTCCACTCGGCCGTCGGCGGTGTCACCACCGGCGACGTGACGCTGGCCGAGGCGTCGGGCGCGTTGATCATCGCGTTCAACGTTGTCGCCGGCGCGGCGGCGCGGAATCTGGCCGAGGAGAAGCAGGTCGAGGTCCGCCAGTACCGGGTGATCTACGACGTGATCGAAGACGTGCGCCGTGCCCTCGAAGAGGGTCTGGCGCCGGAGATTCGCGAGGAGACGCTCGGGCGAGCCGAGGTCCGGGAGGTATTCAAGGTCACGCGCGTCGGCACGGTGGCGGGCTGCTACGTTCTGGACGGCACGGCCGCCCGGAACGCGAAGGTGCGGATCACCCGAAACGAAGTGGTCATCGAGGACGACCGCGAGGTGGATAGTCTGAAGCGATTCAAGGACGACGCTCGGGAAGTGCAGGCCGGCCGGGAGTGCGGCGTGAAGATCGTCGGCTTCGACGACGTCAAGCAGGGCGACGTGCTGGAGTTCTACCGGCAGGTCGAGGTCGCCCGGACGCTGTGAGGTCGGCGCGATGGCCACGACGACGGGACTGGTGCATCTGCAACTGCACGTGGCGCAGGCGCAGAGCTTGAAGGACAAGCGCCGCGTCGTGAAGAGTTTCCGGCAGCGGCTGACCAACGGATTCAACGTGAGCGTGGCGGAGGTCGACGGGCAGGACACGCACCGGTTCGTCGTGCTGGCCGTCGCGATGGTGGGCAGCGACCGGCGGTACGTGGAGGGCGCCCTTCAGCAGGTCGTCAACGCCGCGCGGAACCATCGGGACATGGTTCTGACCGACCACGAGATCGAGTGGCTGTGACAAGACGATGAGCCGACGTACCGAACGCTTGGGCAGTCTGATACGGGAGATGATCGGCACGCTGGTGCTTTCGAAGCTCTCGGACCCGCGGATTGATCCCGCCCGGACCTCCATTACGCGAGTCGAGGTGACGGAGGACCTGCTGACCGCACGAGTGTTCGTCTCCGTCATGGGCACGCCCGCAGAGCAGCGGCGCGCCGTTCAGGGCCTGCGCCACGCCGCGGGGCACCTGCAGGAGCGGATGATGGAGCAGATCCGGCTGCGGCACACGCCGGTGCTCCAGTTCGAGATCGACACGCAATACAAGAAGACGCTGGAGACCCTCGCCCTGATCGACCAGGCCATGGACGAGATCCGGCGCAAGGAGTCCCGGCGAGCCGGCGAAGCGGAGCCGCGGGCCGACGAGGGCGAGCCCGGCGCCTCGGCCGGGGGGCCGCCGCCATCGGAACAGGACCAGGAATGAAAAACGCCACCGCGTACCGCAAGAAGGTCAAGGCCCTGCTCAAGGGCATGCCCGAGGGCGTCAAGCTTCCGGCGGCCGACGAGCTGGAAGAGCCCGTCCGCGTGTACATCCGCGCCGCGCTGGAGGCGGACGCCACGGACCGGCACGCCGAGGACGCCGTCGCCGCGCTCGAGGAAGAGTTCGTCGACTACAACGAGCTGCGCGTGGCCCTGCCGCGCGAGCTGATCGAGTGCGTCGGCAAGGACCACCCCCAGGCCCGTGCCAAGGCCCAGAAGATCCACCTCGTCCTGACGAACATCTACGGCAAGGCCAACCGTGTGTCGCTCGACGGGCTGGCCGAGCTGCCCAAGACCGAGCTTCGCCGTCGCCTCCGTGAGATGGAGATGGGCCCGTACGAGGAGGCGTGCGTGGCGATGTTCGGGTTCGGCATCCCGGCCGTGCCGGTGGACGACACCCTCGCCGGGTGCCTGGAGATGGACGGGTACGTCGAGCCCGGCTCCGATCCGCTTGAAATCCAGGGCTTCCTCGAGCGTTCGGTGGCCCAGAAGGACACGGCCGCGGCGCATGCCTGCCTCCGCGAGTTCGCCATGAAGCGGGCCAAGGCCCTGGCCAAGAAGCGGGCGGCAGAGGAGGAAGCGGCCCGCGCGGAGGCCGAGCGCAAGGCCGCCGAGGAGGCGGAGACGGCCGAGAAGGCGGAAAAGGCCCGAAAGGCCAAGGAGGAGAAGGAGGCCAGGAAGAAGGCCAAGGCCGCCAAGAAGGCCACGAAGGCGAAGAAGGCGAAGAAAGCCACAAAGACCAAGAAGACCGGGAAAGCGGCATCCGCCCGCAGGAAAACCGCGAAGAAGTCAGCCAAAAAGGCCACCGGCGCGTCCAAGAAGAAGGCCGCCA
>CAZHEH010000001.1:0-20051 GCA_964531695.1 uncultured Planctomycetaceae bacterium | reverse complement strand
AAGAAGCCCACAAAGGCCGCCAAGGCCAAGAGAAGCCGCAAGAAGGCCTCTTCGAAGTCGAAGAAGTCCTAGCCATGTGGGGCGCGGCCGGAAGGTAAACGAATGGTGCACAAGGCACGTGAAGACAGACTGGTCCTGGGGGTTCCGAAGGGCTCCCTCCAGGAGAGCACGATCGACCTGTTCAACCGCGCCGGGTATCGGATTACCGTGTCCTCGCGCAGCTACTACCCGACGATCGACGACGAGCGGATCAGCGCGATTCTGCTGCGTCCGCAGGAGATGAGCCGCTTCGTCGAGTCGGGCACGATCGACGTGGGACTGACCGGTCACGATTGGATCTGCGAGAACGAGTCGGATGTGGTCGAGGTGGCGGAGCTGGTCTACGCCAAGCAGCGCTTGACGCCCGTCCGCTGGGTGCTCGCGGTTCCCGAGGCCAGCAGCGTACAGAAGCCGGAGGACCTCGCCGGCGGCATGATCTCCACCGAGCTGGAGAACGTTACGCGGAAGTACTTCGCGGAGAAGGGCATCGACGTCGGCGTCGAGTTCAGCCACGGCGCGACGGAGGTCAAGGCGAACCTGCAAGAGCTTTACGACGCCATCGTCGACGTAACCGAAACGGGCAGCAGCTTGCGGGCCAACCGGCTGCGGGTGATCGATACGGTACTCACGTCCTCCACGCGGCTGATCGCCAACCGGGCGACCATGGACAGCGAGTGGAAGCGCCGCAAGATCGAGAACATCGCCATGCTCTTGGCGGCGGCGATGGAAGCCCGCGAGAAGGTCGGCATGAAAATGAACGTGCCGCGTGACTCGCTGGAAGCGGTGACGAAGATGCTTCCGGCCGAGAAGAGCCCGACGGTCTCCGATCTCGCCGACGCCGACTGGGTGGCTGTCGAGGTCATCCTGGACGAGGTCATCGAGCGGGACCTTGTTCCGGACCTGAAGCGGGCGGGGGCGACGGGCATCATCACGTATCCGCTCAACAAGGTTATTCCCTGAGGATTCGCGGGAGAAGCGCCATGGCAGCACGACAGCAGCGACGAACGACGGCCGCGCGGCGACGGCGCGAGGCCCGGCGGTCGGTGTGGCTGCTGCCGGCCGTGCTGCTGGCGGCCCTGGCGATGGCCTCTTGCGAGCCGCCTGCCGAGCCGCCCGAGCCGATGGTCGAGGGCTCGCCGCCGGAGGTTCGGGGCGTGGACGGGGACGTATCGGCGCCGGAAGATCCCGCCTCGCCCGCGATGCGACCGGCACCGGAGCCCGGACCCGACCCGTTGCCGGAGGAGGCGCTCGTTGCTCTGGACGAGATCGAGCCCGCCATCGAGCCCCCCGAGCCGGCGCCGGAGGAGGTGCCGCTGCCGGACCGGCCGAAAGACCTGACACTCGAAGGGGAGCGGCGGATCGCGGACGAGGACTTCGACGCGGCACGCCGGGCGCTGGAGCGGGCCGTGGGCTTCGCGCCGGACCACCCGCGCATACGCCGGGCGCTCGGCCTGGCGTACCTCGGGCTGGAAAACGCCGGGCAGGCCGAGGACAACCTGCAGCGCAGCACGGCCGCCGCACCGGACGACCTGCGGGCGCAACTCATACTCGGTCGTATCGCGATGGGGCGAGGACAACTCGACGAGGCAATGATGCGCCTGCGCACGGCAAGGGCGTGCTCGAAGTTCAACCCCGACAACCCCGCGGCCGCTGAGACGCTGCTGCTGCTGGCCAAGCTGCTCTCGGATCGCGGCTACTGGCAGGCCTCGCTGGAATGCGCGACGACGCTCAGCGATTGGATCGACGACCACGGCCGGTCCTACGTCGAGCGGGACTCGCTGGAGACGCTCGTGTTGGAGCCCGAGGGGCTTATCCGCGTCCGCGGCGAGTTGCTGTTCAAGCTGCGTCGCCACGAGGATGCGGCCGAGGCGTTGGAGCGTGCCTTTCGGCGCGACCGGTTGGACACGAAGGTGCCCAAGCTGCTGGTCGGGGCGCTGATCGAGGCGGGGGCGTACGACCAGGCCGAATCGTTCCTGGTCGAGCTGTCCTCCGAGCCGTCCCAACGGGGTCAGATCGGGCCGCTCGCCGGCGAGTTGTGCCGGGCGACCGGCAACGCCGAGGTCGCGCTGCGTCTGTGGGAGCAGTACCGGAAGCGCAATCCGACGGAGCTGGATGTGTCGCTGGCGTCCTCTCTGGCGCGCACGGCCGAGGATTTGGGCGCCGGCAAGCTGGCGGCGGATATCCTGACTCCCGTGGCCGAGGAGATGCCCGGCAATGCGGAGATCGCGCGCTCGCTGGCCCGCCTCCATGCGGAAGCCGGCGAACCGGAGCGGGCCATACGGATTCTGGCCGAGGCGTTGGCGGCGGGTCGCGAGCAGCTCGAGGTGGTCGAGTTGGGCGTGCGGGAGGTGATGGCGAAGTCGCGCAGCGGCACGGAGCGGCGTATCGCGTCGCTGGCGGGCGAGGACGGGATTCCGGCTGCCGAGGCGCATCACCTGGCGGGCGTGGCGGCGTGGTACGCGGACAAGCCCTACCTGGCGGCCGAGGAGTTCGCGGCCGCGGCGGAAGCCGATTCGGAGTTCCTGGCGGCCCACGAGTCGCGCGTCAAGGTGTTGCTGGCGACGTTGCAGTTGGCCAAGGCGGACGCGGCCGTGACGGAGGCCCGCGAGGCGCTCGGCGCCGAGCACTACTTCGCGGACTACCTTGAGGGCATGGTTCGGCTGGCGGAGCGTCGTCCGGAAGCGGCGGGCGTCGCATTGAGCCGGGCGTTGGATGCCCGGGCGGACCACACGCCGTCGCTGCTGCTGCTCGGGCGGGCGATGGAGCGCGGCGGCGAGGCGATGCAGGCCTATGAGCGGATGATCCGGGCCGCGCAGGAGCGCTCCGAGGATCCGTTGCTGCGCCGGGAGCTGTTCCAACGCCTGTACGATCGCAACAAGTCGGCCGCGCAGAAGCTCCTGGCCGTTCCGGGCCGAAGCGAGTCGATGCAGCGCGAGCTGGCGGCGCTGCGGGCGGAGTGGCACCTGCGGCAGGGGGATTTGTCCGCCGCGCGGGCGGCGCTTGCACGCTACCAGGCGCTCGAGCCCGAGCCGTTGCGCGCCGAGGTGTTGTCCATCGCCATCGACGCCAGTCTTGCCGGTGGCCTCCTGCCGAAGCGGGAGTGGGTGGAGGCGTTGCGGCGCTGTCGCGAGTTGGCGGCGCTCCGTCCGGATGATCCCATCGCGGCGCGGTTGCTGCATGGGCTGTTGCTGCGGGGCGATCTGAAGGGGCAGGCGGTCGAGGCCGTCGAACGCCTGTACCGCCGCCGTCCGGGCGATCTGGTGGCCGAGCGAGTGTACGTTCAGGCGTGCATGACGGCCCGGCGGTACGACCGGGCCGCGGAGCATCTGTCCGAGACGCTCCGGCGCGATCCGCAGGACACGTGGTCGCTGGAGCGGCTTGTGGAATGCCTTCTGGAGCAGGACAAGCACGACGAGGCCATCGACGCGCTTAAGGAGGCCATCAAGACGGCCGACCGGCCGGAGCTGAAACTGGGCATGCAGCTTCACCTGCTCAGGACGCTCCAGGAGATGGAGCGGTACGGGCAACTGCTCGCGGAACTGGGGGATTTGCGTGGAACCGCGCCGCCGGCGCTGCGAGAGGATCTGCTGGCCCTGACGGTCGAATGCCAGGTGAAGGCCGAGCGATACGCCGCCGCGGAGGCGACGGCTCGCAAGTGGCAGGCGGATGCGGGCGGCTTACGGCCGACTCAGGTGGCCGCCGTGCACTTGTCGGAAGCCGGTCGGCACGGGCAGGCCGAGCGGCTCGTGCGGGAGCGACTGGAGGCGGCCGAGCGAGAGGCCGATCGGGACACCTATGCCCGGCTTCTGGTGATTGTCTTGGGCGAGGCGGGCAAGTTGGCCGAGGCCCGCGAGGCGGCGAGCGATTGGATCGACCGCCAGCCGTATGCACTTCAGCCACGGGAGGTGCTGGTTTCCGTGCACTTCGTGGCGGAGGCGTACGACGGCGCGCTGGCGCTCGTGGACGAGTGGATCGAGGACCTGTCCGCCGTGGAGGAGGATGACGACGACCCGCCCACGGGCCGAGAGGAGTTGCTCAACTGGTGCAGGCGGACGGGCGTGTCCATACTGGCGGCGTCCGACCGGTATGAGCAGGCCTTACGCCGGGTCGAGACGTACCTTGCCGACCGGCCGGAAGACGAGGAGGCGTGGAACCTGAAGTCGACCTGCTTGGCCGAACTCGGCCGAAAGGATGAGGCGCTGGCCGCCTTGGAGAAGGCGCACGAGTTGACGCCGGACGAGGCGATGTCGAATAACAACCTCGGGTACTACTACGCGGACTATGGCATGAAGCTGGATGAGGCCGAGTCGATGATCCGCCTCGCCGTTGCCGAGCGGCCGGAGGAGACGTCCTTCCAGGACTCCCTTGCCTGGGTTCTGTACAAGAAGGGCGCTTTGCGGGCGGCCGGCGGGATCCTCCACAAGCTTGTGGAGTCGGGCAGGACCCTGGATCACCCTGTGGTGCTGGACCACGCCGGCGACGCCTACTACCGACTCGGCTGGCGAGAGAAGGCCGCCCAGTCATGGCGGTCGGCGGTCGAGGCCGGCGAGGAGAGCGACCGGAACAATCGGGAGGTTCGTCGCACGCTGCGTAAGGCACGGGAGAAGCTCGAGGCCCTGCGAGCCGGGCGTGAACCGAAGCCGGCGCCTCTCGGTCCGGGCATTGAGCCCGACCTGGACTGACATCCCGCAGCGAGCTGTGGGCGAACGCAACGCGGAGACACCCAATGGCAGGACATTCGCACTGGGCACGGATCAAGCGGCAGAAGGCGGCGAACGACTCGAAGCGCGGCCGGGAGTGGAGCAAGCTCTCGAAGCGGATCATCGTGGCCGCGCGGCAGGGCGGGGGCGACCCGAACGACAACCTGACGCTGCGGTATGCCATCGACGACGCCAAGGCCGCCAACATGCCCAAGGACACGATCGGCCGGGCCGTCAAGAAGGGCACGGGCGAGCTGGGCGGCGTCGAGTACGAGCAGATCATCTACGAGGGCTACGGCCCCGACGGGGTGGCGTTCCTGATCGACTGTTTGACCGACAATCGCAACCGGACCGGTCCGGAGATGCGCAAGGCCTTCGAGCGCGCGGGCGGGCAGCTCGGGGCGTCGAACTGCGTGGCCTGGATGTTCGAGCAGAAGGGGACGTTCCTGATTTCCGCCGAGCAGACGGACGAGGACACGCTGATGGAGGTCGCGCTCGAGGCCGGCGCGGACGACGTGGTTCGCGACGGCGACTATTTCGAGATCACCTGTGACGTCGCGGCGTACTCGGACGTGAAGGCGGCCCTGGCGGATCGCGAGATCGGGACCGAGTCGGCGAGCATCGCCATGATCCCGGCCAACACGGTGGCCGTCGAGGGGGAGAAGGCCCGGCAGGTTCTGGGGCTTATCGACGCGCTGGAGGATCACGAGGACGTGCAGAACGTCTACACGAACGCCGACATCCCCGACGAGGTCATGGCCGCCGTTGACGATGCAGCAGCACGATGAACGCCGGCAGCAGCAGGGGGCGGATGACGAACGTGTCGATCAGCATGCCCAGCGCCGTGGCGAAGCCGAGCTGATGTAGCAGCCCCAGCTCGCCGGCCATCAAGCTGCCGAGCGTGGCGGCCATGATTACGCCGCATGATGAGATTACCGGTCCGGTGTGGATGACCGCCCGCTCGGTCGCCTCGCGCACCGGAACCGTCCGGGCCTCCTGGAATACCCGGTGAGCCAGGAAAATGCTGTAGTCGACCCCGACGGCCACCATCACCACGAACAGGAACACCTGCACCTTCCAATCGAGCCCGGCCGCCCCGAGCAACCCGGAAAAGACCCAGTGCGCCACCCCCAGCGTTGCCAGGTAGCTAACCACCGTCGCGCCGACCATGAAGGCGGCCAGCACCGGGCGGCGGAGCATCGCGAGCACCACCACGAAGATGACGGCCAGTACTAGGCCGCCCACGCGCAGGAAGTCCCCCGCCGTGACCGCACGCACGTCGAGCATCCGCGCTGTCGCGCCGGTGATATGGATCTCCACGGCCGGGCCCGCCTCGCCCGCCGCCCGTTCGGCGGCGACGCGTATCCGCTCCACCGTCGCCATGGCCTCGCGCGAAAACGGCTCGGCATCCAGCACCGCCTCGAGCCGAACCGACCGCTTCTGCTTGCCGAGGTAGCGTCCCTCCGCGCCGGCCTCCCAGCGCGCGAGGGCCTCGTCCAGCCGTTCTCGGAGCGCCGCCGGCGCGGCGATGAACTGGTCCTTGGACCTGCGGAGATGCCGGATCCGGCGGTACAGATCCTGGTATTCCTCCCGGCCGCCGAATGGCTCGGCCATGCTCCGTACATAGGCGACGCCTTCCGTGGACCGCAGTTCGCGGGCGACACGGCTGCTCCTCTCGCGCCAGGTCTCGCGGTCCGCCTGTCGGTCGGCCTCCAACAGCACCGTCACGGGCGCGGTGGCCCCGACCGGCCAATGCCGCCGGACCATCGCCTGCCCGCGGGCTGACCCGTGCCGTGGGGAGATTTCCGCAAGCGTGTCGTAGACCCAGTCGAGCGACGCCCCGTGTATGGCCGGGGCCGCAAACACCGCCAGCGTGACGACGAGCACCAGCCCCGGACGCCGCACCACGGCCCGCGCCACGCGAGGCCAGAGCCGACGCCCATTGCCGCCGGGACGCGGGCGGGACGGCCAGAAGACGCGCGGCCCCAGCACGCCGACCAGCGCCGGTACAAGCGTCACGCTCGCCAGCAGTGCCGTGACCAGCGCAACCGCCACGGCCGGGCCGGTCGTGCGGAACGCCGCGTGCCGGGCAAAGCAGAGCATCAGCAGGCCGCACGTGTCCGTCACGGCCGAGGCGAACACCGCCCCGAACGTGGCGTTGAGGGCCGCGGGCGTCGCGCGCCGGTGCGCCCGTGTCGCGATCATCTCCCGGTAGCGCCCGAGGAACAGCAGCGAGTAGTCGATGCCCGCGCCGTACAGCAGGACGAACACGAAGATCCGCTCGGCCGTACCCACGTGCAAGCCGGCTCCGCCCAGCAGCGCCAGGAGCTTGAGGGCGACGACGGCGGCGATGCTGATGGCCGCCAGCGGCACGGCGGCCGCGAGCGGCGCGCGGTGTACGATCAACAGGATGACGAGCACGGCTGCGAGCGTCACGCGGAGCGTCTGCTCGTGGCTCTTGCGCGCGACGGCGGCGTAGTCCCGTCCGTACGCGCTCGCGCCGGTGACGGCCGCGTCGAGGCCCTCGGGGAGCCGCGGCCGTGCGGAGTCCAGCTCGTCGCGGATGGCGTCTACGGCCCGGACCGAGTCGGTCGACACGAAGCCGGAGGGGATGCTCACGAACACGAGGGCCGCCTGGCCATTCGCATCGGCCTGGCTGAGAAGGGGGTTGGGCGCATCGAGCCGCTCGAGCTCGCTGGCGTCGCCGGGGGCGGATACGCGCGCGCCGGACAGCGGTCCTCCGGCCCGCACGCGACTGCGCAGCTCCTCGGCCAGGCGCTCGATGGCGGCCCGGTCCCCCGGTCGGAGCGGGCCATCGGGCCGCTCGAAGACGACCACGGCCTCGCTCAGCCCGCCGGCGTCGTCGAAGCGGCTCCGGAGCTTCTCTGACGTGCGCAAGGACGGGGCGTCGGGCGGCAGCAAGCTCTTCGGCTCGTTGGCGGCGGGGTCGATGTGCCCGCCGAGCCACAGCAGCCCGGCCGCGGCCAGCAGCCAGGCGGCCACGATGCCCCAGCGCCAGCGGTATATGGTGCGCCCGAACACGCTACGTACCGGCCCTTCGACCGGCGAATGACGGCAGCGCGGGCGCGCACCGAAGCGCGCGAGCCCATCGGGCCCCATGCGCTACTTCAGCTTGAGATCGACGCCTTCCCGTTCCCACTTCTCGATCAGTTGGTTGAAGGAATCCAGCGCCTCCGACAGCCGCTCCGTGGCCGTCAGCAGGTTCTCGTACAGCTCGGCATCGGTCACCATGCGTCCGGCGGTGCCCTCGCCGCGTTCGATCTTCACGGCCGTGCGATGCAAGCTCTCCGTCAGCTTCGAGATCTGCTCCGCGCTGGCGATGAGCTTGTGGATCAGCTCGCGCGCGTCGGCGCTCACCGTGCCGAAGTCGCCCCGGAGGTCCTTCATCATCGTCCGGCCGTCGTCGGCGAACTGCCGCAGAGATTCCAGCGCCTCGACTGCGTCGGCGCCGGCCTTGTCGAAGTTGGCCAGCGCGGCGGCGAGGTGCTCCTGATTCTCCGGATCGCCGAAGATCCGGTCCATGCCGTCGAGGATGCGGCTGAGCTTGGCCATGGGCGTTTCGGCCGGGCGGGTCGCCGGCTGCCCGTCGGGCGCTTCGCCGGGTTGGCCATCTTCGGGCCGCGTGGCGGCGTGCCCGTCGGGCGGCTCGACCGGCTCGAACATGCGGTTGAGATTCTCCATCAACCGGGTCATGCCTCGCAGAGCCGGTCCGGCCTCGTCGGCGAGTTGCCCGAGCTTGCCCATGGCCTGGAAGGCCGGACCGGCGCTCTGGAGCATCGGGCGGGCATCCTGCAGGAAGGCGTCCACGCGCGTGGCCAGGTCCCGTGCCTCCTGAGCGACGTTCCCGGCGTGATGCTTGCCCTCCAGCGTGACCACGCGATCCGTCGGCAGCAGCTCGTAGGGCTCACCGGTGACGGGATCCTGGATCGGCTCCCCCTCCGGCTTCAGTTCGATGTAGGGCTGTCCGGAGATGCCTCGCGTGTACATGTTGGCGCGGGCGTTGCCCGGAATCCGAATGTCGGGGTCCACGCGCGCGGTGAAGATGATCCCCGCGTACGGCTTGCCTGGCTCGGCGAAGCGAATGTCCGTGATGCGCCCGATTTCCACGCCGGACATGTAGACCGCGTCGCCCTCCTCCGTGGCCCCGGTGTGATCGAATCGCATTCGGATTTCGTAGCCCGTCTGGAACATCTCCGGCAGCCCCGCGAACAAAAGGACGAGGCAGCCCAGCAGGATCATCGCGACGAACACCGTCAGGCCGACGATCACATTGCGGGTCCGCTCTTTCATGTCGTCTTCTCCTCGGCCGTATCGAGAGTGTTGTGCAGCGAGCCGCGGTCGAGCCGGGCCAGCTCCTCGACGCCGGCGCGACCCTCAACGAATCGCGCCACGGTCTCGTTCTCGACGGATTCCAGCGCACGGGGCGTGGTGTCCGCGATGAAGCGTCCTTGGTGCAGCATCAGCACGCGGTCTCCCACCTTTCTCGCCGACCTGAGGTCGTGCGTAACCACCACGGCCGTGGCGCCAAGGACGCGCTGCAGTCGCAGGATCAACTCGTCGATCAGATCGGCTCGCACGGGGTCGAGGCCGGTCGTGGGCTCGTCATAGAAGATCACATCGGGGCCGGTGGCGATGGCCCTGGCCAGTCCCACACGCTTCTTCTCGCCGCCGGAGAGGTCCTCGGGCATCCGGTTCTGCATGCCCTCGAGTCCGACAAGGGCGAGGACCTCGTCGCATCGGTCGCGGCGGTCCTGCCGCGTGCCGATACCGTGCTCCTCGAGCGGGAAGCAGATGTTCTGCTCAACCGTCATCGAGTCGAACAGGGCCGCCCCCTGGAAGAGGAAGCCCATGCGCTGCCGAAGGTCCGAAAGCTCGCGATGTCTCATGGACGAGATCTCCCGTCCGTCGAACAGCACGCGCCCGCGGTCGGGCCGGATCAGGCCCACCATGTGCTTCAGCAGCACGCTCTTGCCGCAGCCGGAAGGGCCGATGACGACGGTCGTCCGCCCGGCGTGCACGTCGAGCTCGAGCCCCTTCAGCACCTGTACGCCGTCGAAGGCCTTGTGCACGTTTTCCAGCCGGATTATCGGTTCGCTCTCACCCATGGCCGTGCCGTCAGAAGCGTCTCGCTAGGTGCCGGCGCGCGGTACGTCGAGACGCCGGGACATCGCCGTCTCGTCGCAGCAATCGAACTTGGGGCACGCGATGCACTCCCGCCAGATCTTCTCGGGAAGGGCGCCGCGGTCGATCTCGTCAAAGCCCATCCGAGCGAAGAAGTCGCGCTCGTAGGTCAACGCGAAGATTTTCGGCAGCCCGAGCCGGCGAGCGTCCTCCGCGGCCGCCTCCACGAGCTGCCGGCCCACGCCGCGCCCGCGATGGGACGGGGCGACTGCGAGCGACTTGATCTCCGCCAAATCCCCCCAGAACACATGCGCGGCCACACAGCCGACCACCGCGCCGTCGTCCTCGGCCACGCGGAAATCGCGCAGGGTTCCGTAGATGCTCTCCAGACTTCGATGGAGCATGACGCCCTGCTCGGCGTACTGGTTGATCAAGTCGCAGATCGCCGGAGCGTCGCCAACCTGAGCGCGGCGGATTCGCATCGCGACCATTGTAGTCGACGCCGCTTCGGCTTGCATCACGCTTGCCGACGCCGGCGGGGGTCCGCGTGTATAATTGTGCGAACCCCGGTCGTGCCGGGCGAACGGAGCGTCCATGGCAGAAACCTCGAACCACGCACTGGCGTCCGCGGCGGAGAAACCGCCCCAATCGCCTCCGTGCGTCCTCGTGCTGTTTGGTGTAACCGGCGACCTCGCCGGGCGGAAGATCGTTCCCGCCCTATACAATCTCGCCCGCGACGGCCTGCTCCACGAGCGGACCGGCCTGTTGGGCGTTGCCCGGCGCGACCTGAGCGACGAGGACATGCGGGGGCGGCTTCGCGAGGCGCTGGAGCGACACTCCCGGACCCGGCCCATCGACGACGAAGTGTGGGAGACGCTCACGCGGAACTGGCATTACGCGGTTGCCCACGCCGGCAACCCGGACGAGTTCGAGGCCCTCGCCGGGCGGATCCGCGAGCTGGACCAGGCCGTGGGGGCCGGGGGCAACCGGCTCCACTACATCGCCACGAAGCCGGACACGTTCGGGCGGGTCATCAACCATATCGGCAAGGCCGGGCTGCACCAGCCCGGAGAGGACGGCGCTTTCTGCCGACTCGTCGTGGAGAAGCCGATCGGCTGGGATTTGTCCAGCGCTCGGCAACTCAACGAGTGCATCGAGGAATGGTTCGACGAACTCGACGTCTGTCGCATCGATCATTACCTCGGCAAGGAGACGGTGCAGAACCTCCTGGTGTTCCGCTTTGGAAACGCGGTGTTCGAGCCGTTGCTGAATTGCCGCTTCGTGGACCGTGTGGAAATCACCACGGCCGAACCGACCGGCATGGAGGGCCGCCGGGGCCCGTACTACGAGCGGGCCGGGGCCCTGCGGGACATGGTGCAGAATCATATGCTTCAGCTTCTGGCGCTGGTGGCGATGGAGCGCCCGGATTGCATCCGCTGCGAGGAGGTGCGCGACCGCAAGGTCGAGCTGTTGCAGGCGGTGCGGCCGCCGCCTGCGGACCGAATGGCCGAATGGACCGCGCGCGGGCAGTACCTCTCGGGCGAGGGCGTCGCGGCGTACCGGGAGGAGGAAGGCGTCGCGGAGGATTCGCGGACGGAAACCTACGCGGCCGTGCGCCTGAGCGTGGACAACGACCGCTGGCGGGGCGTGCCGTTCTATCTCCGCACGGGCAAACGCCTCGCGCAGAAGGCCAGCCAAATCGTGATCGTGTTCCGTCGCCAGGACGCCGGCCCGTTCGCCGACCCGGCTTGCGATGTCCGTGAGGGCAACCGGCTGACGATCCGGCTCTATCCCGACGAGGGCATCTCGCTGAGCTTCGACGCGAAGGTGCCGGGCGTCCGGCGTCTCCTGCGACCGGTGCGGATGGACTTCCGGTACGGGGCGTCCTTCGAGTCGGCGTCGCCGGAGGCATACGAGCATCTCTTGCTTGATGCGCTGCGGGGTGAGAGCATGTCCTTTATCCGCCGGGACGAGGTGGAGGCGTCGTGGCGCGTGATCGACCCCATCGAGACTGAATGGGAACGGTCCGGTTTGCCGAAACTACAGATGTACCCCCCGCGCTCCTGGGGTCCGGAGGTGGCCCCGCGGCTGTTCGGGGATCCATACGCCGATTGGCAATCGCCCGGATCGCCGCGGCGGAGCGAGAGGCACACGCGATGACCGACGGATCGAAGACCCGGCACATAGTCGTGAAGCCGGACGCGGAGGCGGCGGCCCGCTACGTCGCCGACCTGTTCTGCAACATCCTGTGCCAGGCCGTCGGCGGACGCGGCGCCTGTCGCGTCGCGCTGGCCGGCGGCACCACGCCCCGTCCGCTCTACTCCGTGCTGGCGGATCGCGCCATGGACGCCGAGATGCCCTGGCAGCAGGTCGAGTTCTTCTTCTCCGACGAGCGGGACGTGCCGCAGGACGACGTCGACAGCAACTACGGCATGGTCCAGCGGCTCTTGCTGGATCATCTGCCCGTGCCGGTCGTCCAGGTGCATCCCATGCCGGCCGACAGCGAGGACCTCGACGCGGCCGCGGCGGACTATGAGAACACCGTTCGCCAACGCGTCCCCGCCGGCCCGGAAGGCATTCCGAGGTTCGACGTCATCCTGCTGGGCATGGGCGCCGACGGGCACGTGGCGAGTCTCTTTCCGGGGCTGGAGTCGCTGAAGGAGGACCGGCGGCTGGTCGTCGCGAGCTTCGTCCCGCGGCTCGGCCGCAGCCGCATGACCTTCACCTTTCCGCTGATCAACGCCGCCCGCCACGTCATCCTCATGGTCACGGGCGAGGACAAGGCCGATGCCGTCGCCGGCGTCCTGACACAGGATGAGCCCAGCCCAGCGAACCTGCCGGCCTCGGGCGTTCGACCGGCCGGGGGAGATCTGTACGTTGCGCTCGACGCGGCGGCCGCCCGCGAGGCGAACCTGCAGGACACCTCCGGCTGACCGGTACCCGAGCACGGCCCGCCGCGTTGCCCCGCGTCAGTTCTTGCCCTCGATGCGCTCCCGGACGACCGGCCGAACGGCATCCGCGAGGCAGCGAGCCACGTGGCGTGCCCCTTCCTCGTTGAAGTGCAGGTCGTCGTAGAACACATCGGGCGATTTCGGAAGGAGCCGGGCCAGGTCCACGCAGAGCACCCCCTCGCGGGCCGAGACCTCTCTTGTCCGCTCGTTGAAGGCGGCCATGCCTCGCCCCAGGTCGGCCAGCGAATACCACTCGCCGGACGGATTCTGCGAGCCGAGGCACAGGTCCTCGTGCTCGGCGGGCATGTCCTCTGCCCACAGCACCGGCTGGGTGGCGAAGACCAGCGTCTTGCCCTCCGCCCGGGCCAGGCGGACCATTCGCATCAGCTCCGCCTCGTACACGTCGAGCCAGTGAGGCATGCGGTCCCAGTCGAGCGTGGCGTCGCCTTCCTCCCGAAGGGCCTGCCGCCGTTGGACCCAGTCGCCCTCCATGTCCTGGTAGACGATAGCGTCCGCCTCGCCCGTTCTCAGCACGACCGTGATCCGCAGATACACGTTCTGCAAAGCATGATACAAAAACAGGTTGCGGTGTAATGGACTGCGAAGCTGGCCGGAAAGCCCCGGCCGGCGGTAGACGAACGTGCGGCCGAAGGAGTGAGACGTCTGCTCCTCGTACCGCCCCCGGCAGCGCAAGCCAAGGTCGTTCCCCCCGACGAGAACCAGCCAGCAGTCCGCCATTGACGCTTCGGGGACGTGCTCGAACAGGGCGGCGTGGTCCTTGGCCGCCAGGCCGGAACGCCCCAGGTTCCCGACCCAGATGTGCGGCGAGATGTCCTTCAGCCGCTCACCCAGCAGGTGCGGCCATGCCTCGGAGTCGTCGAGATACATGCATTCGGCCGTGCTGCCGCCGACGCAAAGGATGCGGAATCGGTCTTCGTCCGAGAACTCCGGCCCCCGTATGCCGCGCGAGTTCGTGGTGAACTCGCCCGGTGGCGTGACGCCGTGCAGGTCGGGTGGGTCCGTCAGTACACGGAAATCCGGCGGCCAGACGTACCACGGCCAATCGCGTCCGGTCGAAGGGCGCGCGGCCGTCAGGCCCAGCTCGAGCAGCAGCACGAGGACCACTATCGTAAGGAACGCCACCGAAAGCCGGACGCGCTTCCGCCGCAGAAGGATCAGCAGAGCCAGGAAGACCCCGTGGAAGACGACGAAGAAGTAGTCCATGCCCTTGAGATGGGCCGAGCCGAACAGCTCGAAGCGGAACGCGTCGACGAGTGACGCCAGCGCCGCCAACGCAGCCAGGACCAGTACCACTCTGCCCGCGAGCCGCGCCCGGTGCGAGCGACGCTCGCCGCCCGTCTCGTCGGCCCCGCGGCCTTCACCGGCGGATTCGTTGGGGTGTTCGTCCTGCGCGGGTGCATCGTCAGCCATGGCGTTGTGCGTATTCCTGTGTCCGGCGAGACGGGGCGGAGTCACGGCCGGACACTCCCGGCCTCGGAGCAGACGATACACGATGACGACGACGCCGGAAAGGCGGCAACCCGCCGGCCGGGCGCGCGGGGGAAAGTGCGGAACAGAGGCGACCGGGGCGCGAGGAAGCGCGCAGGCGGCTTCGCCCATGATGCGGCTGCGGCACGATTCGTCTGCGGCCGGTGGGTCGCTACGCCGACGCGGCGACCTGGCGGACGCGGGTGCGCGTCCCGGCGGCGGCGTTCCGCAGTGCGGCCGCCACGGCCGTCTGGAGGTCATCCCTCTGAAGGATCGGCTTGAGGAACAGCTCGTCGCCGCCGCGCTGCCAGGCGCGCCAGGCGCGGTCGAAGCGGTCCATGTGCTCGGTGACGAGCACGGCCGGGCGGCTTGGCATTTCGTTGATGTGCTCCAGGATGCCGGACGAGGCCAGCTCGGCCGAAACGATCACGAGGTCCGGCTGCCAGCGGGCCACCTGCTCCAGCGCGGCCCACGGGCTCGGCTGATGCACCACGAGGTGTGCGTGGGACTCCAGGAATTCCGTCGTCTGCTCCGCAAAACGCCAGTCCGGATCCGCCAGAAGTACTCTCATTGATAAATGCCCTCGGCTCTCCGGCGACCCGCCTCACGCGAGCCGCGCAGGTGCCATTGTGTCTATCGGCCACAAGACCCGACGAAGTGAGTGTGAATTCGACGCAAAGACCGATCCCCTAAGGGAAAGCGCGTAGGCACACGGGGATGCCGCACACAGCAGGATCCGGGCGTTCGTACGCAGGCGTTGTTGCACTTCTCCGGCAGTCCATTGAACAATGGGTTCCGTCGCGAGATCGAGCGGAACGGGCAAGCACCGAGAAGCGGAAATGCGGGTCCCGCCGGGATCGAACTCCCGCGACGCAGACGCGCAGGCCGTTTGGCCGATCATGGCAGGAACAGCTTCTTCAACGGGCTGCTAGATCGTAATCATGCGTTCGAGGGCCGTCCGGGCGTCGGCGGCAATGTCGTCGGGAACGCGGATCACGTTGACCGGCTCGCCGGCGGCGACGGCATCGAGTGTCCAGAGCAGATGGGGCAGGTCGATCTTGATCATCTGGGCGCACACCGCGGGCATCTGAGACAGGACGCGGATCCGCCTGTCCCGGTGTGTCCGGGCCAGCCGCTCGACCATGTGGCTCTCCGTGCCGATCGCCCAGCTCGTGCCCGGCTCGGCGGCCCCGACCGCCCGGCGGATCTGTTCGGTGCTTCCGGCCATGTCCGCGGCCGCGACGACTTCACGCGGGCACTCGGGGTGCACCATCACCGTGACGTCCGGATCCTCCGCACGCACCCGCTCGATATCGGGGACCGTGAAGAACTGATGGACGTAGCAGTGCCCCTTCCACAGGAGGAACGTGGCCGCATCGACCTGTTCCCGCGTCAGCCCGCCGGCGGGTCGTGACGGATCGTACAGCACGCAGTCGCCCTCGGAGTAGCCCATGGCGACGGCCGTGTTGCGTGCCAGGTGCTGGTCCGGCAGGGCGAGGATCTTGCCTCCCCCGGCCCCGTTCTCGCCGGCGGGGCGCAGCGCCCACTCGAAGACCGCGCGGGCGTTGCTGGACGTGCAGCACGCGCCGCCCGCGCGCCCGGCGATGGCCTTGATGGCGGCCGCCGAGTTGACATAGACGACCGGCACGACTTTCTCTTCAGTCAGGCCCGCCAGCGCGTCGACCGCGTCGGCCACGTCTTCGCCCTCAGCCATGTCAGCCATCGTGCAGCCCGCCTGCAGGTTCGGCAGGCAGATGGTCTGCCCCGGCGAGGAAAGGATGTCGGCGGATTCGGCCATGAAGTGGACGCCGCAGAATATGATGAACTCCGCCCGCTTCTGCTCGGCCGCCTTTCGGGAGAGCATCAAGCTGTCGCCGATGTGGTCGGCGAACTGCACCACGTCGTCGCGCTGGTAATGGTGGCCGAGGATCACGAGCCGCTCGCCCAGCTCGCGCTTGCGGTCTGTGATTCGTCGCTGAAGCTCACCGGCCTCGATGTTCGCGTATTCCTTCGGGAGTTTCGATGTATCAGGCATCCGTATGCTCCGCCTCCTCATGTTCCATTGTAGCTTGCGCCTTGGGCGCCGGCGCCCGGCCGAGCAGCTCGGCCAACTCGTCGCACCGCAGCAGCAGGGCGGCCAGAAGGTACGCGCCCGCCCCGGCGACGACCGCGCCGAGGACCGTCACGGCGGAGTAAACCCAGCTTCGCCCGAGCCGCGCGGCGATTGCCTCCGCCGGGCCCGCCAGCAGCCATTGCGCGCCAAGGACCGCGCCGCCCATGACCGCGCTCGCCACGGCCGTCCGCGCGGCGGAAAGGGCCAAGCGGCGCCCGCCCAGCCGGCCCCAGCGCCTTCGCAGCAGCCCCGCCAGCAGGATCGCATTGAGCGAGGCGGTGCAGGCGGTCGCCAGGCCGATGCCGGACGCCTTCAGCGGGAAGACGAGCACCACGACCAGCAGCATGTTGACCACCGCCAGCGAGCCGGTCACGCGGATGGGGGTCCGAGTGTCCGTCTGCGCGTAGTACGCCCGCAGCAGGATGTGGTTGGCGAAATACGCCCACATGCCGAGCGTGTACATCCGCAGGATGGCAGCCGGCCGGGCGGCGTCCTCGAAGCGGCCGTGGCGGTAGATCAGCGTAATCGTCGGCTCGGCCAGCAGGAAGAGCCCCAGCCCCGCCGGCACGCCGAGGAATAAGCTCAGGCGCAGGGCACGGTTTGTCGTGGCGCGAAGCCCGAGCGTGTCCTTTCGGGCGGCGTAGCGACTCATCAGGGGGAACACGGCCGTGGCCAGCGAGATGGCCAGGATGCCCAGGGGAAACATGTACAGCCGCGTGGCCGCGTACAGGCAGGTCACCACGCCCGGCGCGAGCGGGCGTTGGACGGTCCAGCCGAGGATGCTCAGCGACGGCTCGCCGGGCGTCGCGGTCATCCACCAGGCGTAGATGCGGTCGAAGAAGGCGCTGAACTGCATCACGCCGAGGGGGATCATCATGGGCAGCAGCATCCGGGCGACGCGCCGAACGGGGCGCATCACCGGGCGCAGTTGCAGCGGCGCCGACAGCCCCGCGCGCCGCAGCAGCCACGCCACGCCCGCGAGCTGCACGGCTCCGGCCCCGACAACCGCCACGGCCAGGACGGTGAGCTGCACCGAGCCCCGTTGACGGATCTGCGTGTGCACGACGGTCGCCGCGGCGATGAGGAAGACGTTGAGCACGATCGGCGCGAAGGCGGGATACGCGAAACGGCCCTTGCACTGCAACGCCGCCGAGCCCAGCGCCAACAGACAGATCGTGAACATGAACGGCAGCATGATCGCCGTCAGCCGCAGCAGCAGGGCGGTGTCCCACTCCGGGCGAGCCAGGGCGAGCCACGCCAGTAACCCCGCCTCGCCGAGCAGCAGCAGCCCCGCCAGCACGAGCGCCAGCAGGCCGGCCGTGTTGGCCAGCACGAGCCGGGCCTTCTCCCAGCCCTCGGCCTCGGAGACCTCGGTGAACACGGGAACGAAGGCCGCCGCCAGGGCGCCCTCGCCAAACAGCCGCCGCAGCAGGTTGGGTACGGAGAAGGCCGTCCAGAACGCGTCGGTCGCCCGCGTGGCCCCCAGCGCGACGATGGCGATATCCCGCGCCATGCCCAGCAGGCGCGACAGCACGGTCAACCCGGCCACAAGCCGGGCCGCGCTGAAGAACCGCTCGCGCTCCTGGTGGTCTTCCTGCTCCTGTCGCGTCGTATCGCTCACGGGGTCGCATTATGACGCAAAGAGGTGAGACCCGGAAGCGGACGCTCGCGGACCGCTACCGGACCAGCAATGAATCGAACCGCACGCCGGCCACGACGGGGCGAGGAAGGGCCGCATTGAAGCGGTCTCGGAGTTCCCCGGCCGCCCGTGTCCGCCCCGCCTCGCCGCGAAGCTCCTCGGGCGGCTGGTCCGCGAAATACAGGATGGCCGTGTTGCGGAGAAGCAACGTGTTGTCCGAGATCAGGTCCTCATCCGCGGGTGACGCGGATTCGGCCAGGCCGACCTCGATGGCGGCCTCGACCCGTCCGGTGAGGTCCGGGGTCCGGGTGTTGGTGCGGATCTCTCCCAGGAGAATGTATCGGCCGACCTCGGGCTCCGATGACATGCCGGGCCACTCGAAGCTCCAGTCCGGCTTCTTGCCGCAGCCGGCCAGCATCAGCGTCACCAGCAGCCCTCCGCACACGCGCCACGCGCCCGCCCGGCAGCGATTCGTTCGTGCGATCCGTGTAATCCGTGGACTCCTCGAGTGATTCATCCGCACAATCCGTGGCCTCATTCCACGACCAACTCCGTGAAGATCACGTCCCGGACCGTTCCGCGTCCGAGTGTCTCGTGGATCCGGTGCAGAACCTTCTTCTCCAGCCGGCGGATCGCGTTGGAGCCCCGAAGGGACTCCGGCGGCAGGTCGCTCAGCGACGCCAGCGCCGCCTCTCGGACGGCCAGCCAGTTCTCCTCGATCCGCTTCTCGGATTCGGTGAATCCGCCGGCCGGCAACCCGAGGGCGATGGTCGCCCGGAGGTAGCGGTCCCTGCGGGGGACGTCGACCGGCGCCAGCATCGGTTCCATGACGTGGTAGCGCAGCCCCGCGGGCGCCTCGCTCTCGGCGGGCGCCTCGACCTTGGCGTCCGGGCCGGACTGAGACCGTCTCCACTCCTCGAAGCTCTCGCAGCCGCCGGCAAGCAGCGCCAGCGCCGCCGGGATGGCCATCCAAGTTCGCATGGCTGAATCCGTTCGCATTGCTCCCCGAGAGTCCGCATTGTACGGGGCGACCTGGCGCTACGCCAGCGCCGCCAGCGACTTCTCGATCGCGTCCAGCTCGGTCTGCATCTCCGCCAAACGGTCGCGCTCCCGCTGCACGACCTCGGTCGGGGCCTTGGAGACGAAACTCGCGTTGCCCAGCTTGCCCTCGGCCGTTCGGATGCCCTTCAGCAGGCCTTCCTTCTGCTTACCCAGCCGGGTCTTCTCGGCTTCCACGTCGATGATATCCAGAACGTAGAGTTTTGCGCCACCGGCCGCCACGGCCGCGGCGCCCCGCGGCGGCTCGACCGGCTCGGCGCTCAGAGTCAACTCTCCTAAGCTCGCCTGCGAGCAGAGCACGTCGCGGTTGCGCTCGACCCGCTCGGCCGTCTCGCCCGCCGCCTCGATCAGGGCGGCTACCTTCCGGCTCGGCGGCACGTTGTGCTGCTGCCGGGCGTCGCGGATGCCGCGGATCATCTCCTGAAGCGCTGCGAAGCTCCGCTCGGCGCCTTCGTCGCGGGCGGCCGCGTCCGCGCGGGGCCAGGAGGCCTTGGCCAGCAGCGGCTCGCCCGACGCATCGCCCGGACCGCGCGTGGGCGCGAGCTCGTTGAGCTTGGCCCAGATGGCCTCCGTGATGAACGGGGCGACCGGGTGCAGCAGGCGGAGGACCACATCGAGCGCGTGGGCCAGCACGGCCTTGGGGGCCGGCTCGCCGGCGTTGATGCGGCCCTTGGCGACCTCAAGGTACCAGTCGCAGAAGTCGTCCCACACGAAGTGGTACAGGACGGAGCCGATCTCGTTGAAGCGGAACTCGTCCACGGCCGCGGTCACGTCGCGGATCGTCGCGTTCAGTCGGCTCAGCAGCCAGCGGTCGGCCAGATGCTCGTGCGGGCGGATGTCGCTCCACAGCGGGCAGCCGCCGAGGTTCATCAGGGCGAACCGCGAGGCGTTCCACAGCTTGTTGCAGAAGTTCCGCCCGA